>NZ_CP015093.1:2400000-3000000 GCF_001975705.1 Salipiger abyssi
ACCCGTCGATCAGATGCTCCGCCGTCTCGGTCACCGACATGATGTCGTTGACCTGCACGCGCTCGGTCTCGCCGATAAAGCCGTTCGACAGCCCCGCCCAGGTGTCCGGCGCCATCTTTTCGCTGTTGCCGATGACCGCGTCGACCTCGTCCATCTGCGCAAAGCTGTCGGGGTCGATCTGCGCCGCGCAGCCGGTGACGATGACGCGGGCCTCGGGGTTTTCCCGCCGCAGCCGCCGGATCTCCTGCCGCGCCTTGCGCACCGCCTCCGCCGTCACCGCGCAGGTGTTGATCACAACCGCGTCGCCGACGCCGGCCTCTTCGGCCAGCGCCTTCATCGCCTCGGTCTCGTAGGCGTTGAGCCGGCAGCCCAGCGTGGTGAATTTCGGCGCGCTCATTCTACCGCCTCCAGCCAGGCGCGCGAGAACACGCCGTCGAAGACATGCGCCGTGCCGCCGGTCATCCAGACACCATCCTCGCTCCAGTCGATCTGCAATGTGCCGCCATCAAGCTCGACGGTCACCTTGCGTCCCGTGAGCCCCCTGCGTGCAGCGGCCACGGCGGTGGCGCAGGACGATGAGCCCGAGGCCAGGGTCACGCCCACGCCGCGCTCCCAGACGCGCATGCGCAGGTGGTCCGGGCCGATGAGGCTCGCGACCTGCACATTGGTGCGTTCGGGGTAAAGCGGGTGATGTTCGTGCCCCGGCCCGAAGGCGTCCAGATCCACCGCCTCGGCATCCTCGACAAAGAAGGTGCAATGCGGGTTGCCCATGCCGGTGGCGGTCGGGGCGCCCTCGATGGGCAGCTCCAGCGTGTCCATCTCGCGGGCGAGCGGAATCTCGTCCCAGCGCAGTTGCGGCTGGCCCATATTCACCGACGTCAGCCCGTTACCCGCGTCCTCGGCGAGCAGCGTGCCGCGCTCGGTGACCAGTTCCAGCCGCGCGCGCCCGGTCTCATCCATCAGGAACCGCGCGATACAGCGGGTGGCATTGCCGCAGGCGCCGGCGGTGGAGCCGTCGGCATTGTAGAAGGTGAGTCGCGCATCGCCTTCGCCGCGCTCGATCAGGGCAAGCTGATCGAAGCCCACCCCGCGATGCCGGTCAGCGATGGCGCGGGCCAGGGCTGGGGTGACCTCGATGTTCCGGGCACGCCCGTCCAGCACGACAAAGTCGTTGCCGAGCCCATGCATTTTCATGAAGGGCAGTGTATCCGGGGCGTGTTCCATGGGCGGGCATATACGCCCGTTGCGAGAGCCTTTCCAGAGTTCGTGACGATTGGGTGAAGAAAAGCGTAAATCGGGGGTTGACCCTGCCCCGTGCTCTTTCTAGAAGCGCCCGCACAGTGGGCCGTTAGCTCAGTTGGTAGAGCAACTGACTTTTAATCAGTGGGTCGCAGGTTCGAATCCTGCACGGCTCACCACTGAACTATCTGTTTTTCTTTCCCTTTCGGAACGATGTCGGATGTGGCGAACCGCTTAGGAGGGCTCGCCAGATCTCATTCTCCGTTCGGCCGCGATGCCGGCTTTTCGAAGGCTGAGACGGCCAATCCCTCCCGTACCGCCGCGGCGTCCTGTGCCGGTCACGACCGGAATCCGGTGTGTTGTCGCGAGTCGCATCGCACAGGCCTCCCGAAACCCGTGAGACGATCCGCTGCTATTCTGGCGCCGCATGGAGGCGTTAAGCGCAGAGACTTCGTGCGGCCGGCGCCACTTTGCCGTGAGCGGGCCGGTCGTCTGGCGGATTCGCGCGAAGCGCTGCGTGCAGTCCGGGCGGTCCTCGACTAAGCACTGGGGCAACGCCGCGCAACATGGTGAAACACCCGATCGCAAAGGACCGACCATGACGAAAATCTATCTCGCCGGCCCCGATGTTTTCGCCCCAGATCCGCAGGCGCTCGGCATGCGCAAGAAGGCGCTTTGCGCGCAGCACGGGCTCGACGGGGTCTTTCCGATGGGGCTGGTGGCGCTCGACACATCGCGTGCCAAGCGGGATCAGGGGCTGCAAATCTTCGACGTGATGGAGCGCGCCCTGTCGGATTGCGACGCGATGATCGTCAACCTGACGCCGTTTCACGGCCCCAGCGTCGATGTGGGCACGGCGGTGGAGATCGGCTTCATGCGGGCGCAGAACAAGCCGATCTTTGCCTATTCCAACTCGGACGACCATTTCGCCGACCGCGTGTCGCGCTTCTGGCAGGGGGACGTGACGCGACGGGAGAACGGGGCCTTGCAGGGCGCGGACGGGATGGAGATCGAGGCGTTCGACATGTGCGACAACCTGATGGTGCATGGCAGCGTCGAGCGCTCGACCGGCGTGCTTGTCACGCGGGATGTGCCGCCGGGGGCCGTCTATGACGATCTAACCGCCTTCGAGGCCTGCGTGGCGCAGGCGGCGGCTTGGCTGGCGGAGCGCGCCGGCGGCTGAGCGACGGGTGCCAGCCACAGGCGCGGGGGCGGCGTCAGGAATGCGCCGCCTTGCTGTCCTCCGGCGCTTCGGCGCGGTCGAACATGCCGTAATCGCGTATAACGCTCGCGATCCGGATGCGGTAATCGTCGAAGATCCCCTGTCGCCCCTGCGACTGCGCGCTGCGATGGGCGCTGACCCTTCGCCAGTGCGCAAGTGCCGCCTCATCCTCGAAGAAGGACAGCGACAGAAGCTTGTTGGGGTTGCTCAGGCTCTGGAACCGCTCGACCGAGATGAAGCCCTCGATCTCCTCCAGAATCGGCCGCAGCCCGGCTGCGAGGTCGAGATAGTCCGCCCCGCGCCCCTCTGCCGGCTCGACCTCGAAAATCACCACGATCATTGCAGCGCTCCGGGGCCGTGCGGCGCAGAGGCGAGCTTGAGGAAGGTCCGGTCCTCGCGCAGCAGGAATTTCTCCTTCATGGCGAATTCGTAGCTTTCCCGGCCCAGAGGATCGGCGGCGAGCCGTGCGCGATAGGCCTCGTAGTCCGCGAGGCTCTCCAGATTGTAGATGCCGTAGGCCAGCGTGCTGGAGCCCTCATGCGGCGCGTAATAGCCGATCAGATCGGCGCCGCAGCGCGGGATCGCCTGGCCCCAGTTGCGGGCATATTGCTCGAACTGGGCCTTCTTGGTGGGGTCGATATGGTAGCGGATCACGCAGGTCAGCATGGCTGTCTCCTTGAGGTTTCTGTCCCCGGACTAGCAGATTGTCAGAGGTCTATGCTTCGATTAGGGTCGAACTATGAAAGAAGGTCCCGATATCGCCCGTATCGCCGCGCTGATTGGCGATCCCGCCCGCGCCAATATGCTGACCGCGCTGATGAGCGGCAAGGCGCTGACCGTCAGCGAGCTGGCGGAGGAGGCGGGAATCACCATCCAGACGGCCAGCTCGCACCTGTCGAAACTCGACCAGGGCGGGTTGCTGCGCCCGCGCAAGCAGGGGCGGCACAAGTATTTCTCGCTGGCCAGCGATCAGGTGGCGCATGTGCTTGAGGGGCTGATGGGGCTGGCCGCCGGGGCGGGGCATTTGCGCCGGCGCACCGGGCCGAAAGACGCCGAGCTGCGGCAGGCGCGGGTGTGCTACAACCATCTGGCGGGCGACATGGGCACGCAGATGTTCGACAGCCTGATTGCGGGCGGTCATCTGAGGCTCGACGGCGAGGATCTCAGCCTGACCGAGACGGGGGCCGGGCTGGTGACCGATCTCGGAATCGACCTCGGCGCGCTGCAAAAGGGGCAGGCGGCGCTCTGCCGGGAATGCCTCGACTGGAGCGAGCGCCGCTCGCATCTGGCGGGAAGCTTGGGCCGCGCGCTGCTGAGCCGGTTCGAAGACCTGTCCTGGGCGCGGCGTGACCAGAAAACCCGCGTGGTTACCTTTTCACCCAGCGGTTTCCGGGCGTTCGAGCGGCTCTTCGGTTCCGGCTGAGCATCCGCTCACTCCGGGCGCAGACGGTCGAAACAGGCGCGGTCATACTCTTCGACGAGGGGCAGGGCGCGGGTCAGCAGCGCCTCGCCCTCCGCTGTCAGCGCCACCGGCTTGGCGCGTTGATCGGACTGCGCCGGCAGCCGCCGGATCAGCCCGTCCGTCTCCAGCCGTTTCGAGATCTGCGAGACATGCATCCGGTCGAGCCCGACAAGATCGACCACCGCCTGTTGCGTCACCTCGCGACCGTCCTGCGCCAGCCAGCCGAACACCGCGAGAATCGCGAATTGCGGCTGGGTCAGCCCGAGCGGCCGCAGCACGGCGTTGAGCCCGCGCTGCCATGCCATGAAGTCGCGCCACAGGATGAAACCGGGGCTGTCATGCGGCCCGGCATAGCGCGATGGCCAGTCAGCGGTCACGGGCGACGCCCTCTTCGCTGACGCGCTTCAGCCCCGCGAGCGTGTCCGGCAGGGTCCGGTCGATCCCGGCGCCGATCAGCCGCCGGAACAGGAAGGCGAGCGGGCCGGAGAATTGCACCCAATGCGTGGCGCGTGTTTGCCTGCCATTGCCGGTCAGCTCGTGGCCGAAGGTCATGCGGCAGAGCGGCAGCGTCCCCTCGATGGTGAAAGAGCGGTTCGGCGTCACATCGGTGACCCGGATCTTTGCCTTGGGGCCTTCGCGCGGTTGCAGCCAGCCCGTGGCGCCGGTGCGCAGTTCCGGCAGGCCGACCGCTTTGGTCTCGCCGTCCCAGACCGGCCAGAGCTCCGGGTCCGCGTAGAGCGCAAAGACCGTCGTTGCAGGCGCCTCAATCTCGACCGTGTGTTCTATACGCATGCGAGTCGTCCATAAATGATAAATGCATTTACTAAATGGCGAATCCCGCACGCTAACGCAAGCGGTCATCGACGCAGGGGGGCACCCCGGGACGCGCCTCAATCCACCTCGCGTGCGGCGATGCGTGCGCCGTCGGTCAGCCCGGCCGCCGGGTAGAGCACCACGCTGTCATTCTCCGAAAGCCCGGAGAGAAGCTGTGCCGCGCTGCCATTGCCCGGCCCCAGCGTCACCGGGGTCTGCACCGCGCGACCGTTCTCCGCCCGGAACACCGCCCAGCCCGCACCGTCGCGGAACAGCGCGCTTTGCGGCACGCGCAGGGTGTCGGCCTCTTCCCAGACCACGATCCGTGTCACCACGCGATAGCCATGGCCCAGCGTCGCGCGCGCCTCTTCCGGGCCGGAGAACCGCACGGTCACGTCGACCCGCTGCTCCTCGACCCCCAGCGCCGAGACCTTGGTCTCGCCCAGCGGCGCGATGCGGGTGACCTCGCCCGCCAGCGCCGTCTCGCCGCCCCAGTCGTCGATCATCACCCGGTCGCCGAGGCTCACCTGCACCGCATCCGAAGAGATCAGATCGACGATCACCTCAAGATCGCCCGTCACGTCGCCCACCTCCAGCACCGCCGTGCCCGCCGGCAGGATGGTCTCGCTCTGTTGCAGCACCTGGAGGATGCGGCCCGAGACCGGCGAGACCAGCGGGATATCCGAGGCGTGATCGCCCGCCACCGCCGCTGCCAGGCCGATATCGTCGAAGCTGATGAGCTGGGCGCGGGCATTGGCAAGCTCCGCCTCGCGCATCGACACCGCCGCGCGTGCCGTCTCCAGCCGCGCCGTGGCCGCCCGCGCCTCGGAGCGCGAGCGGTCGAGCGCGGCGGTGCTCACCGTGCCGCTGCGGGCCAGCGTCTCGTCGCGCTCGTATTGCGATTGCGACAGTTCGGCATCGGCGGCGGCGACATTGACCTCGGCCTCCGCCACCTTGAGCGCCGCGCGCGCCGCATCGACCGCCGCCGAGGCCTGCTCGCGGGTGCGGATATCCAGCGCGTCGGGGTTGGTGGGGCGCATATGCGCCACCGCCTGGCCCTGGGTGACCGCATCGCCGGCCACCGCCCGCACGCGCAGCAGCCGGCCCGCGACGGGGGTGGAGACCACATAGACATCGTGCACCTGCGTGCGGCCTTCCTCGTCGATGGTGACGGTCAGCGGGCCGCGTGTGACCGCGCCCAGATCGACCAGCGTGGCGCGCGGCCAGAAGGCGGCCACCAGCGCGCCGCCCAGCAGCAACGCGAGCAGGGTCCACAGGATCAGGCGGGTGCGGTTGCGGGTGTCTGCCATATCGTCAATCCCGTGTCTTGAGCGCCGTGACCAGATCGGCCCGGTCGACATCGCGTTTTACCAGAAGCCCGGAAATCGCCGCCCCCGCGAGCACCACCAGCGCGGCATTGCCGAAGGTGGCGGGCTGGAAGACCACCGTAACGGTGTAAAGCTCCGAGGAATAGGCGGCTGCGAGGATATGCGCAAAGCCCGCGCCGAGTGCCGCGCCGAAGGGCAGGGCGAGCAGCGTCACCAGCCCCAGCTCGCCCAGCAGCACATAGGCCGCCTCGCCGCGCGAAAAGCCGATCACCCGCAGCGAGGCGAGATCGCGGGACCGCTCGGCCAGCGCGATGCGGGCGGCGTTGTAGACGATGCCGAAGGTGATGATGAAGGCCACCGCCGACATGATGAAGCGCGACCAGCCCGCGCCCTCGTTCATCATCCGCTCGAAGGCCTCGCGGCTGTCCTGCTTGAGCGCCACACCCGCCACCGTGGGCAGCCCCTTGAGCCAGACATAGACCTTGTCCGCCCGCGCCTCGTCGAGCCGCAGTGCCGCGCCGGTGATGCGCCCCGGTTCCCCCAGCGCCGCGTTGATGCCGTCGAGCGCCATATAGGCGGGCGCGCCCATCACCGTGTCCGAGATCCCCATCACCGGCAGCTCCAGCACCGGCTGCGCGCCCTCGCGCACCTCGGCTGTCAGGGTCTGGCCGGTCTCCAGCTTCAGCTTGGCGGCAAGCGCGCTGCTCAGGACAAGCCCCTCGCGGCGCATGTGGATCGGCTCCAGATCCGGGGTCAGGGCACGGTTCAGGACGGGGCTTTCCGGCAGGCCGGTGATGCTGCCGCGATGGGTCTGCCGCCCGTTGCGCAGGATCACCGCCACGTCGCGCCGGCCCTCCACCCGCTCGATGCCGGGATGGCTGGCCAGCTCGAACAGCACCTTGTCCGAGACCGCATGGGTGAAGGTCACGGCGGCCTCCGAGCGGTCCATCACCTCGAAATTCAGCGCGATGGCGTGGTTGAAACTGCTCTGGATGGTGATCATCCCCACCGAGAGCGCCATGCCGAAGGTGATGCCGACGATGGCCCCCGCCATGCGGAACGGCGTGCGGGTGAAGCGGCGCAGCACCATGCGGCTGGGCTGGTCGAGCCAGCTTGTCAGCCCGCGCCAGCGCCCGGCGCGGGAATAATCGGCAGGGGCGGGCGGGCGCATCGCCTCTGCCGGGTCGAGCGCAAAGATACGCCGCAGCACGATGGCGCCGCCCGCCGTGGCTGCCAGCACGCTGACCGCGATGCCGATGGCAAAGGAGGCCGGATCGAGCCGGAAGACGAGGAAGGGAAACTTGAAGAAATTCAGGTAGAGCTGCACCATGGCGCGCCCCGCCAGAATACCGAAAAGACAGCCCATCAGCGCGCCCAGAAGGGCGATGGCCAGCACCAGCTTCAGGTAATGCCCGCCGATTTCGCCCGACCGGTAACCGAAGGCCTTAAGGAGCCCGATCTCTTCGCGCTCGGCCTGTACCATGCGGGCGATCACGATGTTCAGCAGAAAGGCCGCCACGGCCATGAAGATCGGCGGGATCGAGGCGGCGCTGTCGCGCAGCCCGTCGATTTCCTCAGACACGAAGCGGTTGGAGAACATGTCCTCGCGCCCATAGGCGCCGGTGGAGCCGTAAGGTTCCAGCACCCGGTCCACCGCATCTGTCACCGGCTGCGCGCCGGCGCCGCGCGCCAGCCCGATCAGCAGCTCGTTGAAGGCGCCGTCCATGTCGAAGGCCGCCGCCATCGCGGCGGGCGACAGCCATAGCACGCCGAAGCGGGCGTCGTCGGGGATGCCCTCGCCGGGGGCGGCGCTGTAGAGGAATTCCGGCGCGCGGGCGAGCCCGGTGATGCGGAAGCTGTGCCGCGCGCCGTTCATCGTGGCCTCCAGCGTATCGCCGGGGCGAAGCCCATGGGCGGCGGCGAAACTGTCGAGCAGCACCGCCTCCTCGGGCTTGCCGCGCTCGAAGAGCCGCCCCGCCTCCAGCCGGATCGCGTTCAGCGCCGGATCGCCGTCATAGGGCAGGGAGAGCGCCTGCGCCTGCACCGGCACCGCGCGGTCGGGCAGGTCGATAAGCGCCGCGCCGCTGACCCGCCCCTCGACCGCCTGCACCCCGGGCAGCGCGGCGATCCGGTGCAAGAGGTGATCGGGCGCCCGCACCACCGAGGCGGCAAGATCGGCCAGCCGGTAGCGCTCGTAATAGCTGCGGCGGGTTTCGTCGAGCGAGGTCACCAGCCCCGACATCATCACCTGCATCATGACGCCAAGCGCCATGACCACGGCAATCGCCAGCGCCTGGCCCTTCATCCGCCACAGGTCGCGGGTGAGTTTGCGGTCGAGCGGGCTCACCACTCGATCTCCTCGGCGGGCAGCTTGTGGCTGTTGCGCTCCTGGGACCGGATCGCGCCATCGGCAAAGCGGATCACCCGGTCGGCCATGGCGGCGGTGGCGGCGGCATGGGTGACGATCAGCACCGTGGTGCCCAGCGTCTGGTTGAGATGTTGCAGCACCCCCAGCACCTCGCGCCCGGTGGTGCTGTCGAGCGCGCCGGTGGGCTCGTCGCAGAGCAGGACATCGGGCTTTTTCGCCACCGCGCGGGCAATGGCGACGCGCTGCTGTTCGCCGCCCGACATCTGGCTCGGGAAATGCCCCAGCCGCTCCTCCAGCCCCACCAGCGCCAGCGCCTCGGCGGGGGTCATCGGATCTCGGGCAATCTCGGTCACCAGCTCGACATTCTCCTCCGCGGTGAGCGAGGGCATAAGGTTGTAGAACTGGAAGATGAAGCCCAGATGATCGCGCCGGTAGCGGGTGAGCTGCCGGTCGGTCATCGCCGTCAACTCGCGGTCACGGAACCAGGCGCGCCCTGTGCTGGGCCGGTCGAGCCCGCCGAGGATATTGAGCAGGGTGGATTTGCCGCTGCCCGAGGGGCCGAGCAGCACCACGATCTCGCCGGCGGGCAGATCGAGATCGACCCCGCGCAGCGCATGCACTGCCGAGGCGCCCTCGCCATAGGTGCGTGTCAGACCTTCCGCCCGATAGGCGCTCTCTGCCATGGACCTCCCTCCATGGCCGAAACCCTAAAGCGTTTTTGCGCCGCGTGTCTTGCGCAGGATCAAGCTTTTTCGGAGGGCGCGTGGATATGCGCCGCCGCAGCCGCGGCCAGCGGATGCAGACCTTCGCCGCCCTGCGCCACGTAATCGAGATACTGTGCCCGCATGCGCGGTTCCCAGAAATCGTTGATATGCGCGGCCACATCCTCGGCGCCGGTCTCGCCGGGCTGGGTGGCAAAGAAGGTAGCGATCTGGTTGGCCATCATGACCATCTTTTCAGGCGACATGCGTCTCTCCATCGACGATCCGCTCGGGCGCGGCGTAAAGGTCGAACCCGCCGGAGCGGGCAAAGGCGGCAAGCGTGAGCCCCGCCTCCTCGGCCATCCGCAGCGCCAGCGCGGTCGGGGCCGAAACGGCGATCAGGATCGGGCAGCGCGCCAGAACGGTTTTCTGCACCATGTCGACCGAGACCCGGCTGGTCAGCACAAAGGCGCCCTCGGCCGGGTCCATGTCCTGCCGCGCCAGCGCGCCGATCAGCTTGTCGAGCGCGTTGTGCCGCCCGACATCCTCGCGCGCCAGAACGATGCCCTTACCGGGCCGCAGGAACCCCGCCGCATGTACCGCGCGGGTCTGGTCGTGCAGCGGCTGGTGGGCGCGCAGCGCGTCGGTCGCGCGGGCCACCTCGGCGCGGGTGAGGCTCGGCCCGCCCTCGGGCAGCGGCGGCAGGGCGCGCAGCGCCTGATCGAGCGAGTCGATGCCGCAGAGCCCGCAGCCGGTCGGCCCCAGCAGGCTGCGCTGCCGTTCCTTGAGTGCGGCGCCGCGATCCTCATGCAGCCAGAACCGCGCCTCGATGCCCTGCGGATGGGTCACCGCCTCGAACTCGGCCACCTCGCGCGGATGACCGATGATGCCCTCGCTCAGCGCGAAGCCATAGGCGAAATCGGCGATGTCGCCGGGGGTGGCCATCATCACCGCCTGGGTGGTGGCGTCGAAGACCAGCGCCACCGGCACCTCTTCGGGCAGCGAGCGCACGACAGAGCGCGTGCCTTCGCGATGCACGGCGAGGCCGGGGCGGCTGTGGCTCTGGCGCGGCGCCATGGCTTACTCCGCCGCCGGCAGGATGCGCCGCGCGCGCTCGGCCTGCGCCGCATAATCCTCCTGCCAGTCCGACGGCCCGTTGGAGGGCGCGACCTGTACCGCCGTCACCTTGTATTCCGGGCAGTTGGTGGCCCAGTCCGAGAAATCGGTGGTGACCACATTGGCCTGCGTGTCCGGGTGGTGGAAGGTGGTATAGACCACGCCGGGCGACACCCGGTCGGTGATCTTGGCGCGCAGCGTCGTCTCGCCCGAGCGGCTGGCGAGCTTCACCCAGTCGCCCTCCTTCAGCCCGCGGTTCTCGGCATCGTGCGGGTGGATCTCCAGCAGATCCTGCTCGTGCCAGACGCTGTTCGCGGTGCGCCGTGTCTGCGCGCCGACATTGTACTGCGACAGGATGCGCCCGGTGGTCAGCAGCAGCGGGAAGCGCGGGCCGGTCTTTTCATCCGTCGCCACGTATTCGGTGACGATGAACCGCCCCTTGCCGCGCACGAACCCGTCCACATGCATGAGCGGCGTGCCCTCGGGATGTTCCTCGTTGCAGGGCCACTGTACCGAGCCCTTCTCCTCCAGCAGATCGTAGGTCACGCCGGCAAAGCTCGGGGTGGTGGCCGCGATCTCGGCCATGATCTGTTCGGGATGGGTATAGGCCCAGCCGGCGCCCATGGCATTGGCCAGAAGCTGGGTGACTTCCCAATCCTCATAGCTGTTCTTCGGCGCCATGACCTTGCGCACGCGGTTGATGCGGCGCTCGGCATTGGTGAAGGTGCCGTTCTTCTCCAGAAAGGACGAGCCGGGCAGGAAGACATGCGCATAGTTCGCCGTCTCGTTGAGGAAGAGGTCATGCACGATGACACAGTCCATCGCCGCCAGCCCCGCCGCCACATGCTTGGTGTCCGGGTCCGATTGCAGGATGTCCTCACCCTGGCAGTAGAGCCCCCGGAACGTGCCGTCCACGGCGGCATCCAGCATGTTCGGGATGCGCAGCCCCGGTTCCGGGTCGATCGGCACGCCCCAGGCGTCTTCAAAGACCTTGCGCACCTCGGGCAGCTTGACATGGCGATAGCCCGGCAGCTCGTGCGGGAAGGAGCCCATGTCGCAGGAGCCCTGCACGTTGTTCTGCCCGCGCAGCGGGTTCACCCCCACGCCGTCGCGACCGATATTGCCGGTCATCATGGCGAGGTTGGCAAGCCCCATGACGGTGGTCGAGCCCTGACTGTGCTCGGTCACGCCCAGCCCGTAATAGATCGCCCCGTTGCCGCCCTGCGCATAAAGCCGCGCCGCCGCGCGCAGTTCCTGTGCGTTCACGCCGGTGAGCAGCGCCGTGCTTTCGGGCGCGTGGCGCTTTTCGGAGACGAACTCCGCATAGGCCATGAACTCGTCCCAGTCGCAGCGCTCGCGGATGAAGGCCTCGTCATAGAGCTTCTCGGTCACGATCACATGCGCCAGCGCGGTCACCACGGCGACATTGGTGCCCGGCGTCAGCGCCAGGTGATGCGACGCCGCGATATGCGCCGATTTCACCAGGTCGATGCGGCGCGGGTCGATGACGATGAGCTTGGCGCCCTGACGCAGCCGTTTCTTCAGCCGCGAGGCAAAGACCGGGTGGCCGTCGGTCGGGTTGGCGCCGATCACCACCGCCACGTCCACCTGCTCGACGGAGTCGAAATCCTGCGTGCCGGCGGAGGTGCCATAGGTCTGGCCCAGCCCGTAGCCGGTGGGCGAATGGCAGACCCGGGCGCAGGTATCGGTGTTGTTGTTCATGAACACCGCGCGGGTGAGCTTCTGCACCAGATAGGTTTCCTCATTGGTGCAGCGGCTGGAGGTGATCACGCCGACGCTCTTGCGCCCGTGTTTCTCCTGGATGCCCTTGAGCCGGTTTGCCGCAAAGGACAGCGCCTCCTCCCAGCTCACCTCGCGCCACGGATCCTCGATGCGGTCGCGGATCATCGGGTTGAGGATGCGGTCGGGATGCTCGGCATAGCCATAGGCAAAGCGGCCCTTGACGCAGCTATGCCCCCGGTTCGCCTTGCCGTGTTTCCACGGCGTCATGCGCACCAGCTCGTCGCCGTTCAGCTCCGCCTTGAAGGAACAGCCGACGCCGCAATAGGCGCAGGTGGTCACCAGCTCGCGATCCGGCGTGCCCAGCTCGGCGACGCTCTTCTCCTGAAGTGTTGCGGTCGGGCAGGCCTGCACGCAGGCGCCGCAGCTCACGCAGTCGGAGGTCAGGAAATCGTCGCCGGCCATGCCTGCCGAGACGCGGCTCTCGAACCCGCGGCCCTCGATGGTCAGTGCAAAGGTGCCCTGCACCTCCTCGCAGGCCCGCACGCAGCGCGAGCAGACGATGCATTTGCTGGGATCGTAGGTGAAATAGGGGTTGCTCTCATCCTTCGCGATATAGCGCGGATTGGCCTCGCCCTCGGGCATCCGCAGCCGCGCCTCGGATTGCGAGCGCGCGCCGCTGCCGGACGGGTCGAAATGGTTGTCGCCCGGCGTGTAGCGCACGTCGCGCAGCCCCACCATGCCGGCCATGTCCTGCAATTCGCAATCGCCATTGGCGGCGCAGGTCAGGCAGTCCAGCGGGTGGTCGGAGACGTAAAGCTCCATCACCCCCTTGCGGATCTTCTTTACCTTCGAGGATTGCGTGTGCACCACCATGCCCGCATGCACCGGCGTGGTGCAGGAGGCCGGCGTGCCGCGCCGCCCCTCGATCTCGACCACGCAGAGCCGGCAGGAGCCGAAGGCATCAAGACTGTCGGTGGCGCAGAGCTTCGGCACCGCGATGCCCGCCTCCGCCGCCGCGCGCATCACCGAGGTGCCGGCGGGCACAGTCACGTCGATGCCGTCGATGGTCAGATGCACGGGCTTGCCGCTTTTCGCGGGCGTGCCCATATCCCGGTCGTCCCAGGGAATGATGAAATCTTTCATCTTTCGTCCTCCCGCAGTTTCCATTGGCTCAAAATATCCCGGGGGTCCGGGGGCAGAGCCCCCGGCGAGTCGTCTCGCGTCAGCGAGGCGAAACCGCTCATTCCGCCGCTTCCTTCACCGCGCCGAACTCTTCGGGGAAGAGCCGCAGCGCCGACATCACCGGGTAGGGCGTGAAGCCGCCAAGCGCGCAGAGCGAGCCGTCCTGCATGGTCTCGCAGAGATCGGTCAGCAGCGGGATCGCCGCCGCGTCGCCCGCCGCGATCCGGTCCAGCGTCTCGACGCCGCGCACCGCGCCGATCCGGCACGGCGTGCATTTGCCGCAGCTCTCCACCGCGCAGAATTCCATGGCAAAGCGCGCCATCCCCAGCATGTCGGCGCTGTCGTCGAAGACCACCAGCCCGGCATGGCCGATAAGCGCGCCCTGGCCGTCGAATTCCTCATAGCCGAACGGCGTGTCGAACTGGTCGGGGCTCAGATAGGCGCCCAGCGGGCCGCCCACCTGCACCGCCTTGACCGCGCGGCCCGAGGCGGTGCCGCCGCCCAGATCCTCGACAATCGCGCCCAGCTTCATGCCGAAGGCGGTCTCGAACAGCCCGCCATGGCGCACATTGCCGGCGATCTGCAACGGGATCGTGCCTTTCGAGCGGCCCAGCCCGAAATTCGCGTAATGCTCGGCGCCCTTCTCGAAAATCACCGGCACGGTGGCCAGCGAGATCACGTTGTTCACCACGGTGGGCTTGCCGAAGGCGCCTTCCAGCGCCGGCAGCGGCGGCTTGGCGCGCACCACACCGCGCTTGCCCTCGAGCGAGTTCAGCAGCGAGGTCTCCTCGCCGCAGACATAGGCGCCCGCGCCGACGCGGACCTCCATGTCATAGGCCTTGCCCGAGCCGAGCACATCCGTCCCCAGAACCCCGGCGTCGCGGGCGATCTCGACGGCGCGGCTCAGCACCGCGATGGCATCGGGATACTCCGAGCGCAGATAGACATAGCCCATGGTCGCGCCGACGCCGATGCCGGCGATGGCCATGCCCTCGATCAGGCAGAACGGGTCGCCCTCGATGATCATGCGGTCGGCAAAAGTGCCGCTGTCGCCCTCGTCGGCGTTGCAGACGATGTATTTGCGGTCCGCATGCGCCATGCGCACCGTGTCCCACTTGATCCCCGTCGGGAAGCCCGCACCGCCGCGCCCGCGCAGGCCCGAGAGTTTGACCTCGTCGGTGATCTGCTCGCCGCTCATGGTGAGCGCCCGGCGCAGCCCGGCGAGGCCGCCATTGGCCTCGTACTCCGGCAGCGACAGCGGATCGGTGAGACCGCAGCGGGCAAAGGTGAGGCGCGTCTGGCGCTTCATCCAGTCGAGCTCTTCGGTGAGACCCAGCGCCTTGGGATGGGTGTCCTCGAAGAGCGCCGGCACATCGGCGGGGCTCATCGGGCCAAAGGCCATGCGGCCCTCGGGCGTTTCCACCTCGACCAGCGGCTCCAGCCAGATCATGCCGCGCGTGCCGTTGCGGGCGATCTCGATCTCCACACCGCGTTTTTCGGCCTCGGCACGGATCGCCTCGGCGACCTCATCCGCACCCAACGCCTTGGCGGCGCTGTCCATGGGCACCCAGATCTTCATGCCGCGCCCTCCAGTTCCGCCGCCAGCCGCGCCGCGTCCGCCCGGCCGATCAGCTTGCCGTCAACCATTGCCGCCGGTGCGCAGGCGCAGAGCCCCAGGCAATAGACCGGCTCGACCGTGACCGACCCGTCCGGTGTGGTGCCGCCCCAGTCGAGCCCGAGCTTGTCCAGCACCGCCTGGCTGAGCGCATTGGCGCCCATCGACTGGCAGGCCTCGGCCCGGCAGATCTTGACCACATGCCGCCCGGCGGGGGCCTTGCGGAAATCGTGGTAGAAGGACATCACCCCGTGCACCTCGGCGCGCGTCAGGTTGAGCGCCTCGGCGATCAGCGGCAGCGCCATCTCGGGCACATGGTCAAAGGCGTGCTGGATCGCGTGCAGGATCGGCAGCAGCGGCCCTTCGCGGTGCAGCTCGGCGTCGATCAGGGCGCGGACCTCGTCCGGCGTGGGGTTTGAGTGGCGCATGCGGGCTTCTCTCCCAGAAATGTGCCCCTTTGTGCCAGACCCATGATTGTCGATTCAATATCGTTGTTCCGTCAAACGATAGAGAACTTCAATCAAACTTTCTCCACCGTCAGCCCCTCCGCCTCGCTCAAAAGCGCTTGCAGCACGGGGGTATAGGGCTCCTGATGCGGGGCGATGAGGCCCACGGCGGGCGCCGCGCCGCTTTCGGCCAGGGGCACCACCGCCAGCGGCTTGCCCTCGCAGAGAAACCGGGCCAGGTGGTCGGGCAGGATCGTCACCCAGTCGCCGTGCAGAACATTGGCCGCCAGCATCACCGTAGAGTTCGATTCGATGAGCGCGGCGGGGCCGACGCCGGCTTCGGTGAAATGCCGGTTGATGATCCGGCGGTTCTGCATGTCCGGCGTCAGCAGGCAGAGCCGCGCCTCCCCCAGCGCGCCCCAGCCGATGGCCTCGCCCTCGGCAAAGGGGTGATCGGGGCGGCAGACCAGCGTGTAGGATTCGCGGTAGAGCAGCCGCGTGGTCACCCGGCCCAGGGGCTCGTTGTCGAGATAGGAGATGCCGGCGTCGATCTCGAGATCGTCGAGCATCGACAGGATCTCGGCGGAGGCGCGCGACAGCACGGTAAAGCTCACATTCGGGTGCCTTGCGGCAAAGCCGGTGACCAGCCGCGAGGCCCAGGTCAGCGCCGTGGGGATGACCGCGAGCCGCAGATGCCCCGCCAGCCCCTCGCGCGAGGCGCGCATTTCCTCGCGCAGCCGCCGCGTGTCGCCGACGATCTGCCGTGCCCGGATCAGCGCGCGCTGGCCTTCCGGCGTCAGCCCGCCAAAGCGCGAGCCGCGGCTCACCAGCTTGACGCCGAGCTGTTCTTCGAGCTGGCGGATGCCGGTCGACAGGGTGGGCTGGGTGATGCCGAGGCTTTCGGCGGCGCGGCCGAAATGCCGTTCCCGTGCCAGCGCGATAAGCATTTCCAGTTTTGCGATCATGATTTTCTATCGAAAATGGTCCTGACGATCTGTAACAGGAAAGTCACATCCGGGCCAATGCGCTGACATGTTAATAGGGGGCAAAACGAGACAGCGCCGTGATCGCTAACGAAGGACGGTTTTCCGGGAGCGAATATTGAATAATCTTTCAGAATACATAGTAACTCCTTAACAAGACGATACCGGGACAACTTCCGCCCCTCGGCCCCCGGTCAGGCGCAGGCGGACAAGACGAAGGAACAGGGATGGTGTCAGGCAGCGGACTTCTGCCCGTAATGGTCTTATTGCCCTTTATCGGTGCGCTGGTGCCGGGGCTGATGATCCGGGCGGGGCGCAACGCATGCGCCACCTTCACCGCGGTTCCGACCGTTCTCGCTCTCGTGTTCCTTGGCGTGATGGCGCCCGGCGTGCTGGACGGCGGCACCGTCACCGCAAAGTTCGACTGGCTGCCGGCGCTGGGGCTGAACGCCAATTTCATGCTCGACGGGCTGGGGCTGCTCTTTGCCGGCATGATCCTCGGCATGGGGCTGCTGATCACGCTTTACGCGCGGTTCTACCTCTCGGGCGACGATCCGATGGGGCAGTTCTATACTTATCTTCTGCTCTTCCAAGGCGCGATGCTGGGCATTGTCGTCTCGGATAACATCCTGCTTTTGCTGGTTTTCTGGGAGCTGACCTCGCTGTCGTCCTTCCTGCTCATCGGCTATTGGAAGCACCTGCCCGAGGGCCGTCAGGGCGCCCGCATGGCGCTGACCGTGACCGGGGCAGGGGGGCTTGCGATGATCGCGGGCATGCTGATTCTCGGCAATATCGCCGGCAGCTACGATCTCAGCGTGATCCTTCAGCATGGCGAAGAGATCCGCGCCTCGGAATATTATCTGCCGGCGCTGATCCTGATCCTGCTCGGCGCCTTCACCAAATCGGCGCAGTTCCCGTTCCATTTCTGGCTACCGCACGCCATGGCCGCGCCGACGCCGGTGTCGGCCTATCTGCACTCGGCCACGATGGTGAAGGCCGGCATCTTCCTGATGGCGCGCATGTGGCCGGTGCTGGCGGGGACAGAGGAATGGTTCTACATCGTCTCGACCGTGGGATTGATCACCATGGTGATCGGCGCGCTGATCGCGCTCTTCAAGGACGATCTGAAGGCGCTGCTGGCCTTCTCGACCGTGAGCCATCTCGGGCTGCTGACCATGCTGCTGGGGCTCGGCTCCAAGATGGCCGCGGTGGTGGCGGTGTTCCATATCCTCAACCACCTGACCTTCAAGGCGGCGCTCTTCATGAGCGCGGGCATCGTCGATCACGAGACCCATACCCGCGACATCAAGCGGCTGGGCGGGCTGGCGAGCCTCATGCCGGTGACCGCGCTGATCGCCGTGGTGGCGGCGCTGTCGATGGCGGGGATCCCGCCGCTCAACGGCTTCATGTCCAAGGAGATGATGCTGGAAGAGGTCGCTCACACCCATTGGTGGGGCGGCGAATGGCCGATCATCATCCTGGCGACGCTGGGCGCGCTTCTGTCGGTGGCCTATTCCTTCCGCTTCATCGGGCACACCTTCTTTGGCCCGGTGCGCGACGACTATCCGCACCATCCGCACGATCCGCCGGTGGGCATGCTGCTGGCGCCGGGCTTCCTCGCGGTGCTGGTGGTGCTGATCGGCCTCGCGCCCATGGTCTTTGCCGCGCCCATCGTCGAGGCGGCGGGGCTGGCGGTGACCGGTTCCGAACCGCATGTGCATCTCAAGCTCTGGCACGGCGTGACCCCGGCGCTCTTCATGTCGATGGTCGCCGTGGCCGGCGGCGCGGTGCTGCTTTGGCTGCACCGTCCGCTCGACCGGATCTGGCTGGCGACGCCGCGCCCCGAGGCCAAGGTGATGTTCGACACGCTGGTGCGCCGCATCGCGCTGGGCTCGCGCTTTATCACCGAAGTGGCGCATAACGGCTCTATCAGCCGCTATCTGGCGATCTTCACCGTCTCGACCATCGCGCTCGGCTATGCCGCCTTCCAGGGTGGCGGGCTGCCGGCGCCGACCCGGGCACCGCTGCCGGTGCCGCCGCTGGTCGCCGTGGGCTTCGTGCTGCTGATGGTGGCGACGGCGGCGACGGTCACCATGCATCGCAACCGTTTCCGCGCGCTGATCCTGACCAGCGTGGTGGGGCTGATGGTCTCCTTCGGCTTCGTCTATCTCTCGGCGCCCGACCTGGCGCTGACGCAGATCTCGGTCGACACGGTCACCGTCATGCTGATGCTGCTGGCGCTGCACTTCCTGCCCAAGGAGACGCCGCGCGAAAGCCCGATTGCCCTGCATATCCGCGACGGCGCCATCGCCATCGCGGCGGGTGTCGCTGTGGCGGCGCTGGCCTATGCCTTCCTGCTGCGCGATATCAGCACGATCTCGGATTATCACCTCGCCAATTCCTACAAGGGCGGCGGCGGCACCAATGTGGTCAACGTGATCCTCGTCGATTTCCGGGGTTACGACACCTATGGCGAGATCATCGTGCTGGGCATCGCCGGGCTGACGCTCTACGCGCTGATGGAGGCGCTGCTCGACGGGCCCGCCTCGCGCCGGCTGCGCAACTGGACCTTCCCGCCCGACCGGTCGCGCGATAGGCACCCTCTGATGATGGTGGTCGCCACCCGCGTGATGATGCCCATCGCGGCGCTGGTCGGTGTCTATATCTTCCTGCGCGGCCACAACCTGCCGGGCGGCGGGTTCGTCGCGGGCCTCGTGATCTCCATCGCGCTGCTGATGCAGTACATGGCCTCGGGCTTTGGCTGGACGCAGGAGCGCAAGCGCTTCGAGTATCACGCGATGATCGGCTGGGGCGTGGTGGTGGCCGGGCTGACCGGTGCCGGCGCCTGGCTCGCGGGCGAGCCCTTCCTGACCAGTGCCTTCGGGTATTTCCAGATCTGGCCCTTCGAGGAGTTTGAGCTGGCCACCGCGGCGCTGTTCGATCTCGGCGTGTTCCTGACGGTGCTGGGGGCGGTGATGCTGATGCTCTACAGCTTGTCGCGGCTGGCGCGCTACGCGGGCGAGACGGTCAATATCGAGCCCATGGATTACGACCCCTCGCGGCGCGCCGATGCGCCCGAGGCGGCAGACGGCAAGAAGGACGAGGGCTGAGATGGAACTGGTCGTGGCAACCTCTCTGGGCGGGCTGACCGCTGCCGGGATCTACCTGATCCTGCGGCTCCGTGCCTTTCCGGTCATCCTGGGGCTGACGCTGCTCTCCTACGCGGTGAACGTCTTTGTCTTCGCCACCGGGCGGCTGACCGTCGGCCTGCCGCCGGTGCTGAGCGACGGCGCGAGCGCCTATACCGACCCGCTGCCGCAGGCGCTGGTGCTGACCGCGATCGTGATCTCCTTCGGGATGACGGCGGTGCTGGTGCTGATCGCGCTCGGCGCCTTTCTCGAAGCGGGCGATGACCGGGTGAACATCGAAGACGAGACCAAGACGACCGGGGAGAACGACGCGTGAACCACTGGATCATCGCCCCCGTCGTGCTGCCGGCCATGCTGGCGCCGCTCATCGCCTATGTGATGCGCCACGACATCACCCTGCAACGGGCCACCTCGATCCTGGGCGCGGTGCTGCTGGTGGCGGTGGCCACCGGGCTTTTCGTGCTGTCGGCGGATGGCAGCGTGCATGTCTACCGGCTGGGCGACTGGCCGGCGCCCTTCGGCATCGTGCTGGTGCTCGACCGGCTTTCGGCGCTGCTCATCCTGCTGACCTCGGTGCTGGGGCTGATCGTGCTGATCCACGCCTCGGCCAGCGGCTGGGACAGGCGCGGGCGGCATTTCCATGCGCTGATGATGTTCCAGCTCATGGGGATCTGCGGCGCCTTCCTGACCGGCGACGCCTTCAACCTCTTCGTGCTGTTCGAGATCCTGCTCATCGCCTCCTATGGCCTGACGATCCACTCGGGCGGCAAGGCGCGGCTGCAATCGGGGCTGCAATACGTGATCATGAACCTCGCGGGCTCGACCCTGTTCCTGATCGCGCTCGGCACGCTCTACGCCACCACCGGCACGCTCAACATCGCCGATCTGTCGGTGAAGGTGCGCGAGATCCCGGTGGAGGACGCGGCGCTGGTGCGGGTGGCGGCGATGCTGCTGATGATCGTCTTCGCGGTGAAGGCGGCGCTCTTCCCGGTGCAGTTCTGGCTGCCCGGCACCTATGCCAACGCGCCCGCGCCGGTGGCGGCGCTGTTTGCGATCATGACCAAGGTCGGCGCCTATGCGATCCTGCGCATGCACACCATCGTCTTCGGCCCGGATGCCGCCGCCATCGGCACGCTGTCGCAGGACTGGCTGATGCCCGCCGCGCTGATCACCATCGCCATCGGCGGGTTCGGCGTGATGGGCGCGCGGCGGCTGATGCCGCTCATCGCCTTCGCCGTGCTGGGCTCCACCGGCACGCTGATGCTGGCGGTCTCGGCCTTCACCCCCTACGCGGCGCAGGCGGCGCTCTACTACCTGCTGCATTCGACCTTTGCCGCCGCGGCGCTGTTCCTCTTTGCCGATCTGCTGCTGACCAAGCGCGAAAGCGGCGATCTGCTCAGGGCGGCGCCGGCGACGGTGCAGAACGGTCTGCTGGCCTCGCTGTTCTTTGTGGGCGCCATCGGCATCGCCGGCATGCCGCCGCTGAGCGGATTCCTCGGCAAGCTGCTGGTGCTCGATGCGCTGCGCAGCGCCGATTACACCTGGCTGGTCTGGACCGTGGTGCTGGCGGGCTCGCTGCTGACCATCGTCGGCTTTGTCCGCGCCGGCAGCCTGCTCTTCTGGAAATCCACCTCGCCGGCGCTTGCCGGACCGATGGAGCCCGAATCCGAGGAAGAGGCGCCGCCGCCCGAGGCCAGGCTGGGGCCCATGCTGGTGGCGCCGACCATGGCGATGCTGATCATGCTGGCGCTGCTCACGGTCTTTGCCGGGCCGGTCTCGCGCCATATGGAGGCGACGGCGGGGCAGCTCTTCGATCCGGGCGCCTATATCGACGCGGTGCTGGTGGATCAGCCCGATACCAAGGATCTGTCCGCGCATGGGGAGGAGCATTAAGCCATGCTGAAACGCATCTTCCCGCACCCGCTGCTGAGCGTCACGCTGACCGTCGTCTGGCTGATGCTGGTCAACAAGGTCACGCTGGGCAACCTTGCGCTCGGCGTGGTACTGGGCATCGTGATCCCGATCATGACCGCGCCTTACTGGCCCAACCGCCCGGCGGTGCGTGCCCCGCTGATGGCGGCGGAATACGCGCTGATCGTGCTCTGGGACATCGTCGTCGCCAATATGGTCGTGGCGGGCATCGTGCTTTTCAAGCGCAACGCCGACATCCATTCGCAATGGGTGGTGGTGCCGCTGGAGCTGACCTCTCCCGAGGCGATCACCGTGCTGGCGGGCACCATCACCATGACCCCCGGCACCGTTTCGGCGACGCTCTCGGCGGATGGCGGCGCGCTGCTGGTGCATTGCCTGCACACCGACGATCCCGATGGCATCCGCGATGACATCAAGACCCGCTACGAGCGGCGGCTGAAGGAGATTTTCCGATGATCACCTACGCCCTGATCTTTGCCTTTGCCTGCTACGGTTTCGGCCTGCTGGCGACGCTCTGGCGGCTGCTGACCGGGCCGACCGCCGCCGACCGGATCCTCGCGCTCGACACCATGGTGATCAACTTCATCGCGCTGCTGATCCTCTACGGGGTCTGGCGCGGCACCGCGATCTATTTCGAAGCCTCGATGCTGATCGCCATGGTCGGTTTCGTCTCCACCGTCGCCTTCTGCCGCTTTATCCTGCGCGGCGACATCATCGAGTGAGGAGGACGCAATGGACCAGGACATGACCCTACTCGCCGAGCTGCTGGTCTCGGCCTTCCTGATCGTCGGCGGCATCTTTGGCTTTGTCGGCTCGTTTGGCCTGCTCAAGCTCAAGCACACGATGCAGCGGCTGCACGCGCCCACCAAGGCGACGACGCTGGGTGTGGGCGGCGCGCTCATCGGCTCGATGC
The DNA here is from genome assembly GCF_001975705.1 of Salipiger abyssi. Classification (NCBI taxonomy): domain Bacteria; kingdom Pseudomonadati; phylum Pseudomonadota; class Alphaproteobacteria; order Rhodobacterales; family Roseobacteraceae; genus Salipiger; species Salipiger abyssi. The sequence continues at coordinate 2,422,213 of NZ_CP015093.1, forward strand.
TCTATTTCCTGATGATCGAGAGCTCGGTCTCGTTCCACGAGCTGCTGATCACGCTGTTCCTGTTCATCACCGCGCCGATCACCGCGAATTTCGTCGCCAAGACCTTCATGCAGGGCGATGTGGTGGAAAGGGAACTGCCCGATACCGGGCGCGCCTTCGGCTGGGCGGTCTATGACGACCCGCCCTCGGAGAAGACCGAAGAGGGCTGACAGGCGGGGCCTCAGGCTTCGCGTTCGGCCAGCAATTCGCGCGGGATGACAAAGGCGCGGATCTGCCCTGTGCCTTCGGCGATCTCCGACCAGTCGGATATGTCGAATTCGGCCACCGTTGTGGCGCCGGTCGGGTAATCGGCAAAGCGCGGATGCTGGGGCCGCGTCGCGGCGATGTCATGGGCGAAGGCGGCGATGCCCGGATTATGGCCGACCATGATCACCGTGTCGCCGGTGGCCTCGCCGAGACATTTCATCATCGCCACCGGTCCCGCGTGATAGAGACGGTCTTCGTAGCGGGTGGGCGCCTCGACACCCAGCAGCGCCAGCGTTTCGCGGGTGCGCGCGGCGCTGGAGCAAAGCGCCTGATCGGGGAGGAGCTTTTCCGCCCGCAGCCAGTCGCCGAGCGCTTCGGCGCTGCGCCGGCCGCGCTTGTTCAGGGGGCGCTGGTGATCCACGGTGCCCGACGGCCAGTCGGATTTGGCATGGCGCATGAGTATCAGCCGTTTCATGCCTGTCCTCCCTCTTTGCCGGACCAGTTTTTCACGAAGGCGGCCATGTGAAAAGCCGCCTGTGCGTCCTGTCTGTGCAGGTTCTGCGAAAGCGGGCAGGCGCGGCGGGCAAGGCAGCCCCTGTCGCGGCACTCGGCGCCCGCATCGCTGTGCAGATGGCGCTGGCAGGCCGCCACGTCATAGGGCGCGCCTGCCCGCAGTGCACCGACCGGGCAGGTGGTGGTGCAGGGCTGGTGTTCGCAGCTTGGGCAGGGGGCTTCGGGCGGTTCTGGCAGGGGCAGGCGCTGCGGCAGCGCGAGGGCGCCGCGATAGCTGATGAGCAGGCCGGCTGTATCGTGCACGAGCAGTCCGAGCGGCGAGGGAAAGGCCCGGCCCGAGCGTTGGGCCCAATGCAGGAAAGGCGGCCAGGGCGGTCCGTCGGAGGGAAAACGCGCCGTGCCCCGCCATGCGACCGCCAGCGCGCCGATTTCGCGTTTCGACCAGCGGTCGAGCGGATGGGCCGCACCGTCCGCGGCCTCGGGGGAGGCGGCGAAAAGCGGCCAGAAGCGGGGCTCGTCAGGCCCCAGCAGGATCAATGTGCCGGTGTCCGGCGGGGCGCCGTCCGCGGGACCCGGGTGAAAGGCGCCGCGCAAAGCCAGCCCGCGCGCCCGCGCGGCGGCGGCGAGCGCCTCCAAGCTCACACGCGGTCCCGCACCGGGGGCAGATCGGCGGAACGGATGAGCGAGCCCGCGCCATGCTCGGTGAAGAGCTCCAGCAGGCAGGCATTGGGCACCCGCCCGTCGAGAATCACCACCGCGCGCACGCCTTCCTCGATGGCTTTCAGCGCGGTCTCGGTCTTGGGGATCATGCCGCCGGCGATCGTGCCGTCGCCGATCATCGAGCGCACATCGTCCGGCGTCATCGCTGTAACCACCTCGCCGGCGGCATTCTTGACGCCGGTGACATCGGTGAGCAGCAGCAGCCGGTCGGCCTTCAGCGCGCCGGCGATGGCGCCGGCGGCGGTGTCACCGTTGACATTATAGGTTTCGGTCACCTCGGTGCCGGTGGCGACCGGGGCGACCACGGGAATGATACCGGCGGCGAAGAGATCGCGCAGCACCTGCACGTTCATCTCTATGGGCCGGCCGACAAAGCCGAGCTCGGGATCGTCGGGTTCGCAGACGATGAGGTCGTCATCCTTGCCCGAGAGCCCGACGGCCCGCCCGCCCTCATCCATGATCGCCTGCACGATGCGCTTGTTGACGAGCCCGGTCAGCACCATCTCGACCACCTCGACGGTGGCCTTGTCGGTGACGCGCTTGCCACGCACGAAGCGGCTTTCGATATTGAGCCGTTTCAGCATGTCGTTGATCATCGGGCCGCCGCCATGCACCACGACCGGGTTCACGCCGACCTGCCGCATCAGCACGATGTCGCGGGCAAATTCCGCCATGGCCTCGTCGTCGCCCATGGCGTTGCCGCCGAATTTTACCACCACAACGGCGCCGGTATAGCGCTGCATGTAGGGCAGGGCTTCGTTGAGGGTGCGGGCGGTGGCGATCCAGTCTCGGTTCATCTTCTGCTGCTTCATCTCTGGAGGCATCCTTCCGATGCGGTCGGGGTTGCCCTTCTGTCTTCCGGATGCCCGCGTGGGACGCAAGATTTTTCGTACGAAAAATCTCCGTGGCGCTGAGGTGGGGCCCGGAAAAATCTTCGTACGAAGATTTTTCTCAGGCAAGCCCGGCGATGATGGATCGCAACGTCGCGATGCCGTCGCCCTTTTCCGAGCTGGTCTGCACGATCTCGGGATAGGCGGCGGGGTGTTTGGCAAGCTGCCCGCGCACCTGCGCCAGGATTTTCTCGCGCTCCGAGGCTTTGACTTTGTCAGCCTTGGTCAGCACCGTCTGAAAGGTCACTGCCGCGCGGTCGAGCAGGGTCATGATCTCGTCATCCACCGGTTTCACCCCGTGCCGCATGTCGATCAGCACAAAGGCGCGGCGCAGCGAGACGCGGCCCGAGAGATACTGCTTGAGCAGCCGCTGCCATTTCTCCACCACCGCCACCGGCGCATTGGCAAAGCCATAGCCCGGAAGATCGACCAGGTAATGACTGTCGGCGAGCGTAAAGAAGTTGATCTCCTGCGTGCGGCCCGGCGTGTTCGAGGCCCGCGCCAGCCCTTTGCGCCCGGTCAGTGCGTTGATCAGGCTCGACTTGCCGACATTCGAGCGCCCGGCAAAGCAGACCTCGGCGCGGTCGTCCGGCGGCAGCCCGTCCATGGCGACGACGCCCTTGAGGAAATCGACCTCGCCGGCAAAGAGCTTCCGCGCCGCCTCGCGCGTGGCGTCGTCGGGCTCTTCGGCAAGCGGGAAGGGAAGGGTACTCATAGCAGTTCCACCGTATCGTCGAGGGCGACCGTCCCGCTTTCTACCACCTCTGCCTTCACCGAGAAATCCCGGTGTCCGAAGCTGTCGAGCGTGGGCAGGATCTGCGCGTCGCGCTCGCCGGTTTCGGGATTGGCATGGATCGCGAGGCAGCGCGTTGTGCGGGCGAGGAGTTTCAGCACCGCGCCGCCGAGCCGGACTTCGCGCCCGATCCAGTCGTTCTCCGCCCAGGCCGGCGCGCCGTCGATCCAGAGATTGCCGCGCCAGCGCTCGATGGCGAGCGGGTGGCCGATCTTTTCCTCCACCGCCCGGTGCGAGGCGCGGTTGCAGAGTGTCAGGTGGCCGCGTTCGCTGTCGGTGAAACCGCGCGAAGCGCCGCGGACCAGCCGGACCGGCTGCGGTCGGTTCTGAGGCGTGAAACCGTCGAGCCAGGCAAGCAGCCGCGCACCGTCTTCGTCGGGGCGAACGGTCAGATCCGCGCGCGCCGGGTGGTGCAGGGTGAGGGTTTCGCTCGCCTCGTCGAGCTCTGCCGAGATCGCTGCCAGTGCCGGCGATCCCGCCACGCGGGTGAAGTTGCGGCAGGCCGCCCAGGCGCTGCCATCGGCCTCCGACACCTCATGCGCCACTGCCCAGAGCCGGTCATAGGGCATGGTCTGCCCGGCAAGCAGAGCCACGGAGGCGAGCGCCTCGCGCCCGTGGCTCTTGATCGGGTGGCGGAAGATGCCGGTGACGCGCACCGTCATTTCTTGTCGGACTTGGCGGCGTCGGCCTGTTTCGCCTTGCGCTTGAAGCTCGACTTGATGTTGCCGAACACGTCCGGCTTGTAGCCCTGGCTGCGCATGATCAGATATTGCTGGGTGAAGGTGATGGTGTTGTTGGTGATCCAGTACAGCACCAGCCCGCTGGCAAAACCGCCCAGCATGAACATGAAGACCCAGGGCATCCAGGCAAAGACCATCGCCTGCGTCGCGTCGGTGGGCGCCGGGTTCAGCTTTTGCTGCAGGTACATCGAGATGCCCAGCAGCAGCGGCAGGATGCCGATGAAGACCAGCGCCAGCGTGGTGCCCGGCTCGGGGGCGGCCCAGGGCAGCGCGCCGAACAGGTTGAAGAGCGAGGTCGGGTCCGGGGTCGAGAGATCCTGGAACGGGCCGAACCACGGCGCCTGGCGCAGCTCGAAGGCGACGAAGATCACCTTGTAGAGCGAGAAGAAGATCGGGATCTGCAACAGGATCGGCAGGCAGCCCGAGGCCGGGTTGACCTTTTCGCGCTTGTAGAGCGCCATCATTTCCTGCTGCATCTTCTGGCGGTCGTCGCCGGCGCGCTCCTTGAGTTTCTCCATCTCCGGCTGAAGCTCTTTCATCTTGGCCATGGAGACGTAGGATTTGAAGGCCAGCGGGAAGAGCAGCGCCTTGAGGATCAGCGTCAGCGCGATGATCGACCAGCCCATATTGCCGATCAGCTGGTGCAGGTGATGCAGCAGCCAGAAGATCGGCTTGGTCAGGAAAAAGAACCAGCCCCAGTCGATGGAATCGATGAAGCGGTCGACGCCCTGATCCTCGTATTCGCGGATGGTTTCCCATTCCTTGGCGCCTGCGAAGAGCTGGGTTGTGACCTCCTGGCTGTCGCCGGGGGCGAGGCTCATCGTCGGCAGCACGGCCTCGGTCTGGTAGATGTCGCGGCCGTCATCGTATTTTGCCACCTGCTTGAAGGCGCTGCCCGGGGCGGGGATGAGCGTGGTCATCCAGTAATGGTCGGTGAAACCGATCCAACCATTCTCGGCGACCTGCGAGACCTCGGCGCGCGCGCCCTCGCTCTGCATCATATCGAGATCGGGCATATCGGAATAGTCGATCTCATTGAGTTTGCCGTCGGCCATGGCAACGACGCCCTCGTGCAGCACGAAGAATTTCTTGCGGTCGACCGGTTCGCCATGGCGGGCGAGGATGCCGTAGGGCGCGGCGGACACGCTGCCGCTGCCGGCATTTTCCACCGATTGCGTCACGGTGAACATGAAATCCTCGTCCACCGCCAGGGTGCGGCGGAAGATCAGCCCGGCGGGGCTGTCCCAGCGCAGGGTGACGGGGCTGTCGGCGCTCAGCGTCTCGCCGGATTCGACCCGCCATTCGGTATTGGCGCCCGGCACGTCCGAGAGGCCCAGACCGGCGCCGGGGGCCCAGCCGTAAAGCGCGTAATAGGCGTGGCCGCTGCCCACCGGTTCCAGAACCTGCACATTGCCGGAGGACGGATCGGGGGTGACGGTGTAATCCTTGAGCTTCAGCTCGTCGATGCGCCCGCCCATGAGCGAGATCGAGCCCGAGAGCCGCGCGGTGTCTATCGGCAGGCGCGGGGCGTCGGCGGCCTGCGCCTGCGCCGGGGCGGTGCCGGTTTCGGCGGTTGCACCGGGGGCTGTGCCGGGCGTCGCGGCGGTATCGCCTGCGACGGGTGCCGTTGCGGCGGGCTCGGGCTGCTCCACGGCCGTGTCTTCGGGGGGCGGGAACAGCAGGAACCAGATGAGGATCACCACAAAGCTCAGCCCTGTTGCGATGAGCAGGTTCTTGTTCTGATCGTCCATGCGAGACTGCCGCCCTGTCCTTGGAAAGTCACCGCCGGGTTCAACAGGCGGAACCTGCAAAGGTCAAGCCGATTCCGGGCAATCGCGGGGTTTTGTGACCTTTTGGAGCAGCGGCCCTCAGCCGGTGCCGCGCCCGATATTCTGCGCCGCGGCGATCCGTTCTGCATGGGCGCGCGCCCAGTCGGCGAGCCGGTCGGCGGGCATCGGGCGGGCGATGCCGAACCCCTGCACATGGTCGCAGCCGAGCTGCGAGAGCAACGCGTGTTCGGCGACGCTCTCGACCCCCTCGGCCACGGTTTCCAGACCCAGACGGTCGGCGAGGCCGAGCACGGCGGCGAGCATCCGGCGCTGCTCCTCGTCGCGGTCGACTCGGGTGACGAAGCTGCGGTCGATCTTCAGCCGGTTCACGGTAAAGCGGCGCAGCGCGGTGATCGAGGCATGGCCGGTGCCGAAATCGTCGAGGTCGATCTGGCAGCCAAGCTGCGACAGCCCCACGATATTGCGCGCCACGACCCCCTCGGGCGATTCCGCGATCACCGTCTCCAGCACCTCGACCCCGAGGCGCGAGGCGGGCATGGCGAAGCGGTCGAGCTCCCATTTGATGCGTTCGATGAGCTGCGGGCTGCGCAGCTCGACATCGGAGAAATTCGCGCTCACCCGGGGGATTTCGACCCCGGCCTCGTCCCAGCCGCGCAGCGCTGTGAGACTGTATTGCAGCACCACCTCGCTCAGCCGGTCCATCTGGCCGGCATCCTCCAGCGCGTCGAGGAATTCTGCCGGGGGGACGATGCCGCGCTCGGGATGCAGCCAGCGCGCCAGCGCCTCGACGCCGCTGATCTGCCCGGTGGAGGTGCAGAGCTGCGGCTGGAACCAGGGCTGGATCTGCCCCTTGGCCAGCGCGCGCTCAACCTCGCTGAGCAGGGTTTTGCGTGCCTTGCGTTCGGCGCGCATGCTCTCTGACCAGGCGCGAATCGCCGAGGGGCCGTTGGCCAGCGCCTCCGACAGCGCGGCCTGCGCCGCCTCGAGCAGCCGGGCGCCGCCGGACTGGCCGCGCAGCCGGGTCGAGCCGCAAAACCCGATGGCGGCAGAGAGGTAATGCGTGCCGGTTTCGGTCTGGGCCGGTTCCTCCAGCCCGCGCTGCATGCGGTTGGCGAGCGTCAGCAGCGCCTCCAGATCGAGGCGCAGCGAGGGGCCGAGCAGCACCATGAAGCGCGCGTCGCCCACCCGCACCGCCCGATCGTTGCGGCGGATGACAGCGCGCAGGCGGGCAAGCATCACGTCGCGCAGCACCTGCGCGGAATCGTCCCCGGCGCGGCGTGCGACACTGTCGAGCCCCTCCGCCTCCACCAGGAAACAGGCGGTGGCCAGATTGGCGTCGTGCGCCTGGGTCATGACCTGTTCGGCCAGATCCTGCGCGGCTGCGGTATCGACCAGATCGGGCAGCGGGCCGCCGGGATCGCGCACGCCGGCGCCATCGGAAAACAGCGCATAGGCGGCGGGCAGGCCGAGCGCGACGGCTATCAGCGCCATTTCGCCCCCCAGCCAGAACCCCGCCAGAGACAGCGCCGGCAGGAAGGCCAGCATATGCGGGCCGTGGATCCATTTTGACATGGACGCGCGGTGCCGGATCAGCCCTGCGGTCAGCCGAGATTTCATCGCCCCGCCCCTTTGCATTGTTGCGGACGGGAACAGGACTAGAACAAGGATGTAACCCGAGACTTAACGCAGGTCCGGAATGTCGGATTTTTCCGGCGCCTCGCCTCGCATCAGCCCGGCGAAATCGAAGAGTTTCGGGTCGAGCATATGCGAGGGCCGGATGTTCATCAGCGAGCGGAACATCACCTGCCGCCGCCCGGGGCTGTTCTTTTCCCACTGATCGAGAATCTGCTTGACCTGCTGGCGCTGGAGCCCGTCCTGGCTGCCGCAGAGATCGCAGGGAATGATCGGGTAATTCATCGCGCGGGCGAATTTCTCGCAATCCACCTCGGCCACATGTGCCAGCGGGCGATAGACGAAGAGATCGCCCTCCTCGTTCACCAGCTTCGGCGGCATGGTCGCCAGCCGTCCGCCGTGAAACAGGTTCATGAAGAAGGTCTCGAGAATGTCGTCGCGGTGATGGCCCAGCACCACCGCCGAGCAGCCCTCTTCGCGGGCGATGCGGTAGAGATTGCCGCGCCGCAGCCGCGAGCAGAGCGCGCAAAAGGTGCGGCCCTGCGGCACCTTGTCGACGACGATGGAATAGGTGTCCTGATACTCGATCCGGTGCGGCACCTGCATCTTTTCGAGGAACTCCGGCAGCACCGTCGCGGGAAAGCCCGGCTGGCCCTGATCGAGATTGCAGGCCAGCAGATCCACCGGCAGCATGCCCCGCCATTTCAGCTCGTGCAGGATGGCGAGCAGCGTATAGCTGTCCTTGCCGCCGGACAGGCAGACCAGCCATTTCGGCGTGCTGCCGTCCTCGCGCCGCTCGACCATGCCGTAATGCTCCACCGCCTCGCGCACGTTCTGCACGATGCGCTTGCGCAGCTTCTTGAACTCGGTGCTTTTGGGAGCGCCGTAGAACAGCGGGTGGATATCGTCGGCAGTGTCGAACATGAGGTCAGCTCTTAGCGCGGGGCGGGGGCGTTGGAAAGCGGCACGCCGCTACCCGTCGCCGCCATGCCGGTGGCGATGCGGCGCGGCCTCGGGCACGTTGTCGATGCCATGGCCGCCCCAAGGGTGGCAGCGCAGGATGCGGCGGGCGGCGAGCCAGCTTCCCTTGAACGCGCCGTGTTTCTCCAGTGCTTCCAGCGCATAGGCCGAGCAGGTGGGCTGGTAGCGGCAGCCATGGCCGACCCAGGGCGAAAACACCAAGCGATAGAAGCGCACGGGCAGGGCGGCGATATGGGCGAGCGGGCTCATGCCGTCTCGCCGTGGAGCTTGCGCAGGGCACGCTCGAAATCGCGTTGCAGCAGATCGAAGGGGCGCGCGGCGGTGGCGTCGCGAAAGCCGATCAGCACGTAATCCCAGCCGGGTCGTCCGAGCCCCGGCAGCGACAGCCGCGCCACCTCGCGCAGACGCCGCTTGGCGCGGTTGCGGGCGACGGCGTTGCCGACCTTCTTGGAGCAGGTAAAGCCGACGCGGATCGCCGGATCGTCATCGCCCCGCTGCCGGGCCTGCACAAGCATGGAGCCCGCGGGCTGACGGCGCGCGCGGGCGGCGGCGAGAAATTCGCCGCGTTTCGTCAGCGTGGAAAGCCTGATCGGGTCACGACAAAAGACCGCCCCGGACTCTTCCGAAACGGCCCCTGTGTCGGTCGATGCGTCCCGCTCCGCCATGGGCAGAGCGCGCGGCTCAGGCGCTGAGCTGCTTGCGGCCGCGGGCGCGGCGCGCGTTCAGGACCTTGCGGCCCGCTTTGGTCGCCATGCGGGCGCGGAAGCCGTGACGGCGCTTGCGAACCAGGTTCGACGGCTGAAAGGTGCGTTTCATCGCGCTCTACTCCGTTTCTCGGTCACCCGGGACGGATTCGCCGGGCGGTATCATTCGAAGCCCGTGCTATAGGGAGGCGCCGGACGCATGTCAAACCTCTATCGCGCGAAAGCTGCAACATTTCGCGCCGGGTGGCGTGGCGCAATTGTTACAACGCCTCACGCTCCGCCCGCAATTGCTGCCCTGCCGGGTCACTCCGGATCAAGGCGGCGTGAAGGGGCTGTTGCGGCGCGTGCCGTTCCCGCATCTTCCATGACATGACAGAGACCCGAACCGATACCGAGACCGCCATGGCCGCCCCGCCGAAACGCAGCCTTGCCCGCCACCTGCCGCTGGTGGCGATCCTTGTCGCTGCGGCGCTGGGGTTCCTGACGCTGCGCGATTACCTGAGCTTCGACACGCTTGCCGAGAACCGCGAGGCGCTGCTGGCGCTGCGCGACAGCCACTACGCGCTGATCGCCGGCGGGTTCGTGCTGGCCTATGTGGTCATCGTGGCGTTTTCGCTGCCCGGCGCGGCGGTGGCCTCGGTCACCGGCGGGTTCCTTTTCGGGCTGGCGGCGGGCACGGTCTTCAACGTGGTTGCCGCCACGCTAGGCGCGATGCTGATCTTTCTCGCCGCGCGCGCAGGCCTTGGCCGGGCGCTGGCGGCGCGGATGGAAGCCTCGGAGGGCACGCTGGGCAAGATCAAGGCGGGGCTGCGCGAGCATGAAGTGAGCGTGTTGTTCCTGCTGCGGCTGGTGCCGGCGGTGCCGTTCTTCGTCGCCAACCTGCTGCCGGCGCTGGTGGGGGTGCGGTTCTGGAATTTCGTCTGGACCACGGCGCTGGGCATCGTCCCCGGCGCGCTGGTCTTCACCTCCATCGGCGTCGGTGTCGGCGAGGTGTTCGACCGGGGCGAGAAACCGGATCTGAGCCTGCTCTGGGCACCGCATGTGCTGGGCCCGCTGCTGGGGCTCGCGGCGCTGGCGGCGCTGCCGATGGTGATCCGCGCGCTGCGCGGCAAGAAGGAGCTTTGAGCCGATGCAGCGTATGAAGACGGACTTTCTGGTGATCGGCGCCGGCTCCGGCGGGCTCTCGGTGGCCGCCGGGGCGGCGCAGATGGGCGCAAAGGTGGTGTTGCTGGAGCCCGGCGAGATGGGCGGCGACTGCCTGAATTACGGCTGCGTGCCGTCGAAGGCGCTGATCGCCAGCGCCAGCCGCGCCCACCGCATGGCGCATGCGGAGGCTTTCGGTGTCGCCGATGTCGCGCCGCAGGTGGATTACGCCGCCGCCCAGGCGCATGTGGCCGAGACCATCGCGCGGATCGCGCCGATGGACAGTCAGGAGCGCTTCGAAGGCTTCGGGGTGACGGTGATCCGCGAGGCCGGGCGCTTTGTCTCGCCGACGGAGGTGCAGGCCGGCGCGCATGTCATCGCCGCCCGGCGCATCGTGATCGCCACCGGTTCCTCGCCCTTCGTGCCGCCCATACCCGGGCTCTCGGACGTGCCGTATCTGACCAACGAAACCCTCTGGCAGCTGCGTGAGCGGCCCGGGCATCTGCTGGTGATCGGCGGCGGCCCGATCGGGCTGGAAATGGCGCAGGCGCATCGGCGGCTGGGCAGCGAGGTCACGGTGATCGAGGCGCAGCGGGCGCTGGGGCGCGAAGATCCGGAGCTCGCCGCCATCGTGCTGGAGGAGCTGCGCGCCGAGGGGGTGACGATCCTTGAGGACACCCAGGCCCGCACCGTGCGCGGGCAGGGCGGTGCCATCGAAGTGGAAACGGCGGATGGCGCCGTGCATCGCGGCACGCATCTGCTGGTGGCCGTCGGGCGGCGGCCGAATATCGACGGGCTGGGGCTCGACGCCGCCGGCATCGAGACCGCGCAGGCGGGGATTGCCGTCGACGAGGGGCTGCGGACGACGAATCGCCGGGTCTATGCCATCGGCGACGTCTCGGGCGGGCCGCAATTCACCCATGTGGCGGGCTATCACGCCGGCCTCGTGGTGCGGAATGCGCTCTTCGGTCTGCCGGTGAAGGTCAAGCCGCAGATCCTGCCGCGTGCCACCTATACCGCACCGGAACTGGCGCAGGTCGGGCTGACCGAGACCGAGGCGCGCCGGATCCATGGCGATAGGCTCGAGGTCATCCGGCTGCCCTATCAGCACAATGACCGCGCCATCGCCATGCGTCAGAGCGCCGGGCTGCTCAAGGTGATGGTGGTCAAGGGCCGCCCGGTGGGCGCCTCCATGGCGGGGGCGCAGGCGGGCGAGCTGATCGGGCTCTGGGCGCTGGCGCTCTCGGCAAGGCTCAAGATGAGCGATATCGCCGGGATGGTTGTGCCTTACCCCACAATTGGGGAACTTAACAAACGCCTCGCGGGAACCTATTTCTCTCCACGTCTGTTCGAAAACGAAACAGTGAAAAAAGTTGTAGGACTGGTGCAGCGCTGGCTGCCCTGACGGGACAAAGACCCTCTATGCTCAATTCGCTCTCCGGCCGTTTCCTGATCCTCACGACCGTGTTCGTGATGCTGGCCGAAGTGCTGATCTTCGTGCCCTCGGTGGCGCGCTTCCGCGAAGACTATCTCTTCGACCGGCTGGAGCGTGCGCAGATCGCCTCGCTGGCGCTGCTTGCCGACGACATGATCGACCCGGATCTGGAGCGCGAGCTGCTGGCCAATGCCGAGGTCTATAACGTCGCGCTGCAACGCAATGCCACGCGCGAGCTGATGCTGTCCTCGCCGATGCCGGGCGCTGTCTCGCAAAGCTACGATCTGCGCAAGGCCGGACCGCTGATCCTGATGCGCGACGCCATCGCCCGGCTGGTCGATCCGGCGCCGCGGCTGATCCGGGTGATCGGCTACCCCTCGCGCGAGGCGGGGCAGCTGATCGAGGTCACCATGGACAGCATGCCGCTGCGAGATGCGATGCTGGAATACGGGCTGCGAATCCTGCTGCTCTCGGCGGTGATCTCGGTGATCACCGCGCTGCTGCTCTTCCTCGCGGTGCGCCGGCTGCTGGTGAAGCCGATCAAGGGCGTGGTGGCCGAGATGCGGCGCTTTTCCGAGGCGCCGGAGGACGCACGGCGCATCATCCGCCCCTCCGCCGGCGTGCTGGAGCTGCGCGAGGCCGAGGAGGCGCTGAAATCGCTCGAAACCCAGCTCTCCGCCTCGCTGCGGCAAAAGGAGCGGCTGGCGCAGCTCGGCGGCGCGGTGGCGCGGGTGAGCCACGATCTGCGCAATATCCTGACCTCGGCGCAGCTTTTCACCGACCGGATCGAGATGTCGGAGGATCCTTCGGTCAAGCGCATGGCGCCCAAGCTGGTGGGCTCGATCACCCGCGCCGTGTCGCTCTGCGAGAACACGCTGGCCTTCGGCAAGGCCGAGGAGCCGGCACCGGTGCTCACGCAGTTCAACCTCGCCGAGCTGGTCAACGAGGTGCTGGAGGCGGAGCGGCTGGCCATCGACGACCACGATCTGAGCCTATCCGAGGACATTCCCGGCTCCTTGCAGATGCGCGGCGATCCCGAGCAGATCTACCGTGTGATCAGCAACCTGGTGCGCAACGCCCGGCAGGCGATCACCGGCTCGGGCGAGCCGGGCGAGATCAGCGTTGCGGCGCGTGTCGAAGACGATGCCTGGGTGATCGAGGTCACCGATACCGGCCCCGGCCTGCCGCCCAAGGCGCGCGATCATCTGTTCCAGCCGTTCCAGGGCGGTGTGCGCAAGGGCGGCGCGGGGCTGGGGCTGGCCATCGTCGCCGAGCTGGTGCGAAACCACGGCGGCACGCTGCGCCTTGCGCGGTCGGACGACGCCGGAACCTGTTTCGAAATCCGCCTGCCGATGGGAGATGTGGGCTGAGACGAAATTCTTTCAGAAAGGCCCTTGCATTGCCCGGCGCTGGAGGCTAGATCCCACCTCCACGGACCGATAGCTCAGCTGGATAGAGTACTTGACTACGAATCAAGGGGTCGGGGGTTCGAATCCTCCTCGGTCCGCCAGAATTCAAAGGCTCGATGCATAGCGCATCGGGCCTTTTTCTTTTCCGGTCAGTGGATTGGTGGGGTGGCGAGGGTTTCCGGCTGCCCCTGCACAAGCGAAGCCCGCGACGTTTTCCCCGGCTGACAAGCCGGCTCAGAGTGTCCCGCTGCTCATCCCCGATGTGTCGCGGCGGCCCGGGCCGGTGTGGCCCGCTTCGCATGGCAGGCGCGATGCCGCGCGCCGGATCCTAGACCAGCAGATCGTATTCCGTTCCGCCCAGCATGACGTTGATCTCGTCCTGCGCGGCGCCGTCCACCAGCGCCCACAGGATCTGTCCCGTGGGCCTGTAGATGACAAAAGCCTCCGCCACCCCGTCTGTCCCGGCGCCGGCGGTTTCCGCGAAATTTATCTGGAGATTGGACCGCACGGCGGCTCTGCCGAGGATGAGCACATCCCCATCCTCCGCGGCGTAATCCTGAATCCAGTCGGTCCCGTGCCCGTAAAGGCCGATATGAAAGAATCTGTCTGCGCCCGCGCCGCCACTGAGGCGGTCGAACCCGTAGCCGCCATTGAGGAAATCATCTCCGGCATTGCCGAAGAGCGCGTCGCCCCAGGCGCCGCCGCTGAGGCTGTCGTTTCCGGTCTGGCCCGCCAGCGTGTCGGCCCCGTAACCGCCTTGAATCAGATCGGCGTCTTCCATCCCGTAAAGGGAATCGTTGCCGTATCCGCCAAGAAGCGTGTCATTGCCCTCACCGCCGAAAATCGTATCGCTGCGATCATTGGTGGGGTCGTTCCCATCAGAGCCATGCAGCCAATCGTTGCCGGCGGCGCCATGCAGTTCGTCGGCGCCGGTTCCGCCAAGCGCCTGATCGTCGCCCTCGCCCATATAGAGACGGTCGTCAAACGGCGTGCCGAGCACCCGGTCATTGCCACCGCCCGCGCCGAAGACCTGCCCGGTGGTCGGGTTGTTGATCGACAGATCGCGGTATTCTTCCGCAGGGCCCGAAAAGAAGTTGCTGACGATGCTGCCATAGCGGACGTAGTGGCCGTTGAAGATGAATTCGTCGAAGTTGAGCAATGTCAGGTCCGCCGCGCCGTAGCGCAGATGCAGCGTGCCGTCGGGGTTCAGCGTGAAGACATCGGCAAACACCAGATCCGCGGGCCGTTCGAACTCGGCATACATCCGGTCGAACAGATCCAGATGCACGATATCGTGGCCTGTGCCGCCATCGCCATAGCCGGTTTCCTGCCCGAAGCGCAGCAGGTCGTCACCGCCGCCGCCAAGCAGGGTATCGTTGCCATCGCCGCCGTCCAGTACATCGTTTTCGTCCGATCCGGTTACATGGTCATCGCCCGCACCGGCCAGCACGAAACCGGCGGATGTGAGTGCAATCCGGTCGTCGCCGGCGGTTCCCGAATGTTGTTCCGGCAGATCCATCGTCGCGATCTCGCGCTGTCGAGTCTGTCCGAGCACGGCCTCTCGCCACACGATCAGCGCGCCGTCCTGCACACTTGTACCGCCGATTCCGAGGGTTCGGCTCTGGTCCGTGTCCGGAAACAGAAGCGTTCTGCCATATTGCCAGCCATCGGCGTCGAAGACCGCAACACCGGCCCCTTCCTGCAAGGTGTTCTCGCCCGTCTGATAATAACCGTGATCGCGCACCATCGCGTAGAGGCCACCGCCCAACGGCGCCGCCTCGAAGCCGGGCGTGCTGCCCTCCGTGATGAAGGCTTCGAGCCGAATCGGGTCGGAAAGCTCGGTGACATCGCCGGTCTGCATATAGCGGACATAGCTCCCGCCGGTCGTGTAAGGGCTGGGGGTATAGGTCTGCCAGAAGAACGCGACGTCGCCCTCATCCGAATAGAAGGTCATGCCCCGTCCACCGATCCCGGCCTCGACGGGACGCTCCGTCAAGTCCCCCTCTGCCGAAAGGGTCGCCATCTCGATACCCGTGACACCGTCGTTCCAAGTGACCAGAATATCGCCATTTGCGGCTGCGGTCAGGTCGATGAGGCCCGGCGCGCGATCCTGCGCCAGCATTTGCCGCGCTCCCACCGGGTTGCCCGAGGCATCATAGGCCTGAAGGACGATGTGATTCACGCCGTCGATCACCGCGCTGCCACCCACGACAATGGTGCCGTCCGGGCGGGTGGCCACGTCCCATGTCGGGCGATACCAGGAGACGGAAAAAACGTCGGGATCGGCGCGCACCCGCGCCGTGCCGGGATCGAGGGGCATGCGCCCGTCGGCGCCGGGATTGGTAAAAACCATCGGCGCCGTCGCAGGGCTGCCATCGGCGGCCAAGAGCTGGACCGCCAGGCGCGGCGCGAAGGATTCGTCATCGGCGGACATGACCGCCGCCACGATCCAGCCGCCACCGGTCAGTTCGCTGATCTCGAAGGCATCCGGGGTCGTTGCCATGCCATCCAGGATGCTGAAGGCAGGGCCCGGCGTGCCGTCGGATGCAAGCCGCTGCGCGGTCACCTCGGCGCTGCTCTGCGAGGGGAAATCGCCCGAGAGATCCGTAACGCGGATATCGAGGATCCCGCCGCCATCCGCCGGTGTGAGGGCGTATCGGTAGGGCAGGCCGTCGGTTTCTGCGGTGGTGAACGTCGTGGCGGGCGAAGACCAATAGGACATGGAAAGCTCTTCTTTGCGACACAAAAGGTCAGGAAAATACAAAATGCCCAAAAGTCAGGCACCGGATGGTGTCGAAGCATGCTCTTCGAAAACCGCAGATGGATCAAGTCTCCGGGGATTTCCGCAAGGGCCGCCGGGCAGGGCGGCATGGCATGAGCGGGGGGACGTCGACCCGTCACAAAGCGTTTCGGGCGCTGTCGCTGCACGTTCGGTCGCCGGCATGCGGTTATTTGCGCGGCGGGCGTGCACACTCGTTGGAGGCCCGCGAGGTGCTCGGGGTTGAAATGACGGGCGACGGTCCGCGACCGTCGTGTAAGCGCGCGTGTGAGCGGCCCGGGGGTCAGTCCGGCAGGCGTACCGAGACCAGATGCCGTCCCTCCGCATCGCGGCCTCCGAGATCCAGCGCGCCGTTCAGCCGCGCGACCGCGCTCGCCACGATGGAGAGGCCGAGCCCGCTGCCCGAGCCTGACGGCCCGCGCACAAAGCGCTCGGTCATGCGCGCGCGCTGATCCTCGGGGATGCCGGGGCCGTCATCGGCGATGCCGATATGCAGCGCGCCCTCCGCGTGCCGCGCAGTGACGCGCACGCTGCCGCCGTTGGGGGAGGCGATGATCGCGTTTTCGATCAGATTGCGCAGCGTCGCATGCAGCAGGAAGGGGCTGGTGCGGACGGTGCCGGGCAGCGGCGCGAGGTCGCTGTCGAGCGCGATCTCGCGGGCGCGGGCGAGGGGGGCGAGCTCTGCCATTGTCTCGCCGATCAGCGCGGCGGGGTCGGCGGCGGTCTGCTCCGGTGTCTCGCGGTCGATCTCGGCAAGCTCCAGCAGTTGGCGCACCAGCCGGTCGGTGCGGTCGACAGAGGTTTCGATGGCGCGCAGGGCGGCGGCGCGGGTCTCGGCATCGGGGGCCATGCGCAGCACCTGCGCCTGGGTGCGCATGCCCGCGAGCGGCGTCTTCAGCTCATGCGCGGCATAGGTGGTGAAATCGCGCTCGGTGTCGCGGGCGGCGGCGACCCTGGCAAAGAGCGTGTCGAGCGCGCGGCGCACAGGCCTTATCTCGCGCGGAGCCGGACCCTGGGGCAGGGGGCTCAGATCCGAGGGGGAGCGTGCCCGCAGCGTGGCGGCGAGCCGGTCGAGCGGCGCCAGCCCGCGCGCGACGCTGATCCAGATGAGCCCGCCCAGAAGCGGCAGGATGATTGCGGCCGGCAGCAGCAGCCCCTCGATCACGTCGCGCACCAGCCGGTCGCGCACGGCGATGCTGTCGCCGACCATCACCCGCACGCCAAGCGCCGGGTTGACCACGGTAAAGACCCGCCAGGGCTCGCCCTCGACATCGGATTGCGAATAGCCCGCACCCTCGGCGGCGGTGAGCCGGGCCTGCGGCGCGCCGTCCGAGCGGCCCACCAGCGCGTCATCGTCGAGCGACCAGATCTGACAGGAGAGCTGCCGGGTGTAGCCGCCCGCCGGCGGCATCGGCACCTGCATCGTCTCGCCACCGGCATGGGCGACCTCGATCCGGTGATCGGAAATCAGCGAGGAGACCATGGTCGCGGCCTCGGCCAGCCGCGCGTCGAGCACCCGCTCGACCTCGGCGCGGGTGGAGGTCTCGATCCACAGCACCGCCGAAAGCCAGATCGCGCCGGTGGCCAGCGCCAGGATCAGGAACAGCCGCAGCCGGATCGAGATGGTCATGACCCCTCCGCCGCGACGCGGTAGCCGAGCCCGCGCACCGTTTCCACAAAGCCGCGCCCGAGCTTGGCGCGCAGCTTGTGCACATGCACCTCGACCGTGTTGCTCTCGACCTCCTCCTGCCAGCCGTATAGCCTCTCTTCGAGTGCGGCGCGCGACAGAACCCGGCCGGGATGCTCCATCAGCGCGTGCAGGATGGCGAATTCGTGCCGGGAAAAGCGTAGCGCGGCGCCGTCGCGGCTGCCGGTATGCGTGGCCGGGTCGATCTCCAGCCCGTTCCAGTGCAGCGCGCCGCTGGCACGGCCTTCGCCCCGGCGCAGCATGGCGCGCAGCCGGGCCGCGAGCTCGTCGAGATCGAAGGGCTTGCCGAGGTAGTCGTCCGCCCCGGCATCGAGCCCGCGCACCCGGTCGCGCACCTGATCGCGGGCGGTGAGCAGCAGCACCGGCAGGGCGGAGCCGCGCGCCCTGAGCTCGCCCAGCAGGTCGAGCCCGAGCCCGTCGGGCAGCATGATGTCGAGCACCATGCCCTCGAAGTCCGAGGTCTCCAGCGCGGCGCGGGCATCGGCGAGCGTGGCCACACGGTCGGCGGTGAAGCCCGACAGGCGCAGCCCCACGCTCAGCCCGTCGGCCAGCACCTCGTCATCCTCCACGATCAATATGCGCATCCCGGTTTCCTTGACGTCGCCGTTGCCCGGACAACCTTAAGGCTGTCTTAAGCTCTGCCGTCCAGCCCGTTCCCCATGACTTTCCCGCGAGCCCGTGCCACCATGCCTCCCATGTCCATTCAGATCCCCTTCCGCCCGCTCATCGCGCTGACCGCGCTTGCCTTTCTTGCCGCCTGCGCCATGCCGCCAAGCGACGTGCCCGGCCAGATCGGGGCCGAGACACGGGCGATGTATGCCGCCGTCGAGGATGACGGTCGCGAGATCCCGGCGGTGCCGGACAAGTACCTCTCGGAAGCCGGCAAGCGCCAGCTCGTGCCCTATTACGCGCCCTATCCGGCGGGAACCATCGTGGTCGATCCGGGCGGGCGGCATCTCTACCACATTCAGGGCGACGAGACCGCGATGCGCTATCTCGTGGCGGTGGGCGCGGCGGGCTACGGCTTTGCCGGCGAGGCGACGATCCCGTTCCAGCGCGACTGGCCTTACTGGACGCCCACGAAGAATATGCTGAAACGCGACCCCGAGACCTATGGGCCGGTGCGCAACGGTCTGCCCGGCGGGCTCGACAACCCGCTGGGCGCGCGGGCGCTCTATCTCTACCGCAATGGCCGCGACACGCTTTACCGCATTCATGGCACCTCCAGCCCCTGGACCATCGGCCACGCGACCTCCTCGGGATGCATCCGGCTTTTCAATCAGGACATCATCCATCTCGCCGAGCAGGTGGAGCCGGGCGCCAAGGTGGTGGTGCTGCGCAAGGAAGAGGCGGGCAAATGGACCAGCCCGCCCGAAGAAGGCACCGACGGGGAAGACGTATGAGGCTGACCCGCAGAGAGAGCCTTGCGCTGGGCGCCGGTGCCGGTCTGATCGGCCTGCTGCCGCGCGGCGCCGCGGCGCAGGAGCTGACGGTCGAGGCGGTGCTGCGCGACCCCGACGCGCCGGTTCTCGGCAATCCGGAGGGCGATGTGACGGTGGTGGAGTATTTCGACTACCAGTGTCCGTATTGCAAAGCCATGCATCCGGTGCTGAAGGACGTGCTGGCCGAGGACGGCAATCTCCGTCTGGTGATGAAGGACTGGCCGATCTTCGGCGCGCCCTCCGTCCGGGCGAGCCAGTTGGCGCTGGGTGCGCATGGCCTCGGCGCCTATGAGGCGGCGATGGAGGCCTTGATGACCACGCAGGGAAGGCTGAGCCAGCGCCAGGTCGATGCGGTGGTGTCCGGGGTCGTGCCGGCGAAAGAGGCGCTGCGCGCCTATCGGCGCAACCGCAAGACCTGGGACGGGCTGATGGAGCGCAACGCCTATCAGGCGATTGCGCTGGGCTTTCGCGGCACGCCGGGTTTTGCCGTCGAGACGGTGATCTATGACGGCGCGCTCGACCGCGAGATGCTGAAAGCCGCCATCGCCGAGGTGCGGCGGGGATAGGCGCTGTCTGCCTTAAGGTTGGTTTAAGGCAGGGCTGCTCTGGGGGAGGCTGCGGCATCCTCATGCCGTGGCAGAACAAAGGAGCAGACAGATGAGCCATACCCTTACGCGCCGTGGCGCGCTGGTACTCGGCGCCGCGGCGGCCGGAACGCTCGCCGCCCCCGCCATTGCCTCCGAAGGCATCACCCGGCGCAATATCTCCAGCTTTTCCATGCAGGACTGGCGCGATCATTTCGACACGCTCGGCGTGGCCAGCATCGTCGCCGACACCACCTCGCGCGCGCTGCATTTCTGGTCGGGCGACGGCAGCGATTACCGCATCTATCCCACCTCGGTGCCGCTGACCGAGGAGCTGACCAAGCGCGGCTACACAGAGATCGTGCGCAAGAAGGTCGGGCCCTCCTGGACGCCGACGCAATCGCAGCTCGAACGTTACCCCGACTGGAAGCCGATCCCGCCGGGCCCCGACAATCCGCTCGGCACCCATGCGATGTATCTGAGCTGGCCCGCCTATATCATCCACGGCACCCACGATACCCGCAAGATCGGGCGGCGCAGCTCGGACGGCTGTATCGGGCTCTATAACGAAAAGATCGCCGAGCTGTTTCAGCTCTGCCCCATCGGCACGCAGGTGCGGGTGATCTGATCGCACCAGAAACCGGCTGTCAGAACAGGCCGAAAAAGCGCTCTGGCAGCCGGTATTGCAGATCGTAATCCGGGCGGTCGAATTGCCAGAAGCCGGTGTCGCCGCGCGGCTTCCAACTGCGTTGCATGCGCTTACGCACCCAGTCCAGATCAAAGCCCTCCTGCATCTCGAGCCCGGCGAATGCCTCGAAGACCGCGCGGTCCTCGCCGCGCGCCTCGGCGAACCAGTGCCGACCGATGGCGGCTTCCTTGACCCCGACGCCGACCTCTTCGGTGACCTGGTTGCGCCGGTTCATCGTCTCCGTATAGGTCGCGAAATCGCAGTATTTCAGGTGGAAGAGATAGAGCGGATCCGGGGTGAAGAGCTTTGAGGCCTGGGTGAAATGCCCGCCGCGCGCGATCTTGGTGCCAAGCGAGACGACGCAGGGCTTGGAGTAATGCGGCGCAAGTCGCAGATGCCGGCGCGGGCCGAGGATCGTGTCGCCAAGCGCCTCGGCCTCCAGGTCGATGCGGTGGATCACCTCAAGACCCAGCGGCGTCAGCACCCGGCGCAGCGGCTTGTCCGCCAGCCAGTCGAGCAGCGATACGCCCTCGGCGGGATCGAGCGCCACCAGCTCGTCGACATCGCCGACGATGACGTGATTGTAGTAGCTGCGCAGCCCGGCCACGAGATTGTTCAGCAGCCGCCAGCGCTTCATGTCGAAATTCGCATGCGGATCGCCTGGAATGCCGATGATATTGCAGCCTTCGGCCAGCCGGGTCATCTCTTCGCCCCGGCCATGGTTGACGACATAGCAGTTCTCGCGCCCGAGCAGGCGACCGTAATAGCCGACCCACGCCTTGAGGAAAAAGGCGTCGTCCCGAACCATCGTCACCGCGGCGGCCACCGATTGCATCTGCTCCTGCCCCTCTTGCCGTGGGTTTGCGCCAGCGTAGCCGCTTGCCGGGCGAAAGAGAATCGCCAATCGCGCGGGTGCGCGTTATCCTTGTCTGCAAACCACCGAAAAAGGGGCGGGGCAGAGTGATTTCGCAGGCGTTTTCCGAAACCGGCTGGCAATTCGCGCCGACGGGGCGGCCTGTCACCCGCTATCAGGTGTTCGGCGAGCGCTCCTCGGGGACGAATTTCGTCAAGCGGCTGATCGGGCGCAACACCGTGCTGGCGCCGACCGAAGAGCTTGGCTGGAAACACGCGCTGCCGCATATGACCGCGATCCCGGCGGATCTGGCGGCGATCTGCGTTGTGCGGCATGCGGGCGACTGGGCGCGCTCGATGCATGCCAAGCCCTGGCATTGCCCACCGGAGATGCAGCGGCTGCCGTTTTCCGAGTTTATCCGCGCCGAATGGGCGACGATTGCCGACCGGGCGCGCTATTTCCCGCAGGTCAAGGCGCTGGGCGGGGTGGGCGCGCCGCTGCAACTCGACCGCGACCCGCTGACCGGTGCGCCCTATGCCGATCTTTTCGCGCTGCGCCGGGCCAAGCTTCAGGGGCTGCTGAGTTTCTTCAACCGGGGCTGCGCGGTGGTGTTCTGCCGGCTGGAGGCGGTGCAGGCTGCGCCGGAGGTGTTCCTTGCCGAGCTTCAGGCGGAATTCAGTCTGCCACCCGCGCCGCAGCCCTATCGGCCTGTCGTGAAGCGGCTGGGGGCGAAGTTCCTGGCATCCGTGGAGGATCGCCCCGAGACGCCGTTGCGGCTGTCGGAGGGGGATATGGTGTTTCTGCGGGACCGGCTCGATTTGGAGCAGGAGGCGGCGCTCGGGTATCGGTACTAAGGGCATTGATCCCCATACCTGAGGCCCGGAACAAGGCGCGTAGCGCCGCCTCTCACACATCGCAAAGCGATGTGTTGCCGGCAGGCGTTTGCAAGCAAACGCCGAGAGGCGGGCCCAGCGTCATGCCGAAGGCATTCCTATGGCATGACCCGTCCGGGCGGGCTGCCGCTTTGGTGACGCCAGCGCTTAGCTTCTAGGTTCTTCGGATCTGGCCGGGATAAATCAAGGGATTCAATGGGGAGAGCGTCAGCCCACGGGCCGCCGCCGGGCCCGGCTTCCGTTGCGCTTAAGTCACTTCACCGCAGGCGTCCCGGGGACTGCAATCAGTGCCCCGGCCCGTCCTTTGCAACCGATTTGCGGATCCGCCGGATCCCCAGCCAGACCGCCAGCGCCACGGGCAGCACCGTCAGCGCTGTCAGCAGGCCCTTGCTGATCCCCACGGCACCCGCCACCGGGTAGAGCAGATAGCCCACCAGCGACACCGCGTAATAGCTGATCGCCACCACCGAGAGCCCCTCGACCGTGTGTTGCAGGCGCAATTGCAGATCGGCGCGGCGGTCCATGCTCTCCAGCAGCTCCTGATTCTGCGCCGAGCGCTTCACCTCGACCCGTGTACGCAGCAGATCGCCCGCCCGCATCGCCCGCGCCGACATCGCCTCCAGCCGCTTTTCGGTGCTCTTCACCGTGCGCATGGCGGGCTCGAAACGCCGCGCCATGAATTCGCGGAAGGTCTGGCGCCCCTCGAACCGCTCTTCGCGCAGCACCGCGATGCGCTGGCTGACCAGCGCCTCATAGGCGCCCGTCGCCGAGAGCCGGAAGGCGGTCTGCGCCGCCAGCGTCTCGAGCTCGGAGGAGACCCGCAGCAGCGCCTGCAAGGTCTCTTCCTCGGGCGCCTCGCCATGGGTCATGTCGGTCATCAGCCGGGTCAGTTCCTCGTCGATCTCGGTCATCCGCGCGGCGATGGCGCGCACTCGGGTAAAGCCCAGCATCGACAGCGCCTTGTAGGTCTCGATCTCGCAGAGCCGCTGCACCACCCGCCCGACGCGACGCTCGCCGGTGCCGGCGGTGGGGAACACCGCAAAGCGCAGATGCCCGCCCTGGTCGATGCGGAAATCGCCCGCCACCACCAGCGCGTCGTCGAGCACCCGGCTCACCGCCATGCTGTCGGCGACCAGCCAGTCATTGGCCAGCGCGTTGGTCTCTGCCGGATCCTGCGGCCGTTCGCAGACCCGGATCATCGCCGAGGTCACCCGCACGCCGGGCGCACTGGCCAGCCAGTCCTCGGGGAAGACGTCGAAATCCGCCGGATCGAAGGGGCGCTCGCCGAGACCGTTCAGGAACACCGTGTAGGTGACGAACTCGGTATGCTGCTCCCATTTCAGCACATGCGGGCCGATGGCGGCGGAGAAATGCGTGGCGCCGGGCTGCGGGTGCTGGGTGCCGTAGCGGTCGAGCAGCGCTTTGAGATGCGCCACATCCTGCGCCCGGTCGCGCGAGGCGGCATCCTGCGCCTTCTTGATCGCCAGATAGACCGCGCGGCAGGGCGCGCGCAGCGCCGGAAACGGGCGGGCGTGCAGCTCGTTGGCGAGCTGATAGCGCAGCGGGTGGTCCTCTATCGGCGGCATCGGGGCGGTCCTGCAGTGGCTCGTGTCGCGGCAACCTACAAATGCGTGCCTCAAAGTAAAGAAATTTCTTAAGTCGTTTCAGTGTGTTACGGGGATGCAATGGTATACAAACCGGCAAGCCCCGGAAATGTCAGGGCTTTGGCGCCGCCGCCCCGACATAGCGCGACAGCATGACGTAATCCTTTCGCGGCCCCGAGACATGCCAGCGGGTTGTCCAGACCGGCCATGCGCCGAAATCGTAGAACACCGCATAGGTATCCGGCGGGCAGCGATGCTCGGCCTGACCGCCCTCTGCCGGCACCTGGTGAAAGAACCGCCCGTCCTCGAAATACACCCGCAACGCCCTGTCCCAGAGATAGCGCCGCTCGCTGTGATAGCGGGCCTGCGGCATCACCAGCGTGCCGCGCTCGATATAGAGCGCGCCCATACCTTTCGGGACCCAGAGCGCGGTGCCTTCGAACCGTGCGATACCTCCGTCGTGATGGCGGATCTGGCGTTCGAGCTCCCATTCTCCGAAAAACGCGTCGAGATTAGCCACTGGCCGCCTCGCTTTCCCATTTAAACCAAACCGGGGGCCGCACCCTCGTGCGGAGGCGGCGGCGCCCCTCGAACCCTTGCCGCCTCGCTCCGCACGCCCTATGACGCGCGCGACGCCCATGCAAGCCGAGGACTGCCGATGATCCCCCGTTACGCCCGCCCCGAGATGACCGCGATCTGGGACCCCGCCACCAAATTCCGCATCTGGTACGAGATCGAGGCGCATGCCTGCGACGCGCAGGCGGCCCTCGGCGTGATCCCGAAAGCGAATGCCGAGGCCGTGTGGAAGGCCAAGGACGTGGAGTTCGACGTCGCCCGCATCGACGAGATCGAAGCGGTCACCAAGCACGATGTCATCGCCTTCCTGACCCATCTCGCCGAGCATGTGGGCAGCGAGGAGGCACGCTTTGTGCATCAGGGCATGACCAGCTCGGACGTGCTCGACACCTGCCTGAACGTGCAGCTCGTGCGCGCAGCCGACATCCTGCTGGAGGGCGTGGACAAGCTGCTCGCCGCGCTGAAGAAACGCGCCTACGAGCACAAGGACACCGTGCGCGTGGGCCGCTCGCACGGCATCCACGCGGAGCCCACCACGATGGGGCTCACCTTCGCGCGCTTCTACGCCGAGATGGACCGCAACCGGAACCGCCTGGAAAAGGCCCGCTACGAGATCGCCACCGGCGCGATTTCCGGCGCGGTCGGCACCTTTGCCAATATCGACCCGGCGGTCGAGGAGCATGTCTGCGAAAAGCTCGGCCTGCGCCCCGAGCCGATCAGCACGCAGGTGATCCCGCGCGACCGCCACGCGATGTTCTTTGCCACGCTGGGCGTGATCGCCTCGTCGATCGAGAACGTCGCGATCGAGATCCGCCACATGCAGCGCACCGAGGTGCTGGAAGGGGCCGAGTTCTTCTCCATGGGCCAGAAGGGCTCCTCGGCGATGCCGCACAAGAAGAACCCGGTGCTGACCGAGAACCTCACCGGCCTTGCCCGGCTGGTGCGCATGACGGTGATCCCGGCGCTGGAGAACGTGGCGCTCTGGCACGAGCGCGATATCTCGCATTCCTCCGTGGAGCGCGGCATCGGCCCGGATGCGACGATCACCCTCGATTTCGCCCTGAACCGCCTAGCGGGCGTCGTCGACAAGATGATCATCTATCCGCAGAACATGCTCGACAATATGAACAAGTTCCCCGGGCTGGTGATGTCGCAGCGGGTGCTGCTGGCGCTGACACAGGCCGGCGTATCGCGCGAGGATGCCTATGCCATGGTGCAGCGCAATGCGCTCAAGGTCTGGGAAGAGCGGCTCGATTTCCGCGAACTGCTGCTGGCCGACGAAGAGGTGGTCAAGGCGCTCGGTGTCGACGGCATCAACGAGAAATTCGACATGGGCTATCACACCAAGCATGTGGACACGATCTTCAAGCGGGTCTTTGGCGAGGGCTGAGTGCTTGCCAGCCCGCAGCGCAGGTGGCGCCGGCGGGCAGGCATATTTGTGAAAGAGAAGACGCAGGGGCGTGGCGCGGAATTTGGCGCTCACGCCTCTGTGACCTTCGCGTTTTACGGGAATCTTTTTGCCGTTGCGTCAATCCATGCTAGTTTTGGCATATTCCAGCAGGAGGACGCAGAATGACGATCAAGACGCTACTGACCGCCGCCGCCCTCGCGGTTGCACCGGCCCTGGCCCTCGCCTGCCCGGCGAAACAGGAGGCGAAGATGAGCTGCTCCGACGGGATGGTCTACGATTCCGCCAGCAACAGCTGTCAGGTCGTATCGGGCTGAAAACCGCTAAGATTTGCCTGGAGGAGGTGGCCCGCAAAGGCCGCCTTTTTCGTTTTTGGTGGGGATTTCGGCCATGATTTCGGTCGGGAGTGAGGCTTCGTTAACCCGGGCGCGGTAGCTCTGGGGCACCAGAACGGAGCGGTTCCCGATGTCGAATCTGTCCCCGATTGCCACCTTGCCGGGCCCGGTTGCGCCGCGCCCGCCGCTCACACGCCGGGCCAAGGCGGCGATCATCGTGCAATTCCTGCTCAACGAGAACGCCGATGTGCCGCTCTCGTCGCTGCCCGACGATTTGCAGGCGGAGCTGACCCAGCAGCTCGGGCGCATGCGTTATGTCGACCGCGAGACGCTGAACGCGGTGATCGAGGAATTCTCCGAGGAGCTGTCCTCGGTCGGCCTGTCCTTTCCCGGCGACATAGCGGGCGCGCTTTCCGCGCTCGACGGCAAGATCAGCCACCGCACCGCCGCGCGGCTGCGCAAGGAGGCAGGCGTGCGCCAGACCGGCGATCCCTGGGAGCGGATCAACAAGCTCGACGAGGAGCGGATCGAACAGCTGGTGCTGGGCGAGGCGACGGAGGTGGCGGCGGTGATGATGTCGAAGATCGACACAGCCAAGGCCGCGCGCGTGCTGGCGCGGCTGCCCGGCGACCGGGCACGGCGGATCTCCTATGCGATCTCGATGACCGCCGGTGTCAGCCCCGAGGCAGTGGACCGGATCGGGCTGAGCCTTGCCGCACAGCTCGACGCCGAGCCGCTCAAGGCCTTCGAGAAAAAGCCCGACGAGCGGGTGGGTGCGATTCTCAACTACGCCGCCAGCGCCAAGCGCGACGAGGTGCTGGAGGGGCTGGAGGAGACGGATAGCGAGTTTGCCGAGGCGGTGCGCAAGGCGATCTTTACCTTCGCCAATATTCCCGACCGGCTGAAAAAGGCGGATGTGCCCAAGATCACCCGCGACGTGCCAGCGGATGTGCTGACCCAGGCCATCGCGGCGGCGCAGTCGGAGGTGGATCTGGCGGCGGCGGAATTCCTGCTCGAGAACATGTCGAAGCGCATGGCGGGCAGCCTGCGCGAGGATGCGGCGGGCATGAGCGTGGGCGCCAAGAAGGGCGAGGCGGCGATGAATCAGGTGGTCTCGGCGATCCGCGATCTGGTCACCACCGGCGAGATCGAGCTGCGCGATCCCGATGACGAGGAGGAGTGATCTCGCGTGTCAGGCGGGCCGTGCGGCGGGCTCTGCGCGCAAATGGCCCGCGCCCCAGGCGCTGAGCGCCACCATCGCCGCGGCCGTGCCGAGGCAGAGCGGCAGGCCTCCCAGCTGGTAGCTCGCTCCGGACAGCACTGTGCCCATCAGCCGCCCCGCCGCGTTCGCCATGTAGTAGAAGCCCACATCCATCGTCACCCGCCTGTCCTCGGTGAAGGCGAGGATCAGGTAGGAATGCAGCGCCGAGTTCACCGCGAAGATCGCGCCGAAGACCAGCAGCCCGGCCACAAGCAGGGCGGTCAGCCAGGGCGCGGGGCTGCCCGCGGCGAGGGTGAGCAGTGCCAGGGCCAGCGGCACCACGCTCAGCGCCAGCGCCCAGGTTTTGGCATCGGCGACGATGGCAGCCGCGCCGCGCGCTCTTGCGTGCAGCAGTTTCGGCGCGGCCGCTTGCACCGCACCGTAAAGGATGATCCAGACCGCCATGAAGCTGCCGATGACGAAAAACGCCATGCGGTTGCCCGCCTCGGAGCCGTCCGACAGCACCGCGTAGAAATAGATCGGGATGCCGACCACGAACCACACGTCGCGCGCGCCAAAGAGAAACACCCGCGAGAGGCTCAGCCAGTTGACGTTGCGGTTCTTGGAAAAGACCTCGCGGAATGCCGCGTCCTTGCGCCCGGTTGGCAGGCCGGAGGGCATGCGCAGCACGACCGCGATCAGGATCGCCGCCAGCACCGCCGCCATGCCCAGCACCGAAGGCACGAAGCCGGCGAGCCCCAGCAGCGCCGCGCCGAGCAAAAAGCCCAGCCCCTTCACCGCGTTCTTGGAGCCGGTCAGCAGCGCCACCCAGCGGAAAAGCCCGTCGCCGCCCTTGGGCGCCAAGAGCTTCACCGCCGATTTCGAGGACATCTTGGCGAGATCCTTGGCCACGCCGGACGCGCCCTGCACCAGCATCACATAGGCCACCGAGGCGCCGATGGCCCAGGACGGATCCAGCCGCGCCAGCGCCAGCAGCGCCACGACCTGAAGCGTCAGCCCGGCATAGAGCGTCGCGGTCAGCCCGAACCGCGCCGCGATCCAGCCCGCCGAGAGGTTGGTGACCACGCCGGCGATCTCGTAGAGCACGAAGAGATAGGCGAGCTGCACCGGCGAAAAACCGAGCGTGTGGAAATGCAGCAGCACCAGCATGCGCAGCGCGCCGTCGGTGAGCATGAAGGCCCAGTAGGCGGCGGTCACCGCCACATAGGCGGCAAGCCCGCTGGCTCGGTCGGTCGGCATGTCGGGCGGTCCTTTGGGTGGCGGCGTTGGGGGGAGTATTTTTCAGAAAGATGAAAGGGGTATGTCAGAGCGAGGCGCCGACCATCCGCGCCACATCGGCGAGCCGGTTGGCATAGCCCCATTCATTGTCATACCAGGCGTAGAGCTTGAGCTGGGTGCCGTCGGTGACCATGGTGGAAGGCGCGTCGATGATGCTGGAGCGCGGGTCGTTCACATAATCGCAGCTCACCAGCGGGCGCTCCTCATAGCCGAGAATGCCCCTGAGCGGGCCTTCGGCGGCCTGTTTGAAGAGCGCATTGACCTCTTCGGCGGTCGTGGCGCGTTCGAGCTCGAAGACGCAATCGGTCAGCGAGGCGTTGAGCAGCGGCACCCGCACCGCGTGGCCGTTCAGCTTGCCCGTGAGCTCGGGGTAGATCAGCGTAATCGCGCTGGCGCTGCCGGTGGTGGTGGGGATCAGCGAATTCAGCGCCGAACGGGCGCGGCGCAGATCCTTGGCGGGCCGGTCGACGATGGTCTGGGTGTTGGTCACGTCGTGGATCGTGGTGATCATGCCGTGTTTGATGCCGAGATTCTCGTGCACCACCTTGACCACCGGGGCGAGGCAGTTGGTGGTGCAGCTCGCCGCCGTCACGATGTGATGTTGTGCCGGGTCGTATGCGTCGTTGTTGACGCCATAGACGATATTGGCGGTGGGGCCGTCTTTGACCGGGGCCGAGACCACGACCTTCTTCACGCCGGCGGCGAAATAGGGGGCGAGCCTGGCCTCGGTCTTGAAGACGCCGGTGCAGTCGATCACCACGTCGATCCCGTCGAGCGGCAGATCCTCGATGCGTTTTTCGCCATGCACGGGCAGGCAGGTGCCGTCGATGGTGACGCTGTCCGCATCGTGGGAGAACGCGGCGGGCCAGCGCCCGTGCACCGTGTCGAATTCCAGCAGATGCGCATGCATCGCGGCATCGCCCACCGCGTCGTTGATCCAGGCGATCTCCGCGCCGCTTTCGAGCAGCGGGCGGAGCGCGAGCTTGCCCATGCGGCCAAGCCCGTTCAGAGCGTAGGTGGTCATTGCGTGTGGTCCTCGGTGTCGGGATGGCCGATACGGTCGACGGCGTGTTGCAGGGAAATCCGGTCGAGCGTGCCGAGCGGCAGGGCGGTGAAGGCCGTGAGCCGGTGTTTCAGCATGCCGAAGACCTGCTGGAAGGCGAGGCGTTTTTCCGCGTCGGTGCCGGTCGCTTTCACCGGATCGGGCAGCCCCCAATGGGCGCTGATCGGCTGGCCAGCCCAGGCGGGGCAATCCTCATTCGCGGCGCGGTCGCAGACGGTGAAGACAAAATCCATCTTCGGCGCGTCCGCGGCCCAGAATTCCGAAACATGCTTGGCGCGCAGCGTGGCCGTCGGCAGACCCTTGTCTTCCAGCATCGCCAGGGCGATGGGGTTCAGCTCGGAGTAGGGCTGTGTGCCGGCGGAATAGGCCTCGAACCGATCGCCGGCGAGATTGCGCAGCAGGGCCTCGGCCAGGATCGAGCGGGCGGAATTGCCGGTGCAGATGAACAGCACATTGTACTTGCGGGGGGCCATGGCGGGGTTTCCTTGCATGGGGGCGGAGGGCTGCGGCGGGCAGAGATCGGGGCGCCCGTGGCAACAATCGTCGAAGAGAAACCCGATCAGCCCGCGCATCGCGCCGACATCGGCGCGGTAAAGCAGCGACCGGCCGTCACGGGTCTGGGTGATCAGCCCGGCCTCGCGCAGCGCGGAGAGGTAGACCGAGGCGGTGCTGGCCTTCAGCCCCAGTGCCGCGCCGATCTCGCCTGCCGGCACCGCATCGGGATAGCGGCGCAGGAGCAGGCGGAATAGGTCCATCCGCTGCGGGTGACTGAGGGTGCTGAGCTGAGTGAAGCGATTCGTTTCCACATTTCATGAAATAATGAAATATAGATTGGACGGCAATGATATTCTGTGCGGTTCCGGGCGGGAAAGAGAGGGGAGGGTGGGCAAGGATCGCCCACCCAATGCGGGATCAGCCGGTGATGCCGTTGATCCGGGCGTGATGCAGCGCCGCGACGGCGCAGGAGGCGAGGCGGCTCATGTCGTCATCGGCCCGGCTGTTGAGGATCACCGGCACCCGCGCGCCCATCACCACGCCCGCGGCTTCGGCGTGCGAGATGTAGGTGAGCTGCTTGGCCAGCATATTGCCCGCATCGAGATTGGGCGCCACGAGGATGTCGGCATGGCCGGCCACCGCCGAGGTGATGCCCTTGGTGCGCGCGGCGGCGATGTCGACCGCGTTGTCCATGGCCAGCGGCCCCTCCACCAGCCCGCCGATGATCTGGCCGCGATCGGCCATTTTCGACAGGAGCGCCGCGTCGATCGAGGAGGGGATGTCGGGGTTGACCGTCTCGGTCGCGGAAAGCACGCCGACCTTGGGCTGTTCCATGCCCAGCGAGATCGCCAGGTCGATGGCGTTCTGGGTGATATCGACCTTGGTCTTGAGATCGGGGGCGATGTTGATGGCGGCATCGGTCACCAGCAGCGGATGCGGATAGCCCGGCACGTCCATCACGAAGATATGGGTGAAGCGGCGGCCCATGCGCAGCCCGGTCTGCTTGTCGAGGATCGGGCGCAGCAGCATGTCGGTGTGCAGATGGCCCTTCATGATCGCCTGCGCGCGGCCCTCATGCACCAGCTCGACCGCCCGCCGCGCGGCGTTGCGCTCCAGCGGTTCCTCGACGATCTCGATCCCGTCGAGCGAGGCGCCCATGGCGCGGGCGACCTCGGCGATCTTGTCGGGCGCGCCGATCAGGATCGGCTCGATCAGCGTATGGGCGCGGGCCTTGAGCGCGCCGCCGAGGGCGTTCGGCTCGTCGGGGCAGACCACGGCGGTTTTCAGCGCCGGCAGCGGTTCGGCCTTTTTCAGGAATTTCTCGAAATGCCGGTGACGCTGTACGATCAGGCCGGGCAGGTCGTGGCTGTCGTATTCGACCTTGCGGCGCGGGGCGAGCACCTCGGCCACGCCGGAGAGCACCAGCGCATCGTCTGCGACCCGGCGCACTTCGGTGGCGAGTGTCACGGTGGTGTCCTGCTCGTTCTTGCCGGTCACGGTCACCCGCATGACGATCTCGTCATCGGCGAAGATCCGGGCGTGGAACACCCAGCTCTGCGCGCGGTAGAGCGTGCCGGCGCCGGGCAGCACATTGCCCAGCACCGCCCCCACCAGCGCCGCGATGAAGGAGCCGGGGGCCATCGCCTCGGGGCGGCCGTCGCCATCGCCATCCTCATCGAAGATATGCAGCGGGTTGTGATTTCCCGAGACATTGGCATAGGCCAGCAGGTCGTCGGCGGTGACCAGCCGGCGCAGCTCGGCGCTGTCGCCTTCCTTGAGTTCGTCGAAGGTGCGGTTTTCGATATGCATACGGGTCTCCATTTCCGCGCCTGTGATGACGCGGCTGAACTGTCCCGTCCAGCTATACGCCGCCTCTGTGCGTATTCCATGACCCTGGCCTGCGTCGGCTCGCCGCAGCGCGGCATCGCCGGGCGCGCGGTGCCCTCTTTCCGGCAAAGCGCTGAAAAACCGGGCGGTCTCCGGATCAGGCCAGAAGCTCGCAGAGCTGGGGCAGCAGGATTTCGGCGGCCTCTTCATGCGCCGCGGGGCCGAGCAGCTCTGCCGCGGCGTCGGCCTCGAAATCGCTGAAGACCATGCCGGTGCTGCTGCGCATGCGCGCGCTCTCAGAAAGTGGTGCCTCGATCAGCCCGGCGGCGCGCGGGCGCAGCGCCTCAAGCATGGTGCGGTCGATGAAGAGCGGATCGCGGTCGAGATCCATGACCGGTTTTTCCGATGGCGCATGTTCGGAGAAATAGAGCAGCAGCACTCGCCCGCGCAGCATGGTGAGCAGGTGCTTCATTCGGGCGACCCATGCCAGCCGCAGCTCTTCGACGACTTCGGCAAAGCGCTCGGGGGCGAGCGCTTGCAGCCGTCCGAGCATGTGGCGGTTGAAATGGAACTCGGTGAAATCGACCTCTGGGTATAGCGCCTGCAACCGGTCCGAGGCACGCAGAAAGCGGTCGTTGCGGCGCGGATGCACGCTGTAATAGCGGTTCGACATGTTCTGCGCGCCCATGATCTGGAGCACGCAGAGATCGGCGCGTTCGGCCAGATGCAGCACCGCCGGGTCGTGCAGGTAGAGGTCGAGCCCGGCATTGATTACGCCGAAATTCACGCAGGGCTGGCCCAGCCCGGCCTCGAGCAGCGCCGGAAACGGCGTTTCGATAAAGCGCCCATAGGTCTCTGTCCCGCCGAGAAAGCCGATATAGGGCCCGTCGAGCGACCGGCGCGGCCCCCGGAACAGCACACGCGAACGGCCATAGCGGCACGGAAAATAGTCCAGCGCGCCATGCGCTGTTACGGCAACGGTCATCACACCCACCTTTGTTCATTCTCACCCGGGAGGCAGACTCGGGCAAAGGTCTTGCCATTTCGCTAATGCGAAAAAGCCCGACAAATCCGTAGCGTCCGCCTTGCGGCGGGTGGCGGCGCGTGCCTATGCTTGGCGCGAAATATCAGGGATATGGGCGATGGATATCAGCAGGATCGGTGTTGTGGGCGCGGGGCAGATGGGCAACGGGATCGCTCATGTCATGGCGCTGGCCGGCTATGAGGTGCGGCTTTCGGATGTCAGCCAGGACGCGCTGGATAAGGCCGTGGATTTGATCGCCCGCAATCTCGACCGGCAGGTCAGCCGCGGCAAGGTGAGCGATGCCGACCGCGATGCCGCGCTGGCCAGAATCGTGACCACGCTGGATATGGCGGATGTCGGTCAGACCGATCTGGTGATCGAGGCTGCGACCGAGCAGGAAAGCGTCAAGCAGAAGATCTTTGACAGCCTGGCGCCGCATCTGCTGCCGAACACGATACTGACCTCCAACACCTCGTCGATCTCGATCACCCGGCTCGCCTCGCGCACCGACCGGCCAGAGAAATTTCTCGGCTTCCACTTCATGAACCCGGTGCCGCTGATGCAGCTGGTCGAGCTGATCCGGGGCATTGCCACCGATCAGGAAACCTACGAGACCTGCATGGGCGTGGTCGAACGGTTGGGCAAGACCGCTGCCAGCGCCGAGGATTTCCCCGCCTTCATCGTCAACCGGATCCTGGTGCCGATGATCAACGAGGCGGTCTATACGCTTTACGAAGGCGTCGGCAATGTGCGCTCCATCGACATGGCGATGAAACTCGGCGCGAACCATCCGATGGGGCCGCTGGAACTGGCGGATTTCATCGGGCTCGACACCTGCCTTGCGATCATGAACGTGCTGCATGACGGGCTGGCCGATACCAAATACCGCCCCTGTCCGCTGCTGACGAAATATGTCGAGGCCGGCTGGCTGGGCCGCAAGACCAAGCGCGGCTTTTACGACTACCGTGGCGAGGAGCCGGTGCCGACGCGCTGATCGCGACGTGACCCAAGATTTTTCGTACGAAAAATCTTGGGTCCAGAAAATTCGAAGAATTTTCTGTGGCGGGTCAGGTTTCCTGGCGCAGGCTGAGCGTGGCCTCGCGCAGCCAGGCGACGAATTCGCGCTGCTTTCCGGACCATGCCTTCACCGCCTCGGGGGTGACGGGCTCGCCCACCACGGGCCGTTGCGGGCGGCCACAGGCATGCATGACCTCGTGGATCAGCAGGCCCTGCCGGACGGTCGGCGACAGCTTGTTGGCGACCTGATAGGCGCGGCTGTTCTGACCGGGGAAATAGATCGGCACCACGGTTGCGCCCGAGCGCTGGATCATCTTGGCGGTGAACGGGTTCCAGATCGCCTCGACCGCCGGGCCGAGCAGGGTTTTCGACGCCGCCACAACGCCCGATGGGAACAGCGCGATCACGCCGCCCTTCTTCAGATGATCCATCGCCTTGGCGCGCATCTCCAGGCTTTCCTCGCGGGCATTGGCCTCATGCGGGAAGGGCACCGGGATCATGAATTGCTCGATCTCCTTCACGCCGGTCAGAAGCGAGCGGGTCAGGATCTTGTAATCGGTGCGCACGCGTCCGATCAGCTCGGCCAGGATCATCCCGTCGACCAGCCCGTGCGGGTGGTTGGCGACCACGATCAGCGGGCCTTTCTCGGGGATGCGGCGGATCTGCTCCTCTGGGGTCTGAAGCTCGATCTTCATATGCCCCAGCGCCTGCTGCCAGAAGGCCTGCCCGTCGGGCACGCCAGCGCGCTCGAAGCGGCGCACGAGACGGATCAGCGGCAGCTTGCCCGTGGCCCATTCCATGGCGCGAATGGTGTTCGCCTTCCACGGGTTGGTGAAGGTGTTGGCATAGCTCAGCTTGCGTTTGTCATAGGGAGCGGGTTGCGGCCGTGTCACTTTGCCCTGTCCGGCAGTGGCCTGATAACTCTCAACCATGTGCCCGCTCTGTCCCGTTTTGCCAACATCCGGACCGGGGCCCGGCACCTAATCCTTTTCGCCGAAACGGTTGGCGACCAATGCTTCCAGCGCATCGGCCAGCGCAAGCGCGTCCGGCCCCGAGGTTTCAACCTGAATAGAGGTTCCTTTGGAGGCTGCCAACATCAAAAGCCCCATGATGCTGTCGCCGCCCGCGCAGAGCCCGTCTTTTGTGACTTCGGCGCGCGCGTCGAACCCCTCGACCACCTCGACCAGCTTGGCGGAGGCACGGGCATGCAACCCCTTTTCATTCACGATCTTCAGCACGCGTTGCACGGTTTCGGTCATGGAGTTCTGTCTTCCCTTGCGGCGCCACCGGCGTCTTTCTCACTCAGTGGGGATCGGGCTTGACGTTCATGCTGTCAATATATTTCCGACCCGCTTCCAGCGCGCCTTTTACCGCATCGGGCACCTGCTGCTGCCGGCTTTTCGCCAGTTTGATCAGCATCGGCAGGTTCATGCCATAGAGGATACGGCGATTTTCCGGCTGGCAGGCGAGCAGCGACAGGTTCGACGGCGAGCCGCCATAGAGGTCGGTCACCAGAACCACACCGTCGCCGGTATCCACCGTATCGGCCGCATTGCAGATCTCGGCCTGTTTGCCGCCGCGGTCGTGATCCGCCTCGATCGACACGGCCACGATTCCGGGCTGCGCGCCCACAACATGCTCCACCGCCGCGAGATATTCCCGCGCCAGTCCGCCATGGGCCACGATCACGATGCCGATCACCCCTGCCTTCCTCCGCTCGCTTCGCCTTGCCCGGACCGGGCGCCAAGGCCGCGTCGTTCCAGCTCGCGGTGTCTAGTTGACACCTGCCAGCCATGCTCTGCAAGGGCACCAGTGACCATTTCCGCCACGGCAACCGAGCGGTGTTGCCCGCCGGTACATCCAAAGCCGAAGGACAGATGCGCCTTGCCTTCTTCCTTGCACGCGGGCAGCACGAAAAGCGCCAGATCCGTGAGCTTTGCGATGAAGGGTGCAAAGCGTGCGTCGCGGGCGATATGATCCGTCACCGCGGCGTCGAGCCCGGTGAGCGCGCGCAGCTCCGGCTGCCAGTGCGGGTTGTCGAGAAACCGACAGTCGAACACCCAGTCGAGCCCCTGCGGCACGCCGCGCTTGTAGGAAAAGCTGTGCAGCGAGACCGCCAGCCGCTGGCCGGTCTGATCGGTGAAAGCGCCTTCCATCTGCGCGCGCAGATCGTGCGGCGACAGCTCGCTTGTGTCGATCAGGATATCGGCAGCGGTGCGCGCGTCCTCCAGCAGCTCCAGCTCGCGGGCGATGCCCTGCGTATAGCTCTCGTCGGGCGCCATCGGATGGCGCCGGCGGGTCTCGGAATAGCGCCGGGCGAGCACAGACGGAGCGCAGTCGAGATAGAGCAGCTGCGCCTCGAGCGTTGGCTCCGCGCTCAGTTTCCGGTGCAGGTCGATCAGGCGCTGGACCGAGAAATCGCGGTTGCGGATGTCGATCCCCAGCGCCACCGGGCGCGCCAGAGCGCCGCCCTCAAGCAACAGGCGGGGGATCAGGCTCAGCGGGATATTGTCGATTGCCTCATAGCCGAAATCCTCGAGCGCATTGATCGCCGTGGATCTGCCCGCGCCGGAGGGCCCGGTGACCAGGACGACCCGCTGGCTTCCTGTCGGCTGATCCTGCATTGCGCTCTATTCCCTCCTGCCCTCCTTTAGATATTGCACGAGGGCTGCGGGAAAATAGGGATGCGCGGCTTTGTGAAGCAAGGGGATTCTTTGCCCTTGCAGCATGATTTCGCGGCGCTGCGGCAATCGCTCCGTCTCGGGCCTGTCGAGATCGAGCATCGCAGCCAGCCGGACGGGGCCGCTGGCGCTTGCAGCCAGCAGGCCGAGACCGCGCGCCTCGATCATGCCGTGCAGCGTTTCCGGGGCCGAGAGCCAGAGCGCGCCGTCGCATGCCGTGACAATGACCTGATCGTCTGCCACGAGCTGCGCGCCGCGCGCCATCATCTCCAGTGCCAGCCCGGATTTGCCGCTGCCCGAGGCGCCCCGGATGAGCAGGCCGTTGCCGGCGACCGCGACGGCGGTGGCATGCAGGGGAGGGGGCGTGTCGGAGCGCACCGGATCAGATCGGCAGGCCCACGACAAAGCGCGCGCCCAGCGGTTCCGAGGTCACATCGGCCTCGGTCGGGCGGATGTTCTCGGCCCAGATCA
Source organism: Salipiger abyssi (assembly GCF_001975705.1). NCBI lineage: Bacteria > Pseudomonadati > Pseudomonadota > Alphaproteobacteria > Rhodobacterales > Roseobacteraceae > Salipiger > Salipiger abyssi. The sequence continues at coordinate 2,459,157 of NZ_CP015093.1, forward strand.
CGCCGCCATGCGCCTCGACGATCTGCTTGGAGATCGCGAGCCCAAGGCCCGAGTTGTTGCCGAAATCGGTCTCGGGGCGCTGCGAATAGAACCGTTTGAAGATCTTTTGCAGCGCCTCCTCGGGGATGCCGGGGCCGGTATCCTCGACCACCACCAGCACGCGATTGTCGCGCCGCCGCGCCCAGACGCGGATCGCGTCGCCATCCTCGCAAAAGCTGATCGCATTGGTGATGAGGTTGACAAAGACCTGCGCCAGCCGCGGTTCCAGCCCGTTGATCCGGATCGGGTTGCCGGGCAGGTCGGTGATAAACTCCACCCCCTTGCGACGCGCATCCTCGCCCAGGAACTGGGTGAGATTGCCGAGCATCTCCAGCAGGTCGAATTCCTGCTCTTCCTCTTTCACCAGTTCGGAATCCAGCCGCGAGGCATTGGAGATATCGCTGACCAGCCGGTCGAGACGGCGCACATCATGCTCGATCACATCGAGCAGCTTGTCGCGATGCTCATCCTTTTTCACGATCCTCAGCGAGCCGATGGCCGAGCGCAGGCTGGCCAGCGGGTTCTTGATCTCGTGCGCGACGTCAGCGGCGAACTGTTCGTTGCCGTCGATGCGGTCGTAAAGCGCCGCGACCATGCCGCGCAGCGCGCCGGAGAGGCGGCCGATCTCGTCGGGCCGGGCGGTCAGGTCGGGGATGCGGATGCGGCGCGAGCCGTTCTTGTTCGTGTTGCGGTCGCGGCCGATCTCGGCGGCGTCGGCCAGATCCGAGATCGGGTTGGCGATGGTTGAGGCCAGCACCAGGCTGAGCCCGATGGAGACCAGCGTGGCGATTACGAACATCTGCAACACCCGCTCGCGTTCGGCGCTGACGGCGGCGTCGATTTCCGCCGAGGTTGTGATCATCGCCACGGTGCCGGCGATCGTATCCCCCTGACGGATCGGCGAGAGCGCGGTGAACAGGGTTTCGCCGGCGCTGCCGGTGCCCGCTTCTACGCGCGTCGCTGCCGGATCGCCGGATTCGATCATCCGGCGCAGCCGGTCTTCCAGCGACAGTTCGGGCTGCTGCTCGAAATAGGAGAACATGCCGGCGACGCCGCGCCAGATACTGTCGAGGAAATCGGAAATCAGGGTGCGATGGTCCTCGCCGCGCGGATCCACCGGGGTCGGCCCGGGCAGGCTGCCCGAGGTTTCGCCGACGAGGAAATTGCCGGTATCGAAGACCAGAAGCTCGACCCCCTGCCGCAGGTCGAGCCCATCGAGCGTGGCCGAAAGATCAAAGCCCGGCGCGCTGCCAAGCGCGACCGGAGGGGCATCGGGGAGCTGTGCCTCGAACACGTCGGCGATCAGCTCGATCTCGGAGTTGAGCGCATTGGCGCGTTGCAGCACCAGCGTGTCGCGTGAGGAGTTCAGCCAGAGAATACCCGCCACCAGCACGTTCAACGCAATGAGGTTGAACGTGATGATCTTGCGGGTCAGCGGCGAGCGGTTGAGCGAAAACAGGCTGCGCCGCGCGCGGCTGTCGCGCAGCTCTTTTTCCACCGTGCTGTCGGGGGCGACCCAGTCGTCGCCCAGCACAACATCGGCGTCCTGCCGTTCGCCAGGCTGATCGTCGCGCATCGAGATCCTTTCGGCGAGGGCCATCGCTTACTCTTCGTTGTAACGATACCCGATCCCATAGAGGGTTTCGATGGCGGAAAAATCCGCATCGACGGTGCGCATCTTCTTCCGCAGACGTTTGATATGGCTGTCGATGGTGCGATCGTCGACATAGACCTGATCGTCATAGGCCACGTCCATCAGCTGGTCGCGCGACTTGACGAAGCCGGGGCGCTGCGCGAGCGCCTGGAGCAGCAGGAATTCGGTCACGGTCAGCGACACGTCCTGCCCCTTCCAGCTCACCGCGTGGCGCAGCGGATCCATGACCAGCGAGCCGCGGGTCATCAGCTTGGTTTCCTCGGTGTCGCCCACCACATCGCCGGCCACCGCCTCCTGGCGGCGCAGAAGCGCGCGGATGCGTTCCACCAGAAGCCGTTGCGAAAACGGCTTTTTCACGTAATCGTCGGCCCCCATGCGCAGGCCGAGCACCTCGTCGATCTCGTCATCCTTGGAGGTCAGGAAGATCACCGGCATCTTGGATTTCTGCCGCACCCGTTGCAGAAGATCCATCCCGTCCATGCGCGGCATCTTGATGTCGAAGACGGCCATATCGGGCATCTTCTTGCTGAATGCGTCCAGCGCGGACTGGCCATCATTATAGGTTTCGACCTCAAAGCCCTCTGCCTCCAGAGTCATCGATACCGATGTCAGGATGTTCCTGTCATCGTCCACAAGGGCGATTTTCGACATGGCACTGGTTCCTTATTCTGCTCTTCTTGCCCGTTTTTTGCCACGACTATGCGTGAATTTGGGCTTTACAACAATCCCAAACTGCGAATCAGGCAAGCGTCCAGCCCCGATTGCAGCGGAAATGTGGTAACGAATGGCTAAAATGCCTCAGTTGGTGCCGGGCCGTTCGGCGGGGTTTCGCGGGTGCTAACGCTAAACCGAACTTGGTTGCGCTAACTCGCAAGATGCCTCCTGTTCCTAACGTCAGCCCTCGTGCTAAAGGGACCGGTGCCGGTGGCGGGCGCTTCCGGTGAACGACTTCTTTTTTCGTTCTTACTGACGACCGCCGCGTCATGCGCGGCTACAGGAGCTTGGCAGATGACATTTGGACGGGTAAACCCGCAATTCCGGCTGGAAGATCAGGGGATCGAAGGGCTGGGCAATGTCTATTACAATCTTATGGAGCCGGCGCTGATCGAGGCCGCCCTGAAACGCGGCGAAGGCACGCTGGGCAAGGGCGGCGCCTTTTACGTTTCCACCGGCAAGTTCACCGGTCGTTCGCCCCAGGACAAGCACGTGGTCAAGACCGACACGGTGGCCGACAAGATCTGGTGGGAAAACAACCGCGAGATGTCGCCCGAGGGGTTCGACCGTCTCTATGAAGACATGATCGAGCACATGAAGGGGCGCGACTTTTTCGTCGAGGACCTGACCGGCGGCGCCGACCCGGCCTATTCGATCAAGGTGCGCATGGTCACCGAGCTGGCCTGGCACGGTCTCTTCATCCGCCACATGCTGCGCCGCCCCGAACGCGACGCGCTGGACGATTTCATCGCCGATTTCACCGTGATCAACTGCCCGAGCTTCAAGGCCGACCCGGAAAAGCACGGCTGCCGCTCGGATACGGTCATCGCGCTGAACTTCGACAAGAAGACGATCCTGATCGCCAACACCGAATATGCCGGCGAGAACAAGAAATCGGTCTTCACGCTGCTGAACTACCTGCTGCCGCTCAAGGGCATCATGGCGATGCACTGCTCGGCCAACCACGCGCCGAACAACCCGGTGGACACAGCCGTGTTCTTCGGCCTGTCGGGCACCGGCAAGACCACGCTTTCGGCCGACCCCGAGCGCGTGCTGATCGGCGATGACGAACACGGCTGGTCGGATCGCGGCACCTTCAACTTCGAAGGCGGCTGCTATGCCAAGACCATCAACCTGAGCGCCGAGGCCGAGCCCGAAATCTACGCCACGACCTCGAAATTCGGCACCGTGATCGAGAACATGGTCTTCGATCCCGAGACCTTCGAGCTCGATTTCGACGACGACAGTCTGACCGCCAACATGCGCTGCGCCTACCCGCTGGAATATATCTCCAACGCGTCGGCGACCGCGCTGGGTGGCCATCCGAAGAACATCATCATGCTGACCTGCGACGCCTTTGGGGTGTTGCCGCCGATCGCGCGGCTGACCCCGGCGCAGGCGATGTATCACTTCCTGTCGGGCTTCACCTCGAAGGTTGCAGGGACCGAGCGTGGCGTGACCGAACCGCAGCCGACCTTCTCGACCTGCTTCGGCGCGCCCTTCATGCCGCTGCGCCCCGAGGTCTATGGTAACCTGCTGCGTGACAAGATCGCCAAGCACGGCGCGACCTGCTGGCTGGTCAACACCGGCTGGACCGGCGGCGCCTACGGCACCGGCCACCGCATGCCGATCAAGGCGACCCGTGCGCTGCTGCACGCGGCGCTGAACGGCTCGCTGGCGAAGGTCGATTTCCGCAAGGATCCGAACTTTGGCTTCGAAGTGCCGGTGTCGGTCGAGGGCGTGCCGGAGCTGCTGCTCGATCCGCGCCGCACCTGGTCGGACAAGGAGGCGTTCGACGCGCAGGCGGCGAAGCTGGTGAAGATGTTTGCCGACAATTTCGAGCAATACGTGCCCTATATCGACGAGGATGTGAAAGCCGCCGCCATCGGCTGATCCGCTCTCGCAGCCTGTATCTTCCAGACGCCCGCCGGAGACGGCGGGCGTTTTCATGCGCATCGCGCGGCATTGGCGGGCGCGCCTCTTCCCCCGAGGAGGTGTCTGCGCTATCCGGGCCGCGAGTTGTCCCGTCTCGGAGCCGCCGATGTCCCGCCTCTTCGCCCTCGCCGTCTCCGCTCTTGCGGTCCTGCCGGCGCCGGTTGCGGCGCAGACCGCGCCCTCCTATGCGCACGATCCGCTGGTCCTGCTGGATCACGGGGTGATCTGTCAGGTCACAAAGCGGGGCGCGCGGCCGGCGCCCGACACGCTGATGGGCGAGATCAACCTCATCGACCAGAGCCGCGAGATGGATGTGACCACACGGGTGGTGCCGGCGAAGGCGGGGATCAGCTTCGGCATCAAGTTCACCCTGCGCCCCGGGGCCGGCGCGCGGGATATGAATGTGATCGTGACACATCCGCCGATGGGGCCTGAAGGCATCACCCGCGAAAGCTGGACGGCGCCGATTGCCGAGGGACGCAGCAGCCTCAACCTTTTCACCTTCGAGTTTCCCTACGAGATGGTGCCGGGGGAGTGGATCATGGCGCTGGAGGCGGATGGCGAGCGCCTGCTGGAGCAGCGCTTCGAGGTGGTGTCGGAGCTGGCGGCGCCGGCGGTGCTCTCGGTCTGCTACGGGCAGGATTTCGTGTCCTGACCGGGGGTCCGAAGCAGCGCTGCCTTTAATCCCCCGACTTGCCCACATATCCACAGCCGCCATCTTGGGCGCGGCAGTCAGTCATCCACAACTTATTGCGTCGGTCGCAAATATTTCGCTTTACAGAAGCTGCCCCCCACATGCACGATATGTAGCTAGGGGAGGGAAACAACTCCCAGCCCCTAGAGCAGTCAGCTAGCGCTTGGGGCGCAGCCATTTCCCCGGCGCTACGAGCAGAAAGAGGTGGCGCATGGCACTGTCCGAAGAGTTTCTGAGCGACGAGATTCACCCCATCGACATCGTCGAAACGCTCGCCGAACATCACGAATGGGATTTCGACCGCGTTGCCGAGGACCAGATCGCCATGGCGGTGGAAGGGCAGTGGCGCACCTATTCGATCACGCTCGCCTGGTCGCCCTATGACGAGACCCTGCGCCTGATCTGCACCTTCGAGATGGAGCCGCCGGAGCAGACCCTGCCCGAGCTCTATGCCGGGCTGAACGCGGCCAACGATCAATGCTGGGCGGGTTCGTTCAGCTACTGGGCCGAGCACAAGCTGATGGTCTACCGCTACGGTCTGGTGCTCGCGGGCGGGCAGAGCGCCAGCCCCGAGCAGATCGACACGATGATTTCCGCGGCGGTGCTGTCGTCGGAACGCTATTACCCGGCGTTCCAGCTCATCGCCTGGGCGGGCAAACCCGCCTCCGAAGCGATCCAGATCGCCATCGCCGAGGCCTACGGCCGGGCCTGACCTACACGCTGGCCCCAAGATTTTTCGTACGAAAAATCTTGGGGTGGTCCCCGGCGGCAAGACAATCGCTCCGGCTGCGACCGTTGCCGCATCCCGCAACGTCTCCACGCTTGAATCCCGACGCGCGGCGCGACAGATTGGCGCCGACGTTAGGAGACAGACATCATGCAGAATGGGGATATCGCGCGCCGGGGGCTCGTGCTTCTGGGCTGTGGCAAGATGGGCTCGGCCATGCTCGAAGGCTGGCTGAAACGCGGGTTGCCCGCAACATCGGTCTGGGTCTTGGATCCGCACCCGTCCGACTGGCTCAAGGCGCAGGGCGTTCGGCTGAACGAGCAGCTGCCCGCCGATCCGGCCATCGTGCTGGTGGCGGTCAAGCCGCAGATGATGACCGAAGCACTGCCCTCGCTGGTGCCGCTCGGCAATGGCGGCACGCTGTTCCTGTCGGTGGCGGCGGGCATTCTCATCGACAGCTATGAGCGCATGCTGGGCGCCGAGACGCCGGTGATCCGCGCCATGCCCAACACTCCCGCTGCCGTGGGGCAGGGCATCACCGCGATTGTCGGCAACGCCCACGCTTCCGCCGCGCAGATGGCGCAGGCCGAAGAGCTGCTCTCCGCCGTGGGCGGGGTCGTGCGGCTCGAGACCGAGGCGCAGATGGATGCGGTGACCGGCGTCAGCGGCTCGGGGCCGGCCTATGTGTTCCACATGATCGAATGCCTCGCCGCGGCGGGCGAGGCGCAGGGGCTGGCGCCGGAGCTGGCGATGACGCTGGCCAGGGCGACGGTCGCGGGGGCAGGGGCGCTGGCCATGCAGGCCGATGAGGACCCGAGCCAGCTGCGCCGCAATGTGACCTCGCCCAATGGCACGACGCAGGCCGGGCTGGAGGTGCTGATGGACGCCGAGACCGGCCTGCCGCCGCTGATCAAGGCGACGGTGGCCGCCGCCGCGGACCGCTCGCGGGAGCTGGCCAATGGCTGAAGCAAGCTTCGATGACTTCCTGAAAGTCGATATCCGCGTGGGCCGGGTGATCCGGGCCGAGCCCTTTCCGGAGGCGCGCAAGCCCGCGATCAAGCTCTGGATCGATTTTGGCCCCGAGATCGGGGAAAAGAAATGCTCGGCGCAGATCACCGTGCATTACGATCCGGAAACACTGGTCGGGCGGCAGGTCATGGCGGTGGTGAACTTCCCGCCGCGCCAGATCGGGCCGTTCATGTCGGAATGCCTGACGCTCGGGTTCATGGACGAGGCCGGCGCGGTGGTGCTGGCCGGCCCCGATCAGGAGGTGCCCCTCGGGGCGCGGCTGCATTGACCCGCATCCTCATCGCCCGCAACCTGCCCGAGAGCGTGGTCGCCGAGGCGCGCGGCCTCTTCGACGTGACCTATCGCGACCGGCCCGATCCGCTCAGCCGCGACGAGATGCTGGAGGCGCTCGCCGGGTATGACGGGGCGCTGGTGACGCTGGGCGATGCCTTCGGTGCCGATGTCTTTTCCGAGGCGGGCACGCCGCGCGCCAAAATCCTCGCCAATTTCGGGGTCGGCTACAATCACATCGACGTGGCGGCGGCAAAGGCGGCGGGGCTGATGGTGACCAACACCCCCGGCGCAGTGACCGATGCCACCGCCGACATCGCCATGACGCTGATGCTGATGAGCTGCCGCCGCGCCGGCGAGGGCGAGCGGCTGGTGCGCTCGGGCGGCTGGCAGGGCTGGCACCCGGTGCAGATGCTGGGGCTGCATATGAGCGGCAAGCGCGTCGGCATTCTGGGCATGGGAAGGATCGGCCAGGCCATCGCGCGGCGCTGCCATTTCGGCTTTGGCATGGAGGTCGCCTATGCCAGCCGGTCGGAAAAGACGCTCGACTTCCCCGCCACCCGTTGCGCTTCGCCGGAGGCGCTGGCGGCGGCGGTGGATGTGCTGGTGGTCTCGGTGCCCGCCAGCCCCGAGACCCATCACCTGGTGAGCGCGGGCGTGCTGGCGGCGATGCAGCCCACGGCGCATCTGATCAATATCGCGCGGGGCGATATCGTCGACGAGGCGGCGCTGATCGCGGCGCTGGAGGCGGGCGTCATCGCTGGCGCGGGGCTGGATGTCTACGAGCACGAGCCGCGCGTGCCCGAAGCGCTGCTGGCGCTGGAAAATGCCGTGCTGCTGCCGCATCTGGGCACGGCAGCGCTGGAGGTGCGCGAGGATATGGGCCGCATGGCGGTGGCGAACCTGCGGGCGTTCTTCGCCGGAGAGCCGGTGCCGAACCCGGTGTGAGGTGTGGTGGGTTGGAAACCCACCCTACGGGGGAGCGTTGCCGTGATGCGGCTCACTCGTAGGGTGGGCAATTTGCCCACCACCCCGTCACCCATCGCTGTCCATCCAGATCGTCACTGGCCCGTCATTGATCAGTGCCACCTGCATATCGGCGCCGAAGCGGCCGGTGGCGACCGGCACGCCCTCGACCTGAAGCCGCGCGGCGAAATGCTCGTAGAGCCGCTCCCCGAGCTCGGGCGCGGCGGCTGCCGAAAATCCGGGGCGGTTGCCGCTGCGTGTGTCGGCGGACAGGGTGAACTGGCTCACCACCAGCGCGGCGCCGCCGATATCGCGGACCGAGCGGTTCATCCGCCCCTCATCGTCCTTGAAGATGCGCAGCTTGGCGACCTTCGCCGCCAGCTTCTCCGCCTGTGCCTCGCCATCGCCCTGCATGGCGCAGACGAGCACCAGAAGCCCCGGCCCGACCTCGCCCAGCACGGCGCCGCCCACACTCACCCGCGCCTCCGAGACGCGCTGGATCAGGACCCTCACAGCTCGGATTCCCAGGGCGGGTTGGCGCCGGCGCGGCTGACCGTTACCGCCGCCGCCCGCGCGCCCAGCGTCACGCAGGGGCGCAGCGCGTCGAGCGATGCGGCACGCAGCGCGGCGCGGCTCAGCAGCCCCTCGCGCGCCAGCCCGGCCAGAAGCCCCGCGTTGAACGTATCGCCGGCGCCGACCGTATCGACCACCTCGGCCTTCTCCGCCGGCACCTCCATCGAGCCCGCGCCGGTCAGCGCCAGCACACCCTCGGCGCCGCGCGTTTCCAGCACCAGCGCCGTGCCGCCGGCGATCAACTCGGCAGGCGTTGTGCCGAGCCACGCCATGTCCTCGTCGGAGATCTTCACCACATCCGCCCGCGCCAGCATGTGCGACAGCCTTGCCCGGTAGCGCGCCTCGTCAGTGATGAAGCCCGGGCGGATATTCGGGTCGATCATCACCAGCCTGTCGCCCGCCCGCGCGCAGAGCGCCGCATAGGCCTCGGCGGCGGGCTCGGCGACGAGGCTGATACCGCCGAAAAACAGCGCATCGACGTCGTCGCCCAGCTCCGGCAGATCGGCCTCGCCCAGCATCCGCCCGGCGGTGGCCTCGTCATAGAAGGCATATTGCGCGTGACCGTCGGTGAGCGTGACAAAGGCCAGCGTCGTGGGCCGCGCCGATCGTGGGCAAAGCGTGAAATCGACCCGCGAGGCGGTGAGCGCCCCGGCCAGCGCATCGCCGAAGAGATCGGTGGAGAGCCCGCCGAAATAGCCCGCCGGCGCGCCCAACCGCCCCAGCGCGATGGCGGTGTTGAACACCGCGCCGCCCGGCACCGGCGCAAAGGCCGCCTCGCCGGTGGTGGCGGTGCGCGGCAGCATGTCGATCAGCGATTCTCCGCAGCATAGGATCATGGTGTTTCCCCGTTTTTGTTACCGCAAACTGCCCCGGGAATTCCGCCGGCACAAGGCCGCGATTTGCGCAGGATCATGGCGCCGTGCGGCAGGTTGCGGGATAATCCCAAGCGTAAGGAAAGGAGGTGTCTGTCATGGTTGAAACCACACAAACAGGCCTCTGGCCGCATCTCTACGCACCGTTGAAGGGCCTGAGCACAAAGCTCTCGGAATGGCTCTCGCCAGCTTCCGATGCCTCGTCGAACGACAACGCTTACCGGATCTCGGTGGAGTTGCCCGGCGTGCCCGAGGACGCGGTCGAGTTGACGGTGGATGACGGCGTTCTGACGGTGATCGGCGAGAAATCCGAAACCCGCGAGGACACGGGCGACACCTGGTATTTCTCGGAACGGGAATACGGCGCGTTTCGCCGCTCGTTCCGCCTGCCGGGCGATGCCGATGCCGGTCGCGCCGAGGCCCAGATGAAGGACGGCGTGCTTCAGGTCACGGTGCCGCGCAAGGCGCCGGAGACCGGCAAGGCCAAAAGGATCGCGGTGACCAGAGGATAGGCTGAGGCGGTGATCCCCGTCCCGCCTTCCCCGAGGTCTGTTCTCGGGTTGCCGTGGAAGGGTGGGCAGCGATGCCCGCCCTTCATTCGTGTCTAATGGCTCTGTGCCGCGACATAGCCCACGACCCCCGCCACGATGAGTCCGAGCAGCACCGCAAAGGCGATCTTCCAGGCCGACCAGGGCCGCTCGCCCTGCACCCGCCCGGTGGTGCCGTTGACGACAAAGCGGTAGGTCTCGCCCCGATATTTGTAGGCCGCCATCCAGACCGGCAGCAGGATATGCTTGAAGGTCACGTTCGATACGGCGGTGTCGATGCGGTGGATGCGCTGGCGGTCGCCGCCGATGTCGAATTTCACGTCGCGCTCGATCTGCCGGTCCATCAGGGCGCGGGCCTCCTGATAGCCCTCGTCGAGATCGACCTGATAGCCCTCGGCGCGGAATCCGGCGAGGAATTCCGGCTGATAGGGCTCCATCCGGCTCAGATCCCAGGGCTCCAGCGCGTCGGTGAAGCGCTTGGGCAGAGAGCGCGAGGCCAGCACCAGCACATCGTCGAAGAACCGCGCCACCCGGCCGGAGGCGGCGCGCCAGCGTACCTTGGCCACCCGCACGGTCTGCATCTTGCCGTCGCGCATCACCTGCCGGGTCTCGTAATAGACCGTGCCGCGCTCGCCCCGGTAATCCGAGGCGGTCTGCGCGTCGAAGGTCCAGTAGGGCACATAGATGCCCTGCATCTTGCGGCCCTTGCGGGCATACTCCTGCAAGCCGTTCGGCGCGAACCAGAGCCGCCCCAGCCATTGCGTCATCGCCTCGCGCGCCGCCGCCTCGTCGAGCGCGAAGGGCAGCAGCCCGCGCGGCTTGATCTGCCGGTGCGTGCCGGTATCGGTGACCACGGGCGTGGCACAGAACGGGCATTCGGTGGCGTGGCTGTCGGGATCGAACTCCACCTCCGCCCCGCAATTGGGGCATTGGGTGACGCGCAGATCCTCCATCTCCTGCAAGGGCAGGAGATTGTCGAGCGCGGCGCGGAAATCGAGCTCGCGGATGCCCTTCTTCCAGGGGCCGGTCTCGCCGATCTCCTTCACGTCGCCGCAATGGTCGCAGACAAGCTGGCCCTCGGTGGGATCGTAGCGGTAATCGGCGCCGCATTGTTCGCAGGGAAAACGGTGTTCTTCGGTCATCCTCGCCCCCGGTGGTTCGGCAGCGCGACCCTAGGGCGGATGACGGGGGGATGGAACCCGGTTTTCCTTTGCCGCGGTGCTGAGTAGGGTGGCGCCGACAGAGACGGCGACACGGCGAATGAGGGGCGTGTGAGACAGCGGATTTGGACGATTTTCCTGGTGGCGGGGCTGGGCCTTGGCGCGGCGCCGGCGTGGGCGGAGAATGCCAGCTACCGGTTCGAGTGGCAGGGCTCCGGCGGCTATGCCATGCGCGGCGCGCTGTCCTTCGATGCGGCGCTGCTGGGGCGCGAGGAGGTGCGGGCGAGCGACCTGACCTGTTTCGTGATCGAGGGCTATCGCGACAACGAGCCCATCGGTCGCTGGGCGCTTGGCATGCTGAACGAAGAGACCACCTGGTCGCTGAGCTTCCGCCCCTCGGGGCCGGAATTCACCGTGTTCGGGCAGGGCCACCCGATGCCGCAGGCCTGGAACATGGATGGCGCCGGCACCGATTGCGGGCCGGGGGGCTTTGGCTTCAATATCGGCAATGCGGCGCAGGATCTGTGCCTCGACGGGCGGCTGGTCATCGGCTCTCAGGTGGACCCGTCGCGGCCTTTCCCGGCGGTGCGCGACGACGATGTGCCGTTCCCGCGCGACGGCTGCATGGGCCCGATGCTGATGAGCAAGCTGCCGGAGCGTGTGGTTCCCGCGTCTTTCGAAATCGAAAAGGACTCTGACCATGGCCAGAACTGAAGCCGTCGCCACCGCGCTGCTGTCGGATGACAAGACCCGCACCACGCGCTTCGATTTCGCCCCCGGCGCGGAAACCGGCTGGCATGTGCACGCGCATGATTACGTGATCGTCGCGGTGACCGATCTGACCATGCGGCTGGAGCTGCCGGGCGGCGAGACCCGCGATGTGTTCACCCCGGCGGGGCAGGCCTATCGCCGCGACAAGGGCACCGAGCACAATGTCATCAACGTGGGCGACGCGCCGATGAGCTTTGTCGAGGTGGAAATCCTCTGAGCGGGCGGAGGGCGGGCAGGCCGTCCGCGCCCGTCACGCGCCCGGGGGCGGCGGCGGCATGACGGTGAAGAGCTGCGCCAGCTCGGTCACATCCTCGGCGCGCTGCCAGCCGTCCTGGCCCTGGGTCCAGACATAGGTTTCGCGGGTCAGCCCGCCCTCGGTCACCATGCGACCCAGCCGCGCCTTGGAGAATGGGCCACTGGTCTGGCCGTTCTCGGCGATGTGCCAGACATGTTCGACCGGCGGCGGGGGAGGCGGCGGCGGGGCCGATGCGGCGGGTTGTGACGCCGCCGCCGGGCGGGCGCCCCAGGGGCCGGCCTGCGCGCCGCTCATCTGCGCGCCCATCGACATGCCGAGCCCGGCGCCGAACCCGGTGCCCATGGCTTGACCGGCGGCAGAGCCCTCGGCCCCCAGCGCCTCGGCGGCCTGGAACTTGGTATAGGCATCCAGATTGCCGATCACCCCCATCGAGGTGCGCTTGTCCATCGCCTTTTCCACCGCGTCGGGGAGCGAGATGTTCTCGATATAAAGCTCGGGCAAGGTCAGCCCGTATTCCGCGATGGTGGCGGAGATCCCTTCGGCCAGCATCTTGCCCAGATCGGCGGTGTTGGCCGCCATGTCGAGCACCGGAATGCCCGAGCCGGCAATCAGCCGCGAGAATTCCTGCACGATGATATTGCGGATCTGAAAGCTGATCTCGTCGGAGGTGAACTCGCCATCGGTGCCGACGATCTCGGTGAGGAACTTCGCCGCGTCGGCGACGCGCACCGAATAGGTGCCGAAGGCGCGCAGCCGCACCGGGCCGAATTCCGGATCGCGGCAGATGATCGGGTTCTTGGTGCCCCATTTCAGCCCGTTGAACCGCGTCGTGTTGACGAAATAGATCTCGGATTTGAAGGGCGAGCGGAAGCCGTGATCCCAGTGCTGGAGCGAGGTCATGATCGGCATGTTGTTGGTCTCGAGCATGTAGAGACCGGGCGTGAACACATCCGCCAGCTGCCCCTCATGCACGAACACCGCCGACTGCCCCTCGCGCACGGTCAGCTTGGCGCCGTATTTGATCTCGTGCCCCTCGCGCTCGAAACGCCAGACCATCGTGTCGCGGGTGTCGTCCACCCAGTGGATCACGTCGATGAACTGGCCCGAGAGGAAATCCAGAATGCCCATGGGTTACTCCTTTGAAAGTCAGCTCGGCCCGAGACCGCCCGCGAGCTGTGCCGCCAGGTCCTTGACGATGGGGCGCGCGGTGTCGGCGTCCATGCCCGGCTTCAGCCGGGGATCGTAGAGGATTTTCAGCAGCATCTCGTCATGGGTGGTGAGCAGGGCGAACTCGTCGTCGTCGTTGAAGATCGAGGGCCGCGCCTCGGGCCAGTCGTTACCCAGGCCCAGGCCCTGCGCCACTTCTTCGTGGATGCAGGAGCGGCGCAGCAGGTCGGGATGTTCCGAGCGGATCACCGCGATGGCCTCGCCATAGGCATAGCCGCCCGGATTTTCGGAAAAGGCGATGACCAGGCAGTGGATCGAGCGCGGCAGGTTTTCGAAGACCTCCAGCGCCGAGGGGCTCACATCGGGCACAAGCTGGCGGATGCGCGGGGCGATCTGCGCCTTGTCGTCCTCGGACATGAAAAGCACGTGGAAATTCGCCGCGCCGGTGGTCATCGAGATCGGATGCCCGGTCACCCGGTTCAGCCGGTTCACATATTGAATCAGCATGTTGCGGTCCTGCACGCGCTGATCCTCGGGCACCAGCGCGCCGAACTCGGCGGAGACGCGCACCGGCTTGGTCCATTTCTTCACCCGCCCCAGCTCTCCGCGCGAGGGGCGCAGACCGGCGCCGCGCTCGTATTCCTCGGCCAGCGCGATGCGTTCGAAATTCCGCGCCAGCATCGTGTCGGTAAAGGGCGTGTCCGGGCCGCCGCCATCGGTGCGCAGCAGGCCCTGCGTCAGCAGATCCGCCTGCACCCGGGCGTAATAGACCTCAAGATCGTGGCTCGCCAGCGACGGCTCGCGCGGCGCCTCCGATTCCGGATCGGCAGGGCGCAGTTCAGAGGGGCGCGCATGCGGCGGCACTTCGGTCTTGCGGGGGGCAAGCGTCGAGGATTCGCAGGCCGCGAGACCTGCGAGCAGCAAAATGGCGAGCGCCGCGCGGCGCAAGCCCCCGCGCATGGCTCAGGCGCCCGCCGGCACGGAGGTGCCGGCATTGTCGCCCACGCCGTCGCCGCGCGCCTTGGCGGCGGCCAGCGTGTCGCGCAGCTCGTGTTCCATCTTCTTCAGCTCTTCCTCGGCCTTGGCGCGGCGCGCCTTGCCCTCGTCGGCGATCTGGAGCGATTCCTGGATGGTGCCGATCAGGTCGGCATTGGCCTGCTTGACCGCCTCGATATCGAAGACGCCGCGCTCCATCTCCTCGCGGATCACCTTGTTGCTGTCGCGCAGGTTCTTGGCATTGGCGGTCAGCAGCTCGTTGGTGAGGTCGTTGGCGTCGCGCACCGCCGCTGCCGCCTCGGCGGAGCGCTGGATGGTGACCGCCTGCGCCAGCTGGGTTTCCCAGAGCGGCACGGTGTTGACCAGGGTCGAATTGATCTTGGTGACCAGCGACTTGTCGTTCTCCTGCACCAGCCGGATCGACGGCAGCGACTGCATGGTCACCTGGCGGGTGAGCTTGAGATCGTGCACCCGGCGTTCGAGATCGTCGCGGGCGGCGCGCAGGTCGCGCAGCTCCTGCGCCTTCATCACCTGATCGTTCTCGGCGGCGGCCTGCACCTCGGCCTCCTTGGCGGGGATGAGGGTGCCGTCCAGCTCCTTCAGCTTTTCCTCGCCGGCGGCGATATAGAGCGCCAGCTCGTCGTAGAATTGCAGCGTCTTGTCATAGAGCAGGTCGAGCGACTTGATGTCTTTCAGCAGGGTATGCTCGTGCCTGAGCAGGTTGTCGGTGATCTTGTCGATCTGGCCCTGCACCTCTTCGTAACGCGCGGTGAACTTGGCGAAGGGGGCGGCGCGACCGATCAGCTTTTCCCACCAGCTGCGATCGCGGCGCACGTCGAGCTCGGAGACCGAAAAGCCCCGGATCGTGGTGACGATGCCGCGCAGGCTGTCGCCCGCCGGGCCGACATCCTTGTTGCGCACCCCGTCGAGCATCGCCTGGGAGATCTCCTGCAACTCGGACTGCGCGGCCGAGCCGAAGGAGACGATGGAGTTGGTATCGCCCATGTCGATCTCTTCCATGCGCGAGCGGATCTCTTCGTCGACCTCGGGCGCGGCATCGGAGAGCGGCACCACCGCGTCCGCCTGTGACGGCTCCGGCAGGACCACCGCGTTCACCTCGTCAACCATCGCCAGCGCCTTTTCGGCCTCGGCTTTCACATTCTCAGACATCCGATCTTCCCCACATGCTTTATTGCGGCGCTCCGGCTTAACTCAGCCGGACGCCTTCCCGTTGCAGACGATCCCGCAAAACCTCGATTTCGACGGTCAGGTCGGCGTTGTTATCGAGCAGGAGTTTTTCATTTTTCTGACCGAACCCCTCTTCGAGATCGGTCAGCAGCATCATGAAATCGCTTTTCGCTGCGCGATCCTGCGTGCGGCTGTAAATATCGGCGAATTTCACCGCCGCGTCGCGGGCGCCCATCAGGTAGACGCCGAGATATTTGCGCGCCGAGGTCAGGTCGCGCGGATCTTCCTCGACGGTGCGGATGAGCTGTGAGACCTTGTGGTGAAAGCGCTCGACGCGGGCCTCGACCTGACGGTCGCCGGCGCGTTTCACCGCCTCGTCCATGGCGACGAGATAGGATTCGGCCTCGTCCACAACGCGGGCGACGCGATCCTGCTGGAAGGTGTCGATGCCCTCCATCCCCTTGTTTTTCATCGGGTCGATGCCGAAGGCGCCGAGATGCAGCACAACCGCCGAGAGCCCGTAAAGCGCGGGGGCGATAACGCCCGGCTCGGCCTTGAACGCGGCGACGGCAACGCCGACGCCGGCCAGCGCGGCGGCAAAGATCTTGCGCGGGATCGCGGGGCGGCGCGCAACACGGCGCTCTTCATAGGCGGCCTGCGCCCGCAACCCGTCGCGCAGCAGCCAGGCGCCAAGCAGCAGCGCCCCGGCGCCGGCGAGCCCGGTGACAAGCCCCACCGCGCCGTCATTGAGCGAGGTCGCGGCCAGCACGATCGGCGGCACGAAAAGCACGTTCGATCGCGCGCCCACCGGATCCACCTTTGCGCCCGAGTAGTGGCTCGGACGAATCGGTTCATCGGGTGCGTTTTCCGCTGCGTCGGGGCTGTATTTTCCGCCAAATCTCTGGGCCATCTCAGAGCCCACCCAGCCAGCCGGACGTGACTCCGAAAAGGAGCACGATCAGAAGTACATAGGCCACCTTCTGCAGGGCCGTGCCAGACATGCCGCCTCCGGGATTTTCTCGTTTCGGAGAAAACTTAGGGGGAAAGGGCCGAACTTGCTAGGGGGAAAGACCGCCGTTTTGGCTCAGGCCACCAGGTCGATGCGCATGCGGTGCCAGAGCAGGTCTGCCTCAAGCTCGAACGCATCGCGACCGGAGCTGGTGACCGATTTTCTTGCCCGTTCTTCAAAGGCTTGTCCCAAAACTGCGATGCGCGCAAGATAGCGGCGGCGGGCGCGATGGCGATCTCCCGCCTCCCAGGCGGCAATCAGGCGAGCGTTTTCCTGCCGAAGCAGCTCGACAAATTTCACCACCGGCTTGCGCAGCTGCTTGATATCGGGGTTTTCGGCGCAAAGCGCGGCGATCAGCCCCATGGCACCGGTCTTGAGGGCCTCGATCTGGCGGGTCAGGTCGCGGTCGCCGAGCGCGGCAACGTCCTGCACCATGCCATCAAGCGTGGCGTCAATCCGCTCCAGAACCGCGTCGGAGGCGTGCGAGGTAAACTTGCGCGGCTCGTCGGAAACGGCGGCGATGTCGCCCTTGTCCTTCATCGGGTCGATGCCGAAGGCGGCAAGGCTCAGCGCCGAGGCGAGTGCACCAAACCCCACCGGCAGCAGCAGCGAATAGAAATGGTGCCCGGCGAGGATCGTCACCATGATGCCGATCAGCACCGCGCCGAGGATCTTGCGCGGGATGCGCGGAGCGCGGGCGATCTCGGCGCTGTCATAGGTGTTTTGCAGCTTCTGGCCACGGTGGATGAGCCGCAGCGCCATGAGAAAGAGCGACAGTTGCAGCACGGCGGCAAAGGCCGAGGTGGCGCTGCCCTGAAACAGCAGCAGGATCATTGGAAACGCCGCGAGGAAGAGCACGGCCAGACCGGAATCGAGCGGCCCCATGCCATCGTCGCGATATGATCCATAGTCGATATTGGCCATGACCTCAGGCTCCTTTCGCGCCGCTCAGAGAAGGTAGCTCAGGGCGAAGATCAGCACCCAGAGCGCGGCGAAGGCGAGCTTGGCCCTCGGGTTGCCGCTCTGCCGGATGCGGCTGGCGGCGCTGGACAGCGCCTCATAGGTGTCATGCGCGACCATCCGCAGGTTCCCGAGAACCAGCAGGGTCGTGGCGGTCAGAATGAGCAGGGCCAGGATCGTCGTCATCATGCGAAGATCTTGACCGGAAATCCGGGCGAAAAAGCGGCGGCTTTCGTGAATTGGCCGCCCAATTTTCGTCAAAGTAAATGAAGGCTTAGCACCGCTTGTTGCGCGCTACGCGATCAGCCTTTGCCAGAGGCACCGCGCGGTTTGCGCCGGCGTGTCGGCTGCGGCCGGTCGGGCTTGGCGCCGTCGAGACCGAGCTGGTCGCGGATCACCCGGCCGCGCAGTTCCTGCACCTCGCCGGGCTTCAGCTGGCCGAGCTGGAAGGGGCCGTAGGAGACCCGGATCAGCCGGTTCACGGTCAGCCCGATATCTGCCATGGCGCGGCGGATCTCGCGGTTCTTGCCCTCGCGCAGCCCGATGGTCAGCCAGGCATTCGCCCCCTGCTGCCGGTCGAGCGCCACCTGCATCGGCTGGAAGGCCTGACCGTCGATCACCAGACCGCTGCGCAGCGGTGCCAGCATCTCCTCCGTGGGCCGCCCGTTGACCCGCACGCGGTATTTCCGCAGCCAGCCGGTCACCGGCAGCTCCAGCTTGCGCTTGATGCCGCCGTCATTGGTCAGCAGCAGCAGCCCCTCGGAATTGAGGTCGAGCCGCCCGACGCTCATCACCCGGGGCAGGTCGTCGGGCAGATCGTCATAGATCGTGCGGCGGCCCTGCTCGTCCTTCGTCGTCGTCACCAGCCCCGGCGGCTTGTGATAGAGCCACATGCGCGGCGCCTGCGGTGCCTCCAAAGGCTTGCCGTCTATGGTGATTTTGTCCTTTTCGGTGACGTTCAGCGCGGCGCGGGTGATGGTCTCGCCATTCACCGTCACGCGGCCCGTCTCGATCATGCGCTCCGCCTCGCGACGGCTGGCGACGCCGGCGCGGGCCAGCACCTTGGCGATGCGGTCGCCGGGCGGGGTCTTGGGGTCTTTGGTCGGGCGGGCAGGGGGCTTTGTCATGTCTCTCGCCATACTGCAAAGCGGTGCCCGGGGGAAGCCGCCTCGCCAAAGCCGCGCGGCTCGGCTATCACCGCGCGTATGAGTTTTCGCAGTCACATGGATCAGGCGCTGTCAGAGGCCCGCGCCGCCGCCGCGCGCGGCGAGGTGCCGGTGGGTGCGGTGGTCGTTTCCCCCTCGGGGACGGTGGTCGCTGCCGCCGGCAACCGGACGCGCGAGCTCAACGATCCCACCGCCCATGCCGAGGTTCTCGCCCTGCGCGCCGCCTGCGCGGCGGCGGGATCGGAGCGGCTGCCGGGGCACGATCTCTACGTGACGCTGGAGCCTTGCCCGATGTGCGCGGCGGCGATTTCCTTTGCCCGCATCGCGCGGCTCTACTACGGCGCGGGCGATCCGAAATCCGGCGGCGTGGCACAGGGCGCGCGGGTGTTTTCGCATCCGCAATGCCATCACGCGCCGGAGGTTTATGACGGGATTGCGGCAAAAGAGGCGGAAACGCTGCTGAAGAGCTTCTTTGCAGAGAGGCGCGAGTCGGGATGCTGATTCTCTTCAACAAGCCCTTTGGCGTGCTGTCGCAGTTCACCGACAAGGGCACCGCCGACAGCCCGCGTGCCACGCTGTCGGATTATATCGACGTGCCGAAGGTCTATCCCGCCGGACGGCTCGACCGCGACAGCGAGGGGCTTTTGCTGCTCACCGATGATGGGCGCTTGCAGGCCCGCATCGCGCATCCGAAATTCAAGAAGCCCAAGACCTATCTGGTGCAGGTCGAGGGCGACCCTCAGGAGGCGCAGCTCGCGCAGCTCCGCGTCGGCGTGACGCTGAAGGACGGGCCGACCCGGCCCGCCAAGGTGCGCCGCCTGCCCGCGCCCGATCTCTGGCCGCGCGTGCCGCCGGTGCGGTTCCGCAAGACCGTGCCCGATGCCTGGCTGGAGGTGACGATCACCGAGGGCCGCAACCGCCAGGTACGGCGCATGGTGGCGCATGTGGGCCTGCCCTGCCTGCGGCTGGTGCGCTGGTCGGTGGGCGACTGGACGGTCGCCGGGCTGGCACCCGGAGAATGGCGCGCGCTCTGATTGCGCGTGCGCGGCGGCTTCCCGGGCGTCTGCTCCATCTATCTGGTCTTTCCGGAAAAATCGCGCCATAGCGTGACGGCATGGACCTCTGGATCATCGTCACCATCGCCGCCGCCTTTTTTCAGACCCTGCGCTTCATGGTGCAGAAGGTGCTGAGCATGGGCGGTCTCAGCGCCACCGGCAGCACGTTTGCGCGTTTTGCCTATGCGTTTCCACCGGCGCTGCTGATCACCGGACTCTATATCGCGCTGACCGGACAAAGCGTGCCGGCGCTCGGCCCGCTCTTCTGGGCTTATGCGCTGACCGGCGGCACCGGGCAGATCCTGGCGACGATTTGCGTGGTGGCGCTGTTCCGGCAGCGCAACTTCGCGGTGGGCATCACCTTCAAGAAGACCGAAGTTATCCAGACGGCGCTGGTCGGTCTGGTGCTGCTGGGCGAGGGGCTGTCGCCGGTGGGCTGGTGGGCAATCCTCATCGGTCTGGTGGGTGTGCTGCTGCTGTCGGACATGCCGGGGGTGAGCGGCCACTGGCTGCGCCGGCTGGGCAACCGGGCGGTGGCGCTGGGGCTTGCCTCGGGTCTTTTCTTTGCCTTCTCGGCGGTGGGCTATCGCGGCGCATCGTTGCAGCTCGAGGTCAGCGACCCGTTCCTGCGCGCCTCGGTCACGCTGTGCTGCGTGGTGCTGTCGCAGTTCCTTGCCATGGCGCTCTGGATGCGCCTTGCCGAGCCCGGGCAGATCACCGCCGTCTGGCGGGCGCGCAAGGTGGCGATCTGGGTGGGGCTCACCTCGATGGCGGGCAGCCTGTGCTGGTTCACCGCCTTCACCCTGCAAAACGCCGCCTATGTGCAGGCGCTGGGGCAGGTGGAGCTGGTCTTTTCGCTGATCGCCTCGGTGATGTTCTTCAAGGAGCGCGTCACCCGCCGGGAACTGGCGGGGATCGGCTTTCTGGCGCTGTCGATTCTGGTGCTGGTCCTGGCGCTCTAGCCGCCGCGGCTTTTTCGTCGCACCGGGCGCCGCCCTACCGGCCGTGCCCTGTTCACGATTCGAAAAATGCGGTATGCGAAGGGAAACAACGCATTAAGATTTTGTCGCCTATATCGGGACGGCAGGCAGAGCGGGCAGGGCAATGGCAACAATTTCGGGCTCCAGCGGCAACGACTGGATCGACGGCACGTCGGGCGACGACTCCATCTCCGGCGGCGATGGCAGGGACACCATTGTCGGCTACGAAGGCGCCGACACCATCGATGGCGGTATCGGCGACGACAGCATCGAGGCAGGCGACGGCAACGATGTCGTCGATACCGGCGAGGGCAATGACACCGTCTCGGGCGGCGCCGACAACGACTCGATCTCGGGTGGCGATGGGGCCGACAGCCTGCACGGCGATACCGGCGACGATACCGTGGAGGGCGGCGCCGGCAACGACACGATCTATGGCGACGACGGCCATGACGTCCTGCGCGACGGCGATGGCGACGATCTGGTCTATAGCGGCGCCGGCGATGACCGCATCGAGATGGGTGCAGGAACGGACACCGTCTATGGCCATGGCGGCGCCGACGTCTTTGTCATCTCCGCCGATAGCGGCACCAATTATATCGAGGATTACAGCGCGGCCGACGGCGATATTCTCGCGATCAATTATCCCGGCATCACCACCTATGACGAGCTGGCGCCCTATCTCAGCGACGATGGCAACTATGGTACGCTGGTCTCGCTTCCCGACGGGTCGGTGACACAGGTCAGGTGGCTGAACTACGCGTCGCTGTCGTCGTCGAACTTCAGCTTCGAATCCGGCGCGGTCTGCCTGTTAAGGGGCACTCTGATCGAGACCGAGGAAGGCCCCCGGCGGGTCGAGACGCTGCGCCCGGGCGACCGGCTGCTGACCCTCGATCACGGCATGCAACCGCTGCTGTTCAGTTCCTCTTCCACCTACCGGTTTCGCGACGGCCCGCACCGGATGAAACCTGTCCGCCTGCGTAAGCACGCGCTGGGTCCGGGCTTTCCCGAGCGCGAGTTGCGGGTGTCACCGCAGCACCGGATCGCCATCCCGCAGGACAATCCGCGCCTTCTGGTCTCTGCCCGGAAACTGGCGGGCGTCGCTGGAGTGACCGATCGTCCCGGTTGCCGGCTGGCGCATTACTTCCACCTGCTCCTGGGCGCGCATGAGCTGATCCGCGCCAATGGCGCCTGGGTCGAGACGCTGCTGGTGACCGATTACACCATCCGCCTGGCCGGAATTCCCGCCGAATTGCAGGGCATGGCCCGCGTGCCGGCGCGTCGCCTGGTCTCGGGGTCCGAGGCAGAGGCAGAGGTTGCGGCGCTCTATGCGCCGCCGCTGGCCATGGCGGGCAACGGCTGAGCGGCCTTCCTGTGATGGCATGACGGCGCATAAGCCGGGTTGCGCCCGTGCCGCGCCGGTGCGAGTTTCTCCGCGCGATCAAGGAGAGAGACATGCCCTTCACATTGGCCACCTGGAATATCAACTCCGTCCGCCTGCGCGAGGCTCTGGTGGCCAAGCTGCTCGCCGAAGAGACGCCCGACGTGCTCTGCCTGCAGGAATGCAAGAGCCCGGTCGACAAGATCCCGATGGAGCAGTTCCGCGAGCTCGGCTATGGCCATATCGTGGCGCGCGGGCAGAAGGGGTACAACGGTGTGGCGATCCTGTCGAAACAGCCGCTGCGCGATTTGGGCGACAAGGATTTCGCCGGGCTCGGCCACGCCCGCCACATCGCCGCCGAGCTGGAAAACGGCGTGACGATCCATAATTTCTACGTGCCCGCGGGCGGCGATGTGCCCGACCGCGAGAAAAACGAGAAATTCGGCCAGAAGCTCGACTACCTCGCCGAGATGCGCGACTGGTTCGCCAGTGAGCGGCCCGGCAAGGCGATCCTGGTGGGCGATCTCAACATTGCCCCGCGCGAGGACGATGTGTGGTCGCACAAGCAGCTGCTCAAGGTGGTCTCGCACACCCCGGTCGAGGTCGAGGCGCTGGGCGCCACGCAGGAGGCCGGTGGCTGGGTCGATATCACCCGCAAGGACATTCCCGAGGGGCAGCTTTATTCCTGGTGGTCCTACCGCGCCCGCGACTGGGACGCGGCGGACAAGGGCCGGCGGCTCGATCACATCTGGGCGACACCGGATATCGCGGGCGCCGGCCACGACAGCCGCATCCTGCGCGCCGCGCGCGGCTGGGAAAAACCCTCCGATCATGCGCCGGTGTTTGCGACCTTCGATCTGTGAACCGGGCGAAGGCGTAGGGGGAATGGTGAGCGGAATGTTGTTGTCAGGTTCCTGACAATATGGTCGGAGCGCGCGCTATGCGGGACCAAGTGTGAGTTCGCTGCGGTTGTTCGAGTGGCTGCTCTTGGACTTTACGTATTGACTAGATCCGTGAACTTGCAGACCTAGTGCGACACGCACAAATTGTTAACGCCCGCTTGGGCGGCGCATGATGAACAACCTTGAACTACTTGCCTTGTTTCAAGCGGAAGAAGACGCTCTTCAAAAAGCCTTCCATAGCCACGGTCTGACCAAGGACAGCACTTACCAGAAACGGCTGGAAACACTCCCGAGATTGCTGCGAGATGTTTTAACGTACCCAGATGAGGTGCTCTGCGCGAAGATCGCAGATCACCTTGCGGCCGGCGTCAATGTAGATGAGACGCCCTCCGACTATGGGGTTACCGCATTCCGTCTCTGCTTCGGTAGCGGCAAAATGGCTTCGATGCGCTCGCTTTTGAGAGCGGGTGCAAAAACGGGATGGACATCGAATCAAATCTCTTTGGCTCTTGGTCAGGTTCCGAAATCTCCTAAAACGGGGAAAGCTGATCCATTCTGCTTTGCATGCCGTGTTGGAAATCTGGCGGCAGCTCAAGAGTATCTTCCTAGGTTTGATACCGGCAGGCAGAAGAACCCGGATGCAGTCATAGCTGCAGTCAAAGCTCGTGCGACTGTGGTTGTAAAGTGGTTGATGGATTTAGGTTTCGATCCGAATGCGGTTGATGAGGCCGAGTGCGAAGCTTTGGAGTGCGCTGTCGATAATGATGATGTCGCTACGGCGGACGCTCTGCTCAGGGCAGGAGCCGCCCCATTCGGAACATCCAACAAGTCGTACACTTCGCCTGTGAAAAAAGCGACATCCAACGCGATGCGCCAACTGTTTGTCAGATATGGCGTAAACCCAGCTTTTTTCGAATACGGACCATCCTTGGTAAGCCCAAACTTCAGGAGACTTCCAGAAGTCACACTGAAAAAATCCGACTTTGAAGCGCATCGAACCAATCGACCTGGTTGTTCGAACCCCGAACCGTTTTTACCCACCTTTTGGAGCGAACGGATGCGTGACGGCCGATACTCAATTCTCGAACCTCTTGGCTATTCCCCAGACCGCAGCAAGCCTGTCTGGTCATTTTCTCGCTATGGGCGCACTGTTACCATGCTTCCAGATGGTCGACTGGTATTCGTGGCCGGTGAACACGAAGATCATTATGATTCCGATTTTTGCATCTATGCCGACGTTACTGTTTTGGGGGCTGACGGGACGGTGGAGCATTTCATCTACCCAAAAGATGTGTTTCCCCCGACCGATTTTCACACAGCAACTCTAGTTGGAGACCAAATCTGGTTGATTGGATGCCTTGGTTATCCGGAACAACGCAAAGACAATCAAACTCAGGTCCTTCGACTGAGTACCTTGGATTTTTCCGTCATGCCAGTAGAGATCAGCGGTGAGTCGCCTGGCTGGATTCACAGACATCGGTCTATACTTACTGCAGACGGAATCCTTGTGATCGGCGGTAAAGTCGCACCTGATTATCTGGATAACCATACAACGTGGTTGCTAAATCTTCAAACGTTGGCGTGGCAAGAGGCTTCCGCTAGCAGCACTTAGAAGCGGTCGCAGCATCCGCCAATCGGCTCGAAGGAGACCTTCGCCACATCGCAAGGAATTGATTGCCGCAATCGCTCGCGTATCGGAGGCCGTCTTGTGAAGGATGTTTTCCGCCTTCCCGGATCGCGAGCCACTGGAACCCAAGCCCCCTGTCAGGGTTGGGCAAAGCCCTGTACAAGCGAGCCCATGATCTTTTCCGACCTGCGCATCCTCTGGTCCGTCGCCATTGCCATCCTGCTGCCGCTCGCCGTGGGCGTCGCCGTCTGGCGGGTGCTGCGGCATGCCCGCACGCCGCAGGGCTCGGTGGCCTGGGTGGTTTTCCTGCTCTCCTCGCCCTGGTTCGCGCTGCCCGCCTATCTGTTCTTCGGCCACCACAAGCTGCACGGCTACACCAAGCAGCGCCGGGCCAGCCACGAGGCGATGAAGCGACTGGAATCCTACGCGCAGGCGGTGCGTCCGCGCGAGCAGCGGCCCGAGTACCGGCTGTTCGAGCGGCTCGCCGGGCTGCCGGTGGTGGGCGGCAACGCACTTGAGCTGCTGATCGACGGCGACGCGGTGTTTCCGGCGATCTTCGCAGCCATCGACCGGGCGGAAGACTATGTGCTGGTGCAGTATTACACCATCGTCGACGACGAGACGGGCGGGGCGCTCGCCGATCACCTGATCGCCGCCGCCGGGCGCGGGGTCACGGTGCGGGTGATTTATGACGGCGTGGGCAGCTATGGGCTTTCGGCGGAATGGAGGGCGCGGCTGAGCGAGGCCGGGGTCGAGGTGCTCGACCCGCGCAGCGCCCGCGGGCCGACTTCGCGCTTGCAGGTGAATTTCCGCAACCACCGCAAGACGGTGATCGTGGACGGGCGCGAGGGCTTTCTCGGCGGGCTCAACATGTCCGACACCTATCGCGGGCTGAATCCGAAATTCGGCGCCTGGCGCGACACCCATCTGAAGCTTGCTGGCCCCGCCGTGGCGCAGCTCCAGCTCGCCTATATCGAGGACTGGCACTGGGCCACCGGCGAGGCGATGGGGCCGTCACTGTTCTGGACGCCGGCGCCGCGCGACGATGGCGCGGATGCGGTGATCGTGCCCTGCGGTCCGGTCGATACGCTCGACACCGGGGCACTGTTCTATTTCGCCGCGATCTCGGACGCGCGGGAGCGGGTCTGGATCGCCTCGCCCTATTTTGTGCCCGACGGCGACATTCTCTCGGCGCTGAAAACAGCGGCGCTGCGGGGCTGTGACGTGCGTGTGCTGATCCCCGACAGCCGCGACCACTGGCCGACCTGGCTGGCGGCCTTTGCCTATTTCGACGAGGTGCGCGATGCCGGCGTCAAGATCTATCGCTACAAGCCGGGCTTCATGCATCAGAAGGTGGTGCTGACCGACGACCGGTTGGTGGGCATCGGCACCGCCAATCTCGACAACCGCTCGTTCCGGCTGAATTTCGAGACCATGGCGGCGGTGTTCGATCATGACTTCGCCGGTGAGGTCGCAGCGATGCTGGAAGAGGATTTCGCCGCCGCCGAGCCGATGACCCGGACGCTCGGCCAGCGGCCGCTCTGGCTGCGCGCCGGGGCGCTGGTGTCGCGGCTGATGGCGCCGGTGCTGTGAGGGAGAATACGCGGTTGAAAATCGCAAGCTACAATATTCGCAAGGCGGTGGGGCTCGACCGGCGCCGCGACCCGGCGCGGATCCTGAAGGTTCTGAACGGCATCGGCGCCGATGTGGTGATGTTGCAGGAGGCCGATCTGCGGCTCGGCGCGCGTCCGGCGGCGATCCCGCGCTTCCTGATCTCGCAGGAGACCGATTACGAGGTGGTCGATCTGGCGGTGAACGACGTCAGCCTCGGCTGGCACGGCAATGCGGTGCTGATGCGCCGGGGGCTTGAAGTGCAAAGTGTGAAGCGGCTCGACCTGCCCGGGCTGGAGCCGCGCGGCGCGGTGCTGGTGGAGGTCGGGGGCATGACGCTGGTCGGTGCGCATCTGGGACTGATGCGCCGCTACCGGCTGTTGCAGATGACCGCGATCCGCGAAGAGCTCAGCGGGCGCGAGGCGCGCGCCTTCATCGCCGGCGATTTCAACGAATGGTCCGATATCCGCGGCTACGAGCCCTGGGAGCGGGATTTCCGGCTGGTCCTGCCCGGGCGCAGCTATCACGCCGCGCGGCCCTTCGTGGCGCTCGACGGCTTTGCCTATGGCACCGGGCTGGCGCTTGAGGGCATGGGGGTCGAACGCTCCGGCCCGGCGCGGGTCGCCTCCGATCACCTGCCGATCTGGGCCGAGCTCGGGCCGGGCTGAGCGGGCGCGCGCCGCGCGAAAGGCGGCGGCGATCCTCATGCCGCAGGGCGCGGCCCTTGCAAGATCCGGGGTCATGGGCCATTTCTCTGGGCAAAGTGACCGCAGCAGCGGAGGACAGGATGCTGGAACTGGGTGGCAATACGCAGGCGCCGACGGGCGATCTGATCAAAGAGGTGTCCGAGGCCAATTTCATGGCCGAGGTGGTGGAGAAGTCGCAGGAGGTCCCGGTCATCGTCGACTTCTGGGCGCCGTGGTGCGGCCCCTGCAAGCAGCTCGGCCCGGCGCTGGAAGAGGCGGTCAAGGCCGCCAAGGGCGCCGTGGTCATGGCCAAGGTCAATGTCGACGAGAACCAGATGATCGCGGGCCAGCTGCGCATCCAGTCGATCCCGACGGTCTATGCCTTCTGGCAGGGCCAGCCGGTCGACGGCTTCCAGGGCGCGCTGCCGGGCTCCGAACTCAAGGCCTTCATCGACCGCGTCGTGCAGGCGGCGGGCGGCGAGGCCGGCGGCGGCGGGCTCGACGATGCCATCGAGGCGGCCGAGGAGATGCTGGAGCAGGGCGCGGCCACCGACGCGGCGCAGACCTTTGCCGCGATCTTGGGCGAAGAGCCCGAGAACGCACGCGCCTACGGCGGCTTTGTGCGGGCGCATATCGCCATGGAGGATCTCGACCAGGCGGAGGCGATCCTGAACGGCGCCCCCATCGCGATCTCCAAAAGCCCCGAGCTGGAAGCCGCGCATGCGCAGCTTGAACTCGCCAAGCAGGCCGCCGATGCCGGCCCGGTGGGCGATCTCATGGCCAAGGTCGAGGCCGATCCCGACGATCATCAGGCCCGTTTCGATCTGGCGCAGGCGCTTTATGCCGGCGGCGATGCCGAGGGTGCGGTGGCGCAGCTTCTGGAGCTGTTCCGGCGCGACCGCGAGTGGAACGACGGCGCCGCCAAGGCGCAGCTCTTCACCATTTTCGAGGCGCTGAAGCCGAATGATCCGGTGGTGCTGAACGGGCGGCGCAAGCTCAGCTCGATGATATTTGCCTGACGCGTGTGGCGGGCTAGCTCGTGGGCATGTCCAGACGTTTTGACCTGCCGGGCACGATCCCGATCTTTCCGCTTCCGGGCGCGCTGCTGCTGCCGCGCGCCCGCCTGCCGTTGCACATTTTCGAGCCGCGCTATCTGGCGATGCTCGACGACGCGCTGAAGAGCGAGACGCGGCTTATCGGCATGATCCAGCCCGACAGCATGGCCGAGCGCGATGGCGGCACCGGTCTGCACCGCATCGGCTGTGCCGGGCGCGTCACGCAGTTCTCGGAAACCGAGGACGGGCGCTACATGATCACCCTCACCGGCCTGTCGCGCTTTCGGGTGCTGAAGGAGGTCGAGGGCTTCACCCCCTATCGCCGTTGCGAGGTCAGCTGGGAGGGGTTCGAGCGCGACCAGTCCGGCACCGAGAGCGATGACTGTTTCGACCGGGCGGGCTTCCTGAAGCTGCTCGACCGCTATTTCGACGCGCGCGGGCTCTCCGCCGACTGGGACACGCTGAAAGAGGCGGAGGACGAGCTGCTGATCAACTCGCTCTCGATGCTTCTGGAATTCGAGGTCGAGGACAAGCAGGCGCTGCTCGAGGCGCCATCGCTACAGACCCGGCGCGAGACGCTGGTGACATTGATCGAATACGCCCTGCGGGGCGGCGGAGAGGATATCATACAATGACAGAGACCGTGACGCCGCCCCCGGCGCCTGCGTTCGACCGGCGGATGCTGGAAGCGCTGATCTGCCCGGCGAGCCAGAGCACGCTCGAATACGATGCCGAGCGGCAGGAACTGGTGAGCCGCGCCGCCGAGCTCGCCTATCCGATCCGCGACGGCATCCCGGTGATGCTGGTCGACGAGGCGCGTCGGCTCGACGATTGACGGCGCATGGTGGGCAGATTGCCCGCCCTAAGATGCTACGCTGGCACGAGCCGCGCCATCGCCGGCCCGTGGGGTGGCGATCTTCCCTCTGAAGCTCTCGATTTATCCCTGCCAAATCCGAAAGACCTCGACACGCTGCGCTGCTGTTACCAAATCGCCAGCCCGAGGGGACGGGCCGGCGATGGCGCGGCGGCCTGCGGCCTTGTTCCGCGCTTGGGACATTGTTCCACTGTCCGGCGGGAAATCTGCTCACCGACCTAGACGCCCGCGCCGATCCTCACATCGCCAGCGCCCGGGCAAACACCGCCGGATCGACATTGCCGCCGGATACCGTGCAGATCACCGCGTCCCCCGCGATCTCGTCGGGACGGAAGAGCGCCGAGGCCAGCGCCACCGCGCCGCCGGGCTCGGCGACGATCTTGAGATGGCGGAACGCCGCCTGCATCGCCCGCAACGCCTCTTCCTCGGTGACGGCAAGGCCGGGCCCACAAAGACGGTGCATGATCGGAAAGGTCAGATCGCCCGGCTGCGGCGTGACGATCGCATCGCAGATATTGCCCGAAAGCTGCGCATTGCGCTCGATCGCGCCGGAGGCCAGCGAGCGGCGCACATCGTCAAAGCCTTCGGGCTCTGCCGGACGCACCCGCAGTCCCGGCGCCCTGGCCTCCAGCGCCAGCGCGATGCCGGAGGTCAGCCCGCCGCCGCCGCAACAGACGATCACATCCGCCTCGGTCACGCCCGCCTCGGCGGCCTGCTCGGCGATCTCCAGCCCGCAGGTGCCCTGACCGGCGATCACCAGCGGCTCGTCGAAGGGCTTGATCAGCGTCAGCCCGCGCTCGGCGGCGAGCTTTGCGCCGAGCGCGTCGCGATCCTCGGTGGCGCGATCATAGGGCACGACCTCGGCGCCGAGCCCTCTGGTGCCCGCGACCTTCGCCGCCGGCGCGTCGGAGGGCATGATGATCACCGCGGGAATGCCATGCGCGCGGGCGGCGGCGGCAACGCCCTGCGCGTGGTTGCCCGAGGAGAACGCGATCACGCCGCGCGCGCGGATCTCCGGATCGAGCGCCGAGATCGCCGACCAGCCGCCGCGGAACTTGAAGCTGCCGGTATGTTGCAGGCATTCCGCCTTCACCAGCACACGCCGCCCGGCGATCTCGTCGAGAAAGGGCGAGGAGAGCAGCGGCGTACGCCGGGCGTGGCCGGCCAGCCGCGCGGCGGCGGCTTCGATGCGGGTGATGTCCATGAGGTATCCTGTCGGCTGTCGTTGGCGGCAAGGTGCGCCCGGGGCCGGGGGGCTGTCAACGGGGCTTGCGGCCCGGCGCGACGCGGGGCAGGGTCTCGCGCCATGATCGAGCGGAACCATGAGGCAGAAGGCGTGGTGTCGCGGGCGTTTTACTCGCCCTGCGAGCGCTATCGCTACGGGCTGGAGCGACGCTGGGGCGAGGGGCCGTCGCTGCTCTATATCATGCTGAACCCCTCGACCGCCGACGAGCTGCGCAACGACCCCACCATCGAGCGCTGCCAGCGCCGGGCAGTACAACTGGGCTTTGGCGCCATGCGCATCGCCAATCTCTTTGCCTGGCGCGCCACGCGGCCCGAGGATCTGCGCCGCGCCGCCGCCCCGGTGGGGTCTGAGAACGATGCGCTGCTGCGCGACTGGCAGGGCACGGCGGAGATGACGCTGGCCGCCTGGGGCGTGCATGGCGCGCATCTCGGGCGCGGGCCGGAGATGGCGGCGGCGCTGGGCGGGGCGCTGCATCATCTGGGGCTGACCCGCGAGGGGCACCCACGCCACCCGCTCTATGTCTCTTATAAGGTGATGCCGGCGCCCTGGCCTTTGGAAGAGCGCTATGGCGGGGCGGCGTTTCCGGCCTGTTAACCTCGCTCTGCGATATCCGTTGAACGGTGTCCGGGGATCGGGGAAGATACCCGGCGCCTGTTTTGCGAGGATGGCGGATGCTCTGGCTTGCCGGTTTGATGGGGATGATGGTGCTGGGGTCGGTGGCGATCATCGGCACGCAGGATCCGTCCGCAGATCATTCCGGCGATGACGAGGGCAGCGCCGATCCCGAGGATACCGTTGAGCGCCCTGCCGAAAAGGAGGCTGAGGGCGCGACGGGGCTGGCCCCGAATGGCGGGTTGATCGCCTCCGGCGGCGATGGCGACGACACACTGACCGGCACGCCCGAGACCGATCTTCTCGGTGGCGGGGCCGGCGACGATCTGGTCGACGGGCTCGGCGCCGATGACGAGCTGGTGGGCGGGCCCGGCGCCGATACAGTGATCGGCGGTCCGGGCAATGATACGTTGCATGGCGATGCGGGCACCGATCTGCTTATGGGTATGGCGGGCAATGATGCGCTGTTCGCCCATGACGGTGGCGGCACGCTCGACGGCGGCGAGGATGCGGACGAATTGCAGGGCGGGCTCTCCGGCGATCTGCTTCTGGGCGGCAGCGGCAACGATGCGCTGCACGGGCGCGAGGGGGCGGATACGCTGATCGGCGGGCCCGGCGCCGACACGCTCTTCGGCGGCTGGGACGCTGATCTGCTGTCCGGTGTCGAGCGGGATGGCGACGGCATCGACCGCGACGATGTGGATTTTCTCAATGGCGGCGATGGCGACGACACGCTCGAGATCGGCGCCGGCGATGTCGCCACCGGCGGCGAAGGGGCCGACAGCTTTGTCCTCGGGCGCTGGATCACTCAGGGCGAGGCGCCGATCCTGACGGATTTCGACCGGGCCGAGGATCGGATGCTGGTCTTTTACGACGACAGCGGCGGCGCCGCGCCGCCGGAGCTGGCGTTGCGCCCCAGTGCCGAGACACCGGGCATGATCGAGCTCCTGCTCGACGGCGCGCCGCTGGCGATCATGCCCGATGCCGATGCGCCGGCGCTCGACAGCATCGTATTGCTGGGCGAAAGCTCGGCTGCCGCGCTGGGCGCCTGATCCCGCGGCGCACCGCCATCTGCGGCGAAGGGGCAGGGCCCCGCCGCCCCGGAATTTTCTTTTCATCTGCGTGGAATCGCCCTATACGCCCGCATCCGCCCCGCGAGGGGGCGGGTTTCTCCATGGGCCCTGCTGGACGACATCCCGGCTTGCGCCATCCACACCAACCTTTGAAGGAGACCCCGATGTCGATCACCGTCGAAGAAAAAAACAAGCTGATGAAGGAATACGCCACCAAGGAAGGCGACACCGGTTCGCCCGAGGTGCAGGTGGCCATTCTGACCAGCCGTATTTCCACCCTGACCGAGCACTTCAAGACCCACAAGAAGGACAACCACTCGCGTCGTGGCCTTCTGAAGCTGGTGGCTCAGCGCCGCAAGCTGCTGGACTACCTGAAGGGCAAGGACGAGGGCCGTTACCTCGACCTCATCAAGCGTCTGGGCATCCGCCGCTAAAGGCACCGGTGGGCAGATTGCCCACCCTACGATTCCGAACGCCCGTTCCGAGAGGAGCGGGCGTTTTGCGTTGCCGCGGGTCTTAGGGCGGGCCGGTGAGCAGCCGCTCGTCGATCAGGAAATCCATGCCACGGCGCCAGGCGATATCGGTATTGCCGCGAATATCGGTCTGATAGAGCGCAACCACCTCGCCGGTCTCGGCATTGCGCTCGCGCAGGATCACCGTCTGCACCAGAACCGAGAGTTTCTGCACTGCGCCGGAAAACGACCGGGCGGCGCCGATCTTGCGCGCCATCGCCGCCTCGCAATGGTTGCAGGTGAAAACCTCGCCATGTTTGTCGAGATCCGCCGCAAGCGGCGCGGTGTCGAGCAGCGCATAGCGCCCGCTCTCCGCCAGGCGCTGGCGCAGATGCGTGGTGAGCATCGCGATGCGCGCATGCTCGGCCTCGTTCTTTTCGCCGAATTCGACCTCCTGGCTGAAATTGATGAAGCTGAGATCGAACACCGCCACCGGCAGCGGATCGGCGCGCAGCGGCAGCGCCATGAGGCAGAAGAGGCAAAGCAGACGGGTAAACATGGCGGGTCTCCGGAAGGACGGGCGACAGCAGCAGTGTAGCAGGCAGGGCGCCTTACGTCGGCACAGCCATTCGTCGGTGGTGCCGGGGTGAAACCTCTTGGCAGCGGCAGCGGAAATGGCATATTTGGTACGATATAACATACCAAGACAGGAGATGCCCTTGCCCAGCCTCCCACAATCCACGCCGTCGCCCCGCATCCGACCGGAGCCGCTCCGGTGAGCCGGCGGCAGGGCACCAATTGCGGCGCCACCCGGCTCCGGCGCCGCCACCGTCCGGGCGATCCGATGCGGCGCTTCGATGCGCTGCCGGCGCCGTTGCGGCGCTGGCTGGCCGAGGCCGCGCGCCCCTGGTCGCCGGCCTCCAGCCTCGCCATCTGGCGCAAGGTGCGCGCCCGGGGCGGCACGGTCGAGGAGGCGCTGGCGCGGCTCGACCGCGCGGAGCGGGCGCTGCTGGCGCGCGATACCGCCGATTGACGCCCCGTTCCGCCCTGTCACGAGGGTTTTTCTTTTCATTTTGGGGGAAACACTGTATGGCCGCGCCATCTGAGACGTGACGCCCTTGGCCCCCGGGCGCGTGCAGGAGGATAGGGGGCGGCGGCAATGGGGCCGCCATGAAAACGGGAGACCCGGGAGGGCCCGGGAGTGCTCCCTCACAGGATACGAAAATGTTCAATATTTCGAAGAAAAGCATGCAGTGGGGGGAGGAAACCCTCACTCTGGAAACGGGCAAGGTTGCCCGTCAGGCCGACGGATCGGTGATCGCCACTCTGGGCGAAACCTCTGTCATGGCCAACGTGACTTTTGCAAAAGAGCCGAAGCCCGGTCAGGATTTCTTTCCGCTGACCGTGCATTATCAGGAAAAATACTATGCCGCGGGCAAGGTGCCCGGCGGCTTCTTCAAGCGCGAGGCGCGTCCGACCGAGAAGGAAACGCTGACCGCGCGCCTGATCGACCGTCCGATCCGCCCGCTCTTCGTTCCCGGCTTCAAGCATGAAGTGCTGGTGATGTGCACCGTGCTGAGCCACGATCTGGTCAACGATCCCGACATCGTCGCGATGATCGCCGCCTCCGCCGCGCTGACCATCTCGGGCGTGCCCTTCATGGGCCCGATCGCCGGTGCCCGCGTCGGTTTCGAGGATGGCGAGTATGTGCTGAACCCGACCGTCGACGACATGCAAGGGCTGCGCAACAACCCCGAGCAGCGTCTCGACCTCGTGGTCGCCGGCACCAAAGACGCCGTGATGATGGTGGAATCGGAAGCCTACGAGCTGACCGAAGACGAGATGCTCGGCGCCGTGACCTTTGCGCATGAGCAGATCCAGCCGGTCATCGACCTGATCATCTCGCTGGCCGAATCGGCCGCGAAAGAGCCCTTCGACTTCCAGCCGCCGGATTACTCGGCGCTGTACGAAGTGGTCAAAGGCCTCGGCGAAGACAAGATGCGCGCCGCCTATGCGATCACCGACAAGCAGGAGCGCGTCGCCGCCGTTTCCGCCGCCAAGGAAGAGATCAAGTCCCAGCTCAGCGAAGAGCAGCTGGAAGACGCCAATCTCGGCTCGGCGCTGAAAAAGCTGGAATCGACGGTGCTGCGCGCCGATGTGGTGAAGAACAAGCGCCGCATCGACGGCCGCGCGCTGGATCAGGTGCGCCCGATCGTGTCGGAAACCGGCGTGCTGCCGCGGACCCACGGTTCGTCGCTCTTCACCCGTGGCGAGACCCAGGCGATGGTCGTGACCACGCTGGGCACCGGCGACGACGAGCAGATCATCGACGCGCTGCACGGCAATTTCCGCTCGAACTTCCTGCTGCATTACAACTTCCCGCCGTATTCGGTTGGTGAAGTGGGCCGCGTCGGCTCCCCGGGCCGCCGCGAGATCGGCCACGGCAAGCTGGCATGGCGCGCGCTTCAGGCGGTGCTGCCGGCGGCGACCGATTTCCCCTACACGATCCGTGTGGTGTCGGAGATCACCGAGTCGAACGGCTCCTCCTCGATGGCCTCCGTCTGCGGCGGCTCGCTGTCGATGATGGATGCCGGCGTGCCGCTCAAGGCGCCGGTGGCCGGTGTGGCCATGGGCCTCGTGCTCGAAGACGATGGCGACTGGGCCGTGCTGACCGACATCCTCGGCGACGAGGATCACCTCGGCGACATGGACTTCAAGGTCGCGGGCACCGAGAACGGCATCACCTCGCTTCAGATGGACATCAAGGTTGCGGGCATCACGCCCGAGATCATGAAGCAGGCGCTGGCACAGGCCAAGGAAGGCCGGATGCACATCCTCGGCGAGATGTCCAAGGCGCTGACCGAAGCGGCGGAATTCTCCGTGCACGCGCCGCGCATCGAGATGATGCAGATCCCCACCGACAAGATCCGCGAAGTGATCGGCTCGGGCGGCAAGGTTATCCGCGAGATCGTCGAAGTGTCGGGCGCCAAGGTCGACATCAACGACGAGGGCCTGATCAAGATCGCCTCGCCCAACGGCGAAGCCATCCAGAAGGCCTATGACATGATCCACTCGATCGTGGCCGAGCCGGAAGAGGGCAAGGTCTACAAGGGCAAGGTCGTGAAGATCGTCGATTTCGGCGCCTTCGTGAACTTCTTCGGCAAGCGCGACGGTCTGGTGCACGTGTCCCAGATCGAGAACCGCCGCCTGAACCATCCCTCGGACGTGCTGAAGGAAGGCCAGGAGGTCTATGTGAAGCTGCTCGGCTTTGACGACCGTGGCAAGGTGCGTCTGGCGATGAAGATGGTCGACCAGGAAACCGGCGAAGAGCTGCCGCCGGAAGCGAAAAAGAAAAAGGAAGAAGACGCCGCTGAGTAAGGCGCTCTTCCGAGAAACGCGAAACGCCCCGGCTCAGTGCCGGGGCGTTTTCAGTTCCGGAAGAGCGGCGGCGCTGCGCTCTCCGGTTCGAAGACGACCGAAGTGGTCTCGGGTGTGGCCCAGAAGCCTTCGAAATAGTCGGCGGGATCGGCTGCGCTACGCCGCGCGTCGGTCATCGCGAGAAGCCCTGCGACATCGTCATACGCCCAGCTCAGCATGACCCCGGGGGCGGTGACAGCGCAGAGCTTTTCGCCGGGCAGCGAAGTGGCGGGATTGTCCTGCGACAGGCTGCTGACAGGACAGCTTCGTGACATGTCGCGCCACTCGTTCCAGAGCGTCGCCTGCGTCTCACCCAGCGCAGCGAGATAGTGCCCAAGCGCCGGTTCGAGCATGGCGGGCAGCACGTCTTCCTCGGGGCGGTAAAGCCCGGCGTTGTCGCAATAGGCCTCAATTCGGGCGGCGAGATCCATATCGGCCTCGGGGATCTCTCCGGCAATGATCTGAAGCCAGACGGTGCGGGCAAAGCGATCGAACTCGCCCTCCATGCCGACCGCTTTCGCGACCGCCTGCCAGCGCACGGGCCGTCCGGTCTGCTTGATAATGTCCTCGAACCCGTCCGGGGCGGGATTGACCCGGGCCAGAAGCCCTCCTTCTTCGATCTGCGTCATCAGCTCTACGGGATTGAGTGTCGTGTGCATCGGCCCATAGGCGGCGGTATCGGGCGCGTAGCCGGGTACAAGGAAAAACGGATTCAGGACCACGAAAACATGGTCGTAGTCGTATTTCCACCAATCGAGGACCGGAACATTGAAATACGGGTGCTGGAGTCGGCGCGGAACGTCCGCGAGGAGGTCTTCGGAGAAATCTGACTGCATTGGGCAGCTTCTAGAGTATCCCTCCGAGCGTTTGCAACTTGCCTTGGGTCAATATTGCATGTGCGGTCACGGCGTCGGAATTACCCGTTTCTTAATCTTTTCCTGATGAACTTGCGGCGCAATACGACGCTGCGGCATCACTCACGGAGCCGAGCAGTCCGGCGGGCCTCGGTTGGGGATGACCGGGGCCCTTGTTTTTGCACGACTTCGCGCTGGGGAAGCGTGCCGGTGCAGGCCTGAATAGGCCACAAAAAAAGGCCGGGCAAAAAGCCCGGCCAGGTCCAACAGGGAGGTGCATGCGATAACCCGCACATGCAACGGGAACTCTTGGCGTCGGTAATATTATACCAGATGGATACTACTTTGATCTGCGTCAAGCGGGAAGTAGGACCTTTTGATACTCGGCAGAATTGTGCCGGCTGTGCGCAAATCGGCACATTTTCAGGCGACGAGCCGATATCCCCCCGATTCCGTGACGAGAATGCGGGCATTTGACGGATCGGGCTCGATTTTCTGGCGCAGGCGGTAGATATGCGTCTCGAGCGTGTGGGTGGTCACCCCGGCATTGTAGCCCCAGACCTCATGCAGCAGCACGTCGCGCGCCACCACGCCCTCGGTGGCGCGGTAGAGGAACTTGAGGATATTGGTTTCCTTCTCGGTGAGGCGGATCTTGCGATCGTCCTCGGTCACCAGCAGCTTCATCGACGGGCGGAACGTGTAGGGGCCGACGGTAAAGACCGCGTCTTCGGATTGCTCGTGCTGGCGCAGCTGGGCGCGGATCCGGGCGAGCAACACCGGGAACTTGAAGGGCTTGGTGACGTAATCGTTGGCGCCGGCGTCGAGCCCGAGGATCGTGTCGGCATCGGTGTCATGGCCGGTCAGCATGATGATCGGCGCCTTGACGCCCTGCTTGCGCATCAGCCGGCAGAGCTCGCGCCCGTCCGTGTCGGGCAGGCCCACATCGAGAATGATCAGCTCGTAATTCTGTTCTTTCACCCGCGACATGGCCGAGGCGCCGTTCTCGGCCTCGAAGACCTCGAAATCCTCGGTCATCACCAGTTGCTCGGCCAGCGCCTCGCGCAGGTCGTCATCGTCGTCCACCAGAAGGATGTTCTTGATCTGAGGCATCTTTATCTCTCCGTGTCGTCTTGCCCTCACATGGAAACACCGTTGCGTGTGGACAAGATTTGCTGCACCAGTTTCACGCCCTCGTGTTGAACGGAGGCTTTTGTTACAAGGCACAAGCTGATTTATTTCAGCGCTGCCGTTTGGAAAGAGCCCGGATGCCCCTTGCGCCCAACCTGATGGAGATCCTTGCCCGTGCCCGCGCCGATCTGCGCATGGGCGTGCCGGTGGTGCTGTCGGGCGAGGGCGGGCAGGGCGCGCTGGTGCTCGCCGCCGAGACCGCGACGGAGGACCGGCTGGCGCTGCTGCGCGCGGCGGAGGGCGATCTCGATCTGGTGCTGACCGCGCGGCGGGCGGCGACGCTGAAGGCACGGGTTTATGACGGCGATCTGGCGCGTGTGGCGCTGCCGCGCGATGCCGATCTTGGCTGGGTGCGCAATATCGCCGACCCGGCGGACGATCTGTCGATGCCGATGAAGGGCCCGCTGAAGGAGCGGCGCGGCGGCGATGTGGCGCTGCACCGGCTGGCCATCGGGCTGGCGAAATCGGCGCGGCTGCTGCCGGCGGCGCTTGTGCTGCCGCTGGAGGCGCCGATGGGCGTCGCCATGCGCGAGAACCTGACGCTGGTCGACGGGGTTGCGGCGGCGCCCTCGATGCTTCTCTTGTCCAATCTCGATCATGTGGTCTCGGCCCGGGTGCCGCTGGAGACGACCGAGAACGCACGCCTGCACATCTACCGCCCGGCGGACGGCTCCGAGGAACATTACGCCGTCGAGGTGGGCCGCCCGGACCGTCACAAGCCGGTGCTGGCGCGGCTGCATTCGGCCTGTTTCACCGGCGATGTGCTGGGCTCGCTGAAATGCGATTGCGGCCCACAACTGCATGCGGCGCTGGCGCGGATGGGCGAGGAGGGCGCGGGCGTGCTGCTCTATCTCAACCAGGAAGGGCGGGGGATCGGGCTCGCCAACAAGATGCGCGCCTATGCGTTGCAGGATCAGGGCTTTGACACGGTGCAGGCCAATCACCGGCTGGGCTTCGAGGACGATGAGCGGGATTTCCGGCTGGGGGCCGAGATCCTGCGGCGGATGGGGTTCAATGCGGTGCGGCTGCTGACCAACAACCCCAACAAGCTCGCGATGATGGAGCGTTCGGGCATTGCTGTGGCTGAGCGGGTCCCGCTGAAGGTGGGAAAGACCGCGTTCAACGCGCATTACCTCGCCACCAAGGCGGCGAAATCGGGGCATCTGCTGTAGCATGGAGATGGTTCTGACGCCTCTTGGGTTGCGGTTTGCCGGGCGGGTCTGGCCCTGCTCCATCGGGCGCGGCGGCATCCGTGCCGACAAGCGCGAGGGCGACGGGGCGACGCCGGTGGGTGTGCACCGCATCGTCGGCACGCTCTACCGCCCCGACCGGGTGGCGCGGCCCGCGCCCTGGGCCGTGCCGATCCTGCCGGGCGATCTCTGGTCGGATGCTTCTGGCGATCCGGCCTATAACACGCTGGTGCGAGCGCCCTATGCGCCCAGCCACGAGTGCATGCGCCGCGCCGATCCGCTCTATGACATCGTGCTGCTGACCGACTGGAACTGGCCCGAC
This sequence comes from Salipiger abyssi, assembly GCF_001975705.1. NCBI lineage: Bacteria > Pseudomonadati > Pseudomonadota > Alphaproteobacteria > Rhodobacterales > Roseobacteraceae > Salipiger > Salipiger abyssi. The sequence goes on from NZ_CP015093.1 coordinate 2,498,376, forward strand.
GCCGTGCCGGGGCGCGGCTCGGCGATCTTCCTGCACCAGTGGCGGAGGCCGGGCTTTCCGACAGAGGGCTGCATCGCGTTCCGCCGCGATCACCTGCGCCAGATCGCGGCGCTTGCGGCGCCGGGGACGCGGCTTGTGGTGCCGGGGTCGCTGGGGTGAGCCACTGGCCGTTGACCTCGCCAGCGGCGAAACGGTAGCCGGGCATAGCGGCAGCCCTCGCCCTTGTTCCGGGCCAGGGGCGCGGGACTTGAGGTGGCTATGGGGGCTGGTTCTGGAGTTCGCCGCTAGCCGCTCATTCGACGCACGCTCATCGAGATATGGGCACGGCGGATGAGGGCGGCGGCTTGAGTGTCGCCGGCACGCAGCGCCGTCTGTGTCTCGCGCAGCTCGCTGAGAAAGATTGCGCATTCGTCGGCCAGATCCATATGCGGGATGGATTTCAGCCAGATCCGCGCGGTGCGGAAATAGAGCCGTTCGGTCATCTCGCGCAGCGCCGCGTTGCCGGTGAGCGAGAGGCCGAAGCTGTGATATTCCATATTGAGCTGGGCAAAGCCGCGCGGCTCCGGCGCGGCCAGCAGCGCCTCGCCCCGGGTGACGAAGCCCGCGATCTCATCCAGCATCTCCGGCGTCACCGGCAGCGGGTCGAGCGTGCCGGCGAGCTGCGCCAGCTCCAGCCGCAGCGCATAGACCTGCGCCATCTCGCCGATCTCGACATCGGTCACCAGCGTGCCGACGCCGTGGCGACTTTCGACCAGCCCCTCGTCCTCGAGCCGCGCCAGCACCCGGCGCAGCGGTGTGCGCGAGGTGCCGAATTCCTGTGCCAGCGCGGTTTCCGACAGAAGCGTGCCCGGCGGATAATCGAGCAGGCAGATGCGGGCGCGCAGTTCCGCGTGCAGACGCTGGAACCGCCGCGCCGCGCCGCTCACGCGGCGATGCTCCGCGCCACGCCCTCCAGCATGGTCAGGCATTGCGAGAGCTGATCGCGCGAGACGTATTCGTCGGGCTTGTGCGCCTCCTTGATCGAGCCGGGGCCGCAGACCACGACCGACATGCCCATCTCCTGGAAGAGTCCCGCCTCGGTGCCGAAGGGCACCACGTCGCAGGCATCGTTGCCGGTGAGCTGCGCCACCAGATCGCGGGCGGCGTTCTCGGGCAGCGGTTCCAGCCCGGCGACCTCGCCGATCACCTGGGTTTCGATGCGGGCGGCGGGGTTCACCTTGCGCATGGCGGGCAGCAGTTCGGTCTCGACATAGGCGTGCAGCGCCTCCTTGACGAAACCGGCGTCAGAGGCCTGCACCGGGCGCATTTCCCAGTCGACCTCGGCAAAGCCGGGGATCACGTTATGCGCGACACCGCCATAGAGCCGCCCGACATTGACCGTGGTCCAGGGCGGATCGAAGCGCGAATTCGCCGGCACGCGGGTTTTCAGCTGCTCGGCCAGCGCCATCAGCCGGGTGACATAGCGCACCGCGTATTCCACCGCGTTCACCCCGCGCTCGGGCGCCGAGCCGTGGCCCTCCAGCCCGTGAAAGCGGCAGGTATATTCGCAGCAGCCCTTGTGGCCCTCGATGATGCGCATGTCCGTGGGCTCGCCGACAATGGCCATACGGGGCGCGTAGCCGCGCTTTTCCAGCTCGGGCACCAGCGCGCGCGCGCCCATGCAGCCCACTTCCTCGTCATGGGTGAAGCACAGATGCACCGGACGCTTCAGCGGGGTTTCGGCCAGCGGGTCGGCCATGGCGACGGCGGCGGCGATGAAGCCCTTCATGTCGCAGGCGCCGCGCCCGTGCAGCCGGTCGTTGCGCTCGGTGAGCTGGAACGGGTTGGAATGCCAGACCTGATCGGTGACCGGCACCACGTCGGAATGGCCCGACAGCACCACGCCGCCCGGCACGTCCGGGCCGATGGTGGCGAACATGTTGGCCTTGGCGCCGCTGGCGTCGGCAAACAGCTCCACCCGAGCGCCGTGATGTTCAAGCCGGTTGGCCATCCACGCCATCATGTCGAGATTGCTGTCGCTCGACACGGTGGGGAAGGAGATGAGTTCGGCCAGAAGGGCTTCGGTCTCTTTCAGCATAGATGTGTCCTTTAAGGTTTGACGAACATCTGGCGCGGGCGGTCGCAGAAGCATTCCGCCGGGCCGTTCTCGGTGATCAGGATGGATTCGGTGATTTCCAGCCCCCAGTCGGACATCCAGAGGCCGGGCATGAAGTGAAAGGTCATGCCGGGTTGCAGCACGGTTTCGTCCTCGGAGCGGATCGAGATCGTGCGCTCGCCCCAGTCCGGCGGGTAGGAGAGACCGATCGGATAGCCGCAGCGTGCGCCGCGTTCGATGCCGGCGCGCTCCAGCGGCGCGGCCAGCGCATCGGCGATGTCGCAGGCGCGATTGCCGGCGCGGGCGGCTTCCAGCCCGGCCTCCAGCCCCTCGACCAGCGCCGCCTCGGCGCTGCGGAAGATCTCCGGCGGCTCGCCGAGAAAGATCGTGCGGCAGAACGGCGTGTGATAGCGGCGGTAGCAGCCGGCGATCTCGAAAAACGTGGCCTCGCCCTTGTTGAAGGGGCGCCCGTCCCAGGTCAGATGCGGGGCGGCGGCATCGGAGCCCGAGGGCAGCAGCGGCACGATGGAGGCGTAATCGCCCCAGTCGTCGCCCACGCCGAGGATCGCGTCGCGCTGGATCTCGGCCACAACCTGGTGTTTCGGCACGCCCGGCTCGACCCGCTCCAGCAGACCGTCGACGATCTTTTCGGAGATCTTTGCCGCCTTGCGCATAAAGGCGATCTCTTCGGCGGATTTGATGCCGCGCTGCCAGTTCACCAGCGCGGTGGCGTCGATCAGCGTGGCATCGGGCAGGGCGGCAGCCAGCGCCTGATAGGCCTTGGCGGAGAAATAGTAATTCTCCATCTCGACGCCGAGCCGTGCGCCCTCCAGCCCCATGCCGATGAGCCGCTGGGCGAGATCCTCCATCGGGTGGCGCTCGGTCGACTGAACGTAGTTGTCGGCATAGCCGATCACCCGGTCGTCGCCCATCCAGACGGTGCGGATGGCGCCGTTGGTGTCCTGATTGCGGCCCCACCAGACCGGATCGGCGTCGGGAAACACCAGTACGCCCTGATGGACATAGAAGGACCAGCCGTCATAGGCGGTGATCCACGCCATATTGGCGGGGTCGGTGACCAGCAGCACTTCGATCCCGGCGCGTTCCATGGCGGCACGGGTCAGCGCCAGGCGGCGCTCGTATTCCGTTTCGCTGAACGGCAGGTCTTTCTGGAATCGGTGCTGGCGCATAGCGAGTCTCCGGTCGTGTCTTCGCCCCAGCTAGCCACTTGTGCACAACTGGGGCTGTCAAAAACCGACATTCGGCGTCGCTTGCGGAGCTAAGTGCTGAAAAACGTCGCCTCTGCTGATTAGTTGTGCACCCCTGAGGTTAAAACCCGGTATTTTTCACGATTCTGCCGCCGAAAACCCTGTAAAATTCGCGTTGACGTAGCGTCGCATCTCAGAAAAGGCGCAGACCATTTTCCTGATTGGGCTGCGCTGAATGGCGCTTTCGTCTGTAAAGTGCCGTTTTTGTGCCCGGGTTTCCCGTGTTGGGGGCGATAGCGTTCGTATTGCCTCTAGGCTGTTGCAACACGTTGGCTGACGGGGTTTAGTCTGGTCGCAAGACAGCGGGGACAATCCGCGAGACATTAACGGGGAGCCGGATTTGCCAGATACCGGGACAAGCGACGCATTCGTTGCCTTTGAGCGCGTTCAGAAAAGCTATGACGGCGAGACACTCGTCGTTAAGGATCTGAACCTTACCATGCCCAAGGGCGAGTTCCTGACCATGCTGGGGCCGTCCGGATCGGGCAAGACCACCTGCCTCATGATGCTTGCGGGGTTCGAGACCGCGACCCATGGCGAGATCAAGCTCGACGGGGTCAGCATCAACAACATCCCGCCCCACAAGCGCGGCATCGGGATGGTCTTTCAGAATTACGCGCTGTTCCCCCACATGACGATCGCCGAGAACCTTTCGTTCCCGCTTGAGGTGCGCAAGATCGGCAAGTCCGACCGCGAGGCCAAGGTCAAGCGGGCGCTGGATATGGTCGAGATGGGCGATTTCGGCGGTCGCCGCCCGGCGCAGCTCTCGGGCGGTCAGCAGCAGCGGGTCGCTCTGGCCCGTGCGCTGGTCTTCGAGCCCGAGCTGGTGCTGATGGACGAACCGCTCGGCGCGCTCGACAAGCAGCTGCGCGAGAAGATGCAGTTCGAAATCACCGATCTGGCGCACAAGCTGGGCATCACCGTGGTTTACGTGACGCACGACCAGACCGAGGCGCTGACCATGTCTGACCGCGTCGCCGTGTTCAACGACGGTCGCATTCAGCAGCTCGCGCCGCCGGATGAGCTTTACGAGGCGCCGCAGAACAGCTTCGTGGCGCAGTTCATCGGCGAGAACAACACGCTTGAGGGCGTGATCACCGAGATCAAGGGCAACACCTGCACCGTCAAGCTGGACGGTGGCGAGATGATCGATGCGCAGCCGGTGAACGTCACCAAGGTGGGTGAACGCACCCGTGTCTCGATCCGGCCCGAACGGGTCGAGGTCAATAAGGATCGCCTCCAGGAGGGTGCCCATACGCTCAAGGCCAAGGTGCTCGAGTTCATCTATATGGGTGACATCTTCCGCACACGTCTGAGTGTTGCCGGCAATGACGAGTTCGTCATCAAGACGCGGAACGCCCCCGACCAGGTGCGGCTGAAGCCGGGCGAAGAGATCGAGATCGGCTGGCTTCCCGAGGATTGCCGGGCGCTCGACGCGTTTTAGGTTAATGCGTGTACCGGTGGCGCAGGATCGTTGCCGATCCGCGCCACGGCACACGCAACGGAGCCGGCGCCGACACCCGGGGCCCGGTCTCTAACGACAACGGGTTGAAAAGGGAGTAACCAATGAAACTGACCAAAACCCTTCTGGCATCGACGGCGCTCACCGTTGCCGCCGGCGCGGTCTCCGCTCAGGAAATGGCCGACAGCATGACGCTCGTGTCCTGGGGCGGTGCCTATCAGCACAGCCAGGACGAGGCTTATGCCAAGCCCTATCTGGAAGAGCATCCCGAAGTCAGCATCTCCTGGGATGAGAGCTCGAACGAGGCCGTGGCCAAGCTGCGCGCCATGAACGAAGCGGGCAACATCACCTGGGATCTCGTCGACGTCGTGGCCTCCGACGCCATGCGCCTGTGCGACGAAGGCCTGGCGATGGAATACGACCCCGACGAGCTGCTGGCAGAGGCGCCCGACGGCACTTCCGCCGAGGACGATTTCGGCGACATGATCGTGTCCGACTGCTTCATTCCGCAGATCGTCTACTCGACCACCGTGGGCTATCGCACCGACCTCGTGGGTGACACCCCGCCGACCGAGATCTGCGCGCTGTTCGATCTGGAAACCTATCCGGGCAAGCGGTCGCTTGAGAAGCGCCCGATCAACAACATGGAATGGGCGCTCTACTGCGACGGCGTTGCCAAGGACGAGATCTACGACGTTCTGGAAACCCCGGAAGGTCAGGACCAGGCACTCGCCAAGCTCGACACCATCAAGGACCAGGTGGTCTGGTGGTCGGCCGGCGCCGACACGCCGCAGCTTCTGGCCGACGGCGAAGTCGTGATGGGCTCCACCTATAACGGTCGCCTGTTCTCGGTGATCGAAGAGCAGGACCAGCCGGTGGGCATGCTCTGGGACATGCAGGTGTTCGACCTCGACGGCTGGATCATCCCGACCGGTCTCTCGGACGAGGCGCTGGCCCGCGTGAAGGACTTCGTCTACTTCGCCACCGACACCCAGCGTCTGGCGGATCAGGCCAAGTACATCTCCTACGGCCCGGCACGTCAGTCCTCGGCGCCGCTGGTTGGCGATCATGAAGAGCTTGGCATCGCCATGGCTCCGCACATGCCGACCGATCCGGAGAACGCTTCGAACACGCTGCTCTACAACTACGAGTTCTGGGCCGACTATCGCGACGACATCGACGCGAAATTCCAGGCCTGGCTGGCTCAATAATAACTTCCGGGGGCGGGCTTCGGCCCGCCCCTTCGGCTTTCGGGACGGGCGGCTGCGCCCGACCCACGACGATCCGAAGAGATCGTGGTCCAAACAACCAACGGGGACACCATGACCGACGCAACCGGAGATGGCAGCAAGTCCGGGCCGATGCTGGCCGCAGACGGCAGGCCGCTGAAGAAAAGCCTGGCCCGCGCCCTGCGCATGCAAAAGATGCGCGCGCTGATGCTGATCGCACCGCTGCTGCTCTTCGTGCTGATCACCTTCATCGCGCCGATCGCGGACATGCTGTTCCGCTCGGTCGAGAACCAGATCGTGTCGGACACGCTGCCCAAGACCACCGCGGCGCTCGCCGACTGGGACGGCGAAGAGCTGCCCTCTGACGCGGCGTTCGAAGCCGCCTATTACGACATTTTCCTTGCTGCCGAGCGCAAGGAGCACACCCGGCTCGGCACGCGCCTGAACTACGAGCAGACCGGTGCCTCCTCGCTTTTCCGCAAATCGGGCCGCGGGCTCGACGACATCGGCGAGGTTTATCAGGATCAGTTCGAAGACCTGAACGGCGACTGGGACGAGGCGCTGCCCTGGGCCGAACTCATGGGGGATCCCGACTGGCTTTCCGAACAGCAGGGCTGGGACGAAGAGGGCCGCCAGCCCGGGTTCGAGCTGCGCGACGATATTGCCGACCTGCTGCCCACCGCGTCACGCGAATACGCGATCTTCGCGGAATTCCAGCAGCGCGAAGAGAACAACAACCTGCTCGACGAAGAGCCCTGGTCGGCGGTGCATACCGCGCTTTATCAGGATCTTGTCGCAGGCGATATGAGCGGCTATTCCGGCCCGCGCGCCGAGATGCTTCAGGCCGCCGATGCGCTGGTCGACAGCCCGGATTTCGAGACGATTTCCTTCCGCGACGGGTTCGAAGAGATCGACGAGGACTGGCTCCAGCCTGATATCTGGCGCACCATCAAGCTTTACAGCCCCGACTATACCTCGGGCTACTTTCTGAACTCCATCGACATGCAGCTCACGCCGGACGGCGCCGAGGCTCGGCCTGACAACGAGCGCATCTATATGCTGCTGTTCCAGCGCACGCTGTTCATGTCGCTGGTGATCACCTTCAGCTGCATCCTGCTGGGATATCCGGTCGCCTACATCCTGTCGAACCTGCCGATGCGCTCGGCCAACCTGCTGATGATCCTGGTGCTGCTGCCGTTCTGGACCTCGCTGCTGGTGCGGACCTCGGCCTGGAAGGTCATGTTGCAGCAGCAGGGCGTTATCAACGATGTGCTGGTCTGGCTGGGGCTGGTGGCCGATGATGCGCGGCTGACCATGATCAACAACCAGTTCGGCACGATCGTGGCGATGACCCACATCCTGCTGCCCTTCATGATCCTGCCGATGTATTCGGTGATGTCGACGATCCCGACGTCCTATGTGCGCGCCTCGAAGTCGCTGGGCGCCACCAACTGGACGACCTTCTGGCGGGTGTATTTCCCGCAATCGGTGCCGGGCATCGGCGCGGGCTCGATCCTCGTCTTCATCCTGTCCATCGGCTACTACATCACCCCCGAGATCGTCGGCGGCACCACCGGGACGTTTATCTCGAACCGGATCGCCTATCACATCTCGTCCTCGCTCAACTGGGGGCTCGCGGCGGCGCTCGGGTCGATCCTGCTGGCGGTGGTTCTGATCCTATACTGGGCCTACGACAAGATCGTCGGCATCGACAACGTGAAGCTGGGGTAAGGCCATGAACGAAGTGATCCTCACACCCGTGGGCGAAAAGCCCCTCTCCTTCACCCTTCCGGTGCTGGCCGCCGCAGGTGCCTTCGCAGGCATCTTCGTCGGCGCCGCCAACGGCTCGGTGGTGCTGGGCATCCTGGCCGGCGCGATCATCATGGCGGCGATCGGCTTTGTGGCGGTGACGCTGCTCGGCGAGGGCAGCGAAAAAGCCACCCGCTGGGGGCTGGTCGCGCTGTTCGCCATCGCCGGCTACCTGCTGGGCGCACTGCCCGGCGCGGTGGTCGGGCTGCTCTTCGGCTGGTTCTTCGGCTGGTTTGCCTACTGGGTCGGCTTCGGTCGCTACCGGGCCAAGCTGGTGCCCTACCTCACCCCCGGGCAGGTGCTGTGGCACTATTCCTTCCGGGTGATCTGCGGCGCGATTTTCGTGTTCCTGATCACGCCGATCCTGGTGGTGATGCCGCTCAGCTTCAACGCCGAGAACTTCTTTACCTTCACCCCCGAGATGCTGCGTTTCGATCCCGACGGCTATTCGCTGCGCCATTACCGCGACTTCCTAACCAACCCGGAATGGACCCGTGCGGTGAAGAACTCGCTGCTGATCGCGCCTGTGGCTACGATCATCTCGGTGAGCCTCGGCACGCTGGCGGCCATCGGCCTGTCGCAGAGCCATGTGCCGGGCAAGCGCGCCATCATGGCGATCCTGATCTCGCCGATGATCGTGCCGCTGATCATTTCGGCCACGGGGATGTATTTCTTCTACTCCAAGATCGGCATCGTCGGCACTTATTGGGGCGTCGTTCTGGCGCACGCGGTGCTGGGCATTCCCTTCGTCATCATCACCGTGACCGCGACGCTGGTGGGCTTCGACCGCTCGCTGACCCGGGCGGCGGCGAATATGGGGGCGGATCCGATCACCACCTTCTTCCGGGTGCAGATGCCGCTCATTCTGCCCGGCGTGATCTCGGGCGGGCTCTTCGCCTTCATCACCTCTTTCGACGAGGTGGTCGTGGTGCTGTTCATCGGCTCCGCCGAATTGCAGACGCTGCCCTGGCAGATGTTCACCGGCCTGCGCGAGCAGATCTCGCCGACGATCCTCGCCGCGGCGACGATCCTGGTCGGCATCTCGATCCTGTTGCTCGCCTCGGTCGAGATGCTGCGCCGTCGCTCCGAGCGGCTGCGCGGCCTGAGCCCGGGCTGACATAATCCTCGACGCGGGCCGAGAAACCCGCCCGCGTTGAGGATTTGGAAAGGGTGCAGGGTGCATGGTCGGGGCGAACGCCGCTCCCGGCACAGCACGAGGCCCCGATGTCGCAACACGATTCTCACCTTCTCTCGCCGACCCGCAGCAGCGCGGTCGGCGAGGTGCCGTTTGATGCCTCCAACCTGTTTTACTCCCGCACCGACGAGCGCGGGGTCATCATCGAGGGCAACTCGGTCTTCCGGCGCATCTCGGGCTATGGCTGGACAGAGCTGAAGGGCGCGCCACACAAGCTTGTCCGCCATCCCGACATGCCCAAGGGGGTGTTTCACCTCTATTGGGAGCGGCTGAAAAGCGGCAAGCAGGTGGCCGCCTATGTCAAGAACCGTGCCAAGGACGGGCGCCATTACTGGGTTCTCGCGGTGGCCTGGCCGATCCCCGGCGGCTATCTCTCGGTGCGCGTCAAGCCGAACACGGAGCTCTTCGCCAATGTGCGCGAGATCTATGCGGAGCTGCGCCGCGCCGAGAACGAGGAGGGGGTATCGCCGGCCAAAAGCGCCGAGGCCCTGCTCGCCCGGCTCGCCGAGCATGGGTTCGAGCATTACGACGCCTTCATGTCCGCCGCCCTCTCGCTGGAGCTGGAGGAGCGCGCCCGGCGCATCGGCTCCACGCTGGATCAGCGCCAGCAGCGTTTCCTGACCATGGTTCAGACCATCGTTCAGATCCGGCAGGAAACCGACGATATGACCGAGATCATAAAGGCGATCCGCACCGTGCCGATGAACATGCGTATCCTCGCCTCGCGGCTGGAAAACGCCGGCGGCCCGATCAGCGCGATCTCGGTCAACTACGGCTCCATGCTCGACGAGATGGCGAGCTGGGTGCGCGATTTCGTCGATGGCAAGGACAGCACCTATATGCGCATGCGCGAGACGATCCAGAAGGGGCAGTTCCTCGTCTGTGCCGGGATCATGCAAAGCGAGATGTCGGCGCTGTTCGAGGACGATATCAAGGGCGCGCAGGACAGCAGCGCGCTGACGCAGGATCGTGAGACCCTTCAGAAAGAGGCGGAAACTTTCAACAAGCTCGCTGCCGATGCGCTGAAAGTGCTCGAGACGGAGGCGACAAGGCTCGGGCGCAGCGTGCTCGACATGAAGCGCTATGTCACCGGCCTCAGCTCGACCCGGATGATGTGCAAGATCGAAAGCGCGGCGCTCAACGGCTCGGGAGATTCGCTCTCGGGGATCGTCGATCAGCTCGACGCCGGGCAGGACGAGATCGAGGCGCGGCTCGCAAAGATTGTCGAGCTGAACACGGTGATCCAGTCCAACACCGCGATGCTGCGCGCGATGACCTGAGCCGGGTCAGGCGGCGCGCAGCCCGGTCTCGACCAGCATGCCCCGGCGCTTGGCCTCGTAGTAATAGCCACGCGCGTACCAGCCGATGGCCGCGTCATGGCTGCCGTCCGACAGCAGCCAGGCACCGCGCAGGTACTTCACGGCGTATTTCAGGTTGGTATCCGCATCCAGCAGCTCGGAGGCGCTGCCGCGAAAGCCCATTGTCCGGGCGGTCTGGGGCAGGATTTGCAGCAGACCGTAATAGGGGCCGTTGCGGGCGGCGGGGTTATGGGTGCTCTCGCGGATCGCCAGACGATGCACCAGTTTCCGGGGCACCTTGTAGTGATCGGCCCATCTGTTGATCTTGCCCCGCAGCTCCGGCGTCTCGTTGGGATAGAGCGGCGGGTCGAAACGGCCCGATGTGGCGATCTCGGGGTCGTTGCGGCGGGCGCCGCAGCCTGCAAGCGCGCCGAGGCACAAAACCAGGCTCGCGCGTCGGGTGTATCGGATCATCGGAGGTCTCTCGCTGGCACCTGTTTCTGCAATAGCGCAACGCCGCCCGCCTGCCTATCCCGGCACGACCGCATGCGCGCTTCCCCGCTCAGCGCCAGCCGCTTGCAAATCCCGCCGCCGCCGCCCAGTTTGGCGCCATGACACAGACGCTTCTCTCCCTCGGTCACGGCTATTCCGCCCAGGCGCTCGCAAAACGGCTTTTGCCGCAGGGCTGGACCATTCTCGGTACCACGCGTGACCCGGAAAAGGCCGGCAAACTGCGCGAACAGGGGATCGAGCCGGTCCTTTGGGAGCGCGCGCAGGTCGAGGCGGCGCTGGAGCGGGCGAGCCAACTGCTGATCTCCGCCGGGCCGGACGCCGAGGGCGACCCGTCGCTGCGGCTCTGCGGCGATGCCGTCGCACGGCGGGCTCCGGCGCTGGACTGGGCGGGATATCTTTCCACCACAGGGGTTTACGGCGATCAAGACGGCGGCTGGGTCGATGAGGAGACACCTCTGACCCCGGGCACGGCGCGGGGCAGGGCGCGCGCGGAGGCAGAGGCGGCGTGGCAGGCGATCCCCGACCTGCCGTTGCACCTCTTCCGCCTCGCGGGGATCTACGGCCCCGGGCGCGGCCCCTTCGCCAAGGTGCGGCGCGGCACCGCGCGGCGCATCGTCAAGCCGGGGCAGGTGTTCTCCCGCATCCATGTCGACGATATCGCCCAGGTGCTCGAGGCCTCCATCGCGCATCCCGCCCCCGGCACCGCCTACAACCTCTGCGACGACGATCCCGCGCCGCCGCAGGATGTGCTGCTCCACGCCGCCGAGCTGCTGGGCGTCGCGCCACCGCCGGTGGAAGATTTCGACACCGCCGAGATGAGCCCGATGGCGCGCAGCTTTTATGCCGAGAACAAGCGCGTCTCGAATCGCCGCATAAAGGAGGCGCTGGGGGTGGAGCTGCTCTATCCCGACTATCGCGCGGGGCTACAGGCGCTGCTGGACGAAGAGGGGCCGGCCTAGGGCGCTTCGTCCGGTTCGTCGCAGGGGGGCTTTCCGGTCAGCAGCCGTAGCGGCGCCCGGCTCAGCCCGTTATTGGCATCGGCCATCTTGCGCAGCAGGCCGAGCAGCGTCTCGCGCTCCTCTGCGTTCAGATCCTTGAGGATCACCTCTTGCGTGCGCTCGATCGCGGGCAGGGCATCGCGCACCAGTTTCCGTCCCGCCTCTGTCACCCGCAGCCGCCGCGCGCGGCGGTCGGTGGCGCTGACCTTGCGCTCCAGCAGGCCGCGCGCTTCCAGCCGATTCACCACGCCGCCAAGCGTCACCCGGTCATAGGCGACGAGCCCGGCCAGCGTGGCCTGGTCGATGTCGGGATACTCGGCCAGCATGCTCAGCGCCGCGAATTGAACCGGAGTCAGCTCGATTCCCTCCGCCGCCGCCTCGCTGGCGAAGGCCGAAACCGAGATCTGGTGAAGGCGGCGGATCAGGTGTCCGGGCAGATCATAAACATGCGCCATAAGTCGTCCCTATCCGAACCCGCAGGGCCGGACAAGCGAGGGCGCCGGGCAACGCGGGGAAGTGGTGTAAATATAAGAAGTGTACTTATCATTATTGACAGAGGCAACATGATACGCATACTACCTATTAAAGAATGCGAGTCATCCTAAGGGAGGAACCGATGGACGCCGACGCCATGCAGCCTGTCGACAGCCCGGAGCTGCGCCAGCTTTACGCCGATTTCAAAGCCCAGCATCTCAACCCGCTCTGGACCCAGACCGGCGATCTGATGCCGCGCCATCCGCGCCCCAAGGCGGTGGCGCATGTGTGGAAATGGTCCGATCTCTACCCGCTGGCGCAGGCCTCGGGCGATCTGGTGCCGGTGGGCCGTGGCGGCGAACGCCGCGCCATCGGCCTCGCCAACCCCGGACTCGGCGGCGAGGCCTATATCTCGCCGACGCTCTGGTGCGCGATTCAGTACCTTGGCCCGAAAGAGACCGCGCCCGAACACCGCCATTCGCAGAACGCCTTCCGCTTCGTCGTCGAGGGCGAGGGGGTCTGGACCGTGGTCAACGGCGATCCGGTGCGCATGTCGCGCGGCGATTTCCTGCTGACGCCGGGCTGGAACTTCCACGGCCACCACAATGAGCTGGATGCGCCCATGGCTTGGATCGACGGGCTGGATATCCCGTTCTCCTATCAGATGGATGTGGGCTTTTTCGAGTTCGGCTCCGACCGGGTCACCGATTACGCCACGCCCAACTATTCGCGCGGCGAGCGGCTCTGGTGTCATCCGGGTCTGCGCCCGCTGTCGCAGCTTCAGAACACCGTTTCCTCGCCCATCGGCGCCTATCGCTGGGAATACACCGATGCGGCGCTCACCCAGCAGCTTCTGCTGGAGGAGGAGGGGCACCCCGCCACGATCGAACAGGGCCACGCAGCGATCCGCTATGTGAACCCGACCACCGGCGGCGACGTGATGCCGACCATCCGGGCCGAGTTCCACCGCCTGCGCGCGGGCACCGAAACGTCGCTGCGGCGCGAGGTGGGGTCAACGGTTTTCCAGGTCTTCGAGGGCAAGGGCGCCATCGTCATGGGCGGCACCGAGCACAAGGTCGAGAAGGGCGATATCTTCGTCATCCCTTCCTGGGTGCCGTGGTCGCTTCAGGCGGAGACCGCCTTCGACCTGTTCCGCTTCTCGGATGCGCCGATCATGGAGCGGCTGCATTTCGACCGCACGCAGATCGAAGACGCGGGGTAAGCATGAGCACGCTCGACGAGGCGCGGGACGCCCTGCGCCAGCGTCAGGGCCTTGGCGCGCGTTACGACGCGCCCGAGGCGCCGGCGCAGGATCTCGCGCTTGCCCGCAGCGGCACCGCCTATTTCGCCCGCAAGCTCAACGAGCTGGACGATGCGGCGCTCTATGCGCCGTCGCAGGTGGCGGGCAAAACGCGGGCGCATGTGATCTGTGCGGTCTCCTACCAAGCGCGGGCGATCTCGCGTCAGGCCGAAGCCGCCGCCGCCGGCGCAGAGATCCCGCCGCTGCGCGATCCCGAATGGGACGCGCTCGAGGATCTCGACCTTGGCGCGACGCTGCCGCCGCGCGCGCTGCGCCATCTCTTCGACCATTCCGCCGTGCATCTCGATGTGGTCTGGCGCGATCTGCCCGGCGCTGGCTGGGATCTGGAGGGCGCCGGGGCCGATGGAACGCCGCGCCCTCTGCGCGCAACGGCGATGGAACGCGCCCGGATGCTCTGGCAGAGTGCGCTTGATCTGGGCAACGGCGCGCGGGTGCGCGACCTGCCGCCCGTTCTGCGCCCGGAATGATCCGGATAAACATCTGAATTCAAAAGGAAACGACGCATGACCAACCTCTTCCCCTCTCCCGCTTGGCCCACCGTACCGGTCAAGGGAGAAAGCGCCGAATACCCCGTTCATCGCATCTTTTGCGTTGGCCGCAACTACGCCGCCCACGCCGCCGAGATGGGTGTCGAGGTCGACCGCGAGGCGCCGTTCTACTTCACCAAATCGGCGCTGATGGCGCAGGCGACCGACACCACGATCCCCTATCCGCCGGGCACCGAGAACTTCCATTACGAGATGGAACTGGTGATCGTCATCGGCGCACCGGTCTTCAAGGCCGACACCGCTGAGGCGGCCAAGGCGATCTACGGCTATGCCTGCGGCCTCGACATGACCCGCCGCGACCTGCAACTCGCCGCCCGCGCCAAGCAGCGCCCCTGGGATCTGGGCAAGGATGTGGAGCAATCCGCCGTCTTCGCGCCGATCACCAAAGCCGCCGATTTCGACGCGCTCGGCCCGCAAAAGATCCATCTCGAAGTGAATGGCGAGACCAAGCAGGAGGCCACGCTGAACGATCTGATCTGGAAGGTGGACGAGATCGTCTCGCACCTCTCCGGCTTTTACCACCTGCAACCGGGCGACGTGATCATGACGGGCACGCCGGCGGGTGTGGGCGCGGTTGTGGCGGGTGACGTGATCACCGGCGGCGTCGACGGGCTGGACCCGATCAAGCTGACCATCGGGGCGGCGGAATGATCCACTTCCACGGCTATTTCCGGTCTTCCAGCGCCTATCGCTGCCGTATCGCCTTCAATCTGAAGGGGATCGAGTACGATTTCACCTCGGTGCATCTGCGCAAGGATGGCGGGCAGCAGAAGACGCCCGAATTCCGCGCGCTGAACCCGCAGGCGCTGGTCCCGGCGCTGGAGGAGGGGGATTTCCGCCTCACCCAGTCGCTGGCGATCATCGAATGGCTGGACGAGACCAAGCCGGGTGCAAAGCTGATGCCCGAGGATCCGGACCTGCGCGCGCTGGTCCGGGCCTTTTCCCAGGTCATCGCCTGCGATGTGCATCCGCTGCAAAACCTGCGCGTGCTCGATTACCTCAAGGCGGAGTTCAACGCCGATCAGGACGCGCTGGATGCCTGGTGCGGGCGCTGGATCGCCGACGGGCTCAACGCCTGCGAGGCGCTGCTGGCGGGCCGTCCGCAAAGCACCTTCTGCTTTGGCGAGACGCCCTCGCTGGCCGATATCTGCCTGGTGCCGCAGGTGTTTTCCGCCGCGCGGTTCAAGGTCGACATCTCGGGGCTGAGCAACGTCAACCGCATCACAGAGGCCTGTAACGCGCTGCCGGCTTTTGCCGATGCGCATCCCAAGACCCAACCCGACAGCGAGGCCTGATTTCAGGCCACGCTGTTTTACCGTCACGAAGAAGGGGGAGCTTCCATGATCTTCGCGAAATTCACCAAATCCGCGCTTGTCGGCGCGCTGATGGCCACCGTGGCCGCTGGCGCGGCCCAGGCGCGCGAGCTGCGTATGGGGCTGATCACGCCCCCCAGCCACGTCTGGACCAAGGTCGCCAACCGCATCGCCGAGAAGCTGCCCGAGGCCACCGATGGCGAGCTGACCGTCGCGGTATTCCCGGCCGGCCAGCTCGGCTCTGAGCAGGAGATGTTCCAGCAGCTCTCCGCCGGGCTTCTGGATGCCGGTCTGATGACTGCCGCCATCACCAGCCTGCGCGCGCCCTCGATGCAGGGCTGGTTCACGCCGCATCTCTTTGCCGACGTGACCGAGGCGCAGGCCGCCGCCGATCTGCCCGCCGCGCAGAAGATGCTGGACGAGCTGCAACGCGCAAACCTGCACGGCATGGGCTATACCTTTGCCGGCATGCGCCACATCCTGATGCAGGACGCGCCCGCCGCCTCGGTCGAGGATCTGGCGGACAAGAAGATCCGCATCGTGCCCTTCCCGGCGATGAAAGTCTGGTGGGGCGAGGTCGGCGCGGTGCCGACCCCGGTGAACCTCACGCAGGTCTATCAGGCGCTGCAAACCGGCCTGCTCGACGGCATCGACATCGACCTCGACGCGCTTGTCGGGCTCAAGTTCGACGAGGTGGCCAAGGGGCTGACGATCACCAACCACATGGCATTCCCCTCGGTGATGATGGTGTCGAACCCGACCTGGATGAGCCTCAGCGACGAGCAGAAGGCCGCCTTCCAGGAGGTCGTGGACGAGGCGCTGGCCTGGGGCTCGGAGAGCCAGGTGACGGCGGAGGAAAGCAACCTCGCCTCGCTTGAGGGCAAGCTGGAGATCCTGCATCTCGAAGACGGCGAGAGCGCCTTTGCCGCTGCCGACGAGGCGGTGCAGGCGAGCTTTGCGCAATACCCGATCATCGCCGAGTTCCAGAGCGAAGTGAAAGCGGAGCAGGGCGAGTGAGTTACCTTCCCGCTCTTTCGGGCGGGCTGGTCCGGCTGGAACGCTGGGCCAGCCGGGCCCTTGTCATCCTCTTCGTGGGGCTGATCGTGACCAATGTGGCGATGCGCTATCTCGCCGGCAAACCCATCGTCTATGCCGAGGAGCTGGCGGCGATCCTGCTGGTCTGGCTGACGCTGGTGGCGGTCTCGATCTCGATCCGCGACAAGGCGCAGATCGGCGTGACGCTGCTGGTCGACAGGCTGCCCCGCGTGGCGCAGCCCTGGATCGACGCGCTGGTCTGGGCGCTGATCGCGGGCATGCTGGCGATCCTGCTGAACGCGGGCATCGGCTGGGTGCGCTCGCCCGCCGTCGAGTTCGAGCAGATCATCACCACCGGCTGGCCCAAGGCGCCGTTCTTTTACATTTTCCCGATCTTCTGCGCCACCGCGCTCATCCATGTGCTGGGCCATCTGGCGGAGTCCATCGGCAAGCTGACGGGGAGGCTGGCGTGACCGGCGGTGTCTTTCTCGGGCTGATGCTCATCGGCATGCCCATCGCCTTCGTGCTGATCGGGGCCACGCTCGCCTTCGTGGCGTTTTCGGGCAATGTGGCGATCCTTTCGGCGATCCCGCAGATCGCCTTCGGCTCGGTCGAGAATTTCGACCTGCTGGCCATTCCGCTCTTTGTGTTGCTGGGCGAGATCATGAACGAAAGCGGGCTGACGCGGCGGATCATTCTCGCCGTGCGGGTCTGGCTGACGCGGGTGCCGCACAATCTGGTCATCGTGAACCTGATCTCGAACCTGGCGCTGGCGGCGATCATGGGCTCGGCCACCGCGCAGATGGCGGTGATGAGCCGCGTCGTGGTGCCCGAGATGGAGCGCGACGGCTACAAGCGCGGCTACGCGGCGGGGCTGACCGCTTCGGCGGGGCTGCTGGGGCCGATCATCCCGCCCTCCATGGTGTTCATCATCTATGGCGTGATCGCGCAGGTCTCGATTGCCGAGATGTTCACGGCGGGTATCATGCCGGGGCTGATGCTCTTTGTCTTCATGGTGTCGATCGCCATGTGGCAGGCCGGGCGCAATCACAATCCGCTGGCGGCGGGGGCGGGGCTGCCCGACATCCCGCGCTGGAAGGCGACGCTGCCGGGGCTCGCGACCTTGCTGATCCCGCTGACCATCGTGGGCGGCATCTCGGCCGGCATCTTCACCCCCACCGAAAGTGCGGCGGCGGCCATCGTGGTGGCGCTGATCTTCGGCGGGCTGATCTTCCGCGAGCTGTCGCTGAGATCCATCCCCGCGATCATCGACCGCACCGTGATCAATTCGGCCATCGTGCTGTTCCTGATCATGGCGGCCAAGATCTTTGGCTGGGTGCTGACCTATAATCAGATCCCGCAGGCGGTGGCGGCCTTCATCACCTCGCTGTCGGACGATCCCATCATCTTCATGCTGCTGATCATGGTGGCGCTGACCGCCGTGGGCATGTTCCTCGACGGGATCGCGGCGCTGATCATCCTGACGCCGATCCTGCTGCCGGTGGCAACGATGCAATACGGCATCGACCCGATCCAGTTCGGCGTGATGATGAGCCTCACGCTGGTGCTGGGGCTGCTGACCCCGCCGGTGGGCACCGGGCTTTATATCGCAGCGGCGCTGTCCAAGGTGCCGATCCTCACCCTGTCGCGGCTGGTCGTGCCCTATGTGCTGGCAACCGTGCTGGTCATCCTGTCCGTGATCTTCATCCCCTGGATGGTCCATCCGTTCTAGGGCGGACCACCTGAAATCCCCCCACCCAAGAGACTCCGGCCCGGACCCGTCCTGGCCGAACAGAGGAGATTTGCCATGACCCAAGACCTTCCCATCCTGATCGCCGGCGGCGGCATCGGCGGGCTTGCCACCGCCATCGGCCTCGCGCAAAAGGGCTTCCGCTCGCTGGTGCTGGAGCGCGCGCCCGAGCTGGGCGAGATCGGCGCCGGCATCCAGCTTGGCCCCAACGCCTTTCACGCCTTCGATTATCTCGGCGTGGGCGACGAGGCGCGCGAGCTGGCGGTCTATATCGACAATCTGCGCCTGATGGATGCCATCGCCGGCACCGAGATCACCCGCATCCCGCTGGACGAGACCTTCCGTGCCCGGTTCAAGAACCCCTATGCGGTGATCCACCGGGGCGATCTGCACAGCGTCTTCCTGCGCGCCTGCGAGGCGCATCCGCTGGTCGAGCTGCGCACCTCCGCCGAGGTCGCCGATTACGAGCAGGACGGCAGCACCGCGACCGCGATCCTCGCCGACGGAGAGCGGGTCACCGGCCATATGCTGGTGGGCGCGGACGGGCTCTGGTCGAACATCCGCAAGCGCCTCGTGGGCGACGGCGCGCCGCGCGTCTCCGGCCACACCACCTATCGCTCGGTGATCCCCACCGAGGACATGCCCGAGGATCTGCGCTGGAACGCGGCGACGCTTTGGGCCGGGCCGAAATGCCACATCGTGCATTACCCGCTCAAGGGCTGGAAGCAGTTCAACCTCGTGGTGACCTATCACAACGACGCACCCTCGCCCGAGGCGGGTGTCAGTGTCACCCATGAGGAGGTGAAGCTGGGCTTCGAGCATGTGGCGCCGGTGGCCCGCCAGATCATCGACCGGGGACAGAACTGGAAGCGCTGGGTGCTTTGCGACCGCGATCCGGTGTCGAATTGGGTCGACGGGCGCGTGGTGCTCTTGGGCGATGCGGCGCACCCGATGCTGCAATATTTCGCGCAGGGCGCCTGTATGGCGATGGAGGACGCGGTGGCGCTCGCCCATTGCATGGAATCCTATGACGATCTTAGCACGGCGTTCAGCACCTATCAGGATCTGCGCGAGCTGCGCACCGCGCGGGTGCAGCTGCAATCGCGCGAGATCGGCCAGCATGTCTATCACCCCGCCGGCGCCCATGCAGAGCTGCGCAACGCGGTGATGAGCGCGAAATCGCCGGAGAACTGGTACGATATCGTCGACTGGCTCTATGGCTCCACCGGGCTGGAAGGCGCGGTTTCGGCGGAGACGCACAAGCGCTGAGCGTTGTGGCCTGGAGGGGGCGGGCAATCTTGCCCGTCCAAAGCCTTTTCGCAGGCTCAACGCGAGCCGGGCCCAGCGGCGGCCCGTGGGCTGACGCGCTGACTGAGGAATCCCTTGATTTATCCTAGCCAGATCCGAATGACCTCGAAGCTGTGCGATGAAGTCACCAAAGCGGCAGCCCGCCCGAACGGGCAGCCGCTGGGCCCGGCGGCCTGCGGCCTTGTTCCGGGTCAGAGGCGCGGGGACTGACTGCGGTCTGAAAAACGTTGCCCGTACAGTGGCAAAGATACCGAAAGTGAACGGAAGAGCCGCTCACGCCTGACGGCTGAGCATCTCCACCCCCAGCACCGTCAGCACCTTTTCCTCGATATGCTTCGCGTCGAGCCCGGCGCTTTCATACATATCGTCGGGGCTGGCGTGGTCGATGAACGTATCGGGCAGCACCATGGAGCGGAATTTCAGCCCGCGGTCGAACACCCCCTCGTCCGACAGCAATTGCGCCACATGGCTGCCGAAGCCGCCCACGGCGCCTTCCTCGATGGTGATCAGCGCCTCATGCTCCGCGGCCAGCCGCAGGATCAGCTCGCGGTCGAGCGGCTTGGCAAAGCGGGCATCCGCAACGCTGGGCGAAATCCCCCGCGCTTCGAGCTTTTCGCAGGCCTTCATCACTTCGGAGAGCCGCGTGCCGAAGCTGAGCAGCGCCACGCGCTTGCCCTCCCGGATCATCCGGCCCTTGCCGATCTCCAGCAGCTCGCCCTTTTCCGGCATCTCGACGCCCGATCCCTCGCCGCGCGGATAGCGGAAGGCGATGGGGCCGTCGTCATGCGCGGCGGCGGTGGCGACCATGTGCTTGAGCTCCGCCTCATCGGCGGCGGCCATCACCACCATGCCCGGCAGGTTCGCCATATAGGCGATGTCGAAGGCGCCCGCATGGGTGGCGCCGTCTGCCCCCACCAGCCCGGCGCGGTCGATGGCGAAGCGCACCGGCAGGCGCTGGATCGCAACGTCATGCACGACCTGGTCGTAGCCGCGTTGCAGGAAGGTGGAATACATCGCGCAGAAGGGCCGCATCCCGCCCGCCGCGAGCCCGGCGGAGAAGGTCACCCCGTGCTGCTCGGCAATGGCCACGTCGAACACCCGCGAGGGGTAGCGCTCGGCCATGAGGTCGAGCCCGGTGCCGTCGGGCATGGCGGCGGTCACCGCGCAGATCCGCGGATCCTCGGCGGCAAGCCGCGTCAGCTCACGGGCAAAGACCTTGGTGTAGGAGGGCGCGTTGGAGGGCGCTTTCTTCTGCTCGCCGGTGGCCACGTCGAACTTGGCGCGGGCATGGCCCTTGTCGGCGGCGCCCTCGGCGGGGGCATAGCCCTTGCCCTTGGTGGTCAGCATATGCAGCAGGATCGGCCCGCTGGCGCGCGCCTTGACCGTGCGCAGCACCGGCAAGAGCTGGTGCAAATCGTGCCCGTCGAGCGGCCCGATATAGGAAAAGCCCATCTCTTCGAAGAGCGTGCCACCCACGGCCATGCCCTTGAGCATTTCCTTGGCGCGCTTGGCGCCTTCGCGGAAGGGCTCGGGCAGCAGCGACACGGCGCCCTTGGCGGCGGCTTTCAGATCCTGAAACGGCGCCTCGGCATAGAGCCGCGAGAGATAGGAGGACATCGCACCGGTGGGCGGCGCGATGGACATCTCGTTATCGTTCAGGATGACGATCAGGCGCTTTTTCAGGTGGCCGGCATTGTTCATCGCCTCATAGGCCATGCCCGCCGACATCGCGCCATCGCCGATCACGGCAATCGCATCGCCCGCGCCGGTGTCGCAGACCCCGCCGAGATCGCGCGCCACGGCAAAGCCGAGCGCGGCGGAAATCGAGGTGGAGCTGTGGCCGGCGCCGAACGGATCGAAGGGGCTTTCGCTGCGCTTGGTAAAGCCCGAGAGCCCGTCTTTCTGGCGGATGGTCCGGATACGCTCGCGGCGCCCGGTGAGGATCTTGTGCGGATAGGCCTGATGGCTCACATCCCAGATGATCTTGTCGCGCGGCGTGTCGAACACCGCGTGCAGCGCCACGGTCAGCTCGACCACCCCAAGCCCGGCGCCGAGATGGCCGCCGGTTTCCGACACCGCCGAAATGGTCTCCGCCCGCAGCTCATGGGCGAGCTGATCCAGCTCGGCATCCGAGAAGCGTTTGAGATCGGCGGGAGTGGCGACCTTGTCGAGCAGCGGTGTTTGGGGCTTGTGAGGCATGGCGTCCCTTGGCACTCAGTTCCGGCGGGAGATAACGAAACGGGCGGCCTCCCGCAAGGTATCGGCCCGTTTACCATAGGGAGATAGGGCGTCGCAGGCCTCTGTCACAAGGGTTTGTGCACGCGCCTTTGCGCCGTCGAGCCCGAGCAGCGACACAAAGGTCGCCTTGCCGCGATCCGCATCCTTGCCGACCGCCTTGCCGACCGTCGCCGCGTCGCCCTCGACATCGAGAATGTCGTCGGCGATCTGGAAGGCGAGCCCGAGGCCCTGCGCATAGGCGGTGAGTGGTGCCAGATCGGCCTCAGCCAGCCGCGCGCCGGCCTCTGCCGACCACAGGATCAGCGCGCCGGTCTTGCCGGCCTGAAGGGCGGTGATCTCGTCCAGCGTGAGCGGCGTGGCGGTGCTTTCGGCGGCCATGTCCAGCGCCTGTCCCAGCACCATGCCGCGCGCCCCCGCCGCCCGCGCAAGGCTCAGCGTCAGATCGGCGCGCACCTCGGCGCGCTCATGGCAGCGCGGGTCCCCCAGCATCTCGAAACCGAGCGCCTGGAGCGCGTCGCCCGCCAGCACGGCGGTCGCCTCGTCCCATTTGCGATGCACCGTCGGCAGGCCCCGGCGCAGCGCGTCGTCGTCCATGCAGGGCAGATCGTCATGCACGAGGCTGTAGGCGTGGATCGCCTCGATGGCACAGGCGGGCCAGAGCGCCTGCGCCTGCGGTACCTCGTGCAGCCGGGCGCTTTCCAGCACCAGCCAGCCGCGCAGACCCTTGCCGCCGGTCACCGCGTAGCGCATCGCATGGGTCACCGGCAGATCGGCGAAACCGCTCAGCACCATGTCGAAATGGTCGGCCACGGCGCCTGCGCCGGCCTCCAGAGACTCGCTGAACATGGGGTGTCAGAGCCCTTCGGCGGCTTTCAGACCGGCGGGCTGGCCCTCGGCGTCTAGGGTGATCTGGGCGACCTTCTCCTCGGCGTCCTTGAGCTTTTTCTCGCAATGCGCCTTGAGCTTGGCGCCGCGCGTATAGAGGTCGATGGACTGATCCAGCGGCACCTCGCCGCGTTCGAGCTGGTTCACCACCTGTTCCAGCTCGGCCATGGCCTGCTCGAAACTCATCTCCTCGACCGGCGTGTCGCTCATTTTCCTGCCTCGATCAGTTCTTCCACATGCGCCTTGGCCGACGCGGCCAGCGCGGAAAGATCATAGCCGCCTTCCAGCAGGGAGACCACCCGCCCGCGCGCATGTTCCGCCGCGATCCGGCAGAGCTCGTGCGTGAGCCAGCGGAAATCCTCCGTCGACCAGGCGAGCTGCGCCAGCGGGTCGTCGCGATGCGCGTCGAAGCCGGCGGACATCACGATCAGGTTGGGCTTGAACGCGGCGAGCCGTGGAAAGGCGTCGCGCCGATAGGCGGCGCGCATCTCGTCGCCGCCGCTGCCCGGGGGCAGGGGGATGTTCAGCACATTGTCATGGCCGCCGCGCTCGGTGGCGGCGCCGCTGCCCGGCCAGAGCGGAAATTGCTGCGACGAGATCAGCAGCGCGCGCGGCTCGTCCCAAAGCAGATCCTGCGTGCCGTTGCCGTGATGCACGTCGAAATCCACCACCGCCACGCGTTCGATTCCGTGATGGTCGAGCGCGTATGTCGCCGCGAGCGCCGCGTTGCCGAACAGACAGAACCCCATGGGTTTCTCGCGCTCCGCATGGTGGCCGGGCGGGCGCGTGGCGCAGAAGGCATTCGCCACCTCGCGCGAGATCACCGCATCGACGGCGCGAATCGCCGCCCCCGCCGCGCGCCGCGCCGCCCGCATCGAGCCGGGCGACATCCAGGTGTCTTCGTCGAGCGGATGCTCGCCCGCTTCGGGCTCGGCAGCCTTGATGCGGTCGATATAGCGCTGCGGATGGACACGGGCGAGATCGGCATCGCTGGCCGGCGGTGCCGCCAGTCGCAAGAGATCGAGCGGGGCCAGCGCGTGCAGCACATGGTCGAGCCGGGCGACCTGCTCGGGATGGCCCGCCGGCGTGACGTGATCCAGGCAATCGGCGTGGGTGATCAGCGCGGTTGTCATGACGGAGCCTCCCCGACCTCAATCCACGACAGGATTCCGCGAATGCCGCGCCCGGGCAAGCCGCGATTTGCGGAGATTTGAGCCGCATTGCCCGGATCGCGCGGATCGGCCGAAAAAGCGGCGCTCAGTCGGGGGCGAGCATATATCCCGCGCCGCGCACGGTTTGCAGATAGCGCGGCTGTTTCGGATCGCTCTCGATCTTGCGGCGCAGCCGGGTGATCTGCACATCGACCGCACGCTCCTGCGCCTGGCCCTTGTCGCGGCCCAGCTCCTCCACCAGCTTGCCCCGGCTCAGCGCCTCGCCCGGGCGGGCGGAGAAAATCCGCATGAGCTGGCTTTCGGTGGCGGTGAGCCGCACCATGTCCTCGCCCTTCCACATCTCGCCGCGTTCGATGTCGTAGCGGATCGGGCCGAGGCTCAGCAGCTTGGGCGCGGCCTCGTCGGCGGTGGTCTCGGGCATGCGCCGCAGGATGGCGTTGATGCGCAGCAGCAGCTCCTTGGGCTCGAAGGGCTTGGAGAGGTAGTCGTCAGCCCCCGCCTCGAGCCCGGCGATGCGGTCTTCGGTCTCACCCTTGGCGGTGAGCAGCATGATCGGCGTGGTGCTGGTCTGGCGGATCGCGCGGGTGAGGCTGATGCCGTCCTCTCCCGGCATCATCACATCGAGCACGATCATGTCGAATTCCAGCCCGTCGAGCAGGCGCCTGGCATGGGCCGCGTCGCGGGCGGCACTGACCAGGAAACCGTGCCGCATCAGGAATTTCTGAAGCAGGCCGCGAATGCGCTCGTCATCGTCGACGATCAGCAGGTGTGCGTCGGGATCGCTCATCCGCGCACCTCCCGCAGGCCCGAGTAATGCCGGCGCATGTCGGGATCCATCATCGCTTCGAGCACCTGGCGGAAGCCCGCCACCGCCTCGGGGCCGACCTGGCGATAGGCGGCACGCATGCGGGCACGCTGGGCATCGGACAACTTGTGTTCCAGCTCCTTGCCCGCCTCGGTGAGATAGAGATGCCGTTCGCGCTTGTCGGCGCGGCCGATCCGGCTTTCGACCAGCCCGTCGCCGATCAGCGTGCGCAGCACCCGGTTGAGCGATTGTTTCGTGACGCCGAGGATCGACAGAAGGTTATTGACCGTCGTGCCCGGTGCGCAGTTGATGAAATGGATTGCGCGGTGATGCGCGCGCCCGTAATCCATGCTTTGCAGGATCCGGTCGGGATCTGCGGTAAATCCCCGATAGGCAAAGAACATTGCCTCGATCCCCTGCCGCAGCTGCTCGTCCGTCAGATACAGCAGCGACTCGCCGCCATGCCCCTGCGTGCCAGGCCCGTCTGCCATTGTCTTGCCTCTCGCCTCCCGTCTTTTGCGGCATTTTAAGTCAGTCTTGTTGACATTCCAAGGGCGAACTGTTAGCGAGTCGCAGTTTTTACGCAACATTATGTCCGAACCGGACGTAAGGCGCGCAACAAAAGCAAAAAGCACCTAGAAGGAGACTGAAAATGGAAGGGGCTTATGACGACCGCGACGGCAAGATCTGGCTGGATGGCAAGCTGGTGGAGTGGCGGGACGCTAAGGTACATGTCCTGACCCACGCGCTGCATTACGCCAGCTCGGTCTTTGAGGGTGAGCGCGCCTATAACGGCAAGATCTTCCTTGGCCACGAGCATTCCGAGCGGCTGCATTTCTCGGCGGGCGAGCTGGATTTCGAGATCCCCTTCACCGCCGAGCAGATCGACGCGGCCAAGGACGAGGTGCTCAAGGTCAACGGCTTCACCGATGCCTATGTGCGCGCGTTTGCCTGGCGCGGTGCCGGCCCGGATATGGGCGTCGCCTCGGCGCGCAACCC
This sequence comes from Salipiger abyssi, assembly GCF_001975705.1. Lineage (NCBI taxonomy): Bacteria > Pseudomonadati > Pseudomonadota > Alphaproteobacteria > Rhodobacterales > Roseobacteraceae > Salipiger > Salipiger abyssi. Next base: position 2,524,091 of record NZ_CP015093.1, read on the forward strand.
GGTGCGCCTCGCGATCGCGGCCTGGGAATGGGGCAACTATTACGGCGACGCCAAGATGAAGGGTGCCAAGCTCGACATCGCCAAGTGGAAGCGCCCGAGCCCCGAGACCATCCCGGTCCATGCGAAGGCGGCGGGTCTCTATATGATCTGCACCATGTCCAAGCACGCGGCCGAGGCCAAGGGCTGCTCGGACGCGCTGTTCATGGACTACCGCGGCTATGTGGCCGAGGCGACGGGCGCCAACATCTTCTTCGTCAAGGATGGCGAGGTTCATACCCCGCTGGCCGATTGCTTCCTCAACGGCCTGACCCGTCAGACGGTGATCGGGCTGCTCAAGGACAAGGGCCTGACCGTGCATGAACGCCACATCATGCCCGAAGAGATGGAAGGCTTCGAGCAGTGCTGGCTGACCGGCACCGCCGCCGAGGTCACCCCGGTGGGGCAGATCGGCGATTACAATTTCGAGGTCGGCGCGATCACCCGCGACATCGCCGAGACCTACGAAAAACACGTCCGCAGCTAGGCGGGCAGGGCAGGGTGGGCCATCGGTCCGCCCTGTCTCTTCCGGCAACCGCCCCGGCTTTCCGGCGCTTTCCGGGCCCTGCCGTCGCGGTGCCGCTTGAACGCCCCCGCCCTTGGTGTCACGCTGTGAAAAACGGCACGCGCGAGGGGCAGAAATGCAGGACAGTCAGGCACCGCTGGAAATCGTTTCTCCCGACGTCCCCGATCCGGAGCTGTTCTCCGATGCGGGCGCCGCCGTCGACCGGCTGTGCGAGCTCTACGATCTCTCGGTTGGCTTCCTGCATGACCGTTTCCTCGATGCCATGGCCAGCGGTCACCCCGGCGTCCGCATCCGCGCCTTCTATCCGGAGGTGCGGATCACCACCGCGACCCATGCCCAGGTCGACAGCCGGCTGAGCTTTGGCCACGTCCCTGCGCCCGGAACCCATGCCACCAGCATCACCCGGCCCGACCTCTTCCGGCATTATCTCAAGCAGCAGATCGGGCTCCTGCTTACCAATCACGGCGTGCCGGTGCAGATCGGGCTGTCTTCCACGCCGATGCCGGTGCATTTCGCCGTCGCCAATTACCCCGATCTCTCGGTGCCGCAGGAGGGCGCGGGCCGCTTCATCCTGCGCGACGTGTTCGACGTGCCGGATCTGAGCGTCACCAATGACGACATCGTCAACGGCGTCGCCAAACCCGCCGCCGACGGCACCGGGCCGCTCGCCCCCTTCACCGCGCAGCGGGTGGATTATTCGCTCGCCCGGCTGGCGCATTACACCGCCACCGATCCGGCGCATTTCCAGAACCACGTTCTCTTCACCAACTACCAGTTCTATGTCAGTGAGTTCGAGGCCTATGCCCGCGAGCGGCTGGCCGATCCCGACAGCGGCTATGTGAGCTTTGTCTCCACCGGCAATGTCGAGATCACCGACCCGGAGGCCGAGATCCCGCTCAGCCCCAAGATGCCGCAGATGCCCACCTACCATCTGAAACGCGCCAACGGCTCGGGGATCACGCTGGTCAATATCGGCGTCGGCCCCTCCAACGCCAAGACCGCCACCGACCATATCGCGGTGCTGCGCCCGCATGCCTGGCTGATGGTCGGCCATTGCGCCGGCCTGCGCAGCTCGCAGAGCCTTGGCGATTTCGTGCTCGCGCATGCCTATCTGCGCGAGGACAAGGTGCTCGACGACGACCTGCCGGTCTGGGTGCCGATCCCGGCGCTGGCCGAGATCCAGGTGGCGCTGGAGACCGCCGTGGCCGAGGAGACCCAGCTCGACGGCTACGATCTCAAGCGGATCATGCGCACCGGCACCGTGGCCAGCGTCGACAACCGCAACTGGGAGCTGCGCGACCAGTCCGGCCCGGTGCAGCGCCTGTCGCAATCCCGCGCCGTGGCGCTCGACATGGAGAGCGCCACCATCGCCGCCAACGGCTTCCGTTTCCGCGTGCCCTACGGGACGCTGCTCTGTGTGAGCGATAAACCGCTGCACGGAGAGCTCAAACTGCCCGGCATGGCGAGCGATTTCTACAAGACTCAGGTTGCGCGCCATCTGATGATCGGTATACGCGCCATGGAACGATTGAGGGGGATGCCGCTGGAACGGCTGCACAGCCGGAAGTTGCGTAGCTTCGAGGAAACAGCTTTTCTCTGACGTAGCGGAAAACGGCCCAAACCGACACAAAATGCGCAGTTTTCACTTGCAAACCTCCCCTAATCGTTGTGATTGAACTCCATATGATGTTATATTCCCGCGATGAGGCCCAATCCTTCGGGCAGTTAAGGAGACCATGAAATGGCGAAACCGATGACCAAGACCCAGCTGGTGGCTGCTCTGGCCGAAGAGATGGGCGCCGACAAAAAGACCGCGACCACCGCGCTGGACGCGATCACCGATATCATCACCAAGGAAGTGGCCGCCGGCGGCGCCGTGACCCTGCCCGGTGTCGGCAAGATCTACTGCCGCGAGCGCCCCGAGCGCATGGTGCGCAACCCCGCCACCGGCGAGCAGTTCAAGAAAGAGGCCGACAAGCAGGTCAAGATGACCATTGCCAAGGCTCTCAAGGACAGCGTGAACGGCTAATTTGCCTCCGCTGCCTGCAAGCACCAAGGGTCGCTCCGGCGGCCCTTTTTTCTTGTCCGTTTCCTGCCCGGATGTCAGGCGGTCTCTTCGGTCCAGACTTCGAACCCGGTAAGGGTGTTCTGCCCGAAGCTGTGGATCAGCGGCACATCCGCCGCGTCGCGCCCGCGCGCCACCAGCACCCGCCCGATGCGCGGCATCGAGGCATTGTTGCGCGGATCGAAAACCCACCAGGCGCCGCCCAGATAGACCTCCATCCAGGCCGAGAAATCCCCCGGCGGATAGGGCGGCGGCACGCCGATATCGCCCAGATAGCCGGTGCAGTAGCGCGCCGGGATGTTCATGCAGCGGCAGAGCGTGACGGCGAGATGGGTGAAATCGCGACAGACCCCGCGCCCCTCGGCATAGGTCTGCGAGGCGGTGCGGGTGGCGCGCGCATGCTCATAGCCGAAGGTGACATGCCGATGGGCGAAATCGCAGATCGCCTGCACCCGCCGGCTGCCCGAGGGCACCGCCTCGAAGAGCCGCCAGGCCTCGTCCGAGAGCAGGTCGGTGTCGCAATAGCGGCTGCCCAGCAGATAGGTCAGCGTGTCCTCCGGCAGCGCCTCCACCGGGGTCTGCGGCAGGTCGGGCGGCACCGGATCGGGCGCGCCCGTATCGTGCAGCACGCCGGAACTGCCGATGCTGAAGGCGCCGGCGGGGGCCACCAGCTTGGTGCACCAGTTGCCGAACCCGTCGCGATAGGCGGTCAGCGGCACCGACGGCGTGGTGACGACATAATCGGGGCGTTCGAGATCGCCGGCGCGCGAGTAATGCGCGCTGAGCAGGGCGATCATCGGCGTGGGCTGCGGCAGGTCGAGATGAAAGCGGCAGCCGAATTTGATGCGCATGACGCGTGGCCCTCCGGTTGGGGCGCTGGCGGCACCCGCCGCGCGCCCGTCCTCTCCCTCATAGGCCATGGCGCGGCATTTGTCGAAACATGGCTGCGGATCGGCGCCGGGTTTCGCGCATCGCAAAGCGGGCGGGCAAAAACTGCCCAGCGGCTCGGCACCTGCGCTTTCATCTTTCCGGAAAATACTCCCGCCGGAGGCGTCCCGGCCTTTCCGCCGCGCTCAGCCCAGGCTGGCGAGCGCCGCCTTCTGCCGCCCGTCTTCGGTGAAGTTCGCGGGCGCGAGCCAGGCCTCCAGCCGGGCTTTCACCTCGGGCCATTCCCGGTCGACGATCGAGAACCATGCGGTGTCGCGGTTGCGGCCCTTGACGATTACCGCCTGCCGGAAGGTGCCCTCGTATTTGAACCCCAGCCGCTGCGCCGCCCGACGCGACGGCGTGTTGAGCGCGTCGCATTTCCATTCGTAGCGGCGATACCCCAGCGTGTCGAAGGCGCGCGCCATCATCAGATACATGGCCTCGGTGGCGGCGGCGCTCTTCTGGAGCTTTGGCGCGTAGTGGATATTACCCACCTCGATCACCCCGTTGGCCGGGTCGATGCGCAGGTAGGAGCAAAAGCCCAGCGGCGTGCCGTCAGGATCGCAGATGGCGAAAAAGAGCGGATCCTCGCTCTGCGCCGCCTCTGCCGCCCAGCTCTCGGCCTCGGCGAGATCGGCAAAGGGGCCGCGCGGCAGATAGGTCCAGTTGCGCCCGTCGGTATCCTCGGCAAAGGCCTCGTAGAGCCCTGCCGCATGGGTGGGGCTCAGCGGTTCCAGCCGCACATAGCGCCCGTCGAGCGGTTCATGCGGCGGGCGGGGGCGCGGAAAAGACCCGTCGACCGGAAGGCCGACGGGCTGACCGAGATCGTTCATCCTGTTCTGGGACATGGGTCAGGCAAAGACTTTCGTAAGGCTCTGGTCCACCGCGTCGACGATCTGGTCGATATCGTCCTTCGTCGCGATCAGCGCAGGCGCAAAGCAGAGCGTGTTGTTGAGGCCGGGCACCGAGCGGTTGGTGGCCCCGATGATGACACCCGCGGCGTTGCAGCCCGCGACCACGGCGCCCACCTCTTTCTCCGAGACGGGCTCCTTGGTGGCGCGGTCGGCAACCAGTTCGGCACCGAGGAACAGACCCTTGCCGCGCACATCGCCGATCACGGCGTGCTTGTCCTTCAGCTCGGACAGGCGGTCGATCATGTAGTCCCCCATGGCAGTGGTGTTGTCGAGCAGCCCTTCATCTTCGATGATCCGCATGTTTTCAAGCGCCGCCGCCGGGCCGGCGGTGCAGCCGCCAAAGGTCGAAATGTCGCGGAAGTAGTTCATCGGATCGCTGGCATCGTCCTTGAAGAGATCGAAGACGCGCTCGGAGGTGACGCAGCAGGCGATGGCGGCATAGCCCGAGGCCACGCCCTTGGCCATGGTCACGAAATCCGGCTCGATGCCGTAATGCTGGTAGCCGAACCAGGTGCCGGTGCGACCGACGCCGCAGACCACCTCGTCGATATGCAGCAGCACGTCGTATTTGCGGCAGATCTCCTGCACCCGCTCCCAGTAGCCCGGGGGCGGCACGATCACGCCGCCGCCCGCCGTCACCGGCTCCAGGCAGATCGCCCCCACCGTGTCGGGCCCTTCGCGCAGGATCACCTCCTCGATGGCGTCAGCGGCGCGCTTGCCATAGGCCTCGCCCGTCAGATCCCACTGCGCGCGGTATTCCAGGCAATGCGGCACCTCGACAAAGCCGGGCGCGAAGGGGCCGTATTGCGCGTTGCGCTCCAGCTGCCCGCCCGCCGAGAGCGCGCCGATGGTGGTGCCGTGATAGTCGCGCTCGCGGTAGAGGATCTTGTGCTTCTTACCGCCATAGCGCTTGTGGGCGATCTGGCGGACCATCTTGAAGGCCTTCTCGTTCGCCTCGGAGCCGGAGTTGGTGTAATAGACCCGGCTCATGCCCGGCATCTTCTCGATCAGCTTCTCGGCAAAGAGCGCGCCGGGCACCGAGCCCAGGGCGCCGGCGAAATAGTTGAGCTTCAGCAGCTGTTCCGAGATCGCATCGACGATGGTCTTGCGGCCATAGCCCACATTCACTGTCCAGACCGCGCCGGACACGGCGTCGAGCGCCTCGCGCCCGTGCTGGTCCCAGACGCGCATGCCCTTGCCCTCGACGATAATGCGCGGGTCGGTGGTCTCGAACGCCTTGTGCTGCACCAGATGGTGCCAGACATGGGCCTTGTCCGCCTCGACAACGTGGCTGAGATCGTTTTGCGTGAGCGTGCCGTCCATCTTGATATCTCCCGGAAAAGCCTCTCCGGCGCGCGGGCCGGTCTGCGCGGGATGTTAGCACACGTATGGATGCCGGGCGCAACTCCCCAGCTATATGCCTGCGCGGCTTTTGCGCAGGGCTGCGGGGAAAACCGGCGCCGGGACAGCGCGGGGAGTCTGAAACGTCCGTGCGGGTGGCGGGTTATTCGCCGCCCGCGTCGGAGCCCGTCCCGTCGAACATCTGCATCAGTGCCGTCACCTGCCCGTCGAGCCAGAGCCGCAGCCCGTCGACCTGCGCGGCATAGGCGTCGAGCGCCGGCGCGATGCCGGGCATCATCTCGGAGAGCTTGGGGGTGGCGAGATAGAGCGCCACCGCGATGATGGCGAGCGCCAGAACCAGCCGGAAGCCGCTGGCGAAACCGCCACGCTTTGCGTCGTCTTCTTCCTCGATGGCGGCGCGGCCCTGCGGGGTTTCCATGCTGCGCCGCTCGGAGGAGGCGCGCAGGGTCTGGTTGATCTCTTCGATATCGGGCAGCAGTTCGCGGCGAGAACCGGCAGCGGCCGCCGCGGCGGCGGCTTCCGGCGCTTCGGGGGGCGTTTCTTCGGTCTCTTCCTCTTCGCCGCGCATCCGAGACATGCGCTCACGCGCCTCGCGGGAGCGGCGGGACGCCTCGTCTTCGGCGGGTTCGGAGAGGCCGAGCTCGGGCTGGCTTTCCAGCGAGCCGGCCTCTGCGGCGCGGCGGGCTGCCTCGCGCTGCGCCTCCTCGCGCAGCACCTCGGCCACGGACGGGTCGAGCCCGCGCGGGCGCGCGGCGGGCTGGGGCTCTGGCGCCTCTTCGGGCTCGGGCTCAGGTTCCGTTTCGGGGGCAGGCTGGGGCGCGGCCTCGGCGTCGGGAGGCAGGTCTGGCTCCGGTTCAGGCTCTGGCGCCCAGTGCTCGTCGGGCAGGGCACGGCCCAGCTCATCGGCCAGATCGGCGTCGTCGTCGGGATGGGCCTGAAACCATGTATGGCCGCAATTCGAGCACTGCACATCACGCCCGCCCTCGGGGATGACGTTGGCGGGCACTTCGTATTGAGCGCCACAATTCGGGCAAATCAGCCGCATCTGGCCCCATCTTCCTGCATGTGTTCGGGCGGTCCTTCTTGCAGGACAATAGGTTACCGCGATTGGCGGGGAAAGCCCATTTTCGGGCAGAGCGGCGGATTGCATATGCGGCGCGGCTCATGCACAACAGGGGCTGATTTCCCTGGGGTGCGCGCGCGTGATCGAGCTCGAAAATGTGGCCTATAGCTATGGCGGCGGGGAGCTTCTGTCCGATCTGTCGCTGCAACTGGGGGCGGGGTCGTTCCATTTCCTCACAGGCCCGTCCGGCGCGGGCAAGACGACACTGCTCAAGCTCTGCTACGGCGCGCTGCGCCCGACCTCGGGGCAGGTGCGGCTCTTCGGCAGCGATGTGACCCATATGGACCGCGACGCGATTGCGCTGTCGCGCCGCCGCGTCGGGGTGGTGCATCAGGATTGCCAGTTTCTCGATCACCTGCCGGTTGCCGAGAACGTGGCGCTGCCGCTGGCCGTCTCGGGGCAGGCGGTGCCGGGGCAGGACGAGAACCTGCGCGAGCTTCTCGCCTGGGTCGGGCTGACCGGGCGCGCCATGGCGCTGCCGCCGGAACTCTCGGGGGGCGAACGCCAGCGCGCGGCGCTGGCCCGCGCGGTGATCATGTCGCCCGAGGTGGTGCTGGCCGACGAGCCCACCGGCAATGTCGACTGGGAGATGTCGCAGCGGCTGCTGACGCTGCTGGTGGAGCTGAACCGCATGGGCAAGACCATCCTTATCGCCACCCATGACCTGCAACTGATCCGCGCCGCCAAGGCGCAGGTGCAGGCGCGGGTGCTGCGGATCTCCAACCGCCGGCTCCAGACTGCGGGGGCGGATCTTTGAAGCTCTCGCCCGCCACCTTCCGCGCGCTTGCACGGCGCGACAAGGCCGCCGACCGGGTGGTGCCGCCCACCGGCTTTACCGCGCGGCTGACGCTCTTTGTGGCGGCGGCGATGGCCTTTCTCGCGGTCTTCGCACTGGCGCTGTCGCTGGCCGCCGGGCGGCTCGCGGCCAACTGGGGCGACGAGCTGGCCCGCGCCTCCACCGTGCGGATCTCGGCCCCCGAGGGGCAGATGGCGGCGCAGACCGCCGCCGCGCTGCGGCTTCTGGAACAGACCACCGGTGTCGCCTCTGCCCGTGCGCTGAGCGAGGCCGAGCAGCAGGCGCTGCTCGAGCCCTGGTTCGGCCCGGATCTGCCGGTGGCCTCGCTGCCGGTGCCGCAGCTCATCGAGGTGATCGAGACCGATGCGGGCTACGATCCGGCGGGGCTGCGGCTGCGCTTGCAGGCCGAGGTGCCGGGCGCCGTGCTCGACGATCACGCGCGCTGGCGCAAGCCGCTGGTGGCGGCGGCGGCGCGGCTGAACATGCTGGGCTGGGTTTCGGCGCTGCTGATCGCCGCCACGGTGGGCGCGATGGTGACGCTGGCGGCCAATGCGGCGCTGGCGGCGAATGCGCAGGTCATCGCGGTGCTGCGGCTGGTGGGCGCCACCGATATCTACATCGCCCGCGCCTTTGTGCGCCGCTTTACCCTGCGCGCGCTTACCGGGGCTGCGGCGGGTACGGCGCTGGGCATCGTCGCGGTGCTACTGATGCCCGCCGGGGGCGAGACCGCCGGTTTCCTCACCGGGCTGGGCTTTCGCGGCTGGCACTGGCTGATTCCGCTGCTGGTGCCGCCGCTGGCGGCGGCGGTGGCCTTTATCGCCACGGCGGTGGCCGCGCGCCGCGTATTGGGAGGGTTGAGCTGATGGGCTATGCGATCCGGTGGCTGCGGTCGCTGATCTTTGTCGGGCAGATGTACGCCGCGATGGCGATCATTGGCATCCTGTTCTTCCCCTGGGCGCTGGTGTCGCGCCGGGGCGCGCGGATTGCTTGCGTCTTCTGGTGCCGCTGGTCGCGCTGGACCGCAGGCTGGATGGTCGGGCTGAAATCCGAGATCCGCGGCACGCCGCCGACAGATCAGGTGATCATCGCCTCCAAACATCAGAGCTTTTTCGACATCATCCTGATCTTCAGCGCCGTTCCGGCGGCGAAATTCATCATGAAGCGCGAGCTGCTCTGGATGCCGGTCTTCGGTCAGTATGCGCTGCGGATCGGCTGCGTGCCGGTGGATCGCGGCAAGCGCGGCGCCGCCATCTCCAAGATGCTGCGTGACGTCGAGCGTGGCGCGGCGGAGCCCGGGCAGCTCATCATCTATCCGCAGGGCACCCGCGTCGCACCGGGCGTCCACAAGCCCTACAAGGTTGGCGCGGCGCTGCTCTACGAGCAGACGGGCCAGCCCTGCGTGCCGGCGGCCACCAATGTCGGCGTGTTCTGGCCGCGCAAGGGCATCTACCGCAAGCCCGGCATCGCGGTGATGGAGTTTCTGCCGGTCATCGAGCCGGGTCTGTCCAAGACCGAATTCCTGAAACGGCTTGAACGCGAGGTGGAGACGGCGAGCGACGCGCTTTACGAGGAGGCGACAGGCCATGCGGCGGATTGAGGTTATCGCGGAGCTGGAAACGCTCTATGGCACGCCCGGCGGCGCCTCGCTGCGCAAGGTCGCACAGCGCATGACCCCGGCCTACCGGCGCTGGATCGCCGCCTCGCGCTTCTGCGTGGTCTCGACCGTGGGGCCGGAGGGCACGGACGGCACGCCGCGCGGCGATGACGGTCCGGTGGTGCTGGAGCTCGATCCCGGCACGCTGGCGCTGCCCGACTGGCGCGGCAACAACCGGCTCGATTCGCTGCGCAATATCGTGCGGGACGGGCGCATTTCGCTGATGTTCATGGTGCCGGGCGACACGCTTGTCGTGCGGGTGAACGGCACCGCCTGGCTCACCGACGATGCGGCGCTGCGCGCCCGGTTCGAGCACAAGGGCAAGCTGCCGGCCACGGTCGCGGTGATCGAGATCGCCGAGCTCTACGCACAATGCCCCAAGGCGCTGCTGCGCTCGGGGATCTGGGGGCGCGACGACAGCGCCGAGACGCCGAGCATGGGCGAGATCCTTGCCGAGATGACCAGCGGCGAGATCGAGGCCGGCGCCTGGGACCGCAGCTATCCCGAGCGGGCGAAGACGACGCTCTGGTAACCCGCGAAAACGTGAAAAGGGTTTGGGACGGGCCTTTGCCGTCGTCGCGTTACACTCGGGACAACCACAGTTCCGGAGTGACCCATGTCCGCAGATCGTCTCGAGACAACCCGCCGTGCCCTGCTTGCGGGCTTCGCCGCGTCCCCCATCGCCGCCTTCGGCATCGGGGTGTTTTCCAGCGCCGCGCGTGCCGAGGCACAATCCGCCGGGCTGATCACACCCAATGTCTGCATGGTCATGCCCGAGGTGACCGAGGGGCCCTATTACCTGGGTGAGGGGCTGGTGCGCAGCGATATTGCAGAGGATCGCGACGGCGTGCCGATGCGGCTGCGCATGCAGGTGGTGACGGCGTCCTGCGAGCCGGTGCCGGGCGCGCGGGTGGATGTCTGGCATTGTGACGCGGAAGGGAACTACTCGGGCTATGCGCGGCAGGGCAGCGACCGGCGCGCCGACACGCGGGGCGAGACCTTTCTGCGCGGCACGCAGATGACCGGGGGTGACGGGGTGGTGCACTTCGCGACCATCTATCCCGGCTGGTATCGCGGGCGCTCGACCCATATCCACTACAAGGTTTATCTCGACGATCGCTCGGTGCTGACCAGCCAGATCTTCTTTCCCGACGCGCTGAGCCAGGTGCTGTTCCGCACGCGCCCGCCCTATAATGCGCGGGGCGAGAGCGACACGAGGAACAGCGACGATTGGATCGCGCGACGTGCCGGCGAGGGGGCCTATGCAGCGGTGCGCGAAGAGCCCGGCGGGTATGACGCCGCGCTGGTGGTGGGGATCGACGCGAAGATGTGAGCGGCCTTTGCGCGAAGGCGGGTTGGAAACCGACCCTACGGGTGACGCGCGGTTGCGGTTGCAGGGCGGCAATTTCCTTCGAAGGAAATTGCAAAAGCCTTCGAAGGCTTTTGACGCGAAAGGCCCCCGCGGTTGCGCGGGGGCCTTTGCCTTGTCTCGGGGTCTTGGGGCTCAGACGTGGATCGGGCCGTCGCCGCAGGCCAGCGCCGCCTCGCGCACCGCTTCGGAATAGGTCGGGTGGGCGTGGCAGGTCAGCGCGAGATCCTCGGCGGAGGCGCCGAATTCCATCGCCACGCAGACCTCGTGGATCAGATCGCCGGCGCCCGGGCCGATGATATGCGCGCCGAGGATGCGGTCGGTTTCCTTGTCGGCGAGGATCTTGACGAAGCCTTCGCTGGCGAACATCGCCTTGGCGCGGGCATTGCCCATGAACGGGAACTTGCCCACCTTGTAGGCCTTGCCATCGTTCTTCAGCTCCTGCTCGGTGGCGCCGACCGAAGCAACCTCGGGCCAGGTGTAGATCACGCTGGGGATGACGCCGTAATTCACATGGCCGTGCTTGCCGGCAATCACCTCGGCGCAGGCCATGCCCTCGTCCTCGGCCTTATGCGCCAGCATCGGCCCGTCGATGGCGTCGCCGATGGCGTAGATGCCCTTCACATTGGTCTGCCAGTGGCCGTCGGTCTTGATCTGGCCGCGCTCGCTTACCGCGACGCCGAGCGTGTCGAGCCCCAGACCGTCGGTGAAGGGGCGGCGGCCGGTGGCGACCAGCACCACATCGGCCTCGACCTCATGCTCGCTGTCGTCCTTGCGCAGCTTGTAGGTGACCTTGGCCTTGGTCTTGGAGGCCTCGACCTTCTGCACCGCCGCGCCGAGGGTGAATTCCAGCCCCTGCTTGGTCAGCATCTTCTGGAAGCTGCGCTGCACCTCGGTGTCCATGCTGGGGGTGATCACGTCGAGGAACTCGATTACCGAGACCTCGGAGCCGAGGCGTTTGTAGACCGAGCCCAGTTCCAGCCCGATCACGCCGGCACCGATGACGACCATCTTCTTCGGCACTTTCGGCAGCTCCAGCGCTCCGGTGGAGCTGACCACGACCTTCTCGTCGATCTCGACGCCGGGCAGCGAGCTGGGCTCGGAGCCGCTGGCGACGATGATGTTCTTGGTTTCGTAGGTGTCGTCGCCGACCACCACCTTGCCGGCTTCGGGGATGCTGGCCCAGCCCTTGATCCAGTCGATCTTGTTCTTCTTGAAGAGGAACTCGATGCCCTTGGTGTTCTGGCCGATCACGTCGTCCTTGTAGGAGAGCATCTGTTTCCAGTCGACCGACGGCGCCTTGCCCTTCAGCCCCATGCTGGCGAAGTTGTGTTCGGCCTCGTGCAGCTGGTGGGAGGCATGCAGCAGCGCCTTCGACGGGATGCAGCCCACGTTGAGGCAGGTGCCGCCGAGGGTGTCACGGCCCTCGACGCAGGCGGTCTTGAGACCCAGCTGCGCGCAGCGGATGGCGGCGACATAGCCGCCCGGGCCCGCGCCGATCACGATGACGTCGTATTGTGCCATGGGATGTCCTTTCCTCTTTTGTTCGGGGAGGGGCCAGCCCCTCTGCGGCTGCGCCGCATTCACCCCGGGATATTTGGTGCCAATGGAAACGCTAGAAAAGCGCGGCGATCAGCAGAATTGTTGTTGCGAGCGGGCCAATGGCCCAGATGAGCGAGCGCCAGGGCGTCCAGGCGAAGAGATAGGCGGGCACATAGAGCACCCGGGCGATCAGGTAGATCAGCGCGCAGAGCACGGTGATCGCGCTGGTCTTGTCGGTATAGGTGACAAGCAGCGTGGCGATGGCGAAGAGCAGCAGCCCCTCGAAATGGTTGTTCATCGCCCGCTGGGCGCGGCCCGCATGGCCTGTGAGCGTGCGCGGCGCGTCGCGCGGCGAGGCGGCATAGTCGCGGCCCACCTGTTTCTGCGCCAGCACGGAGAAGAGCGCCATCTGGCCGATCTGCAACAGCGCGGCGAGGGCGAGGGCGGTGAGTTCGGGGGTCATCTGGCGCCACCCCTCCCGGGCTTGACCCGGGACCTCTCGCTCGGGTCATGGGGGTGACCCCGGAGCGCGGCCGGGCTGCGTGCCGCCTGTCGCGAGCGAGAGGTGCCGTGGTCCAGAGGAGGCGGAGCTTTTCCGCGGGTCCGTGCGGCGATGTTCTCGGCGGTGAGAAACTGCGCGCGATCTTGCCGGAAACGATCCTGACAGGCATGCTCCGCCCGCGCGATTTCCGGAACGGCGCGCCATTTCGCCAGCCGCTTCTTGAGTGCGGGCAGATAGGCGGCCATCTCGGGCGCTGCCGTTTCATTGATGTTTGCCATCCGATGCCAGTGGCTGCCGATGTGATACTTGGTATCTCCCTGCTTGCCCTGACCGTCGCCGCGGTGGTTCTTCATCATGAACGTATCCTCGGAGCGTACCCCATAGTGGAAAATCTGGGCCGTCTTCGCGCGCGTGGCGACGTCGTGCGGTCTGAAACGTGCCGATTTCGGCTGATACAGTGTGCCGTTGCGGAGCTCTTCGCCATCGGGTGATAGCACCAAGGGATCGGAGACCAGCGGATCGCGCGGATTGTGATCCGTCGCGCGACCGAAACTTGCCACCTTGAAGAGGCATTTGGATTTCGCCTTGCCCGGTTCCGGTGCGGTTTCGGCGCGCACATTGCACTCGATGACGAGATCGCCGGGATGCCATTCGGACAAGCCATTGTCGCCGAAGAGCCGCCAGGGGATCGGTACGACGTCGGCGTCGCGGGTTCGGGCGAGCAGGGCGGAGAGCCCGTGCGGAACGTAGAGAAACTCGTCCGAGTCGATGTGCAGGATATGGCTGAGGCCCTCGTCGCGGGCCAGACGCAGCACGATGTCCATGCCCCTGTTCTGCGGCGACCCGCCTGGCGGAACCGATTGCCGGATATGCCTGACGAGGCCATGCTCGGCAAGCAAATCGAGCAAAATGTCGGATTCGTCGGTGCAGTCATTGGTCACGATCACGATCTGCTCGAAACCCAGCGCGACATGATAGGCCAGCCATTCGAGCAGGAAGATCCCCTCGTTGCGCATGCAGGTGGCGAGTGCGATCCGGTGTGCCATCACGACCCGCCCGGTCGACCGCGCATAGACCGCACGTCCCCGGAAGGACGACGCCGATGGGCAAGGGGCAAAACAAACGGGGCTTGCATGAACATCGACCTGTGAACGGACTGTCTGGCTATCGGTATCGTACCGAGGAAGTTTGACCGTGCAGCCGCGTCCGCTCCGGAGCGGCTGCACGTTAGGCGATCTTTACAGATCCATCAGCAGCCGGCGCGGATCCTCCAGCGCTTCCTTGACGCGCACGAGGAAGGTCACGGCGCCCTTGCCGTCGACGATGCGGTGATCGTAGGAGAGCGCCAGATACATCATCGGGCGGATCTTGATCTCGCCATTGATGACCATCGGGCGGTCCTGGATCTTGTGCATGCCGAGGATGCCCGATTGCGGCGGGTTCAGGATCGGCGAGGACATCAGCGAGCCGTAGACGCCGCCGTTCGAGATCGTGAAGGTGCCGCCCTGCATCTCGGCCATGGAGAGCTTGCCGTCGCGGGCGCGCTTGCCCTTCTCGGCGATCTCCGCCTCAATCTCGGCAAAGCTCTTGGCGTCGACATCGCGCAGCACCGGAACGACCAGACCCTGCGGGGTGCCGGCGGCGATGCCCATATGCACGAAGTTCTTGTAGACCACGTCGGTGCCGTCGATCTCGGCGTTGACCTCGGGCACTTCCTTCAGCGCGTGGCAGCAGGCCTTGGTGAAGAAGGACATGAAGCCCAGACGCACGCCGTGCTTCTTCTCGAAGAGATCCTTGTACTGGTTCCGCAGCGCCATCACCTCGGTCATGTCCACCTCGTTATAGGTGGTGAGCATGGCGGCGGTGTTCTGCGCGTCCTTGAGGCGGCGCGCGATGGTCTGGCGCAGCCGGGTCATCTTGACGCGCTCTTCGCGGGCAGCATCCTCGGCCGGGCTCGGCGCGCGCTGCGCCTGGGCCGGAGCCGCCGCCGGGGCGGGGGCCGATTTCGCGGCGGAGATGGCGGCGGAGACATCCTCTTTCATGATGCGGCCGTCCTTGCCGGTGCCGGTGACCTGCTTGGGGTCGAGACCGGCTTCGGCCATGGCCTTCTTGGCCGACGGCGCATCCTCGACATCCTTGCCGCCGGAGGAGGCGGGGGCTTCGGCAGGAGCCTTGCTTTCCGCAGGCGCGGAGGCCGCGGCGCCGGCGCCGCCCGACATCACCGCCAGCTTGCCGCCGGCCTCGACCGTGGCGCCTTCCTCGGCGAGGATCTCGGTCAGCACACCGGAGGCGGGGGCGGGCACTTCGACCGACACCTTGTCGGTTTCCAGCTCGCAGAGCATCTCGTCCTGCTGCACCGCGTCGCCGACCTTCTTGAACCAGGTCGAGACGGTGGCCTCGGTCACCGATTCACCCAAGGTCGGCACCATCACGTCGACCGGGGTCGCGTCGTCAGACGACGGCTTGGCCTCGGGTTTGGTGGCGGAGGGGCGTTCCTCGACGGTGGTCGAGCCGGCTTCGCCCGCCGGAGCGATATTGGCCAGCAGGGCGTCGACGCCCACCGTGTCGCCTTCCTGTGCGACGATGTCTTCCAGGACACCTTCGACGGGAGAGGGAACCTCGACGGTCACCTTGTCGGTTTCCAGTTCGCACAGCATCTCGTCCACGTCGACACTGTCGCCCGGCTTCTTGAACCAGGTGGCAACGGTTGCCTCGGTCACGGATTCCCCGAGCGTGGGGACGCGCACTTCGGTCGTCATTGTCTTAATTCCCTTCGATGGTCAGCGCTTCGTTCACAAGCGCCTCTTGTTGTGCCTTGTGCTGGCTGGCCAGACCCGTCGCGGGCGAGGCCGAGGTGGCGCGACCGACATAGACCGGCCGCTTGTGGGTGGCGTCGATACGCCCCAGCACCCATTCGATATTGGGCTCGATGAAGGTCCAGGCACCCTGGTTCTTGGGCTCTTCCTGGCACCAGATCATCTCGGCGCCCTTGAAGCGTTCCAGCTCCTTGACCAGCGACAGCGCCGGGAAGGGGTAGAACTGCTCGATCCGCAGCAGATAGACGTCGTCGAGCCCGCGCGCGTCGCGCTCTTCCAGCAGGTCGTAATAGACCTTGCCGGAACACATCACCACGCGCTTGATCTCGGCATCCGGCTTCAGATTGGTCTCCGAATGCCCCTTCTCGGCGTCGTCCCACAGCACCCGGTGGAAGCTCGACCCGGTGGTGAAGGCCTCCGCATCCGAGACCGCCAGCTTGTGACGCAGCAGCGATTTCGGCGTCATCATGATCAGCGGCTTGCGGTAGGAGCGGTGCAGCTGCCGGCGCAGGATGTGGAAGTAGTTCGCCGGGGTCGAGCAGTTGGCGACGATCCAGTTGTCCTGACCGCACATTTGCAGGAAGCGCTCCAGACGGGCGGAGGAGTGCTCCGGCCCCTGGCCTTCGAAACCGTGCGGCAGCAGGCAGACGAGGCCCGACATGCGCAGCCACTTGCTTTCGCCCGAGGAGACGAACTGGTCGAACATGATCTGCGCGCCGTTGGCGAAATCGCCGAACTGCGCTTCCCAGAGTACCAGCGCGTTGGGCTCGGCCAGCGAATAGCCGTATTCAAAGCCGCAGACCGCGTATTCCGAAAGCGCCGAGTCGATCACCTCATAGCGGGCCTGACCCTCGCGGATATTGTTCAGCGGGTAGTAGCGGTCTTCGTTTTCCTGGTTGATCAGGCCGGAATGGCGCTGCGAGAAGGTGCCGCGCGTGCTGTCCTGGCCGGCCAGACGCACCGGATACCCCTCGGTCAGCAGCGAGCCGAAGGCGATGCTCTCGGCGGTCGCCCAGTCGAAGCCGTGACCGCTCTCGAACATCTTCTTGCGGTGATCGAGGAAGCGGCCCACGGTCTTGTGCAGCGGGAAGCCCTCGGGAACGGTGGTGAGGCCGGTGCCGATCTCTGCCAGCGTCTCGGGTTTGATCGCGGTTTCGCCGCGCTGGTAATTGCCCTCTTTCTGCTTGTCGAGATGCGACCAGCGCCCGTCCAGCCAATCGGCCTTGTTCGGCTTGTAGGTCTTGCCGGCTTCGAACTCTTCGTTGAGATGCGCTTGGAAGGCGGCCTTCATGTCCTCGATTTCGCCCTCGGGGATCAGACCGTCCTTGACCAGCCGCTCGGTATAGAGCGTCAGCGTGGTCTTGTGGCTCTTGATCTGCTTGTACATCACCGGGTTGGTGAACATGGGCTCGTCGCCCTCGTTGTGACCGAAGCGGCGGTAGCAGAACATGTCGATGACCACGTCCTTGCCGAATTTCTGGCGGAACTCGGTGGCCACCTTGGCGGCATGCACCACGGCCTCCGGGTCGTCGCCATTGACGTGGAAGATCGGCGCCTCGACCACCAGCGCGTTGTCGGTGGGGTAGGGGGAGGAGCGCGAGAAATGCGGCGCGGTGGTAAAGCCGATCTGGTTGTTCACCACGATATGGATCGTGCCGCCGGTGCGATGGCCGCGCAGGCCCGAAAGCGCAAAGCACTCGGCCACGACGCCCTGGCCGGCAAAGGCCGCATCGCCGTGCAGCAGGATCGACAGCACCGCGCGGCGCTCGGTGTCGCCGAGCTGGTCCTGCTTCGCGCGGACCTTGCCGAGCACAACCGGGTTCACCGCCTCAAGGTGCGAGGGGTTCGCGGTGAGCGACAGGTGGACGGTGTTGCCGTCGAACTCGCGGTCCGAGGAGGCGCCGAGGTGATATTTCACGTCGCCCGAGCCGTCCACGTCGTCAGGCTTGAAGCTGCCGCCCTGGAACTCGTTGAAGATCGCGCGGTAGGGCTTGTTCATCACGTTGGCCAGCACCGAGAGGCGGCCACGGTGGGGCATGCCGACCACGACCTCTTTCAGGCCGAGATTGCCGCCGCGCTTGATGATCTGCTCCATCGCCGGGATCAGCGATTCACCGCCATCAAGACCGAAGCGCTTGGTGCCCATGTATTTCACATGGAGGAATTTCTCGAAGCCCTCGGCCTCCACCATCTTGTTGAGGATCGCCTTGCGGCCCTCGCGGGTGAACTTCACCTCCTTGCCGTAGCCTTCGATCCGCTCCTTGAGCCAGGCCGATTGCTCGGGGTCAGAGATGTGCATGTATTGCAGCGCGAAGGTGCCGCAATAGGTGCGCTTGAGCACGCCCATGATCTCGCGCATCGAGGCGATCTGGAGCCCCAGCACGTTGTCGATGAAGATCGGCCGGTCCATGTCGGCCTCGGTGAAGCCGTAGGCCTTGGGGTCGAGCTCGGGATGCGCGTCGCGGCCATGCAGGCCCAGCGGGTCGAGATCGGCGGCGAGGTGGCCGCGGATCCGGTGGGCGCGGATGATCATCAGCGCGCGGATCGAGTCGAGCACGGCGCGTTTCACCTGGTCGTCGGTGAGGCTCACGCCCTTTTCGGCGGCCTTGTCTGCGATCTTCTTGCCGGCGCCTTTCGCCTCGGCGGGCGCGACGGGCAGCGGCCACTCGCCGGTGATCGCGGCGGTCAGGTCGTCATTCGGGCTCGGCGGCCAGTCGGCGCGCTCCCACGAGGCGCCCTGCGCCTCCTTCTTCACGCTGGTCTCGTCATCGCCCAGGGCGTTGAAGAACTCGGCCCAGGCCGCATCGACCGCGTTCGGGTCGTTGGCGTAGCGGGCGTACATCTGTTCGAGATATTCCGCGTTCGCCCCCTGCATGAAGCTTGAGGCATGAAACTGGTCGTTCGGGCTTTGGTCCGTCATGGCGTCCTCTGATCTTCTCCGGCCGGAGTGTCTGCGTAACCAGCGTAATCGAACAGCCATCCGTAGATCTTTTTAATGCTGTTCGCGGTTTTGTTATCGTAATAATCGGCCACGGCGAGGCCGCAGCGCATATTGCCTGTGCGTTTCGTGACCGGCAGCCGGTCGCGCTCGAAGGGCAGGTCGAGCGTATCGCACACGGTCTTTAGATCGTCTTCCATCGCTTCTTGACGCACCAGCAGCTGGGGCACGAACTGCCCCCTGTCAAACACGACGACATCGCTCGACCGCCACTTTTGTGTGCGCACGGCCTTGCGGAAGGCGGCGACATGGGCGTCGGGATCGTCGGGCAGGGAGGTGCCGCGCGTCTCGTTGCGGAAATAGAATTGCGACACCGCGAGATCGAACGGATTCCGGACCGTCGCGATCTTGCGGTAGGAGCGCCAGGCGTCTTCGCCGATCTGCGTGCGGACGTCGCTGGCGGGCATGTGGTTGTACCACACGAGGTCGAGCGCGTTGCGCTCCGCTTCGGGAATGCGGCGCCGCCCCACGATATAGTGCGGCGTCACAAGGGCATGCGTCTTCTCGACCGGCGGGCCGTCATTGGCCGCACAGAGCGATTGCAGGAACATTTCGACGGATGTTCCCGCGGTCTTCCGCGTTTTCAGGAAGACGAACCGCTTATCGTGGCACACCAGGACCATGGGTCGCGCTACACCCTTCCCGATACGGTTGCGGCCATGCGATCGGCACAAACCCTGTGTGCGGCGCCGGCGGCCTGGAGAAACTCTGTGGGGCGTTGATCTTGCATCGGTTCGACTCGCTGGGCTGGATCTAAACGGACTTTGCATGATCGGTTTCGGCGGGGACGCCGGCATAGCCGAAGCGTTCGTAATCCTCGGCATAGACGTCTTGTATCTGGGCGACCAGATCGGGCGCAAGGAACGCGGCGGGCGCAGGCTTGTCGCCTCCGGCCTTGGCGCGGACATTCTGCGGGGTAATGGTCCGAGGACCGGTCTCGGCGCCCTCGAGCGCGTCGAGATATCCCACGATCCGGTCCAGCCCGTCCTCGAGACGAAAGACCTTTGCATCTGGCGGGACGATTTTGGACTGCGGAACGAGATGGTTGTCGTCGAAGTAGTTTCCGGCCTTCAGACCCGGCAGGCGCAGGCGGAACCAATCCTCGAAACTGCGGTCGGCGGGGATCGTCTTTAGCGCTTCACGCTGGAAGTGATAGGCGCTTTTCAGGCGTGCCAGCGGGTCGCGCACAACGGCAAAGGACGTCTCGATCCAGTCGCGGGGCACCAGCTGATAAAGATCGCGCCAGCGAATGTGCTGGGGCGAGGTCCGGGTCCAGCGCTTGGCCTCGGGGAGCGCTCCGAAGGTGCCGTTGAAAAAGCCCAACTGCCCGAAGCGTGCGACAAGATAATGGTCCACAGATGAGCCTCCCGCCTTGGGGACGTGCGCATAGTAGTGAAGGCGGTTGTCGATCCGAAAAAGCGGCATGGATCACCAGTTCTTTTGGAGGCTCGCAAGACCCCGGAATTGGGGGGCTGCCCCGCCCTGCCGGCGGAGCAGCCAGAGGATTTATCCTTTGGAGATCGCCGCCATGACGGCCTCGCCGAGCGTGGCGGGGCTGTCGGCAACGACGATACCGGCGGATTTCATCGCTTCGATTTTCGACTCCGCGTCGCCCTTACCACCGGCGACGATGGCGCCGGCATGGCCCATGCGGCGGCCCGGAGGGGCGGTGCGGCCTGCGATGAACCCGGCGGTCGGCTTCCAGCGGCCCTTTTTCTTCTGCTCGGCGAGGAACTCGGCTGCTTCCTCTTCAGCGGAACCGCCGATTTCACCGATCATGATGATGGATTCGGTCTCGTCATCGTCGAGGAACATGTCGAGCACGTCGATATGCTCGGTGCCCTTGATCGGGTCACCGCCGATGCCGACGGCCGAGGACTGGCCGAGGCCCAGATCGGTGGTCTGCTTCACGGCCTCATAGGTCAGCGTGCCCGAGCGGGACACGACGCCCACCTTGCCGCGCTTGTGGATGTGGCCGGGCATGATGCCGATCTTGCAGGCGTCGGGCGTGATGACACCGGGGCAGTTCGGGCCGATCAGGCGGCAGGGGCTGTCGATCAGCGCGCGCTTCACCTTCATCATGTCGAGCACCGGGATACCCTCGGTGATGCAGACGATGAGCGGGATCTCGGCGTCGATGGCTTCGAGGATCGAATCCGCGGCGAAGGGCGGCGGGACGTAGATCACCGAGGCGTTGGCTTCGGTCACATGCACGGCCTCGTGGACCGAGTTGAAGACCGGCAGGCCGAGATGCTCGGTGCCGCCTTTGCCGGGGGTCACGCCGCCGACCATCTTGGTGCCGTAGGCGATGGCCTGTTCGGAATGGAAGGTGCCCTGCGAGCCGGTGAAGCCCTGACAGATGACTTTGGTATTTGCGTCTACGAGGACTGCCATTTTTGGCGTTCTCCTTATTGGGCCGCAGTGTTGCGGCGCACGTTTCGTACCGGCGCGGCGAAACGCTTGCCGGTGACATGAAAAGACAGCGCACCGCCCGTGCGGGCGCGCTGCCGTGCAAATCTTGCGAAGAGTCGTGAGGTTACTTGCCGTCCCGCCCGGACAGCTCGTCCAGCGCGCGCGCGGCCAGAAGCGCCACGCCGCCCAGAATAAGCGACCGCCCGACCGAGTCCGTCACATTCGACGGAGCAAAGGCCTGCGCGCCATCCCTGCCGTGCTGCGCCGCGCGGCGCAAGCGGCTGCGACGGGGCGCATTGCCCATCTGCCGGGGCTCCGGCACCTTGCCGATGCGCGGCTTGGAGACCAGAAGCGCCGTCCCGATGGCCAGCAGGCCGCCCGCATAGACGAAGGGAGCGAAGCGCGCCCTCCGCGTCGCGGGCAAGGTGGTCCGGGCGATTTCGGGCAGGTTCGTGCGGCCGGGCAGCTTCGACATGGCGGTATCCTCCGTTTCCGGAAGAACCCACCAGGCACGCGCGAGGTTCCGCGCAAGCGTCGATATGCTGGATCAGCCGCATTCGCCTCAGCCCTTAACGGCTTTCACGATCTTCTGCGCACCGTCGGCGAGGTCGTCGGCGGCGATCACGTCCAGACCGGACTCGTTGATGATCTTCTTGCCGAGATCCACGTTGGTGCCTTCGAGACGCACGACCAGCGGAACCTGGAGGCCGACCTCTTTCACCGCGGCGATCACGCCCTCGGCGATGACGTCGCAGCGCATGATGCCGCCGAAGATGTTCACCAGGATGCCTTTGACGTTGTCGTCCGAGGTGATGATCTTGAACGCCTCGGTCACCTTCTCCTTGGTCGCGCCGCCGCCCACGTCGAGGAAGTTGGCCGGTTCCGCACCGTAGAGCTTGATGATGTCCATGGTCGCCATGGCCAGACCCGCGCCGTTCACCATGCAGCCGATCTCACCGTCGAGCGCGATGTAGTTCAGGTCGTGCTGGGAGGCGGCGAGTTCCTTGGGGTCTTCCTCGGTCTCGTCGCGCAGGCCGACGATATCGGGGTGACGGTAGAGCGCGTTGCTGTCGAACCCGGCCTTGCAGTCGAGGCATTTCAGGTTGCCGTCGGTGGTCAGGATCAGCGGGTTGATCTCCAGCATCTCCATGTCTTTCTCGACGAACATCCGGTAGAGATTGCCGAGCAGGTTCTGACACTGGCGGACGGTCTTGCCTTCCAGCCCCAGCGCGAATGCGACGCGGCGACCGTGGAAGCCCTGATAGCCGACAGCGGGATCGATGGAGAAGGACAGGATCTTTTCCGGAGTGGAGTCGGCGACCTCTTCGATGTCCATGCCGCCCTCGGTCGAGCAGACGATCGAGATGCGCGAGGTGACGCGGTCGACCAGCAGCGCGAGGTAGAATTCGGATTCGATGTCCGAGCCGTCCTCGATATAGATGCGGTTGACCTGCTTGCCGGCGGGGCCGGTCTGGTGGGTCACCAGCGTGTGGCCGAGCATGCGGTTGGTTTCCTCGGCGGCCTCTTCGACCGATTTGGTCAGGCGCACGCCGCCCTTCTCGCCGGCGTCATGCTCCTTGAACGAGCCCTTGCCGCGGCCACCCGCATGGATCTGAGCCTTCACCACCCAGAGCGGGCCGTCGAGCTCGCCCGCCGCGGTCTTGGCGTCGTTGGCGGTCAGAACGACACGGCCGTCCGAGACCGGGCAGCCATAGTCGCGCAGAAGCGCCTTCGCCTGATATTCATGGATGTTCATGAAAGAATCTTCCCGTCTTGCTGCGATTTCGTTGCCGGTATACCCATGCATAGCGGCCTGCGTTAAACGAAATATCGTCAGGTCCCTCGAATTGCGAGGAATTTCTGCGATTTGTGATCACGCTTTTTGGGGCTGTGATCACAAACAAAAATTCTGTTTGCCCGATGTTAGCGATGTGATGGGAGAATCAGCGTTTTTATGCCGATTTGCCTTTGCGATTGTCGCCCGGCGGGGCCGGCGGTAACGAGGGGAAACAGCGCGCGGAGGGGCAAAAATGCGAAATCTGGAGAGAGTCGGGCCGGATCGCCACGATCCCGAAGCGCTGCCGGTGGTGGTGCTGGCCCATAACGAGGCCAATATCCTGCCGGACTTTCTCGACCATTACCGGCGCATCTGCCGCCCGAGCTTTCTCATCGTCGACGACCGGTCGAGCGACGGCACCGCCGAGTTTCTCGCCGACCAGCCCGATGTCACCGTGTTCCGCCCGCTGCCGCATTCGCATTTCAAGACCGACAAGGCGGAATGGCGCGGCGAGATCATGGATGCGCTCTGTGCCGGGCGCTGGAGTCTGGTGCCCGATCTCGACGAGCATTTCGTGCCGCCGGTCGCGCTTGATACCCTGATCCCGCAGATCGAGGCGGAGGGTGCCGAGGTCGTGCTGACCATCATGATCGACATGTATGACGACCGCCCGCTCGCCGATCACGTCTATCCCGACCCGCGCGGCCTGTCGCTGGCTGAAAGCTTTCCGTTCTTCGACACCCAGGACGATTTTCCGCAGGGCTATATCATGCGTCCGGTGACCCCGAAGGTGCTGGCGCTAAACCCGTCGCCGCCGAAAATCTTCAACGGTGGCGCGCGGCACCGGATCTTTTACCCCAAGCCCAAGGGGGCGGGGCCTGTGGCGCAATGGGTGGTGCGCCACCGCTTCGGGCTGGATCGTCCGATCAACGCGCGCGCCTCCTGGCTGGATCGCCGGGTGTCGCGCAAGCTGTTCAGCGGCTCGCTCAACTGCACCAAGCTGGGGCTGCTGAAGTGGAAGACGGGGATGCGTTTCGCCGGCGGGCCGCACAAGGCGGACACAGCGCTGCGCTGTTCCGAGGCGATAGCCGCCTTCCTGCATTACCCGCTGACGCGCGGCCGCAAGGGGGTGGAATATATCGCGCAGCGCGGCCAGCACGCCGATGACAGCGAGCATTACAAGCGGCTTCTGGAGGGAGGGGCGCTGGAGCGCTCGCCGGTCTTTGCGGGCTCGAAGCGGTATTCCGGGCCGGGCGATCTCGCCGGGCTGATCCGGGGAGTGCCGGGGCGCTGACGCCCCGGCGAAAGGCTTAGGCGAGCGAGCTGTCGATGCCTTTGCAGGCCTCGACCAGGCCCTTCACGGCGTTGACCGAGGTGTCGAACATCTCTTGCTCTTCCTTGTTGAGCTTGATGTTGACGATCTTCTCGATGCCGCCGGCGCCGATCACGGTGGGCACGCCCACATACATGTCGGAGACGCCGAGGTCGCCGTCGCAATAGGCGGCGCAGGGCAGAACGCGCTTCTGGTCTTTCAGATAGGCTTCGGCCATTTCGATGGCCGAGGTGGCCGGCGCGTAGAAGGCCGAGCCGGTCTTCAGCAGGCCGACGATCTCGGCGCCGCCGTCACGGGTGCGCTGCACGATGGCGTCGAGCTTCTCCTGGGTGGTCCAGCCCATCGCGATCAGGTCGGGCAGCGGGATGCCGGCGACGGTCGAGTAACGGACGGAGGGCACCATGGTGTCGCCGTGGCCGCCCAGAACGAAGGCTGTGACGTCTTTCATCGACACGTTGAACTCGGTGGCGAGGAAGTGACGGAAGCGCGCCGAGTCGAGCACGCCGGCCATGCCGCAGACCTTGTTCGCGGGCAGGCCCGAGAATTTTTGCAGCGCCCAGACCATCGCGTCGAGCGGGTTGGTGATGCAAATGACAAAGGCATCCGGAGCGTTGTCGCGGATGCCTTCACCGACGGATTTCATCACCTTGAGGTTGATGCCGAGCAGGTCGTCGCGGCTCATGCCGGGCTTGCGCGGTACGCCCGCGGTCACGATGCAGACATCTGCGCCGGCGATGTCGGCGTAATCCTGCGTGCCCTTGAGCGTCGCATCGAAACCTTCCGAGGGGCCGGATTCCGCGATGTCGAGCGATTTGCCCTCGGGGGTGCCTTCGGCGATGTCGAAGAGGACGACGTCACCCAGTTCCTTCAGGGCTGCGAGGTGGGCGAGCGTGCCGCCGATCTGTCCCGCGCCGATCAGGGCGATCTTGGGTCTTGCCATGGATCTAATCTCCGCTCCATTTGTCAATTCCGAGGTTTGCCTAAGGGTTTGGCCGGGCGCGCGCAAGAGCGCTGCGCGGCGGCAATCCCGGGCGGAGCGGGAGAGGCCCCGGAAATGGTTGCGCAAAAGGTAGCGAAATCTGCGGCTTAGGGTGGCGTTTCGCGGTATGCTTTTGAATACCGTTTTAACGAGACGCGCGTTTGGGACGCATCCTGGGGCATTTTTCGGGCAGCCGGGCGGGGCGGCGGACGATTCTCGCGCCGCCCTGACGAGGTGTCACGCGTCGCTTTCGGGGGCCTGCAAGACCTCGTTCAGCGCCTCGAAGGCCTGGCCGCTGGCAATGAGGCAGGTGAGGCCGGTGACCGAGGTGACGGTGATCGTCCAGCTTCCGGTTTCGGCGGAGGCGAAGACCTCCATCACATTGTTGTTGCTGCCGAGCCCGATGCTGCGCCGGGTTTCGCCATAGCTTTCCGCCAGTTTCGCCACCACCTGATCGCGCGGCGCGCAGGCGTTCTGCTGGGCGCCGGCAGCGGTCGCCCCGAATGCGATAAGGCCCGTCAGCGCGGCCAGTATCCGTTTCATCGCTCTGCCCTTTCGGCTGTCGCATGCGGCGCTTTCGCCCGCTGCGTGATGCCCTCTGCCTGATGCCGGCCCGAATGGGGCCTTGCGGTTTCCGCCCTGCGCCAACAGGCTGCGCAGAAAAGCCCAAGGAATGGTTAACGGGGCGGGCGTTCCGGCTCGGCCGTGCTGCCGGCCTCCGTCTTTCGTCGCTTTTTTCTGCGATGCGGCGACTCCGCTCTTGCACTTTTCGCAAAAAAATGGCCTCTACCGCGCAACTTTATTTCTTCGACAGGGAGAATACTCATGGACCTCACGCTGCGCCCCTACCGTTCGGTGCTCTATATCCCCGGCTCCAAGGACCGGGCTTTGGACAAGGCGCGCGGGCTGCCCGTGGATGCCATCATCTTCGATCTCGAGGACGCGGTTTCGCCCGGCGAAAAGCCCGCCGCGCGCGAGACGCTGGCCGCCGCGCTGGCGCAGGGCGGCTATGGCAAGCGCAGCAAGATCGTGCGGATCAACGGGCTTGAGACCGAATGGGGCGAGGCCGACGCCAAGGCCGCCAATGACATGGATTGCGACGCGGTGCTGCTGCCCAAGGTGGAAAGCCCCGAGCAGCTCGACGCGCTGGCCAGGCTCACCGACAAGCCGCTATGGGCGATGATGGAAACGCCCAAGGGCATGCTGAACGCCGCCGCCATCGGCGCGCATCCGCAGCTCATGGGCATGGTGATGGGCACCAACGATCTGGCCAAGGAGCTGAACTCGCGCTTCCGCGCCGACCGGCTGCCGATGATGGCCTCGCTGGGGCTGTGCCTGCTGGCGGCCAAGGCCACCGGCTGCGTGATCGTCGACGGGGTCTATAATGCCTTCAAGGACGATGCGGGGCTGAAGGCGGAATGCGATCAGGGCCGCGACATGGGGTTCGATGGCAAGACGCTCATCCACCCCGCACAGGTCGAGATCGCCAACGCCGCCTTTGCGCCGACCGAGGCCGAGGTCGAACTGGCGAAACGCCAGATCGCGGCCTTTGAAGAGGCGGAGAAGGCCGGGCAGGGCGTTGCCGTGGTCGATGGCAAGATTGTCGAGAACCTGCATGTGGCCACGGCGCAGAGCGTCCTTGCCAAAGCGGAAGCCATTGCCGCGCTGGGCGAATAACCGCAGGGTGGCCGGAACGAATCCCGATCACAGGAGAGCCCCATGATCCTTCTCGTTCTCGGTGTCGCGCTCTGGTGGGCGGCGCATCTCTTCAAGCGCCTGGCCCCGGCGCAGCGTGCGGCGCTGGGAGACAAGGGCCGCGGCCTCATCGCGCTGCTGCTGGTGGTAGCGGTGCTGCTGATGATCTTCGGCTACCGCATGGCCGATGGCGCGATGTTCTGGGGCCGCCACCCGGCAACGGTGGGGATCAACAACCTGCTGATGCTGGCGGCGCTCTATTTCACCTCGCCCGGCCCGAAGAAAGGCGCGCTGTTCTACCGTATGCGTCACCCGATGCTGACGGGCGTTCTGCTCTGGGCCGTGGCGCATCTGCTGGTCAATGGCGATGTGCCGAGCTTTGTGCTCTTTGGCGGGCTGGGCGCCTGGACGCTGGTCGAGATGGCCGTGATCAACCGCGCCGAACCGGGCTGGACGCCCCCCGCAAAGGGCGCGATCCGCAAGGACATCATCTTTGCCGCCGCCAGCGTGGTCCTGCTGCTTGTCATCGGCTGGATCCACACCTGGCTCGGCTACCCAACCTTTGGATAAGACCATGAAACTCTACCGCTTTCTCTCCGAAGACGACACTTCGGCCTTTTGCCACAAGGTGACCGCCGCCCTGAACAAGGGCTGGGAGCTGCATGGCGACCCGACCTATGCCTTCGACGCCGCCAATGGCGTGATGCGCTGCGGCCAGGCCGTGGTGAAGGAGGTCGACGGCACCTACACCCCCGACACGAAACTGGGAGAGCATTGATGGCAAAGACCAATCCGGGCCGTTTCTTCGAGGATTACCGCGTCGGTCAGGTGATCGACCATGCGGTGCCGCGCACCGTCACTTCGGGCGAGCGGGCGCTCTATCACGCGCTCTACCCGGCGCGGCATGCGCTCTATTCCTCCGACGAGTTCGCCCGCGCCTGCGGGTTGCCGGAAAGCCCGATCGACGATCTGGCGGCCTTCCATGTGGTGTTCGGCAAGACCGTGCCCGATATCTCGCTGAACGCGGTGGCCAATCTGGGCTATGCCGAGGGGCGCTGGCTGACGCCGGTCTATGCGGGCGACACGTTGCGGTCGTCCTCCGAGGTGATCGGGCTCAAGCAGAATTCCAACGGCAAGAGCGGTGTGGTCTATGTGCGCACCACCGGCAGCAACCAGCGCGGCGAGACCGTGATGGAGTATTGCCGCTGGGTGATGGTGCGCAAGAACGATCCCGATGCGCCGGCGCCCGAGACGGTGATCCCCGATCTCAAGAAAGTGCTGACGCCGGAGGATCTGGCGGTGCCACAGGGGCTGAATTTCGACAATTACGATTTCACCCTCGCGGGCGAGCCGCATCGCTGGGGTGATTATCAGGTGGGCGAGACCATCGACCATGTGGACGGGGTGACCATCGAAGAGGCCGAGCACATGATGGCGACGCGGCTCTGGCAGAACACGTCCAAGGTGCATTTCGACGCCACGATCCGGCCCGACGGGCAGCGGCTGATCTATGGCGGCCATGTGATCTCGATGGCCCGGGCGCTGAGCTTCAACGGGCTGGGAAATGCCCAGATGATCGTGGGGCTCAATGCCGGTGCGCACGCCAATCCCTGTTTCTCCGGCGACACGGTGAAGGCCTGGACCGAGGTGCTCGACAAGGCCGACACGCCGGCGCCGGGGGTGGGCGCGGTGCGGCTGCGGCTGGTGGCGACCAAGGGAGGGGCGCCGTTCGAGCTCAAGGGCGAGGACGGGAAATACCTGCCTAACGTCTTGCTGGATCTCGATTATTGGGCGCTTATGCCGCAGTGAGGCACGCGAGGCCGTTAACGATTTCGTCGCAATCGTGTCGCGGCCTCGCTACACTTTACCTCGGGGAGAGATTCGTTCCTGAAGAGGTGAGGGACCGCCATGTCTGCAAACAGCCTTCCGCACGGATCCGAAGACGTTCTGGCTCTGCCTGCCGGACAGATCCCCGACACGATCAGCGCGCTGGTCAGGAAACGCGAATTCAGCAGCCTTGTCTGCCGCATCCATCGCGAGATCCGCTCGCCCGATCCGGCGCTGCGTGCCAAGGGGACCGAGGCGCTGCAACGGCTCGGCTTTCCCGAGTGATTCAATCTGTCCGTGCGGGCTTTCGCGCGGACAGAATCAGACTTTCCAACATCTTCCGCGGCGCAGAATGTTAGCGTGCGAATTGTGATCACAGTTTTTGGCGTGTGATCACATAATCTGCTTATTTTTTCAAAAAGCGATCAAAAAAGGCGCCTGCTGCGCATGCACTCTGGTGACAGAGGGGCGGGAAACCCGCTAGAACCCTGCCACGAGGGAACCGAAAGGACACGCCATGGCCGAAGAGACCCGGATCGAGCGCCCGCTCTCCCCCTTCATGATCGGGCCGTATTATCGACCGCAGCTCACCTCGATGAGCTCCATCCTCACCCGCATCACCGGAAACGCCCTGATCGTCGGCACGCTGCTGATGGTCTGGTGGTTCCTGGCACTCGCCGCGGGGCCGGAATACTTTGAAACCGCCGAATGGTGGATCACCTCCTGGGTGGGCAACCTGATCATGTTCGGGTCGCTCTGGGCCATCTGGTACCACTACCTTGCCGGGCTGCGGCACCTGGTCTTCGACTCGGGCAAGGGGCTCGACATCAAGACCGCCGAAAAACTCGGCTGGGCCTGCATTTACGGCTCCGTGGCGCTGACCGTCGCGACCGTGATCATCTTCTGGATCTGAGGGAGGCATAAAGCATGCGTTACCTGACCGACCGCAAACGCGCCGTTGGCAAGGGCTCGGCCCATAGCGGCGCCGAACATCACTGGTACATGATGGTGAGCTCCGTTGCGCTCGCCTTTCTGGTTCCCACCTTCCTCATCATCTTCGGCCGGGCGCTGGGCTCGGGCTACGAGAACGCGCTGGCCACGTTCGAGAGGCCCTTTCCGGCGATCCTCGCGGGGCTCACGCTCTTCGTCGGCATGCAACATTTCCACAAGGGCGCCCGCGTGATGCTCGAGGATTACACCAGCGGTTCCACCCGGAAGCTGCTGATCATGCTGGTTGTGGGCCTGTCCTATGCGCTCACCGCTGCCGGAATTTTCGGCATCGCCAAGATCGCCCTCTGAGACAGAAAGACCCGGAAAAATGGCTGCATACGAATACGAGACGCATGATTATGACGTCGTGGTGGTCGGGGCAGGGGGCGCAGGCCTCCGCGCCACGCTCGGCATGGCGGAGCAGGGGCTGCGCACCGCCTGCGTGACCAAGGTCTTCCCGACGCGTTCGCACACCGTCGCCGCACAGGGCGGCATCGCGGCGTCGCTGTCGAACATGGGCCCGGACAACTGGCAGTGGCACATGTACGACACCGTCAAGGGCTCGGACTGGCTCGGCGACACCGACGCGATGGAATATCTCGCCCGTTCGGCACCCGCCGCCGTCTACGAGCTGGAGCATTACGGCGTGCCCTTCTCGCGCACCGAAGAGGGCAAGATCTATCAGCGCCCGTTTGGCGGCCACACCACCGAATTCGGCGAAGGCCCGCCCGTGCAGCGCACCTGCGCCGCGGCCGACCGCACCGGCCACGCCATCCTGCACACGCTCTATGGCCAGTCGCTGAAGAACAACGCCGAGTTCTATGTCGAATATTTCGCCATCGACCTGATCATGTCCGATGACGGCGTGTGTCAGGGCGTGGTCTGCTGGAAGCTCGACGACGGCACCTTTCACGTCTTCAACGCCAAGATGGTCGTTCTGGCCACCGGCGGCTATGGCCGCGCCTATTTCTCGGCGACCTCGGCGCATACCTGCACCGGCGACGGCGGCGGCATGGTGGCGCGCGCGGGCCTCGCGCTTCAGGACATGGAATTCGTCCAGTTCCACCCGACCGGCATCTACGGCTCGGGCTGCCTGATCACCGAAGGCGCGCGCGGCGAGGGCGGCTATCTGACGAACTCCGAGGGCGAGCGTTTCATGGAGCGTTACGCGCCGACCTATAAAGACCTCGCGCCGCGCGACTACGTTTCGCGCTCCATGACCATGGAGATCCGCGAGGGCCGTGGCGTGGGCGAACATGGCGACCACATCCACCTGAACCTCTCGCACCTGCCCGCCGAAGCGCTGGCGGAGCGTCTCCCGGGCATCTCCGAGTCGGCCAAGATCTTTGCCGGCGTGGATGTCACCAAGGAGCCGATCCCGGTTCTGCCGACGGTGCACTACAACATGGGCGGCATTCCCACCAACTACTGGGGCGAGGTGCTTAACCCGACCGCCGACGATCCCAACGCCGTCGTGCCGGGCCTGATGGCCGTGGGCGAAGCGGGCTGTGCCTCGGTGCACGGTGCCAACCGTCTTGGCTCCAACTCGCTGATCGACCTCGTGGTCTTTGGCCGCGCCGCCGCGATCCGCGCCGGCAAGGTCGTGGACAAGGAGGCGGGCAAGCACGCGCTCAACCAGTCGTCCGTCGACAAGGCCTTCGACCGCTTCGATGGGCTGCGCAATGCCGATGGCGGCACGCCGACCGCCGAGCTGCGGCTCGAGATGCAGCGCACCATGCAGGAAGACGCGGCGGTGTTCCGCACCGACAAGACGCTGAAGGAAGGCGTCGAGAAAATGACCGCGATCGCCGGCAAGCTGGGCGATCTCAAGGTCAGCGACCGGTCGCTGATCTGGAACTCGGATCTGATGGAGACGCTGGAGCTGACCAACCTCATGCCCAACGCGCTCGCCACCATCGTCGGCGCCGAGGCGCGCAAGGAATCCCGTGGCGCACATGCGCACGAGGACTATCCCGAGCGCGACGACGACAATTGGCGTGTTCACACGATCAGCCGCGTCGAGGGCGAGCAGGTCACGCTCAGCCAGCGTCCTGTGGTGCTCGATCCGCTGACCCAGGAAGACGAGGGCGGCATCAGCCTCGCCAAGATCGCGCCGAAGGCCCGTACCTTCTGATGCGTTACGCGCTTGCCCTTCTGCCGTTACTGTCTCTGGTCGCTTGTACGCAAAAAGCCGATCCGGTGACGCAATGTATGTTCCAGGTCGATGCACCTGGAACATACGAATACCCGGCAGGGGTGGCCAACCCGGTGATCACGCCGGGGCAGGGCGGTACGCAGGCCGGTGCCGATGCGCTGATGTCCTGCGTCGCCGCCAAGGTGGGAGAGGCGCCCAGCGTTTCCGGCGCCACCGGCGGGATCCCGGAAGAGACCGACATCCGGCGCGCCGAGAACGGCACAACCGTCAAGCGATACACCTACGGCACGCCCCCGTCTGCGGCGGCCCGTCAGCGCGAGGCGGGCGAAATGTCCACCGCGCCCGTGGCTGAGGCTGGATACGGCCAATGCCCTCCCGGGGCGTCCAGCATGTACAGGGGGACGCTTTATTGCCTGGGGCAGTGATCTTCTCTGCCGGACGGGCGGCCTGTGCCGGGGCCTTTCTGGCCCTGACCGGCTGCGCGGTGCTTCAGCCCGCACCGGACCGGGGCGATCTGGCGCGCGAGACTGCGCGCGCCGCCGTGGCGCCGGTTCTGATGGAGAAGGCGCCGGGCGTGCCGGTGGAGCGTGCGGTGGACTGCACACTCGAATATGCGACTCGGGGGCAGATCGAGGCGCTGGCGCAGAATTCAGCGCTGGGTCAGCCCGGCTTGAACGACGATATCGTGACCGATATCCTTTACACACAAGGCACTCGTGACTGCATGCGTGGCGGTTTGATCTACGAAGTGCTTAACTTCCAACTGTTCCCATAGGAGCCCCCGCTTTGCGCAAGGCCCTCCTCCTCACCGTGCTTCTCACCGCCTGCTCGCCGCAGAGCCAGGACGAGATCGCGCGCGCGGCGGCGCGGTCTACCGTGTCGAAGGTGGTGACAGAGCGCTTTCCGGGGGTGCCCGTTGAGCCGGCCATCGGCTGTATCATCGACAACGCGACTGCGACGCAGATCTATGCGCTGGCCGGCGACAGCCTGACCGGCCCGACGCAGAGCACTGTGCAGATCGTCAGCGAGATCGTGTCGAAGCCCGAGACGCTCACCTGCCTCGCTGCCGAGGGGCTGCCGGCGCTGATGCAGGGGAGGGCGCTATGACCGCGCTCCCGCTCTTCGGCAGTTCGCAGCGTGTGCAGCCCTGGACCGGTCCGTCGCGCTTGGTGCTGCATTGCGGGTTCCGCAAGACCGGCACGACCTTCATTCAGGATGTGCTGCGCGACAATGCGGCGAAGCTGCCCGAGGGCTTTGCCGCCAGCCCGCGCGAGACGCTGACCCGAGGCTGGCGCCGCGCGGTCGCCGACGATATCCGCAAGCGCAATCGCGCCACAGCGCGCGAGCTTCAGCGCGAGGCGCAGCTGCTGCGCGCCGCCATCGCGGCGATGCCGGCGAAAACAGCGCTGATTTCCGACGAGAATCTCTTTGGCACCGATGTGGTCGCGCCGGACGGGGCGACGATCTTCGAACTGGCTGCGCATTACATTCCGATGCTCGAAACGGCGCTGGCCGGCGCGCCGCTGGAACTGGTCTTCTATACCCGCGACATGGGCAAATGGCTGCGCAGCGCCTGGGGGCAGGCGGTCAAGCGCAAGGGCGAAACCGCGGATTTCGACACATGGGCTGCCCGCCAGCC
Source organism: Salipiger abyssi (assembly GCF_001975705.1). Taxonomy (NCBI): domain Bacteria; kingdom Pseudomonadati; phylum Pseudomonadota; class Alphaproteobacteria; order Rhodobacterales; family Roseobacteraceae; genus Salipiger; species Salipiger abyssi. The sequence goes on from NZ_CP015093.1 coordinate 2,557,528, forward strand.
GGCGCTCGACTGGGAGAGCGGAATCGCGACGATCCGCGCCGCTGTGACCTCGCCGGTCACGGTTTACGCCATGGAGGACGATCTGGCCGGAGAGGCCCCCCTCATGGGGCGCGCGCTCTTCCGCCATGCCGGGCTCGACGATGCCACCGTCGCCACGTTCGATCTGCCCGATGCCTCCAACACCGCGCTGCCCGCCGGCGCGATGGATCTCATGCGCAAGCTCAACGGTCTGGGGCTTTCCCCCAAGGACCGGCGGGCGGTGTCGCAACTCGTCGAGGACAATCCGGAGGTGTTCCGGAGATGACCTTTCAGATCTTCACTTGGTCCGGCGCTCTGGCTGGACCGGACCTTGCCACCCCATAGACTCACCCGAAAGGACAGCAGAGGCTCGCCATGGTTCAGTTTACGCTTCCGAAGAATTCCAAGATCCGCACCGGCAAGACCTGGCCGAAGCCCGAGGGCGCGACCAATGTCCGGGCGTTCAAGATCTATCGCTGGAATCCCGATACCGGTGAAAACCCGCGCGTCGATACCTACTATCTCGACATGGACAAGTGCGGGCCGATGGTTCTGGACGCGCTGATCAAGATCAAGAACGAGGTCGACCCGACCCTGACCTTCCGCCGCTCCTGCCGCGAAGGCATCTGCGGCTCCTGCGCGATGAATATCGACGGGATCAACACGCTTGCCTGTATCTACGGGCTCGACGAGATCAAGGGCGACGTGAAGATCTACCCGCTGCCGCATATGCCGGTGGTCAAGGACCTGATCCCCGACCTCACGCATTTCTACGCCCAGCATGCCAGCATCATGCCCTGGCTGGAGACCAAGACCAACCGCCCCGAGAAAGAGTGGAAGCAGTCCATCGAGGACCGCAAGAAACTCGACGGCCTCTATGAATGTGTGATGTGCGCGTCGTGCTCGACCGCCTGCCCGAGCTACTGGTGGAACTCTGACCGCTATCTAGGCCCGGCGGCGCTGCTGCACGCCTATCGCTGGATCATCGACAGCCGCGACGAGGCGACGGGCGAGCGTCTGGACGGGCTGGAAGACCCGTTCAAGCTCTATCGCTGCCACACGATCATGAACTGCACCAAGACCTGCCCGAAAGGTCTGAACCCGGCGAAGGCCATCGCCGAGATCAAGAAGATGATGCTGAACCGCGTCGTCTGATCCGGCTTGCGAGTATTGCGGAACGCCGCGCCATGCATTGGCGCGGCGTTTTTCTTTTCACGGGCATTGTTGCGGTCCCGCGTCTTTGGAATGCCAATTGAGGGGAGCGCAGACACGGCGGGAGGCGGCGGACGGTTTGACATATGCCCCGTCCGGCGTAAGCATGGCGCGGACTAATTAGGTATCAAAGGGTATTTTCATGGCGGATATCACGGGAACAGATGGCAATGACAACGGCACAGACGCGCCGGCGCTGATCGGCACGCAAGAAGACGACGTTCTCAACGGGTTCGCAGGCGACGACTTGCTTCAGGGCCTCGGGGGCGACGACTTTCTCAGCCCCGGTGCCGGAGCGGATACGGTGCAGGCCGGGGACGGCGACGATCAAGTTTTTGTCTGGTTCGCGGATGGCCGCGGCTATGATCTCGACGGTGGCGAGGGTTTCGACCGGTTGATCCTGCAACCTGTCGGCCCGGACGAATATCCGCCTACCTTCTATTTCGAAGAGGCGGCTCTCAGCGGCTTCGAACAGATCGACCTGAACGGCAACCGGATCCGTCTGGCTCCGAGCCAGCTTGAGGGGATCACCCGCATCACCGGGTTCGGTCCCGAAGCCGAGCTTCGGATCGCTGGGGAAGGGACCACCGATCTCCGCAACATCATGATCGGCGAGGATGGCAGCGGGACCGGTCGGATCAACATGCTCCGGTTGCCGTCCGGAAGCGAGCCCGGTGTCCGCTATGCGACATGGGATGCCACAGGCGCTGCATCGGCTTGGCATATGTCGCATGGGGAAAACAACAGTTATCGCGTCCACATGATCGGAGGCGCGGGAGACGACACGCTCTCCGCCGCCCAGGGCGACACGGTCGATGGCGGCGCGGGCGATGATCGGATCTTGTCGATTGGCCACAGCAGCTATGTCGCTGACAGGCCCTACAGCGTGATTTCCGGCGGTGACGGGACGGATGTTTTCGTCGGCGCCCGATTCTATTCCTACGATAACGGTCAAAATGGTTTCTGGTACTACTACGACCACTCGCGGACCGTGTTCGATGGTGTCGAGGTTCTCGAAGGCGGCGGAACCTTCACACGCGCGGCCATTAACGATTTCAGCAGTTTCCGTTTCCTCGATACGCTGCGCATCACGACGCCGGGCGAGCTCGATCTGAACGACCGTATCGAAAGTATCGCGCCGCGCTATGCATGGGACGGAGAGCTTTCCTACAAGTTGGTGATCCGCTTTGTGGGCAACGCGGCGATTGGCGCCAACGACTTCGCTCTGACCGATCACTGGGTGCCGATCCGGATCGAGATGGGACGCGGCGCTGACACAATCGAGACGGGCATCGGCCGTGATACGGTCATAAGCGGCGCGGGCAATGATACGATCCGGTCCGGTGACGGGCAGGATCGGATTTATGCCGGAGAAGGTGACGATTTCATCCTGACCTGGACGACAGAAAACGACCGCGCCGACTGGGTCAGAGGCGATTCCGGCGACGATTCCATCGAGACCGGCGCGGGCAACGATCTGGTCAATGGCGGCGTCGGTGACGACACGATTGACGGGGGCACCGGTTTCGACACGCTTGACGGCGGTGCCGGGAACGATGTGTTGACAGGGGGCACATCGCCCGACGACATCGCGGATCTGCTGATCGGCCGTGCGGGCGACGACCTGCTGCGCGGAGGGGCGGGGAACGACCAGCTGATGGGCGGCGACCACAACGACACGCTCGAAGGCGAAGGCGGCTCAGACACGCTGGAAGGCGGCTATGGTGACGATCTGATTGCGGGCGGAGCGCTGTCCGATGTGATCATCGACGGCTTTGGGATGGATTTCATCAATGGCGGGTTCGGTTCTGACCGGATCAACCTGCTGGACGATGGCAGTGCCGATCGCATTTTCCACGCCGGTGTCGCGGGCCATGGTAGCGACTGGATCCGGGGCTTCGCGGAAGAGGACGCGCTGGTCGCCGCCGATGGGCTCGATGCGTCGGATTTTATCGTTCAGCGGGCCAATACTGCCGGCGCTGGGCTTGATGCGGTCGACGAGCTCTTCGTCAGCTACGCGCCGACCGGTCAGATCCTTTGGGCATTGGTGGATGGCGACGCTCTGACCAGCCTGACGCTGCGGATCGACGAAGTGGACTACGATCTGCTGGCATGAGGCGGTGTCTGCTGCGGCGAAAGTGACCATGCGGAACCATGCAAAAGATGCATTTCGCATTTGCAGCATCGTGGGGTGTGCTGCGCCGCAGCAAGGGCTATGTCACCCGGCAAGGGGAGGATACGGAGCAATACCGAAAGGCCAACCCGATGCAAAATCAACCCGAATCCAAAATCGCCGCGCAGGAAGCGCTTGCCGTTCTTGAGCAGGCCTATGCCTATTACCAGCCCGAGCCGGTGCTGGTGCATACTGCCGTGCGCGAGATCGAAGAAGACACCGACGGCTTTGCCTATTACCGCGCGGCCTGAGCCGCTGGACCCGCCGGCGCGGCGGGCTAGTCTACGCGTCATGAGAGCAGATATCCCGAAACGGAGCCGGCAATGATCTTTGCTGTCGGCTTCGTTGCCTTTTTCATCGGTCTGATGATCTACAACGCCCGGCATCGTGGCCGGCGCCAGTGCCGCTGGCGCGCTTATCGGCAGGGCGAGGGCTCCACGCGCTGGACCTGCGTTCATTGCGGCGCCCGGGTCGAGGGCGAGGCGGGAAAACCGCCGACGGTGTGCCTGCGCGACCACAGCTGAGCGGCCCGGAAAATTTTTGCGATTCTCGCGAAATTTCCCCCTTGATCGAATCCGGCTCTGGCCTCATATGCCCGCTCAAGACGCCAACGCACGCGCCTCTGTCGAGGTGGGCAATTCCACACCCACGCGGTTACGTAGCGACGGTAACGTCTCCCTTGGAACTGAGCGGTCTGTGCCGGGAAACCGGAATGGCCGGGTCTGATTGGAGATGACCAATGAACGCATACGTGACCGGGCTCGCTGCCCGTCAATCCACCGTCTTTGCCCCCCAATTCGCCGAAGCTGCCCCCGAGCAGCACCTGTCGCGTGCCGAGGCCTATATCCGCGCGCATGATTTCGCGCGTCCGACCCTGGTGATCGACACCCAGGCGGTGGCCCGTCAATACGCCGCGCTGGCGCAGGGGCTGGGCCGTGCCCGCATCCACTATGCGGTCAAAGCCAACCCGGCACCGGAAATCCTGCGCCTGCTGGCCCGTCTTGGCTCGAACTTCGATGCCGCCTCGCGCACCGAGATCGCCATGTGCCTCGCCGCCGGCGCCACGGCCGACCGCATTTCCTTTGGCAACACCGTCAAGAAAGTGTCCGACATCGCCTGGGCGCATGCGCAGGGCGTGAGCCTTTTTGCCGCCGATGCCGAGGAAGAGCTGGAAAAGCTGGCCGAGCACGCGCCGGGCGCCCGCGTCTATATCCGCGTGATCGTTGAGAACTGCGAAGCCGACTGGCCGCTGACCCGCAAGTTCGGTTGCGCTCGCGACAAGGCGCTGGAACTGATTGCGATGTCGAAGGCGCTGGGGCTCGACCCGGTGGGTCTGTCCTTCCATGTCGGCTCGCAGACCCGCAGCGCGCAGATGTGGGCGCCGGTTCTGGATCAGGTCGCGGCCATCTGGCGCGCCGCTGGCGAGGCCGGTCATGAGCTGTCGCTACTCAACATCGGCGGCGGTTTCCCGGCCTTCTATGGCGAGGCGATCGAGGCGCCGATGAACTATGCCGCCGACGTGATGGGGCTGGTGCATGAGCGCTTTGGCGACGTCGCCGAGATCATGGCGGAGCCGGGCCGGGGCCTGGTCGCCGAGGCCGGCGCGATTGCCGCCGAAGTGCTTCTGGTGTCGAAAAAATCCGACAACGACCTGCACCGCTGGGTCTATCTCGACATCGGCAAGTTCTCGGGCCTTGCCGAAACCATGGAAGAGGCGATCCGCTACCAGTTCCTGACCGACCGCGACGGCGACGATCTCGGCGCCTGCATCCTTGCCGGCCCGTCCTGCGACAGCGCCGATGTGCTTTACGAAAAGCGCCCGGTCGAGCTGCCGCTGGGTCTGAAAGCCGGCGACCGCATCATCATCCGCTGCTGCGGCGCCTATACCTCGACCTACGCTTCGGTCGGTTTCAACGGCTTCCCGCCGCTGGATGTCGTGGCGATCTGAGGTCTAACGCATTCCTCACGGACCAAAGGCCGGCCCCCATCGGGGTCGGCCTTTTTTCGTCTTTGAACATCAATCCCCGCACCCTTGGCACGGAATCAAGCCGAAGGCGCCGGGCCCAGCGGCGGCCCGTTCGGGCGGGCTGCCGCTTTGGTGGCGCAAGCGCATAGCTGAGAGGTCCTTCGGATCTGGCGGCGATAAACTAAGGGATTCCACGCGTGCTGCGTCAGCCCACGGGCCGCAGCTGGGCCCGGCTTTCGTTGCGCCTATGCGACCGTTGGCAAGTCGTAGGGGGCGCAATCTCTACATCGTGCCACCGAGCCACAGCCCAACCGCATGGACATCCCCGGCAATTCCGGTAACCGTAGCGCCGTCGCCGGGCGCAGATCCGGCAGGGGATACCAGGGATAAGACAGGGAGTTCCGCAATGTCCGTGAAAACGCTTCTCGCCGCCGCGAGCCTGGTGGCGATGGCCGCCACCGCGCAGGCCGAGGTCAAGGTCGGTCTGATCACCACGCTTTCGGGCGGCGGCGCGAGCCTCGGGATCGACACGCGCGACGGGTTCCTGCTGGCGATGGACGCGGCGGGGCGCGACGATGTGGAGGTGATCGTCGAGGACGACCAGCGCAAGCCGGACGTTGCCGTGCAGATCGCCGACAAGATGATCCAGTCCGACAAGGTCGACATCCTGACCGGCATCGTCTGGTCGAACCTCGCCATGGCCGTGGTGCCCGCCGCCACCGCGCAGGGCAAATTCTACCTCTCGACCAATGCCGCCCCCGCGCAACTCGCCGGCAAGGGCTGCAACCCGAATTACTTCTCGGTCTCCTATCAGAACGACAACCTGCACGAGGCCGCCGGCGCCTATGCCAAATCCGAAGGCTACACCAAGCCCTTCATCATGGCGCCCAACTATCCCGCCGGCCATGACAGCCTGAACGGGTTCAAGCGCTTCTACGGCGGCGAGCTGGCGGGCGAGGTCTTTACCCAGCTCGGCCAGACCGATTACGCCGCCGAGCTGGCGCAGATCCGGGCCAGCGGTGCCGACAGCATCTTTTTCTTCCTGCCCGGCGGCATGGGGATCTCCTTCCTCAAGCAATATGCCGACAGCGGCATCGAGCTGCCGGTGATGGGCCCGGCCTTCTCCTTCGATCAGGCGATCCTTCAGGCGGTGGGCGACGCGGCACTCGGCGTCAAGAACGGCTCCAACTGGTCCAAGGATCTCGACGTGCCGGCCAACGCCACCTTCGTCAGCGCGTTCGAGGAGAAATACGGCCGGCTGCCCTCGCTCTACGCCGCCTATGGCTATGACACCGCGAACCTGATGCTCTCGGCGCTGGACGAGGCCGAGCCCTCGGATGCCGATGGCTTCCGCGCGGCGCTGAAGGCCGCCGATTTCGACAGCGTGCGCGGCAAGTTCTCCTTCGATACCAACAATCACCCGGTCCAGGACATCTATATCCGCGAGGTGATCAAGGAGGGCGACATCTACACCAACAAGATCGTCGCCACCGCGATCGAGGACCGGTCGAGCGCCTATGTCGCCGATTGTGCGATGCAGTAAACCCGGCAGGGGCCGCCTCCGCGGCCCCGCCCGAGACGAGCGCCTGCAATGTCCCCGATCCTGCTTGCTGAACAGGTCCTGAACGGCCTGCAATCCGGTGTCATGCTGTTTCTCATGGCCGCCGGGCTGACGCTGATTTTCGGCGTCATGGGGCTGATCAACCTCGCGCACGGTTCACTTTACATGGTGGGGGCCTTTGCCGCCGCCACGGTCGCGGGGCTCACTGGCTCCTTCCTGCTGGCGCTGGTCGCGGCGCTGGCTGCCGCCGCAGCCGCAGGCGCGCTGGTCGAGCTGCTGGTGATCCGCAGGCTGTATGCCAAGGACCATCTCGACCAGGTGCTGGCCACTTTCGCGCTGATCCTGATCTTTTCCGAAGGCACGCGCTGGCTTTTCGGCTCCTTCCCGCTCTATCTCGACATCCCCGAGGCGCTCTCGGGCACCGTGACCCTGCCCGGTGGCATCGCCTATCCCGCCTATCGGCTGGCGCTGATCGGGGTGGGGATCGCCGTGGCGCTGGGGCTCTGGTGGCTGAACGCCCGCACCCGGCTCGGCATCCGTATCCGCGCCGGCGAGAACGACCGCGAGATGATCGCGGCGCTGGGGGTGGATATCGGCAAGCTCTACACGCTGGTCTTTGCGCTCGGCGCGGCGCTGGCAGGGCTGGCGGGCGCGCTGGTGGGGGCGGTCCAGTCGGTGCAGGTCGGCATGGGCGAGCCGGTGCTGATCCTCGCCTTCGTGGTGATCGTGATCGGCGGCATCGGCTCGATCAAGGGCGCGCTGATCGGCGCGCTGCTGGTGGGGCTCACCGATACGCTGGGCGGCGTGCTGCTGCCCGAGCTCTTCAAGCTCTTCACCGATCCGGCCAGCGCCGCCGCCAGCGGTTCGGCCTTTGCCTCCATGGCGATCTATATCCTGATGGCGGCGGTGCTGATCTGGCGGCCCACCGGATTGTTCGGGGCGCGGGCATGAGCCGGGAGGGCTGGCTCAACGCCGCGCTGCTCTTGGCGCTGGTGGTCGTGCCGGGCTGGGCGCTCTGGGCGGACGAGCCCTTTACCATCACGCTGGCCACCCGCGCGGTGATCTTTGCGCTGGCGGCGGTGGGGCTGAACATCGCGCTGGGGATGGGCGGGCTGGTGAGCCTTGGCCATGCGGTGTTTTTCGGCATCGGCGGCTATGCGATGGGGATCCTTGCGAGCCATGCGCAGACCTATACCGCGCTGATGGAGTGGCCCTTTGTGATCGAGGGCACAAAATCCATGCCGGTGATCTGGCTTGTCGCGGTGGCGGCCTCTTCCTGCGCTGCGCTTGTCATCGGGTTGTTGAGTCTGCGCACCTCAGGGGTCTATTTCATCATGATCACGCTGGCCTTTGGTCAGATGATGTATTTCTTTGCGATCTCCTGGCCCGCCTATGGCGGCGAGGATGGGCTGTCGATCTATGTGCGCAACGGCTTTCCCGGTCTGAACACGCTGGTTCCGATCCAGTTCTACGGGATCTGCCTCGCCTGGCTCTGCATCGCGCTCTTGTTTTACGCCCGGTTGATGCGTTCGCCCTTCGGGCTGGCGCTGAACGCGGCGCGGCAGGTGCCGGCGCGGGTGCGGGCGGTGGGGCTCGACCCGAGGCGGCTGCAACTGGTGGCGCTGGTGATCTCGGGCGGGATCACCGGGCTTGCCGGGGCGCTCTTTGCCGATCTCAACCGCTTTGTGAGCCCCTCCATGCTGAGCTGGCAGATGTCCGGCGAGATCATGGTGTTCGTCATCATCGGCGGCGTGGCGCGGCTCTTCGGCCCGGTGGCGGGGGCGGGGTTTTACGTGCTGCTGGAGCATCTTCTGGGTGGGGTCAGCGAGTTCTGGCAGATCTTCCTCGGGCTTTTCCTGCTGGCCGTGGTGCTCTTCGGCAAGGGCGGTCTGGTGGGGATGATCGCGGGGAGGCGGCGCGATGGCTGAGCCGGTTCTGGCCACCCATGGGCTAAGCAAGTCCTTCGGTGCGCTTCAGGCGAGCGACGGGATTTCCATCGACCTGCGCCCGGGCGAGATCCACGCCATCATCGGCCCGAACGGCGCGGGGAAATCCACGCTGATCGCGCAGATCTGCGGCGCGCTGGTCCCCGATGCCGGGCGGGTCGAGTTCCTCGGGCGCGACGTGACACGCGCGAGCACCGAGGCGCGGGCGGCGCGCGGGCTGGCGCGGACCTTCCAGACCTCGGCGCTGGCGATGGAGGATACGGTTCTGCAAAACGCGCTGCTCGGCGCGCTGGGGGCCAGCGGGCGGCCATGGCGGTTCCTTGCGCGGGCGGATCGGGATGCGAGCCTGCGCACCCGTGCCGAGGCGGCGCTGGAGGCGGTGGGGCTCGCCGATCTGGCGGAGCTGCGCACCGCCGAGCTGAGCCATGGCCAGCGCCGGCAGCTTGAGGTGGCGGTCGCGTTGACGCTGGAGCCCAAGGCCTTTGTCATGGACGAGCCGATGGCGGGGCTGGGGCAGGAGGGGTCCAAACGTCTGACCGGCTTTCTCGACGGGCTGCGGGCGCAGGCGCCGATCCTGCTGGTGGAGCACGACATGGACGCGGTCTTTGCGCTGGCCGACCGGATCAGCGTGCTGGTCTATGGAAAGGTAATTGCCACCGGCAGCGTCGAGGAGATCCGCCGCGATCCTCAGGTGCGCGACGCTTATCTGGGAGAAGAGGCATGAGCCTCCTGTCGCTGCACCGGGTCACCGCGTCCTACGGCGCGAGTCAGGCGCTTTTCGGCGTCGATCTGGAGATCGCGCCGGGGCAGGCGGTGGCGATGATGGGCCGCAACGGCATGGGCAAGACCACCACCGTGCACTGCATCTGCCGGATGCTGCCGGCGCAGGGGACGCTGGTCTTTGACGGCCACGACCTGAGCCGCCTGCCGAGCCATCGCGCCGCGCGGCTGGGCATCGGGCTGGTGCCCGAGGGGCGGCGCTGTTTCCGCGACCTGACGGTGAGCGAAAACCTCATCGCCGCCGCGCGCACCGGCCATTGGGATGCGGCACGGGTGGAGGCGCTGTTTCCGCGTCTGGGCGAGCGGCGGCGCCAGCGCGCCGCCTCGCTCTCGGGGGGCGAGCAGCAGATGCTGGCCATCGGGCGGGCGCTGATGACCAATCCGCGCCTGCTGATCCTCGACGAGGCGACCGAGGGGCTGGCGCCCACCGTGCGGCAGGAGATCTGGGCCGCCATCGCGGCGCTCAAGGCCGAGAGCGGCATGGCGATGCTGGTGATCGACAAATCGCTGAAGGAGCTGCGCGGCGCCTGCGACCGGGCGGTGATCCTCGAACGCGGGCGCAGTGTCTGGAGCGGCGCCATGGCGGATCTCAGCGCCGAGATCGGCGAGACCTATCTCGGGTTGTAGGCCGCCGTCGCCGTAAAGCGATTCGCCCGGTGTCAAAGGTGCAGACGGATACAAATTCGGGGCTTTTGCGTCTTTGTCGCCGCTTTCGCGCCGGGGCCACTTTGGCCGGCGGTTGGCCCACAAAGCTAACGCTTTGTCTTCTAAGTGTTCTTTCCCGCACAGGCGGTCACCTTATGTGTTTCCAACTTGGAAACGCATAGTTTTCGGCAAGTTTTTGCCGCATTTCCTCTAAAGTCGCGCCACCGCAGTCCGACCGGCGGACAGGTGCGTGCCTGCGCGCTCTGTTCCCGGCGTAACAGGAGCCGCCATGCCTCCCTTCGATCCGAGCGCCGCCCTTGGCGACATGGAAGATATCACCGGTGCGTTCGAGATCGAGGTGGTCGCCCGCTTCGACGACATCCTCGCGGGCTACTGGCAGCGGGTGATCGACTTTGGCAGCGGGCCCGGCACCGACAATATCCTTCTGGCGCAGGTCGAGAATACCTCGGATATGGTCTTTGCGATCTATCAGGACGGAGAAAGCCACCGGGTGACTGCGTCGGACGTCATTGTCGAGGGCGAGGTGGCGACCTGGAATATCGGGGTGGAGCCGGACGGGCTGATGTGGATCGCCAAGAACGGCGAGCGGCTGGCAGAGGCGCCGGGCGTGGTGCCCGCCGATACCGGTCGCCTCAACGAGCTTCTGGGCGAGTCGAACTGGGCCGACGATGCGCCGCTCGAAGGCGCGGTGCTGGGTATCGACGTGACCAACGAGGGCGAGACGGCGGATGACGGTTTCCTGAACGCGCCCGAGAATGTCGCTGGCGCGTTCAGGGTGGATGCGGCGGTGCGGTTTGACGACGTGGAGGGCCGCGCCTGGCAGGGCGTGTTCGACTTCGCCGACAGCGCCGGCACCAGCAGTATCGCGCTGACCCAGGACGGTGCCAGCAACGACATGACCTTTGTGATCGTGCAGGACGGCGAGACCCACAGCATCACCGCCGAGGACGCGATCACCGAGGGCGAGATGGCGCATTGGGCGGTGGGTGTAGATCCCGACGGCACGATGTGGATGGAGAGGGATGGCGAGCGGCTTGCCGAGGGGCAGGGGGTGGTTCCCGCCGATGTCGCGCGCGACGATCTGAGCGTGGGCGATGCCACCGAAGCCGGCGGTGCGGCCATCGACGGGGTGGTGCTGGATCTGACCGTGACGCAGGACGGCACGCCGATGCCGCCGGAGGAGCCCGAAGAGCCCGTCGATCCGGAAGAGCCGGTTGACCCGGAAGGGCCGGTGGATCCGGTGCCGCCCGAAGAGCCCACGGTTTCCGATCCGCCCACCGAGCCGGGCGAGCCAGTCGCGGAGGACGAGATCCCTCAGATCGACGGGGCGTTCCGGATCGACGTCACCGTGCGCTTCGACGACCTTCAGGGCGCCTATTGGCAGCGGGTGGTGGATTTCGGCGACGGCCCCAACAGCAACAACATCATCCTCGGTCAGATCGAGAACACCGGCGACATGATGCTGGAGATCTGGGCCGAGGGCGAGGCGCATCGCGTGGTGGCAGAGGGTGCCATCGTGCAAGGCGAGACCGCCGAATGGAGCGCCGGGGTCGATCCGGACGGGCTGATGTGGATCGAGAAGGACGGCGCGCGGCTGGCGGAGGCCGAAGGCGTGGTGCCAGAGGATGTCGACCGCGAAAACCTGCTGGTCGGGGAATCGAACTGGCCGGAGGACGACGCGCTGGTGGGCGAGATCTCGGGCATCGAGGTCACCGCGCTCAGCGAGCCCTCCGATCCGGGAGCGGGCGATCCGACCGACCCGACCGACCCCGTCGATCCGGTGGACCCGACAGATCCCACCGACCCAACGGATCCGACCGACCCGACGGATCCGGGCGATCCGACACCTCCCGTGACCGGCGCCGGCGACATGATCTTTGTGGCGCATCAGGATGACGACCTGCTGTTCATGAACCCCACAATCAGCGATCTCATCGACGGCGACGCCCCGGTGACGACGGTTTACCTGACCGCTGGCGATGCCGGCATGGGCGAGGAATACTGGAGCGAGCGCGAGGCCGGCGAAAAGGACGCCTATGGCGAGATGGCGGGCGCCAATGACTGGGTCGATGAGACGGTCTCGATCTCGGTCGGCGGCGTCGATCATGAGATCGCCAGTTCCTATCTGGCCAGCGATCCCGATGTTCGGCTTTATTTCCTGCGCCTGCCCGACGGCTTTCAGGGCACCGGCTCCGAGACCTATGACGGTGAAAGCCTGGAGAAGCTCTGGGACGGGCGCATCGATACGATGACCGCCGTCGACGGCAGCGCCACCTATAGCAGCGAAGAGCTGACCGGCGTGCTCACCCAGCTCATGGAGCGGCACACACCCGATCAGATCCACATTCAGGACCATACCAGCGAACACACGGATCTTGAGCATTCCGACCATGTGCACGCCTCGGAATTCTCTGCCCAGGCGGCGGCGGAGTACAGCGGCGAACTGACGGTGACCAGCTACTACGGCTATGCCACCTGGGGCTTCGAGGAGAATGTCGAGGGCGCCGAGCACGAGGAGATGCGCGACATCTTCCTGCAATATGCCGCGCATGACACGCAGGTCTGGGCGAGCGAGGGCATGCTGATCGATTCCTACGAGGAATGGCTGCAACGGGAATATGTGCTCGACCAGTACACTCATGACGGCACGGCGCTGGCCGCTCTGACAACCATGCCGCTGGAAGAGGCGGACGCTGCAAAGCAGATGCTCGACGAGGAAGAAGCGGACGTCGAGACAATTGTGGTCTGACCTGCGCCCCTTGCGGCGGTCGGACGGATCGGCTTCAGTCGGGCTCTCGAAAGGAGTGCCCGAGATGAGCCAAGCGCCCGCCGATGCCGATGCCCGCCGCGCGATTGCCCCGGTGATCTGCTACCCGCCGCAAACCCTGCCGCAGCCGGACATAGCGCTCTATGCTGCGGCGCTCGACCGGGCGGAGACAGTCTCTGTGGCGGTTGCCGCTCCGCGCGAGGCCTGCCATTTCCGCGTGAAGGCGGGCCAGTTCTTTCGCATCGTCAGCGTCGAGGGGCCGCAGGTCGGGGATCTCAACCTCTGGCAGGACGGCGATCTCTCCGAGCGGTTCTATTCCGGTAAGACCCGTGCGCTGCACGGCACCCATGTGAGCACCGGGCAGCGGCTGTGGTCTGCCTTCCCGCATCTGCGCCCGATGGCCACCATCGTCGAGGATACGCTCGACTGGTACGGGATCGACGCCTATGGCGGCGCGGTGCATGACGTGATCGGCACCCGTTGCGATCCCTATACTGGCAATCTGCTATCGGGCACGCAATACCACCATTGCTGCCATTCCAATCTGATCCGGGCGCTCTCCGATGCCACCGGCATGACGCCGCAAGAGGCCGAGCCACATGTGCATGATGTGCTGAATGTCTTCATGTGCACCGGCTTTACCCGCGATACCGGCCAGTATTTCATGAAGGCGAGCCCAGTGCGCCCGGGCGATCATCTGACGTTTTTCGCCGAGATCGACCTGCTGGGCGCGCTCAGCGCCTGTCCCGGCGGCGATTGTTCTTCGGAACACAGCTCCGATACCGCGCAATGCTATCCGCTGCGGGTGGAAATCCTTCAGCCGAAAGCGGGGGCGCTGGCCGGCTGGCAGTCTCCGGCGCGCAATGGCTATGACGGCAGCCATGGACGATAGGCGCGGCGTGCGCGCCTATCGGTAAGATCCTGTGCCGCTATTCGGCGGGGGCGAAGGCGGCTTCGAGTGCGATCTGCACCATGTCGCCGAAAGAGCTTTCCCGGTCCTCTGAAGAGAGCGACTTGTGGGACAGCAAATGATCGGATACGGTCAACACAGCGAGTGCCCGCGCGCCATGCCGCGCGGCAAGATTGTAGAGTTCCGCTGTTTCCATCTCAACGCCGAGTATGCCGTGCCGTGTCATGATCTCATTGAGGTCTGGGCGTTCATCGTAGAATACGTCTGCGGAATAGATTCCGCCGACATGGTATTTTGTTTTTAGTGTTCTGGCTGATGAAACGGCTGCCGCCAGCAATTCGTAATTCGCACACGGAGAGAAGTTCAGTTCTCTGAATATTCCGGAAGATGGGGTAGAGAGCGACGAGGCCGTCATTGCCACAATGACGTCGCGCAATTCCACGCTCTCCTGCATGGCGCCGCAAGAGCCGATGCGGATCAACGTATTTACGCCATAATCGCGTATAAGCTCATTCGCATATATGGATAGGCTGGGCATTCCCATTCCCGAGCCATGGATGGTGACCCTGTGGCCCTGCCATGTGCCGGTGAAGCCAAGCATGCCGCGAACCCGGTTCACGCAAACCGGATCCTTCAGGAAGGTTTGCGCGGCCCATTCCGCCCGTAGCGGATCGCCGGGCAGAAGTACCGTTTCGGCAATCTGCCCGGGCTCCGCACCGATATGAATCGTCATTACAGGGCCAGGTCTTCCAGCGATTTACCCGAGTCGAGCGCGCTGACCACCCAGTTGGGTTTGCGGCCACGTCCCGTCCATGTCTGCGAAGGATCGGAGGGGTTGGCGTATTTCGGCGCGCCTTTGGAGCCCTTGGTGCCACCTGCCGAAAGGATCTCGTCGAGCGAGAAACCGAATTCCTTTGCGGCTTGTTCGGCGGCGCGTTTGGCTTCGGCGCGGCGCCGTGTGTCGATGGTCTTCAGGGCTTTCTCGACATCGTTCTTTAGCTGTTTCAGTTCGTCTTTCGAAAGGGCTTCGAGGTCGATATTCATGCTCGTCTCCGTTTTTTGTAGTGGGAGCTTCTTTTACAAGTGCAGGTTAATAACAAGACCACGTTTTGTGTCATGTCACATTTTCTTTAACGAAATGCGAAAAGCCGCTCACCTTTTGGGCGAACGGCTTTATTCATATTCTATTTTTATGCTGTGTCTGCGGTTATTCTGCGGCGACGGCCTCCGCATCGACCAGGGTCACGATATCCCTCATGATGGTGTTCAGCGCAAAGTCTTTCGGGGTGTAGACCTTGGCCACGCCCATCGCTTTCAGCCGCTTTGCATCCTCGTCCGGAATGATGCCGCCGACCACCACGGGAATATGCGAGAGCCCCTCTTCGCGCATCCGCTCCATCAGATCCTCGACGAGCGGGATATGGCTGCCCGAAAGGATCGAAAGCCCGACCACATGGGCGCCGGTCTTGGCGGCCTCGACGATTTGCTCCGGTGTCAGGCGGATGCCCTCATAGTCGATTTCCATGCCGCAATCGCGGGCGCGGAAAGCGATCTGTTCGGCGCCATTGGAATGGCCGTCGAGTCCCGGCTTGCCGACCAGAAAGCGCAGGCGCCGGCCGAGACGATCGCTGACCGCGTCCACCGCCTCGCGGATATCCTCCAGCCCCTCGGTCTTGTTGCTGACCGCTTTCGAAACGCCGGTGGGGCCGCGATATTCTCCGTGCACCGCGCGCATTTGCGAGGCCCATTCGCCGGTGGTCACCCCGGCTTTCGCCGCCGCGATAGAGGCGGGCATCACATTGCGCCCGTCTTTCGCCGCGGTACGCAGCGCCTCCAGCGCGGCTTTCACCGCCGCCTCGTCGCGCTCGGCGCGCCAGGCGTTCAGCCGGTCGATCTGCTCCTGCTCCACCGCCGGATCGACCACCATGATGCCGCCGTCTTCACCCATCAGCGGAGAAGGCTCGCCCTCGGTCCATTTGTTGACGCCGACGACGATGGTCTCCTCGCGTTCGATGCGGTTCAGCCGCTCGGCATTGGCATCGACCAGGCGGCTTTTCATATAGTCGATGGCGCCGATGGCCCCGCCCATGGAGTCGATATTGGCCAGCTCCGCCCGGGCGCCGTCTTTCAGCGCCTCGACCTTGCCGTCGACCACCGGGTTGCCGTCGAAGAGATCGCCATATTCCAGCAAGTCGGTCTCATAGGCCAGGATCTGCTGCATCCGCATCGACCATTGCTGGTCCCAGGGGCGGGGCAGGCCGAGCGCCTCGTTCCAGGCGGGAAGCTGCACCGCGCGGGCGCGGGCCTTTTTCGAGAGTGTCACCGCCAGCATCTCGATCAGGATGCGGTAGACGTTGTTTTCCGGCTGCTGTTCGGTGAGGCCCAGCGAGTTCACCTGCACGCCATAGCGGAAGCGGCGGAATTTCGGATCCTCCACGCCATAGCGCTCCATCAGGATCTCGTCCCAGAGATCGACGAAGGCGCGCATCTTGCACATCTCGGTGACAAAACGGATGCCGGCATTCACAAAGAACGAGATCCGCCCGCAGAGTGCCGGGAAATCCTCGTCGGCGACGCGGGGTTTCAGCTCGTCCAGCACCGCGATGCCGGTGGCCAGCGCAAAGGCCAGCTCCTGCTCGGGCGTCGCGCCGGCCTCTTGCAGGTGATAGGAACACACGTTCATCGGGTTCCATTTCGGCACATTGGTATAGCAATACTCTGCCACGTCGCCGATCATCTTCAGCGATGGTTTCGGCGGGCAGATATAGGTGCCGCGCGACAGGTATTCCTTGATCAGGTCATTCTGCACCGTGCCTTGCAGCTTCGCGACATCCGCGCCCTGCTCCTCGGCCACCGCGATATAGAGCGCCAGCAGCCAGGGGGCGGTGGCGTTGATCGTCATCGAGGTGTTCATCTGTTCCAGCGGGATCTCGTCAAAGAGCGTCCGCATATCGCCCAGATGGCAGACCGGCACGCCGACCTTGCCCACTTCGCCACGCGCGAGGATGTGGTCGCTGTCATAGCCCGTCTGTGTCGGCAGGTCGAAGGCCACCGAAAGCCCGGTCTGCCCGCGCGCCAGGTTGCTGCGATAGAGCGCGTTCGAGGCTTTCGCGGTCGAATGCCCGGCATAGGTGCGGATCAGCCAGGGGCGGTCTTTTTGAACGTCCGTCATGTCGGTCTCCATCGGCAATCAGAATCAAATGGGTAAGCTTGTTGCGTTCGGGGTTGGATATGCGAAATATTATGTCTCGTCAATTCGCCGCGCTGCGGCGTTGCCGGGGCCGTTGCGTCACAGAGCGGCGCGCCGCCGCCGGTGCCGGGCCGGAGCTGCGATAAATCTAGCTGGATTGCGCGGCATCTGCCTATTCTGAACAGAATTCCGATCGGATCCGGCCCGGTCTGCGCCTCGGCAACCGGCATGGTGCCCGTGGTTTCTGCATCTGCTCGGTCATAAAATTACAAAATGCACCTTAGTCGTTGTTGCATTGTTGCGCGGCGATCTTTATCCAATCTTGTCGAAGCCCAGCGATTCTGCGCTGCGGCGCGAGGCATTCGCATAACAGGACCAGCACTGGTCACATCAGGAAGGAGGCCCCGATGGCTTTGGACACGCAAACCGGGATCGCGCCTTACGAGGCGCCGGAGAAAGACCTCTACGAGATCGGCGAAATGCCGCCCCTCGGCTATGTACCCAAGAAGATGTACGCTTGGGCGATCCGCCGCGAGCGTCACGGCGAGCCGGACAAGAGTTTCCAGAAGGAAGTTGTCGACACCTGGCAGATCGACAGCCACGAGGTTCTCGTGCTCGTGATGGCGGCGGGCGTGAACTATAACGGCGTCTGGGCCGGTCTGGGCGTGCCGATCTCGCCCTTCGACGTGCACAAGCAGGAATATCACATCGCCGGCTCCGATGCCTCGGGCATCGTCTGGGCGGTGGGCGACAAGGTGAAGACCTGGAAGGTCGGCGACGAGGTCGTGATCCACTGCAACCAGGACGACGGTGACGACGAGGAGTGCAACGGCGGCGACCCGATGTTCTCGCCCACCCAGCGGATCTGGGGCTACGAGACCGGCGACGGCTCGTTCGCGCAGTTCGCCCGCGTGCAGGCCCAGCAGCTCATGCCGCGCCCCAAGCACCTGACCTGGGAAGAGAGCGCCTGCTACACGCTGACCCTGGCCACCGCCTACCGGATGCTCTTCGGGCACCACCCGCATGAGCTCAAGCCCGGGCAGAACGTGCTGGTCTGGGGGGCTTCGGGCGGGCTCGGCTCCTATGCGATCCAGCTCATCAACACCGCCGGCGCCAACGCGATCGGGGTGATCTCGGAAGAGGACAAGCGCGATTTCGTGCTGGGGCTGGGCGCCAAGGGCGTGATCAACCGGAAGGACTTCAAGTGCTGGGGGCAGCTGCCCACGGTCAACACGCCGGAATACAATGAGTGGATGAAAGAGGCCCGCAAGTTCGGCAAGGCGATCTGGGACATCACCGGCAAGGGCGTGAATGTCGACATGGTCTTCGAGCACCCGGGGGAGGCGACCTTCCCGGTCTCCACGCTGGTCTGCAAGAAGGGCGGCATGGTGGTGATCTGCGCCGGCACCACCGGGTTCAACTGCACCTTCGACGTGCGCTACATGTGGATGCACCAGAAGCGTCTTCAGGGCTCGCATTTTGCGCATCTCAAGCAGGCTGCCAGCGCCAACCGGCTGATGGTCGAGCGGCGGCTCGATCCCTGCATGTCCGAGGTGTTCGAGTGGGATCAGATCCCCGATGCGCACATGAAGATGCTTCGGAACCAGCACAAGCCCGGCAACATGTCGGTGCTGGTGCAGTCGCCCAAAACCGGGCTGCGCACCTTCGAAGAGGCACTGGCCGCGCGCGGCTGATCCGCCTGCCACGAAACGGCCATGATTGAGCCCGCGAATCGGCCCTCCGGTTCGCGGGCTTTTGTGTCAAAAACGGGGCAGCCTAAGTGTGATCAATGACTTCCATATTTTTGCCTCACTATTTCTGGGGAGTTGGAATTCGTGAATGTTGGCGCCTCTTGGGCACGTCTAAAGTGGATTTACTGATTGTTAATAATCCGCAGGAAGGCTTATGATGCGACATGATTGGATCATCGACGTATTGACCGACCTGAAGACGTTTGCGCGCGCCAACTCCATGGACGCGCTGGCCGAGCAGTTGGATGAAGCTCAGCTCGTCGCACAGATCGAGATCGCGTCGAGCGCCGAAGGGAATGAACTTGGGCTTTGCGGCGGAAATGCCCGAAACAGGCGGGCTTCTGGAACGGCTTGAAGAGGCGCAGCGGCTGGACGATCTCCAGACCGCAATCGAAGACCTGAGAGACCGCTACAGAGTTGATCACCTTGTATATCACTGGGTCAGCGCGAACGGAACGCAATACGGCTGCGGCACTTACGATCCGGTCTGGGTGCAGCGCTATCTCGAAAAGGGGTATCTGCGCATCGACCCGGTGGTCGTCGGCTGTTACCAGCACTTCCACCCGGTGGACTGGAAGCGCCTCGACTGGTCGTCGAAAGCGGCCCGCGCGTTCCAGAAGGATGCCATCGCGCATGGCGTAGGGAATCAGGGCTACTCGATTCCCATCCGGGGTCCGAACGGCCAATTTGCCGTCTTCAGCGTCAGTCACAACTGTGATGACGAAGATTGGGAAGAATTCACTGAGACCAATCGTCGCGACCTTATTTTGGTCGCACACTACTTCAATCAGAAGGCTCTGGAGCTCGAACCAGGCCGCACGCCCGAGCCCGCGCAGCCCCTGAGTCCGCGCGAAGTGGAGGCGATGACGCTGCTTGCGGTCGGCTATAGTCGTGCGCAAGTGGCTGAAACTCTTAATATTTCTGAACATACGCTGCGCGTGTACATCGAAAGCGCCCGCTACAAGCTGGGCGCGATGAACACGACGCATGCGGTTGCACGCGCCTTGTCGCGAGGTCTCATCGTCGTCTGAACGCTGCCACGAAATCGGGCATTTTTGTGGCAGGAAAATGTTTCAGGCGTGACCGAATTGCGGCTAAATTTTGCAACCTTAGCGAAAGTCGAGCAGCTTTCACTCCATCGGACCAAAAAGGAGTGAAGCTATGATCCGTTTTATCTACGCAGACCAACTGAATGCCTTCCCGCTGCTCAAGCGCACCATGTTCCTGGATCGCGCCGATCAGTTCAAAACCCGGCTCGGCTGGGACGTGCAGGTCGACGCCAATGGCGAGGAGCGCGACGAGTACGATGCGCTCAACCCGCTCTATGTCATCTGGGAACGTCCCGATGGCTGTCACGGCGGCTCCATGCGGCTGCTGCCCACCGTCGGGCGCTGCATGGTGAACGAGCATTTCCTGCATCTCACCGACGGCGTGCGCATCCAGAGCCCGCTGATCTGGGAATGCACCCGCTTCTGCCTCGCGCGCGAGACCGATCCCGGCACCGCCGCCGCGCTGATGCTTGCCGGTGGCGAGGTCATGCAGGGCTTTGGCGTCGAGCATTACGTCGGGGTCTTCGATGCCCGCATGGTGCGCATCTACAAGCGCATCGGTTCCTCGCCCGAGGTGCTCGGCAGCGAGGGTGAGGGCCGCGAGCGCATCAGTGTGGGCCTGTGGGAGTTCAACCCCGAAGCCCAGGCCCGGGTCGCGCAGAGCGCCGGCATTCCGCCGATGCAGTCGCGCGCCTGGTTCGATGCCTCCTTCGGGGCCATGCCGCAAAAGGTCTCTGCTGCGGCGGCATAACGTCAGATGTGGCGGGGGCGCTGCCCCCGCCCATATCGCTCGGGCAGGGGCATTGCGCGCTGGCGTCCCCCTGCCCGGAGCATTAGGGTCCGCCGCATGGATCTGCCCGCCCTCACATTTTCCGAAGATCAGGCCGAAGCCTGGGACCGCGTCTCGGCGATGTTGCGCGATGCGGGTGTCGATCTCGACGAGGGGCTCTGCCTGCCCGCCAAGGAGGGCAAGGGGCAGGTCATGGCGCTGATGGGCAAGGCCGGCTCGGGCAAGACGCTGCTGCTGTCGGAGCTGTGCAAGGCGCTCGACGCCGCCGGCGCCGAGATCGTCACAGGCGATTACGAAAGCCGCAAGCGCAAGGAAAAGCGCAATTTCGCGGTGCTGGCGCCGACCAACAAGGCCGCGAGCGTGCTGCGGCTGCGCGGCGTGCCGGCGACGACGATCCACCGCATCCTCTATACCCCGGTCTATGACCCGGAATATGAGCGCATCGCCGAATGGCTGATGGGCAATGACGAAAAGCCCGAGATCGAGGCGCTGACCGAAGAGGCGCTCGACCGCGCCTTCGCCGCTTATCAGGCGCACAAATCCGTGCCCGCCGCGCTTGCCGCCGCCGGGTTGCGCGGCAGCGATTTCATCACCGGCTGGAAGCGCCGCGAAGAGCCGCTCGATATCGGGTTCGTCGACGAGGCCTCGATGCTCGACGACCGCCAGTTCGAGGATTTGCAGGAGATCTTTCCCAATCTCGTGCTGTTCGGCGATCCGGCGCAGCTCGCTCCGGTGAACCAGTCCGGCAAGATGGTGTTCGACGGTGTGAAGGACAGCCAGAAGCTCGAACTGCACCGCATCCACCGGCAGGAGGCCGACAACCCGATCCTCGATCTGGCGCATGCGCTGGCCGATCCCGCGCTGGAGTTCCAGGATTTCGAGCGCATGGTCGAGGACAAGGCCCGGCAGGACGACCGCGTCGTCTGGGGCCAGCGGGTCGAGGTGGATCTCATGGCGCGCTCTCCGGTGCTGGTCTGGCGCAACGCCACGCGCATCCGGCTGATCAACGCCTTTCGAGCCGTGCATGACGCCCCCGAGACCGAGCTGCTGCCCGGCGAGCCGCTCATCTGCGACGGTATCGAGCTGCCGCTGAAACATCGCAAGAAACGGCTGGATCTGGAGGCGCGCGGCCTGATCAAGGGCGCGCAGGTGATCTATCTCGGCCCGGGCCGCAAGCCGGGCTTTTCGCGGCTGCATGTGATGGGCGCACCCGATCCGCAGGTCTCCGCCGCCTCCATCGTGAAAATCGAGAAGCCCGACGAGGAAGAGCCCTTCATCCCCTTCGCCGCCCGCATGGGCGCGACCTTTCTGCATGGCGCGGCGGTGACAATCCACAAGGCGCAGGGCTCGCAATGGGAGGCGGTGCAGGTCTTTGCGCCGGATCTGTTTGTCGCGGCGCGGATGGGGCGGATGGAGGCCGGCCAGCCGCTCTGGAAACGGCTCGCCTATGTGGCGATCACCCGGGCGTCGGAGCGTCTGCACTGGGTGGTGCGCAACCGCCTGGCGCGCCCGACCGGGCCGCTGCGCATTGACGATCTCAAGGCGCCGGCGGCACCGCTGGAACTGGAACAGGAAGAGCCTGGACTGATATGAGCGACTACAACGAACCGCCGAGCGCCTTTGCGCTGCATCTGGGCTATGATCTGGTCGAGTGGCGCGAGGGCTATGCGCGCTATGAGATGCCGATCATCGAGGCCATCGCCAATCGTCAGGGGCTGCCGCATGGCGGGGTGCATGCGACGCTGCTCGACTCGGCCATGGGGCTCTCGGGCTGCTGGACGGGCGATCCGGACCGGCGCGTCATGGCGCTGACCCTGTCGCTGAACGTGCAGTATATCGGCCGGCCTGCGGGCACGCGGCTGATCTGCGAGGGGCGCAAGACCGGCGGCGGGCGCAGTACCTTCTTTGCCGAGGGGGTGCTGACCGACGATACCGGCCTGCTGCTCGCCAAGGGCACGGGAGTGTTTCGGTATCGTTGAGGGTGTGGTGGGCTGGAAAACCGCCCTACAGCACGACGATGCCGCTATGCTTGGCCTTGTGCTCGGGCTCCACATGGATGGTCACGCGGCTGCCCTCGAAGGCGCCATGCAGCGCCGCCTCGATCCGGTCGCAGATCTCATGCGCGGCATCCACGCTCATCTCGCCCGGCACCACCAGGTGAAACTCGACAAAAAGCGCGCGGCCCGCGCGACGTGAGCGCAGGTCATGCGCCTCGACCGCGCCCTCGGCATTGGCCGAAATCAGTGCGCGCATCTGCTCGATCTCGTCTTCCGGCGCGGCCTCGTCCATCAGCCCGCCGACCGAGCCGCGCACCACCTGCCAGCCCGACCAGAGGATATTGAGCGCCACCAGCGCCGCGAGCGCCGGGTCGAGCCACCACCAGCCGGTCAGCACCGCCAGCACCACCCCGGCGGTCACGCCCACGGACGAGACCACATCGGTCATCAGGTGCCGCCCGTCTGCGGCGAGCGCCGGCGAGCGCAGCTCGCGCCCGGCACGCAGCAGCACCCAGCACCAGATCCCGTTCAGCACGCTGGCGGTCAGGTTGATGCCAAGCCCCAGCCACGGCTCGGAGATCACACGAGGGTTTTCCCAGGCGTTCCAGGCCTCGCGCAGAATCAGGATGGCGGCGACGACGATCAGCACGCCTTCGAGCACCGCGCTGAAATACTCCGCCTTGTGATGCCCGTAGGGATGATCGGCATCGGCGGGCTGGGCCGCGATGCGCAGCGCAATCAGCGCGGCAAGCGCGGTGGCGACATTGACGATGCTTTCCAGCGCGTCCGAGAGCAGCGCGACAGAGCCCGTCAGCCACCAGGCCAGCGTCTTGATCGCGAGAACCGCGAGCCCCACGGCAACGCTGCCATAGGCGATGTTCATGGCTCGGCTCATGCGCCTCTCTCCGCGTTTGCGGGCCTGATAGCGAAGCCGCCGGGCCGGCGCAACCGATGCGGTTGCCGGCAGGAGCAGGCCCGCCACTGAGGGCGGGCCCGGCATAGATCACTTCTTCAGCGAGTCCCGGATCTCGATCAGGATATCGAGTTCCGAGGGGCCGGTCGGCACCTCGGGGGCGACATCGTCGGGCTTTTCCGCCGCCGCCTTGATCCGGTTCACGGTCTTGACCAGCATGAAGACGACAAAGGCGATGATCACGAAATTGATGATCGCCATGATGAAGCTGCCAATGGCAAAGACCGGCGCACCGGCCTCTTTCGCGGCGTCGAGCGAGGCGTATTCGCCGCCGTCCAGCGCATAGAACCAGCCCGAAAAGTCGATGCCGCCGGTGAAAAGCGCGATGAGCGGGTTGATGATGTCGCCGACCAGCGAAGTGACGATGGCGGTAAAGGCCGCGCCCACGATAATGCCGACAGCCATGTCCATGACATTGCCCTTGGCGATAAAGTCTCTGAATTCCTGGATCATTCCAACTGTCCCACTACTATGAAATCGCGAGCGCCGTTTGCGCTTGCCCCGACCTTGTGCAAGGTATCACGAAACTCCCATGACACAGCAGGCCGTTCAGCCGAAAGGGAAATGTGCGGCCGTCTCCTCCTCCTCCGATATGACATGGACCCGCAATGACCGATTTGTCCGCATTTCCGATCACCAAACGCTGGCCGGCGGCGCATCCCGACCGCATCCAGCTCTATTCCTTCCCCACCCCCAACGGCGTGAAGGTCTCGACCGCGCTGGAAGAGATGGGGCTCGACTACGAGCCGCATAAGGTGAGCCTCGCCGATGTCGACGTGAAAAGCCCCGAATTCACCTCGCTCAATCCCAATGGCAAGATCCCCGCGATCATCGACCCGAACGGGCCGGGCGGGGCGCCGATCGGGCTCTTCGAGAGCGGCGCGATTCTGGTCTATCTGGCCGAGAAGACCGGCAATTTCATCGGCGAGTCGGCGCGCGAGCGCTATGAGATCCTGCAATGGGTGATGTTCCAGATGGGCGGGCCGGGGCCGATGTTCGGCCAGCTCGGCTTCTTCTGGAAATTCGCCGGCGCCAAGGTCGAGGATCCGCTCCCGCGCGAACGCTATGTCGGCGAGGCGCGGCGTCTGCTCGGCGTGATCGAAACCGCGCTCGAGGGGCGCAACTGGATCGCGGGGCCCTATTCCATCGCCGATATGGCGCTGGGCCCCTGGCTCAACGCCTTCGATTTCTACGATGCCAAGGAGGCGGTCGGCTGGGAGGAGCACCCGCGCTGCGTCGCCTATCTCGACCGCTTCCTCGCCCGACCGGCGGTGCAGGCGGCGCTGAATATCCCGCCGCGCGACTGAGCGGCGCTGCAATGCCCGCCGGGGGCAGGACGCCTCCGGCGGGAGTATTTTGCGAAAGATGAAGGCCGGGCGCACCTGCTACTTTCATCTTTCCGGCAAATACTCGGGGGAGCGCGCCCCGGCGCGCGAGGGGCAACGCCCCCGATGGCCCAGCCTCAGCCGGGCAGGGTGCCGGTCAACACGTAGCGGAAGATCTCCACCACCTCCTCGGGTTCGCGCGCCACGGCGAGGGCGGCGGCATCGACCTCCTTCAGCGCGTGATCGTGCTCCGGCGGTTGCAGGATGATCAGCGACTTCCCCAGCGCGGCGGCATAGCCCGCGTCGAAGGCGGCGTTCCACTGCTTGTATTTGTCGCCGAAGCGCACCACCACCACATCGGCATCGGCGATGCCCTTGCGGGTGCGGATGGCGTTCATCTGCGCGCCTTTGCGGTCGTGCCAGAACTTGTTCTCCTCGGCGCCGAGGATCGCGACGCCGCAATCGTCGCTGGCGGCGTGATCGGTCACCGGGGCGGAAAAGGTCAGATCGAGCCCTTGCGCGCCTTCGATGATCCGGTCGCGCCAGTCGGTGTGGATTTCTCCGGACAGATAGACATTGAGCCCCATGGGCGGCCTCCCTCGTTGCGTTTCCCATGAGGTATGCGAGCCGGTCGCGGAAACAAGGCATCGCGTTGGGCATCGCGCCGGGAAGACTCCCCTTGCGAGACCGGAGCGGCTAGACTTCCCGTCATTGATTTCAGCGAAGGAGATTTTCCGATGGCCAAATTGCCCGTGATGAGCGCGGCGGAGCTGATCCGCGATGCCTATGCCAACGATCTCGGCGACCGCGTCCATACCGCCATAGATATTCGCGGCGTGCAGGCGTTCTACCTCAAGGACGGCACGCTGGTGATCCCCGGCACCAACGAGCTGTCGGACTGGTTCGATTTCAACCTGCAATTCGGCGGCAGGCCGATGGACGGGCACGGGTTCGAGGTGGTGCCGGGCGACAGCGGCGCGCTCTGGCATGGCGGGTTTCTGGAACACGCGCAGATCGTCTATACCTTCGCCAAGGGGCTGCGGCCGAAATTCATCGTCGGCCACAGCCTGGGCGCGGCTTCGGCGCAGATCGTCGGGGCCTCGCTGTCGACACCCACCATCGCCTTTGCCTCGCCGAAAACCTGCAAATCGCGCGGGCGCATGGCGGGGGAGGGCTGGGTGGTGAATATCTGCCGCATCGACGATACGGTCTGCCACGCGCCGCCGGCTTTCCTGGGCTTCCGAAATGTCGGCAGCCTCTACTGGCTGACCCCGGACGAGGCGAACCCGGGCGAGGATCACAAGATCGGCAACTACATGGAGCTGCTGAAGCTCAAACGCGTGCAGGAACGGGTGCCCACCGCCTGGCCGGCCTGAGCAAAGGCGGTTTCACGCTGATTTGCGCGGTCCTGCCCCTTTCGCGTACGCAAAAGCGGTCCTATAAGGGCCCCGGCTTGGGCTCGGGGAGAGTCGCGGGCCCATCCTAGTATTCGGGGCAGGACGCAGCATGTTTGGACTGGACAGACTCATGGGCGCCTTTTCGGCGGACATGGCCATCGACCTTGGGACGGCGAACACGCTGGTCTATGTCAAGGGACGGGGGGTGATCCTGTCTGAACCGTCGGTCGTCGCCTATCACGTCAAGGACGGCGTCAAGAAGGTGCTGGCCGTGGGCGAGGACGCCAAGCTGATGCTGGGCCGGACGCCGGGCAGCATCGAGGCCATCCGGCCGATGCGCGAGGGGGTGATCGCCGATTTCGACACCGCCGAGGAGATGATCAAGCACTTCATCCGCAAGGTGCACAAGCGCTCGACCTTCTCGAAACCCAAGATCATCGTCTGTGTCCCGCACGGCGCCACGCCGGTGGAGAAACGCGCGATCCGCCAGTCGGTTCTGAGCGCCGGGGCCCGCAAGGCAGGCCTTATCGCCGAGCCCATCGCAGCCGCCATCGGCGCCGGCATGCCGATCACCGATCCCACCGGCAACATGGTCGTGGATATCGGCGGCGGCACCACCGAGGTGGCCGTGCTGTCGCTGGGCGATATCGTCTATGCCCGCTCGATCCGCGTCGGCGGCGACCGCATGGACGAACATATCGTAAACTATCTGCGCCGCCAGCAGAACCTGCTGGTGGGCGAATCCACCGCCGAGCGCATCAAGACCTCCATCGGCACCGCGCGCATGCCCGATGACGGGCGCGGCAGCTCGATGCAGATCCGCGGTCGCGACCTGCTGAACGGCGTGCCCAAGGAAACCGAGATCAGCCAGGCGCAGGTCGCCGAGGCGCTCTCCGAACCGGTGCAGCAGATCTGCGAGGCGGTGATGACCGCGCTCGAAGCCACGCCGCCGGATCTCGCCGCCGACATCGTCGACCGGGGCGTGATGCTTACCGGGGGCGGTGCGCTGCTGGGCGATCTCGATCTGGCGCTGCGCGAGCAGACCGGGCTGGCGGTTTCCATCGCCGACGAGAGCCTCAACTGCGTGGCGCTCGGCACCGGCAAGGCGCTGGAATACGAAAAGCAGCTGCGCCACGCCATCGACTACGATTCGTGATCGGCATTTTGTGACGGCGGCCCCAAGCCTGCTATAAGGGGTTGAATGGCCAAGCACGGGACCAATTCCGAGGATTATGCCGGCCCGCTGAAGCGTCTGCTTCTGGCGGTTCTGCTGTTGTGCCTCGTGGGGCTCTTCATCTTCTGGCGCATCGACAGCCCGCGGGTCGAGCGCTTTCGGGCGCAGATCGTCGATGCGGTGATCCCCGGCTTCGACTGGGCCATGGCGCCCGTGACCGGCGCGGTGGGCATCCTGCGCGATTTCCAGAGCTACCAGCGCATCTACGACCAGAACCAGGAGCTGCGGCGCGAGCTGCGGCAGATGACCGCCTGGAAAGAGGCGGCGCTGCAACTGGAGCAGGAAAACGCCCGGCTGCGCGATCTCAACAATGTGCGTCTCGATCCGCGCCTTACCTATATCACCGGCGTGGTGCTGGCCGACAGCGGCTCGCCCTTCCGGCAGTCGGCGCTGATCAACGTGGGCTCGCGCGACGGCATCGTCGACGGCTGGGCGACCATGGACGGGATCGGGCTGGTGGGGCGGATCTCGGGCGTGGGGCCGAACACCTCCCGGGTGATCCTGCTGACCGATGCCACCAGCCGCATTCCCGCGATCATCCAGCCCTCCGGCCAGCGCGCGCTGGTCACCGGTGACAATTCCGCCGCGCCCCCCATCGACTTTCTCGAAGACGCCGATCAGGTCCGCCCCGGCGACCGCATCGTGACCTCCGGCGATGGCGAGGTGTTCCCGCCGGGCCTGCTCATCGGGCAGGTGGCCGAGGATCCGGGCGGGCGGCTGCGGGTGCGGCTGGCCGCCGATTACGAGCGGCTGGAATTCCTGCGCGTGCTGCGCGATCACGGCGCGCGCCGGGTGAGCGCGCCCTCGGCGCTGATCCTGCCGGAAATCGCGCCGGGCAGCGACAGCGCCGGCGGGGCGGAGCAGCCCGATGGCTGAGGCCCGTCCCGCGCGCATCTGGATCATGCGCGGCGCCTTTGTCGGGCTTTCGCTGCTGGTGATGTTCTACCACCTGCTGCCGCTCGACATGATGCCGCCGCGCTATGCCGGGCCCGACCTGCTGGTCGCTCTGTGTTTCGCCTGGGCGCTGCGGCGGCCCGATTACGTGCCGGCGCTTTCCGTCGCCGGGGTGATGCTGCTGGCCGATATCCTGTTCCAGCGCCCGCCGGGGCTCTGGGCGGCGCTGGTGCTGCTGGCCACCGAGCTGCTGAAATCGCGCGACCGGCGCGACCGCGAGTCGACCTTTGCCATGGAATGGATCGCCGTCGCCACAGTGCTGCTGGCGATCACGATTGCGTACCGGCTGGTGCTGGGCCTCTTGATCGTGCCCTCGGGAACGTCTTTCCTTGCGCTCATGCGATATGCGGTGACCGTGCTGTGCTACCCGCTGGTGGTCATCGTCTCGCAATATCTGCTCGGGGTCCGCCGCATGGCACCGGGCGATTTCGATCATGCCGGGAGAAGCCTGTGAGACGCACGCCCCGCGACAGCGCCGAGAGCAATCGCAAGATCACCCGCCGCGGGCTGATGCTGGGCGGTGCGCAGCTCGCCTTTGGCGGCGCGCTGGCGCTGCGCATGCGCTATATGCAGGTCGATCAGGCCGACGAGTTCCGCCTTCTGGCGGAGGAAAACCGCGTCAATATCCACCTCATCCCGCCCGCGCGCGGGCGCATTTTCGACCGTGAGGGGCGGGTCATTGCCGAAAACGAGCAGACCTATCGCATCACCATGCGGCGCGAGGATGCCGGCGATGTGGAGGATGTGATCGGGCGGCTCTCGGCGCTGGTGGAACTCGACCGCGACGAGGTGGAGCGCGCGCTCGAGGAGATGCGCACCTCGCCGCCCTTCCTTCAGGTGACGGTCGCCGACCGGGTGAGCTGGGAGGCGATCAGCCGCGTTGCGGTGAACGCCCCGGCGCTGCCCGGCGTGACACCCGAGGTCGGGCTCAGCCGGGTCTATCCGCAGCACGAGACCTTTGCCCATGTGGTGGGCTATGTCGGCCCGGTCTCGGAGCGCGATCTGGAACGCTATGAGGACCCCGAGCCGGTGTTGCGCATCCCGCGTTTCCAGATCGGCAAGGTGGGGATCGAGGCGAAATTCGAGGATCAGCTGCGCGGCTCCGCCGGCGCCAAGCGGGTCGAGGTCAACGCCGTGGGCCGGGTCATGCGCGAGCTCGACCGCCGCGAGGGCGAGGCCGGCGGCGATCTCCAGCTCACGCTGGACAGCGCGCTTCAGGATTACATCAAGGCGCGGCTGGGCGAGGAGAGCGCCAGCGCCGTGGTGATGGATCTGGAGCATGGCGACATCCTCGCCATCGCCTCGGCGCCCTCCTACGACCCCAACAAGTTCGTCCGTGGCATCTCGGTGAAGGATTACGGCGAGCTGCGTGACAACAATCACCGCCCGCTAGCCTCCAAGACCGTGCAGGACGCCTATCCGCCCGGCTCGACCTTCAAGATCGTCACCGCGCTTGCGGCGCTCGATGCGGGGCTCATCACCCCCGACGAGACGGTCTATTGCCCCGGCTACATGGAGGTCGGCTCGCGCCGCTTTCATTGCTGGAAACGGGCGGGGCACGGCCATGTGAACCTCGAAAACAGCCTGCGCGACAGCTGCGACGTCTATTACTACGATCTGGCGCTCAAGGTCGGCATCGAGAACATCGCCGCCATGGGCCGCAAGCTGGGGCTGGGCGCCGCGCCTGAGGTGCCGATGTCGGCGGTCACCGCAGGGCTGATGCCCGACAAGGACTGGAAGCGGCGCGAGCGCGGCGCGGAATGGCTGATCGGCGACACGGTGAACGCCTCGATCGGGCAGGGCTTCGTGCTGACCTCGCCCTTGCAGCAGGCGATCATGGTGGCCCGCGTTGCCACCGGCCGCGCGGTGACGCCGCGCCTCGTGCGCAGCGTCAACGGTATCGAGACGCCTTCGGGCGGCGGCGAGGCGCTGGATCTCTCGCCCAGCCACCTGCGCTATATCCGCAAGGCGATGTTCGCGGTCTCCAACAGCCGACGCGGCACCGCCTATCGCTCGCGCATCATCGCCGACAATATGCGCATGGCCGGCAAGACCGGCACCAGCCAGGTGCTGAACCGTGTGGTGCGCAACCAGGATGTGCCGTGGGAAGAGCGCGACCACGCGCTGTTCGTCAATTTCGCCCCCTATGACGCGCCGCGCATCGCCGTGTCGATCGTGGTGGAGCATGGCGGCGGCGGCTCGTCTGTTGCCGCGCCCATCGCCCGCGACATCACGCTTCAGGCGCTCTACGGTGGCGACCCGCCGCTTGACGCCTATCCCACCGCCGACCGTGGCCGCATCAAGGCCCAGCAGGAGCGGCTCGAACGCGAACGCCGGGAGCGCGCCGCCGAGCTGGGGAGACGCGCGTGAGCTATCTCGAATACACGGTCAAGACGGTCCCTTCGGGCTGGCGCAAGATCCTCTATCTCAACTGGCCGCTGGTGATCCTGCTCAGCGCCGTGGCGGGCGTCGGCTTTCTCATGCTCTATTCGGTGGCAGGCGGCTCTCTCAGCCCCTGGGCGGAGCCGCAGATGAAGCGCTATGCGCTCGGGCTCGCGGCGATGTTCGTGGTGGCGATGGTGCCGATCTGGCTCTGGCGCAACCTCTCGGCGCTGATCTACCTGGCCGCGCTGCTGATGCTGGTGGCGGTGGAGCTTTTCGGGTCGGTGGGCATGGGCGCGCAGCGCTGGATCGACATCGGCTTCATGCGGCTCCAGCCCTCCGAGGTGATGAAGATCGCGCTCGTCATGGCGCTGGCCGCCTATTACGACTGGCTGCCGATGAAGCGCGTGTCGCGCCCGATCTGGGTGATGGCGCCGCTGGTGCTGATCTTGATGCCGACCTTTCTGGTGCTCACCCAGCCCGATCTCGGCACCGCCATCCTGCTGATGACGGCGGGCGGGCTGATGATGTTTCTCGCCGGCGTGCACTGGGCCTATTTCGCGGTGGTGATCGCAGCCGGTGCGGGCGCGGTCTATACCGTTTTCCTGTCGCGCGGCACCGACTGGCAGCTGCTCAAGGAATACCAGTTCAAGCGGATCGACACCTTCCTCGACCCCTCCACCGATCCGCTCGGTGCGGGGTATCACATCACCCAGGCCAAGATCGCCATGGGCTCCGGCGGCTGGACCGGGCGCGGCTTTATGCAGGGCACACAGTCGCGGCTGAATTTCCTGCCCGAGAAACATACCGACTTCATCTTCAACACGCTGGCCGAGGAGTTCGGCTTTGTCGGCGGCGTCTCGCTGCTGGCGCTTTACGTGCTGATCCTGCTGTTCTGCATCGTCGCCGCCATGCAGAACCGCGACCGCTATTCCTCGCTGCTGATCCTGGGGGTCGGGCTGACCTTCTTCCTGTTCTTCGCGGTGAACATGTCGATGGTGATGGGGCTGGCGCCGGTGGTCGGCGTGCCGCTGCCGCTGGTCAGCTATGGCGGCTCGGCGATGCTGGTGCTGATGATCGCCTTCGGCCTAGTCCAGAGCGCACAGATCCACAGGGCACGTTGATGATCGAGATCCTTTTTTCCGCCGGCCCCGAGAGCTGGGCCGAATACGAGGCGCCGCTGCGCGAAGCGCTGGACGGGCACGGGCTGTCCTATCGGCTGAGCTGCGATGCGGCGCCCGAGAGCGTCGATTACATCGTCTACGCGCCGAGTTCCGGGCTCAGGGATTTCACGCCCTACACGCGGCTCAGGGCGGTGCTGAGCCTCTGGGCCGGGGTCGAGACCATCACCGGCAACGAGACGCTGCGCGTGCCGCTGGCGCGGATGGTCGACGAAGAGGGGCTGACCGCCGGCATGGTGGAATATGTCGCGGGCCATGTGCTGCGTCACCATCTCGGCATCGATGCCTATATCGTCAATCCCGGGCATGAGTGGGCGCCGGTCGTGCCGCCTCTGGCGCCGGAACGCCCGGTCACCGTGCTGGGGCTCGGTGCGCTGGGCAGCGCCTGTGCGAAGGCGCTGGCGGGGTTGGGCTTTCCGGTCACCGGCTGGTCGCGCAGCCCCAAGGATGTGGCCGGCGTCACCTGCCTGCATGGCGAGGAGGGGCTGAAGACGGCGCTGGCGCATGCGCAGATCCTCGTGCTGCTGCTGCCGAACACGCCCGCGACGAAGAACATACTGAACGCCGGGACGCTGGCACGGCTGCCGCGCGGTGCCGCCATCGTCAATCCCGGCCGCGGGCCGCTGATCGACGACGCGGCGCTGATCGCGGCGCTGGACAGCGGCCAGGTGGGGCATGCGACGCTGGACGTGTTCCGCATCGAGCCTTTGCCCGCCGAGCACCCGTTCTGGGCGCATCCCGGCGTGACGGTCACGCCGCATATCGCCGCCGAGACCCGCGTGTCGAGCGCCGCCCGCGTGGTCGCCGAGAACATCCGCCGCGGCGAGGCGGGCGAGCCGCTGCTGCATCTGGTGGATCGCGACGCCGGATATTGAGGCTGCGGGTTCTCTGTCTCGAAATTAACCTCAATCACCACGCCATCCGGCCCGGAATCAAGCCGAAGGCGCCGGGCCCAGCGGCGGCCCGTCCCGGCGGGCTGCCGCTTTGGTGACGTTTGCGCGTAGCTTCGAGATTCCTCGGACCTGGCCTGGATAAAGTAAGAGATTCAACGGGCAGCGCGGCACCCCACGGGCCACCGCCGGGCCCGGCTTCCGTTGCGCCTTTTGCGCTGCTGTCAGATCTCTAGCGCCTCGACCGGCGTGATCGCCTCGCGCGACAGCGCCGCGCCCACGGCGGCATTGGTCAGCCGGCCCGCATGCACGTTCAGCCCGGCCAGAAGATGCGGATCCTCGGCGCAGGCCGTGCGCCAGCCCTTGTCCGCCAGCGCCAGCACAAAGGGCAGGGTGGCATTGCCGAGCGCGATGGTCGAGCTGCGCGGCACGGCGCCGGGCATGTTGGCGACGCAGTAATGCTGGATGCCGTCCACCTCATAGACCGGATCGCCATGGGTGGTGGCGCGCGAGGTCTCGAAGCAGCCGCCCTGGTCGATGGCCACATCCACCAGCACCGCGCCGGGTTTCATATCCGCCAGCATTGCGCGCGACACCAGCTTGGGCGCCGCCGCGCCGGGGATCAGCACCGCGCCGATCACCATATCCGCCTGCGCCAGCAGCTCACTCAGCGCGCCTTCGGTCGAGTAGCGGTTGCGGAACACGCCGCCAAACACGTCGTCGAGATAGCGCAGGCGCGGCAGCGCGCGATCGAGCACGGTCACATCGGCGCCCATCCCGGCGGCGATCCGCGCCGCATGGGTGCCGACATTGCCGCCGCCGATCACCAGCACATTGGCCGGGCCGACGCCGGGCACGCCGCCCATCAGCACGCCGCGCCCGCCGTTGGGCTTTTGCAGCGCCCAGGCGCCCATCTGCGGCGCCAGCCGGCCGGCGACCTCCGACATCGGCGCCAGCAGCGGCAGTCCGCCATGCGCGTCGGTCACCGTCTCATAGGCGATGCAGGTCGCGCCCGAGGCGAGCAGGTCGTCGGTCTGCTCGGGATCGGGGGCGAGGTGCAGATAGGTGAAGAGCAACTGATCCGCGCGCAGCATGGCGCGCTCGGCGGGCTGCGGCTCTTTCACCTTCACGATCATGTCGCTTTCGGCAAAGACCTCGGCCGCGCCAGGTGCCAGACGGGCGCCGGCGGTGAGATAGGCGGCATCGTCAAAGCCCGCGCCCAGCCCGGCGCCGCTCTGCACCAGCACGTCGTGGCCATGAGCCACGGCCTCGCGCGCGGCATTGGGTGTCAGCCCGACACGGTGTTCCTGCGGTTTGACTTCGGTGGGGCATCCGATCTTCATTTGCGACTCCTCCCGTCTGCGTTCTCCGGAATCTTGCCAAGCGTCGCTTGCAATTTCCCAGCGGATTTGGTGCGTTGAAATCCGCAGTCCTCGCAGAATCTTCGACAATCTGCCCAATCCTTGAAAGAAACCGCCATGGAGCTTGATGATATCGACCGCCGCATCCTGCGGGTGCTCCAGAAGCAGGGGCGGATGTCCAATGCCGAGCTGTCCGAGCAGGTGCATCTCTCGCCTTCCGCCTGCCACCGCCGGGTGCAGCGGCTCGAGACAGAGGGCTACATCCGCGGCTATGTGGCGCTGCTAGACGCGCGCAAGATGAACATGCCCACCACGGTCTTTGTCGAGATCACCCTCAGCGCCCAGGCCGACGAGGTGCTGGAGGCGTTCGAAAAGGCGGTGGCGCGGGTGCCGGACGTGCTGGAATGCCACCTGATGGCGGGCAGCGCCGATTACATCCTGAAGGTCGTGGCAGAGGATACCGAGGATTTCGCCCGCATCCACCGCCAGTACCTGACCCGCCTGCCGGGTGTGGCGCAGATGCAGTCGAGCTTTGCCCTGCGCACCGTCTTCAAGACCACCGCCCTGCCGGTCTGAGCGCGGTTGCGCCATGCAAAAATCTCTGGGATATCAAGTATCAGGCAATTGAACCCCCGGTTGCCGGCGCAGGAGGAGGGGCCATGTCCTGGGATCACGTCATCATCGGCGCGGGCAGCGCGGGCTGTGTGTTGGCCAAGCGGCTGTCGGAGGCCGGGCGGCGCGTGCTGCTGCTGGAGGCGGGCGGGCGTGACAATTATCATTGGATCCACATCCCGATGGGTTATCTCTACTGCATCGGCAACCCGCGCACCGACTGGTGCTACCGCACCGCCGAAGAGCCGGGGCTGAACGGGCGTTCGCTGCTCTATCCGCGCGGCAAGGTGCTGGGCGGCTGCTCCTCGATCAACGGCATGCTCTACCTGCGCGGCCAGGCGGCGGATTACGACGGCTGGCGACAGATGGGGCTGCCGGGCTGGGGCTGGGACGATGTGCTGCCCTATTTCCGCAAATCCGAGGATTACGTCGAGGGTGCCAGCGAGATGCATGGCGCCGGCGGCGAATGGCGCGTGGAGAACCAGCGGCTGCACTGGCAGGTGCTGGATGACTGGATGGAGGCCGCGCATGAGGCGGGGCTGCCGAAGGTCAGTGATTTCAACACCGGCGACAATGAGGGCGTGGGCTATTTCCGGGTGAACCAGCGCAATGGCTGGCGGATGAACACCGCCAAGGCCTTCCTGCGCACCACCGAGAGCGTCACGCTGCGGATCGAGACCCATGCGCATGTGACCGGGCTGCTCTGGGAGGGCCGCAAGGTCGTGGGGGTGGCCTATGAGCAGGGCGGGCAGGCGCGCGAGGCACGTTGCGGCGGCGACGTGATCCTCTCGGCGGGGGCGGTGAACTCGCCGCATCTGTTGCAGCTCGCAGGGGTTGGCCCGGCGGATCTGCTGCGCGGGCACGGGATCGAGGTGAAGCATGACGCCCCGGGCGTGGGCGGCAATCTTCAGGACCATTTGCAACTGCGCTGCGCCTGGAAGCTCACCGGCGCGAAGACGCTGAACACGCTGGCCAATTCGCTCTGGGGCAAGGCGGCGATCGGGCTGGAATATCTGGCGCGCCGCGCCGGGCCGATGTCGATGGCGCCCTCGCAGCTCGGGGCCTTCGCAAAATCGCGGCCCGATCTGGCGACGCCGGATCTGGAATATCACGTGCAGCCGCTGTCGCTCGACGCGTTCGGCGAACCGCTGCACAGCTTCCCGGCGGTGACCGCCAGCGTCTGCAACCTGCGGCCCGAGAGCCGGGGCAGGGTGACGCTGGCCTCCTCCGATCCGAAAGCGCCGCCGGTGATCGCGCCGAATTACCTCGCGACCGAGGGCGACCGGCGCGTGGCGGTGGACAGCATCCGCCTGACGCGTCGGATTATTGCGCAGGGCCCGATGGCGAAATACGCCCCCGAAGAGATCAAGCCGGGGCTGACTTATGAGAGCGACGCGGATCTGGTGCGGGCGGCGGGGGAGGTCGGCACGACGATCTTCCACCCGGTGGGCACGGTGTGCATGGGCGCGCGCGATGAGGCGCCGCTCGATGCGGAGTGCCGGATGAAGGGGATCGGCGGGCTGCGGGTGGTGGATGCCAGCGTGATGCCGGCGATCACCAGCGGCAACACCAACGCGCCGACGATCATGATCGCCGAGAAGGCGGCGGATATGATCCTGCGGGGGTAAGGAGCCTGCGGGGGGCGGTGGGCAGGATTGCCCACCCTACCGATGTCCCGGCGCCCGGATCGCGGAGAGGGCGCGACGCCTCCGGCGGGCGTATTTTGCCAAGAGAAGAAGATCAGGGCGCGCCTTTGCCCTTCTTCTCTTTCCAAATACGCAAAATACGACCGGTGACGCTGGCGCGCCCTGTCGACGCTCAGTCCTGTTTCGGCGCGTCGTCGTACTGGCCCGAGAGGATGCGCTGGGCGTTGCCTTCGGGGTCGTCATATTGCTTGGTGCGCACGGTGATGACGAAGAACAGCAGGCCCATGCCGCCGAGGAACAGCGAGATCGGGATCAGGTAGAGCAGGATATTCATCGGATCACCTCAGCCGCAGCGCGTTCAGCGATACTGTAATCGACGAGGCGGACATGGCCAATGCGGCGATCAGTGGCGAACACAATCCCGCGATGGCCAGCGGCACGGCGATGACATTGTACCATGTGGCGATGCCGAAATTCTCGCGGATGCGTTTGGTGGCACGGGTGGCGGTGGCGATCGCGTCAGGGACCGGGGCCAGAGAATTGCCGAGCAGCACGATATCGGAGGCGACCCGGGCGGCGTCGAGCGCCGAGGCGGGGGAGATCGAGACATGCGCGCCGGCCAGCGCCGCGGTGTCGTTGAGCCCGTCGCCCACCATCAGCACCTTGCGGCCCTCGTCGGAGAGCGCCTTGACGCGCGCCGCCTTGTCCTGCGGCAGCGCTTCGGCGATCCAGTGCGGGATGCCCAGCCGGCTGGCCAGCGTTTCCACCGCGCGGGTGGTGTCGCCCGACATCAGGATGACGCGGTGGCCGGCTTCGATCAGCCCGCGCACCGCCTCTTCGGCGCCGTCGCGCAGGCTGTCGGTGAAGGTGAAGACCTGCGCCGGCCCGTCGCCCACGCGCAGCCAGGCGGAGGTCACATCGGACTGCCCGCCGCCGACCCAGGCGGCGCGCCCGAGCCGCACCTGCTGGCCGCGCCAGAGGCCCTGGGTGCCGTGGCCGGGCACCTCTGCGATATCGCTCAGCGTGGCGGGGGCGATGCCGGCCTCGCGCAGGGCTGTCGTCAGCGAGGCCGAGAGCGGATGCGCGGAGCCCGCGGCCAGTGCCAGCGCAATCTCCAGATCGTTGCGGGTGAAATCGCCGGTATTGGTGACCTGCGGCGCGCCGGCGGTGAGCGTGCCGGTCTTGTCGAAAACCACCGTATCGACCTCCGAGAGCCGCTCCAGCGCGGTGCCGTCCTTGATCAGCAGGCCCTTTTTGAAGAGCCGTCCCGAGGCGGCGGTGGTCACCGCGGGCACGGCCAGCCCCAGCGCGCAGGGGCAGGTGATGATCAGCACGGCGGCGGCGATGTTGAGCGCGACGCGGAAATCCTGCGTGTAGAGGAACCAGCCGATGAACGCCAAGGCGGAGAGGATATGCACGCCCGGTGCATAGAGCTTGGCCGCCTTGTCGGCGAGGGGCGTGTAATTGGCGCGGCCAGATTCCGCCACGGCCACCAGATCGGCCATGCGGTGCAGCGAGGTCTCGCGCCCCACGGCGGTGGCGCGCACCACCAGCGGACCGGTGAGGTTGACCTCGCCGGCGCTCACGCTTGTGCCGGGTGCGGCATAGACGGGCAGGGTCTCGCCGGTGAGCAGCGAGCGGTCGAGCTCGGACTGGCCTTCGGTGATTTGCCCGTCCACCGGCATCCGCCCGCCCGGGCGCACGCGCAGCAGATCGCCCACCGCCAGATCGGCGACGGAGACCTGTTCCTCGCCGTCCTGAGTGACCCGCCAGGCGCGGGGCACTTCCAGCGCCGCCAGCTCCTCGGCGGCGGAGCGCGCGATGGAGCGGGTGCGGTGGTCGAGATAACGCCCGGTCAGCAGGAAGAAGGTGAGCGCGATGGCGGCGTCGAAATAGGCATGCTCGCCGGAAAGCGAGGTCTCCCAGAGCGAGGTGACCACCGCGAGCAGGATCGCCAGCGAGATCGGCACGTCCATGTTCAGGCGCCCGGCCTTCAGCGCGCCCCAGGCGTTGCGGAAAAAGATCTGCCCGGAAAAGGCGATGGTCGGCAGGGTGATCGCCGCCGAGATCCAGTGGAACATGTCGCGGGTCGGCCCTTCGGCACCGGACCAGACGGAGATCGACAGCAGCATGACATTCATCATCGCAAAACCCGCAACCGCCAGCCGCATCAGCAGATCGCGCCCCGCCTTGTCGGTCTGCGTGGCCGAGAGCGCGCCGGTGTCGAGCTCATGCGCTTCATAGCCGGCGCCGGCGACCACGGGGATGAGATCCTCGGCGCCGAGGCCGGGATCGGCCTCGATGCTGACCCGCTTCATGGTGAGGTTGACCCGGGCGCTGTGCACCCCCGGCACCTTGCTCAGCGCCGTCTCCACCGCGCGCATGCAGTTGGCGCAGTGGATCGTCGGCAGCGACAGCACCACATGCGCGTCCGAGGGCGCCTGCGCGGCGGCGAGCGCCTCGGCGGCCGGGGCGGCGGAGCAGGCGGGGCAGGCCGAGGCCGGCGGGCGCATCGCGGCGGTCATGGGCTCATTCCTTGACGTAGAGTTCCAGGCGCTGCTCGAAGCGGGTGCCGTCGAAGGCCTCGGCGCTCAGCCAGACATTCCAGTAGCCGGGCGCCAGATGATCCTCGGCCACATAGGCGCGTCCGTCAAAGGTGAAATCCGGCGTGCGGTCGTCCTTGACGTTGGTGGTGCGCCCGATCTTGGCGGAGAGCGTTTTCGGCTGCACCGGATAGCCCTTCTCGTCGGTGATGGCGAGCACCACATGGCCCTCGTCATGGCTGGTCTCGACCGTCCAGCCGAGCGCCTCCTGCGCCTCGCGGCGGGCGTCGAACGTCTGGCTGGCGACATAGGAGTTGTCGACCTCGAGCCCGGGGAAGGTGGCGACGGCATTATAGGCCAGCGCGATATTCACCCCGATGATCACGCCGAAGGCGCCCACGAAGATCGCCAGTACATGCCAGCCGGTGAGCCTGCGTTCCTTGGTCATCAGTTGTCCCGTCCGTTAAAGACCGTATCGTTTTCCGCCCGTGTGCCGTTGGTCAGATCCTCGACCCAGAGGCTGAAGGCGGTGCGCTCGTCCTGCGCCTCCTCGGTGCCGTTGGGCGCGGTGACATAGACCCGCTGAAGGTAGGTTTCGTTGGCGGGCACGTCGACGGTGGTGTCGTCCTCGCCCTCGAGCGACAGGGTCAGGTTGTCGTTGCCGGTGAGCGACAGCTCGAAGGGCCGCGCCTCGCCGTGCTTGTTGAGCAGGCGCACATCGTAGGTGTTGCGCACCGAGCCGTCGGAAAGCACCACGAAGGTCGGGTTGCGCACCGGGGCGACGGTCATCTCGATCTCCGGGCGCATGAACAGCGCAAAGACCAGGCCGATGCCCACCAGCGACCACAGCGCGGTGTAGAGGATGACGCGCGGGCGGAAGACGTGCTTCCAGACCGCGCGCGGCGTGTGGCCCTCGCGCTCGCGGGTTTCGTCGGAGAGCGCCAGATAGTCGATGAGCCCGCGCGGCTTGCCGATCTTTGCCATGACGTCGTCGCAGGCGTCGATGCAGAGCGCACAGGTGATGCAGGCCAGCTGCTGGCCGTCGCGGATATCGATTCCCATGGGGCAGACATTGACGCAGGCGCGGCAGTCGATGCAATCGCCGAGGTTCTCGGCGCCGGCGCCCTTGCGGTGCTTGCCG
Organism: Salipiger abyssi; assembly: GCF_001975705.1. Lineage (NCBI taxonomy): Bacteria > Pseudomonadati > Pseudomonadota > Alphaproteobacteria > Rhodobacterales > Roseobacteraceae > Salipiger > Salipiger abyssi. The sequence goes on from NZ_CP015093.1 coordinate 2,597,943, forward strand.
CGCGGCTCGCCACGCCAGTCGCGATAGCCGACGGTGAGCGTGTCCTCATCCATCATCGCGGCCTGAATGCGCGGCCAGGGGCAGGCATAGATGCAGATCTGCTCACGGGCGAAGCCGCCGAAGGCGAATGTGGTGCCGGCTAGGATCAGCATGGTGGTATAGGCGACCGGGTGGGCGTTGCCGGTGACCAGATCGACCGCGAGCGTGGGCGCGTCGGTGAAATAGAACACCCAGGCGCCGCCGGTGGCCAGCGCGATCAGGAACCAGGCCACCCATTTGGTGACGCGCAGCCGGGCCTTGCGGAAATCCCATTTCTTCTGCCGGTGCAGGCGCAGCCGGGCGTTGCGGTCGCCTTCGATCCAGCGCTCGACCAGAATGAAGAGATCGGTCCAGACGGTCTGCGGACAGGCATAGCCGCACCAGACCCGCCCCAGCGCCGAGGTGAAGAGGAAAAGCCCGAGCCCCGCCATCACCAGCAGACCCGCGACAAAGTAGAACTCGTGCGGCCAGATCTCGATCATGAAGAAGAAGAAGCGCCGCCCGGCGAGATCGAGCAGCACCGCCTGATCGGGCAGTTCCGGGCCGCGATCCCAGCGCAGCCACGGCGTGACATAGTAGATGCCCAGCATCACCGCCATCAGCACCCATTTGAGATTGCGGAACTTTCCGCTCACGCGCCGGGGAAAGATCGGCTCGCGTGATTCGTAAAGGGAGGGGGCGGGAGTCTCGGTATCAGCCACGGGGAATCGCTCCGGTGTCAGGTTGCCTGGTTGCGGTCCTTTTCGCGCCGCCGCGCGGCTGCAACATTGACCTGCATCAATAATTATATCCCCGATGAAGCTTTTGCAGCCTCGCGACGCAGCCACGTTACGAAGTGACGCAGGGGCGGACGGGCGACCCCGGGCCGGGTGACGAGCCAGTAGCCTTTCTTGCGCCGGTCCTCGAAGAGGATGCGCAGCCGCCCGGCGGCAAGATCGGGCTCGGCAAAGAGCCGGGCGGTGATCGCCACGCCCTGACCCTGCCGCGCCGCTTCGAGCATCAGGTTGCCGGGCAGGGCGGTGAGGCCGAGGCTGCGGTCGTGCTCGACGCCGTTCTCGGCAAGCCAGTCCGTCGCCTCGTTGGTGCCGAGCTCCTGCAACCATGGGAAGGGCCGGAGGTCGGCCGGGGTCTCGATCTCGCAATCGCCGACCAGCGAGGTGGCGGCGACCACGGCGATGGGCGAGCTGACGAGAAGGTGGCTTTCTAGCCCGGGCCACTCGCCATTGCCGTAGCGGATCGCCACGTCGAGCCCGCCCGGTTCCAGCGTGCGGACCGCGGCGGAGGGGTCGATGGTCAGGCTGATCTCGGGGTGATGCGCGCGAAAGCCCGGCAGGCGCGGCATCAGCCATGTGGCGGCAAAGCCGGGCGTGGCCGAGATCTCCAGCGGGCGGTCGGTATCGCGCCCGGTCAGCTCCTGCGTCGCCACGAAAATCGCGCCGAAGCCCTCGGCCAGCGCGGTGGCGAGCCGCTCGCCCTCATGGGTGAGGCGCATCTTGCGGCTGCTGCGGTCGAGCAGCGGCACACCGAGATGGGTTTCGAGATTGCGGATCTGCTGGCTGATCGCGGCGTGAGAGACATTCAGCGCGCTGCCCGCCTCGGAAACCGAGCCGGTATCGGCATAGGCGGCAAAGGCGCGCAGGGCGGAGAGCGGCGGCAGGCTGGACCAGTCCATGTTACCTCAGCTTACATGTTGGCATTATTCCTGACTCGCCTGAAATGGCCCGATGGTCAATATTCATTGCAGGAACACGAACAGGATGGAGAGAAACGATGCTTGGTATCTACGCTCAGACTTTCATGACGGCGACGCGGATGGAACCCGGAGAGCGCCGCTGGACCCCGCCCGCGCAGGGGGCGATCGACGATCCGCGTGCCAAACCGCGCCGGGGCTGGCTGCGCCGCTGAGAGCGCTTAGCCCGGGGTTTGAAGGGCTCACGTTTTGGTGTGCCGGGGTGGGGGTGCCTTGATCTGCCGCAAAGCCGCGCCCTAAGCTCGCGCATCCCTCGAAAGGCCGCTCCGCGAGGAGCAATAAAAAACGCCGGTGCCCCTGGAAACGCGCGAACAGGATGGGGCACCGGCGCCGGCCTCCGGGCCTTGCGGCCCGAAGGTGTTCTGTGAGGGGCTTACTCTTCCGAAGCTTCGCCCCCGCCTAGACCGTGGACATAGGTCACCACGGCACGGATTTCCGCCTCGCTCAGCTCTGCGCCGCCCATCGGGGGCATGACGCCGAAGCGGGCATTGGTCACGGTCTCGTGGATCGTGTCGTAATCGCCGCCATAGAGCCAGATCGCGTCGGTCAGGTCCGGCGCGCCCTGCCAGCGGTCGCCGGTGCCGTCTTCCATGTGGCAGGAGGCGCAGTTGATGTCGAACACCTCTGCACCGGCCTCGACCAGCTCCGGCTCGGGCGGGGTTTCGCCCGAGAGCGTCATGACGAAGTTGGCCACCTGCGCGATCTCTTCCTCGCTCAGCAGCTCGTCGCGGCCGAAGGCGGGCATCTCGCTATAGCGCGCGTCGGGGTCGTCCTCGTTCCGGATGCCGTGCGACACGGTGTAGTGGATGTCCTCCATGGTGCCGCCCCAGAGCCAATCGTCATCCAGCAGGTTGGGATAGCCGGTGGCCCCCGCAGCGCCCGAGCCGTGGCATTGCGCGCACCAGGTGCGGAACACGGCGGCGCCGGCATTCAGCGCGTAGGTGTTGAGCTCCGGGTCGCCGGTGATCGAGGTCAGCTCGACCGAGGCGAGCTGCTCGTTGATCGGCGCCAGCTCGGCCTCGTGGTCCTGGATGGCCTGTTCCACGTTGCCGCGGGTCGACCAGCCCAGCAGGCCGGCGGTTGCGGTGCGCACGCCGGGCCAGGCCGGGTAGGCGATGGAATAGCCGATGCCCCAGACGATGCAGGCGTAGAAGATCATCAGCCACCATTTCGGCAGCGGCTTGTTGTATTCCTGAATGCCGTCCCAGGAATGGCCCGTCGTCTCGTAGTCGAGATCGTCTTGCTTTTTGTTGTCACTCATGTCCCGTCTCCTCAATCCTGGGCGGGTTTGTCTTCGTGCCGGAACGGAATGTTGGCGACGTCCGAGTGCGTCTTGCGGCTGCCCGGGCGGAAGGCCCAGACAATCACGCCGACGAAGAAGACGAACATGGCCAGCAGACCCCAGCTGTCTGCGAAATGCCGGAGGGCGTTATAGGTTTCGTGTCCCATTCAGTCCTCCTCAGCGGCTTGCGTCGGGCTCGAAGGTCGAGAAATCGACCAGCGTGCCCAGCATTTGCAGATAGGCGATCAGCGCATCCAGCTCCGAGATACCCGGCTGGCCGTCGAAGTTGCGCACGTTGACGGCATCGCCGTAGCGCTCGAACAGCCCGTCGACATCGCCGAACGGATCGGTCTGCACCAGGAAGTCCTCGTGCCCGGCCTCGATCATCTCGTCGGTATAGGGCACGCCGAGGAACTTGTGCGTCGACATGAGATCCTGGATGTGCTCGCCGTCGATCAGCTTGGCTTCGAGGAACCCGTATTTCGGCATCACCGATTCCGGCACCACCGATTGCGGGTTGCGCAGGTGATCCACGTGCCATTCGTCCGAGTAGCGGCCGCCGACGCGGGCGAGGTCGGGCCCCGTCCGCTTCGAGCCCCACTGGAACGGGTGGTCGTATTGCGACTCTGCCGCCAGCGAGTAGTGGCCGTAACGCTCCACCTCGTCGCGCATCGGGCGGATCATCTGGCTATGGCAGACATAGCAGCCCTCGCGGATGTAGATGTCGCGCCCCGCCAGTTCGAGCGGCGTGTAGGGGCGCATGCCCTCCACGTCCTCGATGGTGTTCTCGAGATAGAACAGGGGCACGATCTGCACCAGGCCACCGATGGTCACCACGAGGAAGGCAAAGATCGCCAGCAGCGTGATGTTCTTCTCGAGGATACCGTGTTTGTCGAGAATTCCCATAATCTCGGCCCTCCTTATTCGGCCGGGGTGGCATGAGCCGCGGCGGCGCTGGCTTCGACAGCCGGGGCCCGCTTCACGGTCATCCAGAGGTTGTAGCACATGATCAGCGCGCCGGTGATGTAGAGACCGCCGCCGAGGGCACGGACCACATACATCGGGAACTTGGCGGAGACCGTGTCGGCAAAGCTGTTCACCAGGAAGCCGTTGGCGTCGACTTCACGCCACATCAGGCCTTCCATGATGCCGGTCACCCACATGGACGCCGCGTAGAGCACGATGCCGATGGTGGCGAGCCAGAAGTGCCAGGAGACGAGGCTCAGGCTGTACAGGCGTTCGCGGTTCCACAGTTTCGGCGTCAGGAAGTAGAGCGCGCCGAATGTGATCATGCCGTTCCAGCCGAGTGCGCCGGAGTGGACGTGACCGATGGTCCAGTCGGTGTAGTGCGACAGCGAGTTCACCGCGCGGATCGACATCATCGGGCCTTCGAAGGTGGACATGCCGTAGAAGCCCACCGAGATCACCAGCATCCGCATGATCGGGTCGGTGCGCAGCTTGTCCCAGGCGCCCGAGAGGGTCATCAGGCCGTTGATCATGCCGCCCCAGGAGGGCATCCACAGGATCACCGAGAACACCATGCCGAGGGTCGAGGCCCAGTCGGGCAGGGCGGTGTAGTGCAGGTGGTGCGGGCCGGCCCAGATATAGATGAAGATCAGCGCCCAGAAGTGCACGATCGACAGCTTGTAGGAGAATACCGGGCGCTCGGCCTGCTTCGGGACGAAGTAATACATCATGCCGAGGAAGCCGGCGGTCAGGAAGAAGCCCACGGCGTTATGGCCGTACCACCACTGCGTCATGGCATCCTGCACGCCCGAGAACACCTGCACCGATTTGGAGCCCCAGATCGAGACCGGGATCGACAGGTTGTTGAAGACGTGCAGCATGGCCACGGTGATGATGAAGGAGAGGTAGAACCAGTTGGCCACGTAGATGTGGGGCTCTTTCCGCTTCACGATGGTGCCGACGAAGACCGCGAGATAGACCAGCCAGACGATGGTGAGCCAGAGGTCGATATACCATTCGGGCTCGGCATATTCCTTGGACTGGGTGGAGCCCAGCAGATAGCCGGTCGCGGCCAGGACGATGAAGAGGTTGTATCCCCAGAACACGAACCAGGCCAGGTTGCCGCCCCAGAGCCGCGCCGCGCTGGTGCGCTGCACCACGTAGAACGAGGTCGCGATCAGCGCGTTGCCGCCAAAGGCGAAGATCACCGCCGAGGTGTGCAGCGGGCGCAGGCGGCCGAAATTCATGTAGCCATGCGCCCAGTCGAAATTCAGTGCCGGAAAGGCAAGCTGCGTGGCGATGAAGGTGCCCGCGAGAAAGCCCACGACGCCCCAGAAGGCGGTTGCGATTACGCCGGCGCGCACCACGCCGTCGAGATAGGATTTTTCCGCGACCGCAGCGGGCACGGGTTCATCGGTGCGGCGCAGGGTCCACAGGAAAAGCCCCGACGCCACCAAAAAGATGATGATGGCGTGAACCATGTAAGCCACATCTCGTGCGTAATTGGCCGCGATCAGCGCAAATACCGCGATCACGCCCAGCACGATGAGCTTGATATAGTTGATCATTTTTCGTCCCTTCGTCTTACCCGTACGATTCGCGTGCCGTTCGGGCGGTTTTAGACTGACCGGTTAATGGGCATAAGCCTGCCCTTACTCCTTGATCTGTATCAAGGCTTTCCTTCGGGGCCATTGACCATTGTCAAAGTGCGTCCATTCGCGCAGGCGTATGAAGGACAGGACAGGCCAATAACCTGAGGAGACGAAGACCATGGGCTACAAAACGATTTTGACGGTGGTGACCGACGAAGCGCTGGCCCAGCCGACGATAGACCATGCCGCCGCGGTCGCCGAAGGTTGGGACGCACATCTCGATGTGCTTTGCTTCGGCGTCGACCGGACACAGACAGGGTACTATTACGCTGGCGCCAACGCCATGATTCTACAGGAAACCATTACGCGGGCCACGGCGGATGCGGAGAAACTCGCAAGCGCTGTTCGCGAGGCTCTGGGTCGCACCGAGTGCCGCTGGTCGGTCGAGGAAGGGGTCGCGCAGCTTGCCGATATCGGTCGCCATGTGGCCGGACGGGCGCGTTTTGCCGATCTGGTGGTCCTGCCGAAACCCTATGGCGCGGATCACGGTGTCGAGCTGGAGCCGGTGACCGAGGGCGCGCTCTTCGAAGGGCAGACACCGGTGCTGATCGTGCCAGAGGGTGTGGCACCGAAATCCGCGCCCTCGCGGATCGTGATCGGCTGGAACGAAAGCAACGAGGCGCTGCGCTCGGTGCGGGCGGCCCTGCCGCTGCTGCAAAGCGCCGACAACGTGCATCTGGCGGTGATCGACCCGCCGCAGCACGGGCCAAACCGCTCGGATCCGGGCGGCGCGTTGTCGCAATATCTCGCCCGCCACGGCGTGAAGGCCGAGATCGACGTGCTGTCGAAAACCATGCCGCGGGTCTCCGACGTGCTGCGCCGCCATGTGCAGGATGTCGATGCCGATATGGTGGTGATGGGCGCCTATGGCCATTCGCGGTTCCGCGAGGCCATTCTGGGCGGCGCCACGCGCAATATGCTGGAACAGGCGGAAGTGCCGGTGTTCCTGGCGCATTGACGCGGCGATCCGCTGAAATTTGAGCATGCACTTGCGAAAGTGCCCGGGGCAGAGCCGCATGGCTCTGCCTTTTGTTGTATTGTCCCTCCCCTGGCCACAAGCTGAGTCTCAAAAGCATGTATGCGGGGCTCGCTATGACTGTATTGGCCAATTTACAGTTTCTGCGTGTCGTCGCGGCGCTGCTGGTTGTTGCGCATCACGCCTCGCGCTCCATGCTGGAGGCCTTTCCTGCGCTGGAGCCGATCACCTTGGGCGTGGCCGGCGTCGATATCTTCTTCATCCTCTCGGGCGTCGTCATCACATTGTCGCATGAGCACAAGAGCGAAAGCCGGGGAGCGTTCCTGCGTGCCCGGATCATCCGTATCGTGCCGATGTACTGGCTGGCGACGCTGATGCTGAGCCTTATGCTCCTGGTCGGGCTCGAACCTCTCGGCCGGGCTCAGGCCGATCTGACGCTGGGCGAGATCGCCACATCGCTGTTGTTCATTCCGCACAACACCGCCTCAGGCGCGAGCGGCCCGCTCCTGCTGGTCGGCTGGACGCTGAATTACGAGATGTTCTTCTACCTGCTGTTCGGGCTGTTCATCGCGCTGCCGCCCAGAGGGCGCGTTTCCGCGACCCTCTTCGCGATCCTTCTTCTTGTGCTTGTCGGTGTGCTCGGGCTTGCGGGCGGCAAGATCGCGACGACCTATACCGATCTGATCCTGTTGGAATTCGCCGCAGGTATGCTGCTTGGGCACTATTGGGCGAACCGGCGCGCCGGCGATCGGGACAGACTGATCGGAAGCATGTTTCTTGCGCTGTCGCTGGCCGGGTTCGCGCTCTCGACGACCAGTCAGGCCATGGGTCTTCCCGAGCCGCATCGCGTGGTGATTTGGGGCATTCCCGGACTATTCGCGGTGATCGGTGCGATGTTCCTCGAAGCCGGCGGTGTTGCGGTCAGGAACCGAAACCTGCTGTTGCTGGGCGCCGCAAGCTATGTCCTTTACCTCTTCCACCAGTTCGTCCTGCAAACGCTCCAGAAGGGGCTCGCCGCGGCGTCGGTGAGCCTGGCGACCCCGGCGGGGGCGCTGCTCTATCTCGGCCTTGCGGTCGCGATCTCTTGCCTGATCGCAGTCGGCATCCATAGGAAAATAGAGCAGCCGGTGACACGCTTCCTGAAAGGCGGTCGAACGAAAGCGGTCTCCGCCTGACAGGCGGGCGACGCGCCATCGCCGGTATCAGGCGAACATGCCGCCGTCCGAATCGTCGCCGGCCTCGTCGAGCAGACGCGCCATGTCGGGAATGGTGACGTGGCGCTTGCCTTCGAGTTCGATCACCCCGTCCTTTTTCAGCGCCGAGATCTGGCGGCTGACCGTTTCCAGCGTCAGGCCGAGGTAGTCGGCCATCGCCTCGCGGGTCAGCGGCAGATCGAAGACCAGCGTGCCCGTGGCGGTCCGCATATTGATCGAAGCATCGCGGCGCGCGATGATCGAGAGCAGCGAGGCGATCTTTTCGCGCGCGGTCTTGCGCCCGAGCACCAGCATCCATTCGCGCGCGGCATCCAGCTCGTCGAGCGTCATCTCGAGCAGGCGCTGTGCGATATGCGGGGTCTGGCGCATCATCTCTTCGAAGGGCGATTTGCGGAAGCAGCACATCACGAGATCGGTGGTGGCGACCACATCGTAAGCGGCGGAGGCGCGCCCCGGGCGGCCGACGAAATCGCTGGGCAGCAGAAGGCCCACCATCTGCGTGCGCCCGTCCTCCATGGTCTGAGTGAGCGTCGCGATCCCCGACACAACCGAGCCTACGAAATCCATCCGGTCGCCGGACCAGATCACCGTCTGTCCGGCCTCGAACTTGCGATAATACTTGATCTCTTCCAGCCGCTCCAGCTCGTCGGATTCGCAGCGCGCGCAGACGGCCCGGTGCCGGATCGGGCACTCGGCACAGTCTTGCGAGACGGTGAGGGAGCGTTCATTCAGCATAGTGTGTTCACAGTCCTGTTAGCGGGTCACCCAAATCACCGGCTCTGTGGCGGTACTCTTGATCTGGGTCAATGTTCCAACCCTCGCGCTTTCTTAAGTGTAGGCGCATGATCACGCGAAAACAACTCTCCCGCCTGGGGCTCTTCGACGCGAAAGTCCCCCGGTACACGAGCTATCCGACGGCGCCGCATTTCTCGAATGCAGTGGCACCGGGCGATTTTGCCTCATGGATCGAAGCGGTGCCGGAGGGCGGCACGGTTTCGCTTTATCTGCATGTGCCGTTCTGTCGCAGGTTGTGCTGGTTCTGCGCCTGCCGGACGCAGGGCACCGCAACGCTGGGGCCGGTCGAATCTTATGTGCAGACGCTGCTGTCCGAGCTCGATCTGCTCAAGGCGCATCTGCCGCGCGACGTGAAACTGTCTCGGCTGCATTGGGGCGGGGGCACGCCGACGCTGCTGTCGCCCGGGCTGATGCAGGCACTGATCGACAAGGTGGCCGAGGTGGCGCCCTTTGCCGAGGATGCGGAATTCTCGGTCGAGATCGACCCCAACGAGATCGACGGCGAGCGGCTCGACGTGCTGGCCGCCGGCGGCATGAACCGCGCCTCCATCGGGGTGCAGGATTTCGACGAGCAGATCCAGGCCACGATCGGACGGCCGCAGGGCTATGACGTGACCCGCCGGGCGGTGGAGATGATCCGCGAGCGCGGCGTCGCCAGCCTCAACGCCGATATCCTCTACGGTCTGCCGCATCAGACCCGCGCAAAAATCACCGAGACGGTGCAAAAGCTGCTCTCCTTCGCGCCCGACCGGGTGGCGCTTTACGGCTATGCGCATGTGCCCTGGATGGCCAAGCGCCAGCAGATGATTCCCTCCGACGCGCTGCCCACCCCGGCGGAGCGGCTGGACCTGTTCGACACGGCGCGGCGGCTCTTTGCCTGGGACGGTTATGCCGAGATCGGCATCGACCATTTCGCCACCCCCGATGACGGGCTCGCCATCGCGCAGAAGACCGGCAAGCTGCGGCGCAATTTCCAGGGCTATACCGATGACACCTCCGAGGTGCTGATCGGGCTGGGTGCCTCGTCGATCTCGAAATTCCCGCAGGGCTACGCGCAGAACGCGCCGGCGACCTCGGTCTATACCGCTTCGGTGCGCGAGGGGCGCTTTGCCACGTCGCGCGGCCACGCCTTCGGCGGCGACGACCGGCTGCGCGCGCGGATGATCGAAATGCTGATGTGCGATTTCCGCATCCGCTCGGAAGAGCTGGAGCAGGATTACGGCGTGTCGCCCGCGGCGCTGAAGGCGATGTTCTCCCGCGCCAACGAGCAGTTCGAAGGGCTGCTGGAGATCACCGAGGACGGGCTTTTCATCCCGCCCGAGGCGCGTCCGCTGACCCGGATGATCGCGCGGAGCTTCGACGCTTACGATCTCTCCAAGGCCGGGCACAGCTCAGCTATCTGAGCCCTCGAAGGCCGCAAGCCATGTGCCGAGGAGCGCGTCCAGTGTGGCGCGCTCTTCGTCGTTCAGCGCGGCGACAAGCCGGTGCTGGTTGGCGACGTGATCGGTCACCGCCGCGTCGATATCGGCCTGTCCGCGTTCGGTCAGCTGCACCACGAAACCGCGCCCGTCCTCGGGGTTGGGCACGCGCCGCACCTGGCCCGCCGCCTCCAGCCGGTCGAGCCGGTTGGTCATCGTGCCCGAGGTCACCATGGTCGTGGCCAGCAGATCCTTGACCGTCAGCGCATGGGGCGGGCCGGCGCGGCGCAGCGTGGCCAAGACGTCGAACCCGGCGGGGCTGAGCCCGTGGGTCGCGAAGCACTCCGCATGCGCCTGCGCCAGATGCCGCGCCAGCCGCCCGAGCCGCCCGATCATGCCCATCGGCCCGACATCGAGATCGGGGCGTTCGCGGTTCCATTGTGCCTTGATTTTGTCGACCTGATCCATGTGCAGGGTCTGCGAAAATATTGTCTTGACGTCAAGGTATTCCTCATTATCTTGACGTCAAGATTTATATCTCGACATCAAGATAGTGAGGCTCCCATGTCCCGCCCAACCGATATCGCGCTGACCGCGCTGGCTCCGATTGTTTGGGGCAGTTCCTATTTCGTCAGCACCGAGTTCCTGCCGGGCGCGCCGCCGCTGACGGTGGCGGCGCTGCGGGCGCTGCCGGCGGGGCTGCTGCTGCTCGCGGTGACGCGGCAATTGCCCGGGCGCGATTGGCTCGGACGGGTGGCGGTGCTGGGGCTGCTGAACTTTGCGCTGTTCTGGAGCGCGCTGTTCATCGCCGCCTACCGCCTGCCGGGCGGTGTGGCCGCGACGCTGGGCGCGGTGCAGCCGCTGGTCGTGCTGCTGCTCGCGGCGCTCTGGCTGGGCACGCCGCTGCGGCTGGCCTCGGTGCTGGCCGCCCTAGCGGGGCTGTTCGGGGTGGGGATGCTGATCCTCGGCCCCGAGGCGCGGCTCGATCCGGTGGGGATCTCGGCGGCGCTGCTGGGGGCGCTGTCGATGGCGGCGGGAACGGTGCTCAGCCGCCGCTGGCAGCCGCCGGTGCCGCCGCTGAGCTTTGCCGCCTGGCAACTTACGGCGGGCGGTGTGCTGCTGGTGCCGCTGGCGCTGGTCATCGACCCGCGCCTGCCGCAGATGGATGCCGCCGCCCTGGGCGGGCTGCTCTGGCTGGGCCTCGTGGGCGGCGCGCTGACCTATTGGGCGTTTTTCCGGGGCATCGCCAAGCTCGGCCCCGCCGCCGTTGCGGGGCTCGGCTTTCTCAGCCCGCTCTCGGCGGTGGTTCTGGGCTGGGCCGTGCTGGGGCAGGGGCTGTCGCCGCTCCAGGCGGCGGGGGCGGTCCTGGTGCTTGGCTCGGTCTGGCTCGGGCAGAAAGCGGCGGCGCCGGGGCCCAAGAAATTTCGTACGAAATTTCTTGGGCGGGCCTAACCGGCCAGATCGAAGGCCGCGGCGAAGAGCTTGCGCGTATAGTCGGTTTCGGGATTGGCGAAGACGGTTTCCGCATCGCCCATCTCGACCACATCGCCCTGGTTCATCACGATGATCTTGTGACTCATGGCGCGCACCACTTTCAGGTCGTGGCTGATGAACAGATAGGCGAGATCGTATTTGCGCTGAAGCTCGCGCAGCAGCGTCACGATCTGCACCTGCACCGTCATGTCCAGCGCCGAGGTCGGCTCGTCCAGCACCAGCAGCCGCGGCCGCAGCACCATGGCCCGCGCGATGGCGATGCGCTGGCGCTGGCCGCCGGAGAATTCATGCGGATAGCGGTGCTTGGTCGCCGGGTCGAGCCCGACCTCGCGCATCACCTCCTCCACCGCCTGCGCCTTGGGCTTGCCGTCGGGCGAGCCGTGCACGCCCAGCCCCTCGGCGATGATCTGCTCGCAGGTCATGCGGGGCGAGAGCGAGCCGAACGGGTCCTGAAACACGATCTGCATCTCCGAGCGCAGCCGCCGCAGCTCCCGCGTCGACCAGCCGCGCACATCCTGCCCGCGATAGGTGATGCCGCCCTCGGACTGGATGAGCCGCATCACCGCCAGCGCCAGCGTGGTCTTGCCGGACCCGGACTCGCCGACGATGCCCACCGTTTCGCCCGCATGCACCGCGAAACTCGCGTCGTTCACCGCCTTCACATGGCCCACGGTCTTTTTCAGAAAGCCTTTCTGGATCGGGAACCAGATCTTGAGGTGATCGGTGCGGGCGATCTCCTCGGCGCCGGGCGTCACCGGATCGGGCTGGCCGGTGCTTTCGGCCGAGATCAGCATGCGCGTGTAGTCGTGCTGGGGGTTGCCGAATATCTCGGCGGTCTTGCCCTGTTCGACGATCTCGCCATTCTTCATCACGCAGACCCGGTCGGCGAATTTGCGCACGATGTTCAGATCGTGGGTGATGAAGAGCAGGCTCATGTCGCCCGATTGCTTGAGCTCGGCCAGCAGGTCGAGGATCTGCGCCTGAATGGTCACGTCGAGCGCCGTGGTGGGCTCGTCGGCGATCAGCAGGTCCGGCCCGTTGGCCAGCGCCATGGCGATCATCACCCGCTGCCGCTGCCCGCCCGAGAGCTGGTGCGGATAGGCATTGAGCCGCGTCTCCGGATTGCGGATGCCCACCCGGCTCAGCAGGTCGAGGATCCGCACCCGCGCCGCCTCGCCGGTCAGCCCCTGATGCAGCGCCAGGCTTTCGCCGAGCTGCTTTTCCAGCGTGTGCAGCGGGTTGAGCGAGGTCATCGGCTCCTGAAAGATGAAGCTGATATCGTTGCCGCGCATGTCGCGCAGCAGCTTGTCGGGCGCGCCGACCATCTCATGGTCCTTGTAGCGCACAGATCCGGTGACCTTTGCTGCGTCGCCGAGCAGCGACACGGTGGAGAGCGCCGTGACCGACTTGCCCGAGCCGCTTTCGCCCACCAGCGCAACCGTCTCGCCCTTTTGCACGTCGAAGCTCACGCCCTTCACGGCGCGGATCTCGCGGCCGTCCTGATGGAAGGTGACGGCGAGATCTTTCACCTCAAGCAGCGGGCTCATGAAAAGGTCTTTCTCGGGTCGAAGGCATCGCGCACGCCTTCGAAGATGAAGACCAGCAGGGAGAGCATCAGCGCGAAGACGGTGAAGGCGGTGAAGGCGAGCCAGGGCGCCTGGAGGTTCTGCTTGGCCTGAAGCGTCAGTTCGCCCAGCGACGGCGCCGAGGAGGGCAGGCCGAAGCCGAGGAAATCGAGCCCGGCGAGCGTCGAGATCGTGCCGGTGACGATGAAGGGCAGCATGGTCAGCGTGGCCACCATCGCGTTGGGCAGCATGTGGCGGAACATGATCGTCATGTTCGACACGCCGAGCGCCTTGGCCGCGCGCACATATTCAAGATTGCGCGCGCGCAGGAACTCGGCCCGCACCACCCCCACCAGTGCCGTCCAGCCGAAGAGCACGGTCAGGATCACCAGCAGCCAGAAACTTCGCCCGAGGATCGCAAAGAGGATGATGATCACGTAGAGGGACGGCGTCGCCGACCAGATCTCGATCACCCGCTGAAAAATCAGGTCGAGCCAGCCGCCGAAATAGCCCTGAAGCGCCCCCGCGACGATGCCGATGATCGATGCGAAGACCGTCACGATCAGGGTGAACAGGATCGACAGGCGGAAGCCGTAGATCACCCGCGCGGTGACGTCGCGCTTGGTGTCGTCGGTGCCGAGCCAGTTCTGCGCGTTGGGGGGCAGGGGGGCGGCGCCGGGCCGGTCCACGGGGGTGTTGAAGCTGTAGGGGATCGGCGGCCAGATCATCCAGCCCGCCTGCACATCCGCGCCGAGATCGTCGCCGGCATCGACCGCGGCGATCAGCTCGTCGGGCGTGTCGAAACAATCCACCAGCCCGCCGGTCTTGATCAGGCATTGCACCTCGGGGTCGCGATAGACCGCCTCGGTACGGAAATCGCCACCAAAGGCGGTCTCCGGATAGAACTGGAAGATCGGCATGCGCAGCTCGCCGCGATAGCTGACGAGGATCGGTTTGTCATTGGCGAGGAACTCGGCAAAGAGCGAGCCGATAAACAGGATCAGGAAGATCACCAGCGACCAGAAGGCGCGGCCGTTCTTGCGGAAGTTGCGCCAGCGGCGCTTGTTCAGCGGCGAGAGCGCAAAGCGCCCGGGCCTTGGCTGCGGTTCGACCGCCATGCCGGGCTCGGGCTGGGGGCGGATGCCGCCCACGGTGTCGGGCTCGTAACTCACCTCAGCCCTCGCGTTTCTCGAAGTCGATGCGCGGATCGACCAGCACATACATCAGGTCGGAGATGATCCCCACCACCAGCCCGATCAGGCCAAAGATGAAGAGCGTGCCGAAGACCACCGGATAATCCCGCGCCACCGCCGCCTCGAAGCCGAGCCGGCCCAGCCCGTCGAGCGAAAAGATCGTCTCGATGATCAGCGAGCCGGAGAAGAACACGCCGATGAACACCGCCGGAAAGCCCGCGATGACGATCAGCATGGCGTTGCGGAAGACATGCCCATAAAGCACCCGCCGCTCGGTCAGCCCCTTGGCGCGGGCGGTCATGACGTAGTGCTTCTTGATCTCGTCGAGAAAGCTGTTCTTGGTCAGCAGCGTCAGCGTGGCAAAGGCCGAGATCGTCGAGGCCAGCACCGGCAGGGTGATATGCCAGAAGTAATCGCCGATCTTTGCCGGCCAGCTCAGCGTCTCCCAGTTGTCCGAGGTCAGCCCCCGCAGCGGAAAGATCTGCCAGTAGGAACCGCCGGCAAAGAGCACCAGCAGCAGGATGGCAAAGAGGAAGCCGGGGATCGCATAGGCCACGATGATCGCGCCGCTCGTCCAGGTGTCGAAGGCCGAGCCGTCCTTTACCGCCTTGCGGATGCCCAGCGGGATCGAGACGATATAGGCGATCACCGTCGACCAGAGACCCAGCGTGATCGACACCGGCATTTTCTCCAGCACCAGATCGGTGACCGAGATCGAGCGGAAATAGCTCTCGCCGAAATCCAGCCGCATGTAGTTCCACATCATATTCAGGAAGCGCTCCAGCGGCGGCTTGTCGAGCCCGAACTGCCGTTCGAGATCCTCGATGAACTCCTTGGGCAGCCCGCGTGCGCCGACATAATCGCTGTCGGAGCCGAAGGTCTGCTCGCCGGTGTCGTTGCTGCCGCCGGAAAACCCGGAGAACACGTCGCCATCGCCCTGCATCTGGGCCAGAACCTGCTCGACTGGGCCGCCGGGCACGAACTGGACGAGGGCGAAATTGATGATCATGATCCCCAGCAGCGTGGGGATGATGAGCAGCAGTCGTCTTAGGATATAGGCGCCCAACGGGTTACCTCAGCACGCCAGCGGCTTTGAGAGCCTCGTGTTTTTCCTGATTGAGCCACCAGAAATCCAGATAGCCCACCGCATAGGGAGGCAGCGTCTCGGGGTGCTCGTACATGTCATACGACGCGATCCAGGTCTCGGCGACATAGCCCGCGGGTACGATCACCCGGTGCCAGCGCAGCGCCCGGTCGAGCGCGCGCAGGGCGACGATCTCGTCCTCGCGGGTCTCGGTCATGAGCGCCGCCTCAATGATCGCATCGACCATCGGGCTTTGCAGTGAGGCGGGGTTGTAAGAGGACACCACCGCCGCGTCGGAGCCGAACATCTGCTTCAGCCCGGTGCCCGCCGCCAGGAAGGTGTTGTAGCGGAAGAAGACAATGTCGAAGTCTTTGTCATAGTACCGCTGCGCGTATTGCGCAGAATCGACCTTGTCGATCTCGATGGTGACGCCGAAGGTCGTGAGTGTGCCGACATAGGTGGTGGCCATCGCCTCCACCGTGTCCGAGGTGCCCGAGGACAGCATCAGCTTCAGTGTCAGCGGCTCGCCCTCGGCATTGCGCAGCTTGCCGTCGTCGCCGACCTCCCAGCCGGCGGAGGCCAGAAGGCGCAGCGCCCGGCGCATATTGCGGCGGTCTGCCGGTGTGTCCGGATCCGAGGTATGGGCCATGACGGCCTCTTCCTCGAAGATCTCGGGCGGGATCACGTCGCCGAGCGATTCCAGAAACGCCTTTTCGGCGCCTTCCGGGACGCCCTTGGCCTCGATCTCAGTGCCCTCGACAAAGGAATTGCGCTGGGTGGTCAGGCCGTATTGCAGCGACTCGCGGGTCCACTCGAAGTTGAAGGCCAGTGCCAGCGCCTCGCGCACGGTCTTGTCGTCCATCGGCGCGCGCAGCGTGTTGAAGACAAAGCCGGTATTGGTGGGCGGCGCGCCGTCGGGCAGGGATTCGCGCTTGATCGTGCCGTTCTCGACCGCCGGGAAATCGTAGCCGGTGGCCCAGCGTTTGGTGCTGCCTTCGGGGCGGAAGGTGTAGATGCCTGCCTTGAACGCCTCGAACTCGGCGGCGTCGTCGGCGAAATACTCGATCCGGACGCGATCGAAATTGTGCCGGCCCTTGTTGATCGGCAGATGCCAGCCCCAGTAGTCGGGGTTACGCTCATAAACCACGTAACGGTTGATCTCGTAATCGCCCACCAGCCACGGACCGGTGGCCATCGGCGACAGCAGGCTCGGCTCGTCGAGCCTCTCGCCGGTCTCTTCGTACCAGGCTTGCGAGAACACCGGTGTGCCGCCGACTTGGCTGATCAGCGAGCGGCGCGAGATGCCGTCGACAAAACTGTACTTGATGGTCAGATCGTCGATCACTTCGACGCCGGCGACGCGTTCCTTGACGCCGCGCGCATAGCTGCGGATGCCCTGTTCGAGAAACAGGTTGTGGGTGAAAAGCGCGTCCTGCGCGGTCACCTTCTCGCCATTGGAAAAGCGCGCCTCGGGGCGGATGTGAAACACGCACCATTCCTGCGACGCGGGGTATTCCACGCTTTCGGCCAGCAGGCAGTAGGCATCGGTGATCGAATCCGCCGGCAGCCCGCCCTCGAAGGGCATGTCGCCGAACATGGCCTCGGCGACGACGTTGGAATTGCCTTCGGCGCGGCCCTTGCTGGCCCAGCGGTTGAAACCGTCGAAAGTGCCGCGTGCGCTGAGCGAGATTTCCCCACCCTTCGGCGCATCGGGATTCACATAGTCGAAATGGGTAAAATCGGCGGCATATTTCAGATCGTTGTAGAAGGAGTAGCCGTGGCTGCGGATCATCTCCTGCGCGACATCGGTGGCGGCCCAGCCGGTGCGCGGCAGACCTCCGAAACCGGTCGCCATCGCGCCGCCCCCGATCAGGCCCATGGCCTGGCGTCTGGTGAGAAGGCTTGCCGGGTCTTTGGTCATCGTGCTCTCTCCTGTTGCGGGCCTTGGAACGGGCGCCTGTCTGCGTCTCTTGTCACTTAGGCTAGGATGACGGGCAGCGGATGTTCAAGTTTCGAAAACGTGATCTTTGCGGATGCCAGCCGTGCGATACGAAGAACCGCCGCTCCCTGCGGAGGCGGCGGTTCGAAAAGCGGCGTCATGCACCTGCGGCAGATCGCGCCGGTGCGAAAGCCCGGCTCAGCCGCCCAGGCTTTCCAGATAGGCGATCAGGTTCACGCGGTCCTCGGGCTTGTTGAGGCCGGCAAAGCTCATGATCGTGCCCGGCGCGGCACTGCGGGGGCTTTCCAGGAAGTGGAAGAGGTTTTCCGGCGTCCAGGTCTCGCCCACCTGCTCCAGCGCGCCGGAATAGGCAAAGCCGTCCACCGCGTCGATCGGGCGTCCGACGACGCCGTCGAGATGCGGGCCGGTGGCGTTGCTGCCGTCGATCTTGTGGCAGGCGCGGCATTTGCCGAAGACGCGCTCACCCTTGGAGGCGTCGGCGGAGGCCATCAGCGTGGCGAAATCCATCGGCTCTTCCTCGGCGGCGCCGGCATCGCCGTCATCGGTCTCGATCACGTAAGACGCCACCTGTTCGCCGCCGTGACCGCCACCCATGCTGAACAGCGTATCACCGACCCAGCTGCCCAGCAGATAGATCAGCAGGGCGCCGCACACGCCGCCCACGGCTTTGGTAATCGTCATCGTGTCAAGCATTTGTCGCGTACCCCAAAGATATCCCTCGCGCGGGTGTCTACGGCTTCCCTTGCCGTCTGGCAAGGTATAGAAGCCGCGACCAAACGCGCAAGGGCTCTTGCGTCGAAAAAATTTGAACGGACCCGACCATGAAGAACCGCATCGCCTTTCAGGGAGAACTCGGCGCCTATTCGCATCAGGCCTGCCGCGACGCCCGTCCCGACATGGAGGCGCTGCCCTGCCACACCTTCGAGGACGTGATCGGCGCGGTGCGCGAGGGGGAGGCACGGCTGGCGATGCTGCCGGTGGAGAACACCACCTATGGCCGGGTCGCCGACATCCACCGGCTGCTGCCGGAAAGCGGGCTGCGCATCGTCGACGAGGCCTTTGTGCGGGTGCATATCAGCCTGATGGCGCTGCCCGGCGTCGCGCTGGAAGAGCTGGAGGTCGTGCGCGCGCATCTGGTGCTGATTCCGCAGGCGGCGGGCTTTCTCTCGCAATACGGCATTCGCGGCGAGGCCGCCGCCGACAGCGCAGGTGCCGCGGCGGAGCTGGCGGCGGAACAATCCCGCGAGGTGGGGGTGCTGGCCTCGGACCTCGCGGCGGAGATCTACGGGCTCAATATCCTCGCCCGCCATATCGAGGATCATTCGCACAACACCACGCGTTTCCTGATCATGGAGCCCGAGGCGGATCTGTCGCGCCGGGGCGAGCATGGCATGATGACCACCTTCGTGTTTCAGGTGCGCAACATCCCGGCGGCGCTCTACAAGGCGATGGGCGGTTTCGCCACCAACGGGGTGAACATGACCAAGCTCGAAAGCTACATGGTCGGCGGCTCGTTCACCGCGACGCAGTTCTATGCCGATATCGAAGGGCATCCCGAGGATCCGCCGGTGAAGCGGGCGCTCGAGGAGCTCGATTATTTCACCGAAAAACTGGAGATCCTCGGCGTCTATCCCCGCGATCCGCGGCGGGACTGACGCATGAGGGCAGGGGGGCGCATGACGGATGGCGAGATCATCGCGAGGGTAAAGGCGACGGGGCCGCGCCGGGCAATCGGTGTCGGCGCGCTGGGGGCGCTGGGGCTGCTGCTGCTCTGGCTCGCGGTGACCGAACCGCCCTCGGGGCTGCACTGGCAGCTCTTCCTGGTGCTGCTGGGCGCGGGCGCGCTCTGGATGGCGCAGCTCATGTGGCGCGCGACCGGGCACACGCTGCTGCTCACCGAGGAGATGCTCTGCGACAGCACCGGCGCGGTTCTGGCGCGGGTCGAGGAGATCGAGAAGGTCGACCGCTCGATGTTCGCGATGAAGCCGTCGAACGGGTTTCTGGTGCGGCTGCGGACCCCGGCGCCGCGCGCCTGGCAGCCCGGGCTGTGGTGGCGGCTGGGCCGGCGCCTTGCGGTGGGCGGTGTGACCGCCGGGCGCGACACCAAGCCGATGGCCGATGCGCTGGCGCTTTTAGTGGCACGGCGCGACGGGGCGCTGCCGCTGGACTAAAAAGCCCGGCCGCGCAGGGCGCGACCGGGCCTGGATCGTCGGTGGGCTGCGCTCACCAGTCGTAGTAGTAGCCGTATCCATCGTTCGGTTCGATGTTGTTCGAGCCGTCCTCGTTGTTGCAGTCGGTGGCGTTCTCGGCGTTGTTGTTGCACAGCGAGTCGCCCGGCGCATCCTGGTCGCCATTGCCCCAGCCGTTGTTCTCGCCGGCCCACAGCACCTGCGGCGCATAGCGCGGATGGGTGAAGCTGTAGGTGCGGATGACCATCGGATCGAGCCCGACATTGAAGACCGGGAAATAATCCTCCCAGGTTTCGACCAGAATGATCTGGCCCGAGTCCATCATGACCGGCAGATGCGGCAGGTAATCGTCCAGGTCCTGCGTGCGGAGTTCTACCGCATCGCCGCGTGCCGCAGACCATTCCACGGAATAAGTATTGTTGCTTTCACGATAGCTCACGACGGTAAGCCGCATGTCGAGCGGGTAGCTGGTCGCGCCCGCGACATACTCGACCGGGTTCCTCGTCAGCAGGCCGAGAAGCCGGAAAGCGTTGTCGACATAACCCGAGTCGATCGCATCGGTTTCGCGCGAGAGCATGTCACCGATGGCGTAATTGGCCTTTTGATCGACCGAGTGCTGACGGAACGCGTCGAACAGGACCCACGATGCCGCGAAGAGCACGAACAGGATCGGGATCATGATCATGACTTCGACGGTGATATAGCCCTCGGAGTCGCGCGTGAAGCGGCGCAGGCGGGGGATGATCTTGGTTTTCAGCATCTCACTACCCTCACTGCGGTTCGTGGACGAAGGTGCCGGTCGACACCAGTGCGGTATAGCCCTGCGCATCGGTTTGCAGCGTGCTGCCCAGATACGAGGTGGGGCTGATGGGCCGGTACTTGTAGCAGGCGCGCAGCAGCATCATCTCATGCTCGCGCCCGGCTTCGAAGGTGCGCTGCGGCGTGACCTCCAGAGCGGTGTCGATACAGTCGACGGTGGCCGGCGGCTGGACCCAGGCGCGCATGTCCAGCCCGACCATTTCCAGTTGCAGCTTGTTCATGCAGTCGGGCAGTGCGTTGGCGCGGTCGCAGATGCTCTGCTTGAGCTGTTCCGGGGTATAGGCCGTACCGGTGCCGAGCTTGACCTCGCGAATGGTCTGGTCGAGCGCGCGCTCCAGCTGCGTTTGGCGGATGGTCAGCGCACCCATTTCGATTGTCGAAAGCGCGATGCCGACCATGAGCGGGGTCCAGAGGGCGAAGGGAACAACCACGGAGCCCTCTTCGCCGTTACGGAAACGGCGCAGGGTGTTTTTGATGAAGCCGATCATTGCGTGAGCCTCAGCTGGTTTAGCGTATGGGCGATGGTCGAGAACGCATCTGAAATCTCGACGCCTTCGACGCGGAAGAAGTGGGCCGGCGAAGAGGCGCAGTTGCGCATCACGTTGGCGCCATGGTCGCTGACCTCGAAGCCGATCGACCAGATGAGGATGCCCTGATCCTTGGCGGCGGTGCAGATATTGCTCAACAGCCGGTCGCCGGTGGTGGCATCGTATTTCTGGTAGTAGAAGCTGCTGCGCTCCCAATAGCTCACATAGCGGTCGAGATAGTACCAGAGGTTGTACCGCTCCCACTGGGCGTATTCGCCTTCGGAGTTGTAGGCCCAGTTCTGGATCCGGTTCGAGCGGTCGTGCTGACCGTCGGTCATCAGGACCACGGTCTTGAGCACTTCATCGTCGTCGTAATCGACCGGGCGCCCCTCGAACACCGCGTCGACGGTGCCGTTCTGGATCATGCCGCTGGCAATCGGGCGGGTCGACGGGTCGAGCAGGGCGGTGGCCCATTTCATGCCCATGAAGATCGAGGTGCCGGCGCGCGGCTGGAAACGGCTGATCTGGCGCTTGATCGCATCGGCATCCTGGCTCCAGGCGCGGATGCGCTCGTAGTCGTAGCGCGGGCAGACCGTGTCGGTGCGGGTGTTGCGGCCGTCATAGTTCCACTGGAAGTGCTGCATCTGGTCGTAGGTGCGCGAGAAATCCAGCGCGGCAGAGCTGAAGACGCTGTCCGGCATCTCGATGCAGTGGGAATAGCCGTGCTTCCAGTTCACATTGAGATAGCTCAGGAGCTCCGGGCCGGCATTGACGTGTTCGGAATAGGGCACCAGCGAGATCGAGACGAGATCCTCGGAGCCGTCATTGACCAGCGTGTCGACGAATTCCGACGCGGCGTCTTTGAGCTCTTCCATCTTGTTGCCGTCGTCCATCGAGCCCGAAATATCGAGCACCATGGAAATCTCGACCTTGTTGATACGCTCGGAGGCTTCGGACAGCCCGTAAGACTGAAGCGTGTCGGCGCCGATCAGATACATGAAGTTCGAGGGCATCGTCGAATAGCCCTCGGCGGTGACGGTGCGATAGTTCAGGCCCTCGTTCACGTTGACCGAGACCAGCGCATCCCCCAGCGCCATCTTTTCCATGTAGTCTTCGACAACGCCTTCGGCATCGAGCTGGTTGTCGAGGTCGGCCGCGGCAAGCACCGCGCGGTCGAGCGTGTTCTGAACCTTGTTGCGTTGCAGCTCGGCGTGAATCATGTCGATGCCGACACCGCCGAAGACGATCATCAGCAGCGCCAGGGCCACGGCCATGAAGGTCATGCTTCCCTCGTCTTCTCCCGAGAAGCGGCGGAGACGGCTCGTCAGGGCCGAAACGGCGGTCGCTGTCCGTGGGAAATGAGCGCTCTTTTCGATAGAACGTTTTTGTTTCATCCCGATTCCTTCCGTTCCGGGCGACCCCGGAGTATGCCCCCACAGACACACATTTTGATGCCGCGATATTTGCTCTCCCAAGATGGCCAAATTAGGGCGCATTTGATGGGAAATTCGGGAATTTCCTTCATTTCTCATCAACAGATCGGATGGCGTCGCGGCTCTGTTGCGGGGCCTGCAACAATCCCCTGGTCGAGGGTTAACGGAGTGCTGTCGTCGCAGGGCAAATCAGGCGAAAAAGGGATTTGCCGCGGAAATGGGCGGCTCTAAGGTTAAAAGGTGAGTCCGGAAGATATGACCCATAACGGGCAACCGGACGAAAGGGAGGAAAGACCATGAGCGCTGCACCGGCGAATGAGCCGACGTTCCGTCAGAGCGTCGATCTGATGTTCAACCGGGCGGCGGCCCTGATGGATCTGCCCCCCGGGCTGGAAGAGAAGATCCGGGTCTGCAACGGCACCTATACGGTGCGCTTCGGCGTGCGGCTGCGCGGCCAGATCCAGACCTTCACCGGCTACCGCGCGGTGCATTCCGAACATATGGAGCCGGTCAAGGGCGGCATCCGCTATGCCTCGGCGGTCGATCAGGACGAGGTCGAGGCGCTGGCCGCGCTGATGACCTATAAATGCGCGCTGGTGGAGGCGCCCTTCGGCGGCTCCAAGGGCGGGCTCTGCATCGACCCGCGCGAATACGACGAGTACGAGCTGGAGCAGATCACCCGGCGCTTTGCCTATGAGCTGATCAAGCGCGACCTGATCCATCCCAGCCAGAACGTGCCGGCGCCCGACATGGGCACGGGCGAGCGCGAGATGGCCTGGATGTCGGATCAATACGCCCGCATGAACACCACCGATATCAATGCCCGCGCCTGCGTCACCGGCAAGCCGCTGAACGCGGGCGGCATCGCGGGGCGGGTCGAGGCGACGGGGCGCGGGGTGCAATACGCGCTGCGCGAGTTCTTCCGTCACCCCGAGGATGTGCTCGCCGCCGGCATGACCGGCGGGCTCGAGGGCAAGAGGATCATCGTGCAGGGGCTCGGCAATGTGGGCTACCACGCCGCCAAGTTCCTCTCGGAGGAGGATGGCGCGCTGATCACCGGGATCATCGAACGCGACGGCGCGCTCTACGATCCCAAGGGGCTGAACGTGGAAAAGGTGCGCGACTGGCTGATCCGCCATGGCGGGCTTGCGGGCTATCCCGATGCCAATAGCTTCGCCGATGGCGCGGCGATGATGGAGAGCGATTGCGACATTCTGATCCCGGCGGCGCTGGAGGGCGTGGTCAACCTCACCAATGCCCACAACATTCAGGCGAACCTGATCCTGGAGGCGGCGAACGGGCCGATCACCGCCGGCGCCGACGATATCCTGCGCTCACGCGGGGTGGTGATCATCCCCGATCTCTACGCCAATGCCGGCGGTGTGACGGTGAGCTATTTCGAATGGGTCAAGAACCTCTCGCATATCCGCTTCGGTCGCATGCAGCGGCGTCAGGAGGAGGCGCGCCACCAGCTCGTCCTCGACGAGCTGGAGCGTCTCGATACCGCGATGGGCGATGCCTGGAACCTCTCGCCGAGCTTCAAGCAGAAATACCTGCGCGGCGCCGACGAGCTGGAGCTGGTGCGCTCGGGGCTCGATGACACGATGCGCATCGCGTATCAGTCGATGCGCGAGGTCTGGCATGGGCGCAACGATGTCACCGATCTGCGCACCGCCGGCTTCATCGTCGCCATCGAGCGCGTCGCAAAGAGCTATCGCGCCAAGGGGCTGTGACTGTCGCCCTGTCGCCCTGCGTGACATTGGCTGCGCGGGGCGGTAGGGCAGGGCGGAAAACGCGATGAAGACGGAGCGAAAGCGATGCTGAGAGCGGGATTGATCCTGGCGGTGGCCATGGCGTCGGCCGGGCCGGTTGTGGCGCAGAGCAAGACAGAGCAATGCGAGTCCAGTGCAGACATCGTCATGACCGCGGTGCAGGCGCGCAAGGATGGCGAGTCGAAAGCCAAGGCGCGCCGCGCGCTGCGCGAGGCGCTCGACCGCACTGCCGGCGACATGCTGGCCGAATGGATCTGGGGCCTGCCCGAAGAACAGCTGACCGAAGAGGTCGGCGCGGCCTGGGAGGCGCAGTGTCTTGCACAATAGCCGCAACCGCGCGGCGCGCCTGCGGCGCACAGGATTTGTGCGCGCAGGTGGCGGGCTGACGCCTCTGCCGGGCGGGGATGCATGTGGCACCGGCATGCCGTGCGTATTTCTCAAGAGAAGAAACACGGGCTTCTGGACTCGGGGGCCGCGCGGCCCGATATTCAGTCCATGAGTCTGCCCCCCGGTTTCCTGGATGAACTGCGCAGCCGCACGAGCCTGACACAGGTCGTGGGGCGCAAGGTGCTGTGGGACAACCGCAAGTCGAACCAGGCCAAGGGCGACATGTGGGCGCCGTGCCCGTTCCATCAGGAAAAGAGCGCCTCGTTCCATGTCGACGACCGCAAGGGCTTTTACTACTGCTTCGGCTGCCAGGCGAAGGGCGACGCCATCTCCTTTGTGAAGGAGACGGAGAATGTCGACTTCATGGAGGCGGTCGAGATCCTCGCGCGCGAGGCCGGGATGACCATGCCCGCCCGCGACCCGCAGGCGGCGAAAAAGGCCGACCGACGCGAGCAGCTGGCGGCGGTGATGGAGCAGGCGACGCGCTGGTTCCGCATGCAGCTGCGCAGCGGCGCGGCCTCGGAGGCGCGGGCCTATCTCGAACGGCGCGGGCTGACCGGGCCGGTGCAGGACCGGTTCGAGCTGGGCTTTGCGCCGGAGGGCTGGCAGAATCTCTGGGATCACCTGCGCGGGCAGGGGGTGGCGGAGGATCTGATCCTCGGCGCCGGGCTGGCCAAGCCCTCGGATCGCGGCAAGGCGCCTTATGACGTGTTCCGCAACCGCATCATGTTCCCGATCCGCGACGCGCGCGGCCGCGCCATCGCCTTTGGCGGGCGCGCCATGGATCCGCGCGACAATGCGAAATACCTCAACTCGCCCGAGACCGAGCTCTTCGACAAGGGCCGCAACCTCTATAATCACGCGCCGGCGCGCGAGGCGGCGGGCAAGGGCGCGCCGCTGATCGTGGCCGAGGGCTATATGGATGTGATCGCGCTCAGCGAGGCGGGGTTCGGCGCCTCGGTGGCGCCTCTGGGTACGGCGGTGACCGAGACGCAGCTGCAACTGCTCTGGCGGATCTCTGACGAGCCCATCGTGGCGCTCGATGGCGACAAGGCCGGGTTGCGCGCCGCCTACAGGGTGGTCGACCTCGCGCTGCCGCTCCTGCAGGCGGGCAAATCTCTGCGGTTCGCGCTGATGCCCGAGGGCAAGGATCCGGACGACCTGCTGCGCGCCGAAGGGGCGGGGGCGGTGAAGACGGTCCTCGACGCGGCGCTGCCCATGGTGCAGCTGCTCTGGCGGCGCGAGACGGAAGGCAAGGTGTTCGACAGCCCCGAGCGCAAGGCGGCGCTCGATGCGCAGCTGCGCGAGGCGCTGCGGCGCATTCAGGATCCCGGCCTGCGGCGCCATTACGGCGACGAGATCAAGGAGCTGCGCTGGCAGCTCTTCCGCCCGCAGCGCCCGGCGCGCGGCAAGGGCTTTGGCAAGCGCGCCTGGAACGCGCCGCCGCCGCCCACTTCCAGCGCCAAGAGCTCGCTGCTGGTGGCCGCCGGCGAGGCGGCGGAGCTGGAGCTGCGCGAGGCGGTGATCCTCGCGGTGCTGCTCTGCACGCCGGAGCTGATCCCGGAATTCGAGCATCAGCTCGACGCGCTGCGCTGCGCCGATCCGCAGCGCGCGGCGCTGCGCGACGTGCTGCTGGGCCATTCCGGCGGCACGCCGGAGGCGTTGCGCGCCACCGCAGAGGAGAGAATCGGCGCCGAGGCCCTTGAATCCCTGCTCTCGGCACGCCATGTCGCCATCGTTCCCTGCCTGCGCCAGCCCGGAGACACGACACTCGCCCGGCTGACCGTGGCCGAGGAGCTGGCGAAGATCGCCGCGCAGACCGGGCTCGATGCCGAGATTGCCGAGGCCGAGGAGGATCTGGCAGATCTGGCCGACGAGGCGCTGACCTGGCGGCTCGCGCAGGCGGCACAGGCCCGCAATCAGGCGGTGCTGCGCAAGGACGAGGACGAGATGGACTACGATTTCGCGCCCAACGGGGCGCGGATCGACAAGGACGAACGCAGCGCTTTCGAGGCGCTCATGCAACAGATTCGCTTTTCCAAGCACGGGAACTAGCTGTGCAGGTAGGGAAAACTGGAGGAAAACGGGGTAAACGGGTGGCCGAATCAGTTGATTCGCCGCATGATTCGCGGAACCGAATCACTTCACCCGCGCGACCGCCGGCCCATCGGGCCGCCTCCCTTTGACGGAGCACTTCATGGCAGCCAAAGATAACGACGACGCCAAGCCCGAGACTCAGGACGACGCGCACAGCCTCGACATGAGCCAGGCGGCGGTCAAAAAGATGATCGCCGAGGCGCGCGAGCGTGGCTACATCACCTATGACCAGCTGAACCAGGTTCTGCCGCCCGATCAGGTCTCTTCCGACCAGATCGAGGATGTGATGTCGATGCTCTCGGAAATGGGCATCCAGGTCACCGAGGACGACGAGGAGAGCGACTCCGAGGACGATGCCAACAAGGGTTCGACCGAGCTGGTCGACGCCTCCAAGGGCCGCGATGTCGCGCTCTCCTCTGGCGGTGCCGAAAAGCTCGACCGCACCGACGATCCGGTGCGCATGTATCTGCGCGAGATGGGCTCGGTCGAGCTGCTGAGCCGCGAGGGCGAGATTGCCATCGCCAAGCGCATCGAGGCCGGTCGCAACACGATGATCCTCGGGCTCTGCGAAAGCCCGCTGACCTTCCAGGCGATCACCATCTGGCGCGAGGAACTTCTCTCCGAAGAGATCCTGTTGCGCGACGTGATCGACCTCGAGACCACCTTCGGCAACCAGATGGACGAGGATGGCGATCTTCAGGAGGCGGTTGTCGATGCCGGCGCCGCGACCTCGGAAAAGCCCAAGAAAGAAGAGCCCGAGCTCGATGCCGACGGCAACCCCATCGCCCGCGAGGACGATGAGGACGACGACGAGCAGGCCAACATGTCGCTGGCCGCGATGGAGACCGCGCTGAAGCCGCGCGTGCTGGAGACGCTCGACCGCATCGCCCGCGATTACGAAGAGCTGGCCGAGATGCAGGATGCCCGCATCAGCGCGACGCTGAACGAGGACGGCACTTTCTCGGAAGGCGACGAGGCGCGCTATCAGAAGCTGCGCTCGGAAATCGTCGAGCTGGTGAACGGCCTGCACCTGCACAATAACCGCATCGAGGCGCTGATCGACCAGCTTTACGGCATCAACCGTCGCATCATGTCGATCGACTCGAGCATGGTGAAACTGGCCGATCAGGCGCGCATCAACCGCCGCGAATTCGTCGACGAGTACCGCAACCACGAGCTCGATCCCAACTGGATGGAGCGCATGGCCGAAAAGCCGGGCCGTGGCTGGCAGATGTTCATCGAGCGCTTTACCGACAAGGTCGAGGACCTGCGCGCCGACATGGCGCAGGTCGGGCAGTATGTCGGTCTCGACATCAGCGAATTCCGCCGCATCGTGAACCAGGTGCAGAAGGGCGAGAAAGAGGCCCGTCAGGCGAAAAAGGAAATGGTCGAGGCCAACCTGCGTCTGGTGATCTCCATCGCCAAGAAATACACCAACCGCGGCCTCCAGTTCCTGGATCTCATCCAGGAGGGCAACATCGGCCTGATGAAGGCGGTCGACAAGTTCGAATACCGCCGCGGCTACAAGTTCTCGACCTATGCCACCTGGTGGATCCGGCAGGCGATCACCCGCTCCATCGCGGATCAGGCGCGCACCATCCGTATTCCGGTGCACATGATCGAGACGATCAACAAGCTGGTCCGCACCGGCCGCCAGATGCTGCACGAGATCGGTCGCGAGCCGACGCCGGAAGAGCTGGCCGAAAAGCTCCAGATGCCGCTGGAGAAGGTCCGCAAGGTGATGAAGATCGCCAAGGAGCCGATCTCGCTCGAAACGCCCATCGGCGACGAGGAAGACAGCCAGCTCGGCGATTTCATCGAGGACAAGAACGCGATCCTGCCGCTGGATTCCGCCATTCAGGAGAACCTGAAGGAAACCACGACGCGGGTGCTCTCCTCGCTCACCCCGCGTGAGGAGCGGGTTCTGCGGATGCGCTTCGGCATTGGCATGAACACCGACCACACGCTCGAAGAGGTGGGCCAGCAGTTCTCGGTGACCCGCGAGCGGATCCGTCAGATCGAGGCCAAGGCGCTGCGCAAGCTCAAGCATCCGAGCCGCTCGCGCAAGCTGCGGTCGTTCCTGGATCAGTGATCGCGTTGGGCTGCTGAGCATGTCGTTCTGGAAAAAACTCTTCGGCGGCGGCGCGGATGACGGCGCGGCGGCGCCGCAGGCCGAGGCGGTGGAATACAAAGGCTTCCACATCGTGCCGGAGCCGATGGCCGCCGACGGGCAGTTCCGCGTCGCCGCGACGATCTCGGGCGAGGTGGATGGCGAGGAGAAGACCCACAAGCTGATCCGCGCCGATGTGCTGCGCGATCACGACGACGCGGTCGAGGCGTCGCTGCGCAAGGCGAAACAGATGATCGACGAGCAGGGCGCGCGGCTGTTCGGCTGAGCGCGCCTCTGACGTAAACAGAAACGCCGTCCCGGTTCGGGGCGGCGTTTTTTGTTTGCCTGCGGGTAAAAATTGCGGCGCGGGCGTCGGGGCCGGGCGGCGCGCGCGTATCGCTGAAAGGCGCTCACGGAACATTCACGTGCAGTGTGGCGTTCTGTCTGCAAGCCGAAAGGAGATCTCAATGACCCGCCTTATCGTTCTGACCGCTGCCGCAACCTGCGTTTCCGTTGCCGCCTATGCCGCGACAGAGGCG
The DNA here is from genome assembly GCF_001975705.1 of Salipiger abyssi. Taxonomy (NCBI): domain Bacteria; kingdom Pseudomonadati; phylum Pseudomonadota; class Alphaproteobacteria; order Rhodobacterales; family Roseobacteraceae; genus Salipiger; species Salipiger abyssi. Next base: position 2,627,204 of record NZ_CP015093.1, read on the forward strand.
CTGATGACCAATGAGCCGGAGGTGATCGTGATCGAGGTGGCGCCCGAGGAACTTGCCGATTGCGAGGAAACGCTCCGTCAGGTCGGCCAGATGCCCGCCGTGACCGATTCCGGCTCGCCCATGCTCATCGACAGGGCCTCTGATCTGCCCAGCGTGGCCTGCGAGGCAGTCGAGGCCTGATCCCGCACCGTGCGCTCTGGCGATGTGCGACGCGAGCCGCTATCCAGAACCAAACGGGAGCGGCGATGCAGACGACTTTCATGATTTCGACGACCGAGCCGGGGCTCTACGAATTCACCCGCGACGTGGCTGGCTGGGTCGAGGGTACGGGGCTGCTGACGCTCTTTGTTCGCCATACCTCGGCCTCGCTGCTCATTCAGGAAAACGCCGATCCCGAGGTTCAGAGCGATCTCACCGCCTATTTCCACCGGCTGGTGCCGCCCTCGGACGATCCGTCCATGTCCTATCTCACCCATACCTATGAGGGGCCCGACGACATGCCCGCTCATATCAAGGCGGCACTGTTGCCGGTGTCGCTCTCGATCCCCGTAAGCGGCGGGCGGCTGGCACTCGGCACCTGGCAGGGGATCTATCTCTTCGAGCACCGCCGCGCGCCGCATCGCCGTCAGGTTGTGGCGCATCTGAGCGGGTAGGCGGCGCGACAAGACTGGTCTGCGTTTCCGAAGCGACGAATATTCACAAGGCGCAGCGATTTTTCCTATTGTCATTTCCCCTTATCTTGTTGCCTAATTTCTCCTCTACCCAATGTCTGGCGGCTCCCCTATAGTGGCTGTGGATAAGTGGGGACAAAGCCCACGACCGAGGCAGAGAAGAACAGATTAGGGGAACGGCCATGCGCTGCCCGTTTTGCGGACATATCGATACGCAAGTGAAGGACTCCCGACCGGCCGAGGAGCATGTCTCGATCCGGCGGCGGCGGTTCTGCCCGGCCTGCGGAGGCAGGTTTACCACCTATGAGCGCGTGCAGCTTCGCGATCTGGTGGTGATCAAGACCAACGGACGGCGCGAGGATTTCGACCGCGACAAGCTCGAACGCTCGATCCGCATCGCCTTGCAGAAACGGCCCATAGAGCCCGAGCGCGTGGACCAGATGATCAGCGGCATCGTGCGGCGGCTCGAAAGCCTCGGCGAGACCGATATCCCCTCCAAGCAGATCGGCGAGATCGTGATGGAGACCCTGGCCCGGATCGACACCGTGGCCTATGTGCGCTTTGCCAGCGTCTACAAGAATTTCCAGGCCGCCGACGATTTCGACAAATTCGTCAGCGAATTGCGTCCAGAGACCGCCCCGGCGGAGAAGTGAGCGACGACACCCGCCACATGGCCCATGCCCTGAGGCTGGGCCGGCGACGGATGGGCCAGTGCTGGCCCAACCCGGCTGTGGGCTGCGTGATCGTCAAGGACGGGCATGTGGTGGGGCGCGGCGCCACCGCACAAGGCGGGCGCCCGCATGCGGAACCGCTGGCACTTTCGCAGGCCGGCGATGCGGCGCGCGGCGCCACCGCCTATGTCACGCTGGAGCCCTGCGCCCATCACGGCAAGACCCCGCCCTGCGTCGAGGCGCTTGTGCGTGCCGGTATCGCGCGCGTCGTGGCACCGCTGGCCGACAACGATCCGAGAGTGTCGGGCAAGGGGTTCGAGCATCTGCGCCGGCACGGCGTCGAGGTGACCACCGGCGTGCTGGCCGAAGAGGCGGCGCGCGATCATGCCGGCTTCTTTCTGCGTGTCGATCAGGGGCGCCCGCTGGTCACGCTGAAGCTCGCCAACAGTTTCGACGGGCGCATCGCCACCGCCACCGGCGAAAGCCAGTGGATCACCGGGCCCGAGGCGCGCCGCGTCGTGCACGGCCTGCGCGCGTCGCATGACGCGGTGATGGTGGGGGCGGGCACCGCGCGCGCCGACGATCCGGCGCTGACGGTGCGCGGCTGGGGAGAGGTCCGGCAGCCGGTGCGGGTGGTGGTCTCGCGCCTCATCGACGTGCCGCTGATGAGCAAGCTCGCCAGCACCGCGCGCGACGTGCCGGTGTGGCTGGTGCATGGCTCGGACGCCGCGTCGCAGACCCGCCGCGCCTGGGAAAGTTGCGGCGCACTCCTCCTGCCCTGCGAGGTGTCGGGCGGGCGCATCGACCCGCAGGCGCTGCTCGCGGCGCTTGGTGCGCAGGGGCTCACACGGGTGTTCTGCGAGGGTGGGGGGCAGCTCGCCGCCTCGCTGCTTGCCGCCGATCTGGTGGATGAGCTGGTGGGCTTCACCGCCGGCATCGCGCTGGGGGCCGAGGGCCGCCCGGGCATCGGCGCCATGGGCGTCGACCGTCTGGCGGAGGCGCCGCGTTTCGTGCTGGAGGAGGTGCGGGCCACCGGCGCGGATGTCATGCATCGCTGGCGCCGGGGCTGAGCGCGAGCGCCCGGCGCGGGGCCGGGCGATGCGGGATTAGTGGACCGTCACCGGGGCAAAGTCGTTCTGCCGCGCCAGCACGAAGGCGAGCTTGCGGTCCTTGACCAGCGCCAGCCGTTCGCCATCGGAATTGTGCACGGCATAGAGCGTCTCCAGCCCGCCGAGCTGGCTCTGCATTTCCTCGGGCAGATCCACGGCGGCGACGGGGCGGACATAGACGATGCGGTCTTCGCCCGGGAGTTTGAATTCGAACTTGGTATTCATGGCTTACCCCTTTCTGATCTGGATCGTCTGAACCACCGTCTCGGGACGCGACAGCGTGAGATCCACGTGCAGCAGGCCGTTCTCCATCACAGCCTCCCCCACTTCCACGCCATCGGCCAAGACGAAACTGCGCTGGAACTGCCGCGCCGCGATGCCGCGATGCAAAAAGATGCGTTCCGCGCCATCCTCGCGCTGCCGCCCGCGGATCACCAGCTGGCGGTCCTCGACGGTAATCGACAGGTCATTTTCCGAGAAACCGGCCACGGCGAGGGTGATCCGGTAGGAATCGTCCGCGGTCTGTTCGATATTGAAAGGCGGGTAGCCTTCGCTCGACTTGGCAGTACGTTCGAGCAGGCGCTCGAGCTGCTCGAAGCCGAGCATATGCGGGTAGGAACCCAGGGTCATTTTGCTCATCGACATGTCCTTAACAGAAAGCGACCGTCCATGCCGGGCCCCGAATTTCGGCAACCCGACCACATGAATATGGGAAGCGTGCGGATTATGCGCAAGGGCTTTGCCAAAACGTGGGGAGTTGCTATTTTAAACGCCTGCACTGCAAGGAGATCCCCCGCATGGACGCGCCGCAAGATATCTCGATGAAGACCGAGGAGGTGTTGCGGGTCGAGCTGGAGGTGTTCAGACGCGAACACCGCGATCTCGACGATGCGATTGCCGCCCTGCACGAGCGCGGCGTGGCCGATCAGCTGACCTTGCAGCGGCTGAAGAAGAAGAAGCTGTTTCTCAAGGACAAAATCGCCCTGATCGAGGACCGGCTGACACCCGATATCATCGCCTGACCGTCCTGCCTGCGCGAATGCGCAGGAAACGGATCGCGCAGGCCGCCGCCATTGGCCGACAAGCTCCCCATGTCCGGATGAGGGAGGTCGCATGGCCGAGGTGGTTCTGTCGCTGATCGTGTTTCTGTTGCCGCTGGCCTACAGCCCGGGGCCGGCCAATATGGTGTTTGCCGCAACCGGCGCGCGCTTTGGCTCGCGCGCCACGATTCCGATGAGCCTTGGCTATCATCTGGCCACCTGGGCGGTCACTCTCGCCATCGGGCTGGGCTTTGCCGGCGCTGTCGGGCAGATGCCGCTGCTGCTCAAGGCGCTGAGATGGGCGGGCGCGCTCTATGTGCTCTATCTCGCCTGGCGCCTCGCCCGCGCCGGGGCGTCTTCGTCCAAGGCCATCTCGGGCCTGTCGGGGATGCGTGACGGTGCGCTCCTGCTGCTGCTGAACCCCAAGGCCTATGTGATCATCGCGCTGATGTTCGCGCAGTTCCTTGGCCGCGCGCCGCTCGGTCCGGTCGCAGAGGTGGTGCTGATCACCACGGTCTTCACCCTGAACAACCTGCTGGCCTTCATCTGCTGGACGGTGGTCGGCGACCGGATCGCGGCGCTGTTTCGCAGCGAGCGGGCGGCGCGGCGGCTGAACGCGGGGTTTGCACTCGTTCTCGCCGGCGTTGCCCTGTGGATGCTGCTCGGCTGAGGCCCCGTGGGGTGGGCAATCCGCCCATTGCCGCGCTTAACCAAGCGCCTCCGCCGTTTCCTTCAGCATCTCCGCCGAGCGCCGCAGCGCCGTCGCCTCGTCGGAGGCAAGCTCCGGCATCAGCGTCGCCAGCACGCCGGCGCGGCCCACGACGCGCGGCAGGCTGAGCGCCACGTCGCGTACCCCCTCAACCTCCGGCGTCGCCATCGAGACCGACAGCACCGCGCGCTGATCGTCGCGCACCGCCTGCACGATCCGCGCGAGCCCGGCACCGATGCCGTACCAGGTCGCGCCCTTGCCCTCGATGATGCGATAGGCGGCGCGGCGCACACCCTCGTCGATGCGCGCGCGCACCTCGCCGGTGATCGCGGCGCCCACCTGCACCGCAAAGTGCTCCACCGGTTCCGATCCGGCCCGCGCCGCCGCCCAGGCCAGCACTTCCGAATCGCCGTGTTCGCCCAGCACATAGGCATGCACCGATTGCGGCGCCACGCCGAGATGCCCGCCGAGCAGGCTGCGGAACCGCGCGGTGTCGAGAATCGTGCCCGAGCCGATCACCCGTTCCGGCGGCAATCCCGAGGCGTGCAGCGCCACGTCGGTCATCACATCCACCGGGTTCGAGGCGACCAGCAGCATCGCCTCGGGCGCGGCGCGCTGCACGCCGTCGATCACCTGCGCAAAGACATCGGCATTGCGCGACAGCAGGCTCAGCCGGTCCTCGCCGGGTTTCTGCGCGACACCGGCGGCGAGGATCACCAGATCGGTGCCCTCCAGCGCGTCGTAGTCGCCGGCAGAGATGCGGCAGGGATGGGCAAAGGGCACGGCATGGGCAATGTCCTCCGCCTGCGCGGTGGCAAGCGCGAGATTGCGGTCGACCAGCACCACCTCGCTGGCGCCGCCGCGCAGCGCCAGCGCATAGCCCGCCGCCGATCCGACCATTCCCGCGCCGACAATTCCGACCTTCATGGCAGTTCTCCCGTGTCCGGTGCTTGGGGTCAGCCTTGCACGGGGGAGGGGAGATGAACAGGGGGAAGGGGCGGTGGGGCGGAAACCCATCCTGCGGTGGAGCATTGCCCGGCGCGGAACAAGGCGAAGCCGCCGCGCCATCGCCGGCCCGCCCCCCGGGCTGGCGATTTGGTAACGTCTGCGCTTCGTGTTGAGGTCATTCGGACTTGGCAGGGATAAATCGAGAGGTCCTTCAGTCAGATCGCCAACCCCCGGGCCGGCGATGGCGCGGCTCCCGTCATGCTCGACCGCAGGGTGGGGTTCCAACCCACCGTCACCCGTCCAAAGCGCGGAGCTCTGCTCAGACTCCCAGCGTCTCGGTGAGCCCGCGCAGCACCTGCCGGTCGCCATCCTCCAGCCGCGCCGCGCGGCTGCGGAACAGCGTCGCCTGGCTGCGCAGCACCGGCTCTTCCTCCAGCACCTTGAGATGGTTCGCGCGCAGCGTCTCGCCGGTCGAGGTGATGTCGGCGATGGCCTCGGCGGTGAGGTTCTTCACCGTGCCCTCGGTGGCGCCCTGGCTGTCCACCAACTGGTAATCCGCCACGCCGCCCCGGCGCAGGTAATCGCGCACCAGCCGGTGGTATTTCGTGGCGATCCGCATCCGGAACCCGTGCGCGGCGCGGAACGCCGCCGCCGCCGCGTCGAGATCGTCGAGCGTGGTGACATCGACCCAGCAGGCGGGCACCGCGACGATCAGATCCGCCTGGCCGAAGCCCAGCTCCGCCAGCGGCTCGACCTTCTGGTCCCACTGCACCAGCTTCTCGTGAATGAGATCGGTGCCGGTCACCCCCAGATGCAGCCGTCCCGCCGCTAGCTCACGCGGGATCTCGCCCGCCGAGAGCAGCACCAGATCGACCCCGCCGACGCCCTCGACGGCGCCGGAATATTCCCGCTCCGAGCCGGTCCGGCTGAGGCGCACGCCGCGCGCGCCGAACCAGTCGAAGGTCTTTTCCATCAGCCGTCCCTTGGAGGGCACGCCCAGCTTGATGCTCATGCCCCACCCTCCAGTTGCAGCAGCAGGCCGGGGCGGATCACCCCGCCCACCGCCGGCGCGGCGCGGCCCTGTCCCAGCCGCGCGGTCAGCGCGTCATAGCGCCCGCCCGTGGCGATGGGCGGCAGATCCGGGCGCTGCGGCGCCAGGAAACCGAAGACGAAGCCGTCGTAATATTCCATCGAGGTGCGCCCGTAGCTCGCCTCGAATTCCAGCGCCTCCACGTCGATGCCGCGCGCCGCCAGCGCGTCGCAGCGCCGCGCGAAGCGCTCGACCGCCGGCAGCAGCCCGGGCAGGTCGACAGCGATGTCGTGCAGATGCTCCAGCGCATAGGGGCAGGTCTCGCGCACCGCCAGCAGCGTGTCGATCAGCTGCACCTGGCTGTCGCAGAGCGGCCCCTCGGCGGCATCGGCGCGCAGCGCTTCGATGCGCGCGGCGATCTCCGCCTCCGAGCGCATGCCGATCATCGGCCCGGCCCCGGCCATGGCATCCTGCGCCTCCAAGAGCGCCTTGCGCGCGGGTGGCGGCGGGGTGCGGCCGGAATAGCGGTCGAGCAGGGCGCGGAACCGGCGCGGGCGCCAGATATGCCGCATCAGCGCGTCCCGGCGCCGCTCGGATGTCTTCAACCCCGCCACGGCGGCGGTGAGAATCCCGATATCGCCAGTCACCGCGCGCAGCCCAAAGGGCGCCAGCGTCTCGGCAAAGAGCGCGAACACCTCGGCATCCGCCTGCGCCGGCGCCTCATCCGCAAAGAGCTCGTACCCCACCTGGAAATATTCCGAGGCGCGCTCGGGGTGCTCTTCCTGCCGCCGGAACACCTCTCCGCAATAGGTGTAGCGCGAGGGCGCGGCGCCGCTCTGCATATGCATCTGTACCACCGGCACGGTGAAATCCGGGCGCAGCATCACCTCGCCGCGCGCCGGATCCTGGGTGACATAGGCGCGGGCGCGGATATCCTCGCCATAGAGATCGAGCAGGGTCTCGGCGGGTTGCAGGATGGCGCAATCCACGTTTTTGGCGCCGGCCTCGACAAAGCGGGCACGCAGCCGCACCGCCTCGGCGCGTTCCTCTGCGATGCTCACGCCCATTGGCTCAGGATCTCTTTGACCTTGGCGACCAGCTCGCCGCGCGGCACCTCGTACTGGCTGGGCCGCTCCTTCCATTCCTCGAGCGTCGCCTCCTGCGCCAGCTTGGCGCCGAGGATCAGGTCCTTGATCTGCACCACGCCATTGGCCTTCTCGTCGCCGCCCTCGATCACCGCGACGGGCGAGTTGCGCTTGTCGGCATATTTGAGCTGGTTGCCGAAATTCTTCGGATTGCCGAGATAGACCTCGGCGCGGATGCCGGCATTGCGCAGCTCGGCCACCATGGTCTGGTAATCGGCCATACGGTCGCGGTCCATGACCGTCACCACCACCGGCCCCTGCACGCTGCCGCCGATGCGGCCCTTCTCGCGCAGCGCGGCAAGCAGCCGGTCGACGCCGATGGAAACGCCGGTCGCCGGCACCGCCTGACCGGTGAAGCGCTTGACCAGATCGTCATAACGCCCGCCGCCGGCGACCGAGCCGAACTGCCGCTTGCGGCCCTTCTCGTCGAGGATCTCGAAGGTCAGCTCTGCCTCAAAGACCGGCCCGGTGTAATAGCCGAGGCCGCGTACGACCGAGGGATCTAGCCGAATGCGATCTGCGAAGTACCCTTGTGCCGCGAGTAGATTCTCGATTTGTCGAAGTTCATCGACACCTTCTTGTCCGACTTTCGAATCTTCCACCAGTTCAGAAAGATAGTCGAGCACAGCGCCGTTCCATACCTCGTATTCAAGCGCGTCGAGAGAATTTCCGGCAGGTTCGAATGAGCCTTCACTTGGTTTTTGAGCAGCGTCTTCAAAGACTTTTATGGAAAGTCCAAAAGACTCGCCTGCGATTTCATTGAGTTTTTGGGTAATATTCTCGCTAGCATTGACGAATCGCATGATAATTTCTGCTTGGTCAGCGCTCAGGTTTGCGCCGCTAGTAAAATCACCACTATTGTCTTGTCGCCCTTTTCCGAGCAGGGCTGCAACGCCATCCTTACCCAGGCGATCCAACTTATCAATCGCTCGGAGAACAATTCCACGCTCATGTGCCTTGTCTTGACCATCAAGGCCAGCCGCTTCGAGAATTCCGTTCAACACCTTGCGGTTGTTGACCCGCACCAGATAATCGCCGCGCGGAATGCCGACCACTTCCAGCGTGTCCGCCAGCATCGCGCAGATCTCGGCATCGGCGGCCACTGAGCCGGTGCCCACCGTATCGGCGTCGCATTGATAGAACTGCCGGAACCGTCCGGGCCCGGGCTTTTCGTTGCGCCAGACCGGCCCCATGGCATAGCGCCGATAGGGCGTCGGCAGATCGTTGCGGTGCTGGGCATAGACCCGCGCCAGCGGCGCGGTGAGGTCATAGCGCAGCGCCACCCAGCCCTCGTCCTCGTCCTGCCAGGCAAAGACCCCCTCGTTCGGGCGGTCCACATCGGGCAGGAACTTGCCGAGCGCCTCGACCGTCTCCACCGCGCTCGATTCCAGCGCCTCGAAGCCGTAGCGATGATAGACCCCGGCGATGGCGCGCAGCATCTCGGCGCGCTCGCTCACTTCCGATCCGAAATAATCGCGGAATCCCTTCGGCGTCTGCGCCTTGGGGCGGGGGGCTTTTTTCACTTTGGCCATGGCGGGCTCCGGGCTCCTCCAGATTGCGCGCCTCCCTTAGCCCCTCAGGCGCAAAGGAGCAAGCGAGCGCCGCGCTCCGGGCTTTCATCTTTCCGCAAATACTCCAAACGGTCCCGCCGTGGACATCCCGCGCCGCGCCGCCTATCTCTCGCGCACAAGACCCCCGCCCAGAGGAGCCTGCCCATGCCCGCCGATACCGCCGCTCTCGAGGAACGCATCGCGCATCTGCAGCGCGTGGTCGAGGATCTCTCCGATACCGTCGCACGTCAGGATCAGGAGATCGCGCTGCTCACCCGCCGCGTGGCGCTGCTCATGGAGCGCGAGGCGGCGCGGCAGGACGAGGGCACCGGCGGGGTGGTGATGGGCGACGAGCGCCCGCCGCATTACTGAGCGCGACGCTCCGAGGAGGCGCCGCAAGGGGCCGAGGAGGCCGGCTCAGAAATCCTCCACCGCCAGCACTCCGTCGAGCGATTTCACCGCCCCCTTGATCTCCGGCGTCACCGGGAACTCCTGCTTGAGATCCATCTCCACCTCGCCCGGCAGCCCCGCCGCCGTCAGGCACAGCCGGATCGGCCCGCGCCCGGCCTTGGGCATCTGCTCGGAGGCGCGGCTCAGCACCGAGGCGACCTGCGCCACCGTGCCCGGCTCCTCGATGAAGATCCGCAGCCCCGAGGCGCCGGCATCGGCGACCACATGCTCGACCGGCCCGAAACTGCGCGCCAGAAGCTTGAGCTGATCGGATTCCAGCGTCGCCTCGACGGTCACCACCACCTTGGCGCCGGTCTCCAGCATGTCGCGGGATTTCTCCAGCGTCTCGGAAAAGATCGTCACCTCATAGGCGCCGGTCGGATCGGAAAGCTGGGCAAAGGCAAAGCGGTTGCCGCGCGCCGATTTGCGCTCCTGCCGCCCGGCCACCACGCCCGCCAGCTTGGCGATGCAGGCGCCGCCGCGGGCCCTCTCCTCGACATCGTCCAGCGTCATCACGTCGCGCCGTTTCAGCGCCGGCATGTAATCGTCGAGCGGATGGCCCGAAAGGTAGAAGCCGATGGCCTTGAATTCCTCGCTCAGCCGCTCTGCCGGCAGCCAGTCGGGCACCGGCGACAGGCGCGGCTCGGGCAGATCGTCGCCGGCCTCACCAAAGAGCGAGACCTGCGCGCTGCCCTTCTGCTCATGCACCGCCGCCGAATAGGCGACCAGCGCATCGAGACTCTCGAAGACCCGCCGCCGGTTGCGGTCGAGCTGGTCGAAGGCGCCGGCGCGGGCCAGCATCTCCAGCGGCCGCTTGCCGACCCGCTTCAGGTCCACCCGCCGGGCGAAATCGTAGAGATTGACGAAAGGTTTCTCACGCCCGCCCCGGACTTGATCCAGGGCCTCGCCGTTTGATGCCGTGACGCCCGCATCCGGATCCTGCCGCCCGGCCACCACCAGCTGCATCGCCTCGACGCCGACATTCTTCAGTGCCCCCAGCGCATAGACCAGCTTCTGGTCGGCCACGTCGAACATCGCCTGGCTGCGGTTCACGCAGGGCGGCGTATAGCCCAGCTTCAGCCCCTTCTTCAGCTCGTAGAAATAGGTCGCGAGCTTGTCGGTGAGATGGATATCGCAGTTCATCACCCCGGCCATGAACTCCACCGGGTGGTTGGCCTTGAGCCACGCCGTCTGGTAGCTCACCACCGCATAGGCGGCGGCGTGGGATTTGTTGAAGCCGTAATTGGCGAATTTCTCCAGCAGGTCGAAGACCTCGGTCGCCTTCTTCTTCTCGACGCCGTTCTCCGCCGCGCCCTTTTCGAATTTCGGCCGCTCGGCGTCCATGGCCTCCTTGATCTTCTTGCCCATGGCGCGGCGCAGCAGGTCGGCGCCGCCGAGGCTGTATCCCGCCATTTCCTGGGCGATCTGCATCACCTGTTCCTGATAGACGATGATGCCCTGGGTCTCGGCAAGGATATGGTCGATCGACGGGTGCACCGAGGTGATCTCGCGCAGGCCGTTCTTGACCTCGCAATAGACCGGGATGTTTTCCATCGGGCCCGGACGGTAAAGCGCCACGAGCGCCACGATATCCTCGATACAGGTGGGCTTCATGCGCTTGAGCGCATCCATCATGCCGGTACTTTCCACCTGGAACACCGCGACGGTCTTGGCATCGGCGTAGAGCTTGTAGGTCTTCTCATCGTCCAGCGGGATGAGGTTCATCTGGTTCTCGCCGCCCTCGGCGGGCTGGTAAAGCTCCGTGCCGTCGGCGGCCACATGGATGGGCCGCCCGTCCTTGAGGATCAGGTTCACCGCGTTCTGGATCACCGTCAGCGTCTTGAGGCCGAGGAAGTCGAACTTCACCAGCCCTGCCTGTTCCACCCATTTCATGTTGAACTGGGTGGCCGGCATGTCCGAGCGCGGATCCTGATAGAGCGGCACCAGCTCGTCTGTCGGGCGGTCGGCGATCACCACCCCGGCGGCGTGGGTCGAGGCGTTGCGGAGAAGCCCCTCCACCTGCTGGCCATAGGTCAGCAGCCGGTCGACCACCTCCTCGTTGCGCGCCTCCTCGCGCAGGCGCGGCTCGTCCTGAAGCGCCTTCTCGATGGAGACGGGTTTCACCCCCTCCACCGGGATCATCTTCGACAGCCGGTCGACCTGGCCATAGGGCATCTGCAACACCCGGCCCACATCGCGCACCGCCGCCTTCGACAGCAGCGCGCCGAAGGTGATGATCTGCGCCACCTTGTCATGACCGTATTTCTGCTGAACGTAGCGGATCACCTCTTCGCGGCGGTCCATGCAGAAGTCGATGTCGAAGTCGGGCATCGAGACCCGTTCGGGGTTGAGGAAGCGCTCGAAGAGCAGCGAATAGCGCAGCGGGTCGAGGTCGGTGATGGTAAGCGCATAGGCCACCAGAGAGCCGGCGCCCGAGCCCCGGCCCGGCCCGACGGGGATATCGTGCTCCTTGGCCCATTTGATGAAGTCTGCCACGATCAGAAAGTAGCCGGGAAAGCCCATGCCCTCGATGATGCCCAGTTCGAAATCGAGCCGCTTCTGGTAGTCCTCGGGGCTGACCGCGTGCGGGATCACCGCCAGGCGCTTTTGCAGGCCCTCATTGGCCTGGCGCCGCAGCTCCTCGACCTCGTCATCGGCGAATTTCGGCAGGATCGGGGCGCGCTTGTAGGTCATGAAGGCGCAGCGCTTGGCGATCTCGACGGTGTTCTCGATCGCCTCGGGCAGATCGGCAAACAGCGTCGCCATCTCCTGCGGGGTCTTGAGGTAATGCTGCGCGGTCAGCCGGCGGCGCGGTTCCTGCTGGTCGACATAGGCGCCCTCGGAGATGCAGATCAGCGCGTCATGCGCCTCGTACATGTCGGATTTCGGGAAATACACATCGTTGGTGGCAACCAGCGGCAGCCCCATCTCATAGGCCATCTCCACATGGCCGCGCTCGGTCAGCCGTTCCGCCTCGGGCAGCCCGTCCTCGCCGGGATGGCGTTGCAGCTCGACATAGAGCCGGTCGTCATAGATCTGGTGCAGCCTCGTCATCAGCGTCTGCGCCGCGGCGCGGTGGTTTTCCCGCAAGAGCCGCCCGACCGGCCCGTCCGGGCCGCCGGAAAGGCAGATCAGCCCGGCGCCGTATTGTTCCAGCTCCTCCAGCGTCACATGCTCCTGCTGGCCGTCATGGCGCAGATAGAGGCAGGAATTGAGCTTCATCAGGTTTTCATAGCCGCGCTCGTTCTGCGCCAGAAGCACGACGGGGGCGGGCGGCCTGGGCCGTTCGCCCGGAACCGGCTGCACATATTGCAGATCGACCTGACAGCCGATGATCGGCTGCACCCCCGCGCCGCTGGCGGTCACGGAAAACTCCAGCGCCGAGAACAGGTTGTTGGTGTCGGTCACCGCCACGGCGGGCATGCCCATGGTCTCGCAGAGCCCCGGCAGCTTTTTCAGCCGGACGGCGCCTTCGAGCAGGGAATATTCGGTGTGGACGCGGAGGTGAATGAATCGGGGATCTGCCATGCAGACACATTATGGTGCGGGCGCGACGGGCGAAAGCCTCCTGTTGCGGCGGAGCGGGCGGCGCCAAGCACCGGGCAAAATCCATGTTTCAGAAACAATGCTGCCCAATTTTGACCGATTTCGCGCTCCACAAACGGCAGCTGAGGCAATAGAGCGACCGTGCGAGGCGTGCGCGGCGGGATCCGAGATGAACCATGTTGCGAACAACCGGCCAATGTCGGGCGAGACGATGGGAGCGGATGCGGGCAATGCCCCCTCCGCCGCCGAGGATGCGTTCGGCTTCGATATCGATACGCGCCCGCCGCGCTCGCGCCTTCTGTCGCTGCTCAAGTCCGGACGTCACAATGTGCTGCTGCTCGCGTCGCGGGTGGCACCTGCCATCACAGCGGCGCTGCTGGCGCGGCGCTATCTCAAATCCAGCAATTTCGTTGGCCCGGTGCAGCGCCGCACGCGGCGCGGTGTCAGCTTTCTTCAGGCGGCGCCCGATGTGGCGGTGATCCGTCACCAGCCGCAAGGCGTGCGACGCGGGCGCGTGCTGCTGGTGCATGGTCATGACGGCAGTGTCCGGCAATTCGCTCGGCTTGCGCGGACATTGCGCAATGCCGGCGCCGAGGTCGATGCGCTGATCCTGCCCGGTCATCTCGATCCGGTGCGCAGGATGTGCAGCATGGCCACGGTCACCCGCGCGATCCGGCATTGTGCCGAGACACTGGGCCCCTATGACGGCATGCTTGGCCATTGCGTCAGCGCCAACGGTCTGCTGTTCGCGCTGGACGAGGGGATCACCAGCCCCCGGGTCGTCTTCGTTTCCACACCCATCGAGTTGCACAAGCTGATCCGGCTGGGCGGCACGCAATACGGCATCGCCAATGGCTGTCTCGACCGGTTCGTGCAGGCGGTCAGCCGTCTGGGGGCGCCCTATCCGGTCGATCTGCCCTGGCAGCCGCTAGCGGCGCGGCGTGGCGAAAAGCTCCTGGCGGTGCATGCGCGGCACGATTACGCCGCTCCGGTCAAGGATCTCGACGCGCTGGGCCGGATCTGGCCGGATGCGCAGGTCGATATTTTCGAGCAGGGCGATCACAATTCGATCCTGAACATGAACGCGCCGATCACGGCGATCACGGAGTTCCTGAGCGCGGGGTTCTCCGGGCCCGACGGCGACGACTGCGCCGACCCGCAGGGCGTGCAGGACTCGTCCTGATTGCGTGCCACAGGGGGCTGCCCGGTTTGGCGGCGCAGAGGGCCGTGCTGCCTCGGAAATAAGCATTTTCTTCTTGCCAAGCCCGAAACCCGCCCCCTAGCGTAGTACGGCACAGGGATAGTCCGCGCGCTTTCTACGCCGCATCGGGGGCGCGCAGCAAAAGGACGGGTAAGGCGGCAGGTCTGTATATATGGATATCTCCTTTCTTCTGAACGGGGAAAGAGTCGAGCTGCGCGGGGTCTCGCCGACGCGCACGGCGCTCGACTGGCTGCGCGAAGAGCGCGGGCTGACAGGAACGAAAGAGGGCTGCAACGAGGGCGATTGCGGCGCCTGCACCGTGATGGTGAGCGATGCGCGCGGCAGCCGCGCGGTCAATGCCTGCATCCTCTTCCTGCCGCAGCTCCACGGCAAGGCACTGCGCACGGTCGAGGGGATCTCGGGCCCGGGCGGCGAGATGCACCCGGTGCAGGAGGCCATGGTCAGCCATCACGGCTCGCAATGCGGCTTCTGCACGCCGGGCTTCGTGGTCTCGATGGCCAATGCCCATCTCAGGGGCGATACCGACTATGACGACGCGCTGTCGGGCAATCTCTGCCGCTGCACCGGCTACGCGCCCATCGTGCGCGCCGCCGAGGCCGCCGCAGAGGCGCCGGTGCCGGGCTGGATGGACGAGGGCGCGCTGCCCGAGGTCGCCGGGACGGTCTCGTCGCGGGACATGACCGCGCATGTGCCCGACAGCGCTGACGAGCTGGCCGAGCTCGCCGCGCGCCACCCCAACGCCACGCTGGTGGCGGGGGCGACGGATGTGGGGCTCTGGGTCACCAAGCAGCTGCGCGATCTGCCGGAGGTGATCTTTCTCAACCGCTGTCGCGATCTTCAGGAGATCGAGGTCACCGACGAGGCGATCCGCATCGGCGCGGGCGTGACCATGGACCGCGTGCTCGACCTGATGCGCGTGCATTTCCCGAGCTATGCCGAGATGCTGCGCCGCTACGGCTCCGGCCAGGTACGGGCGGCGGCGACCATCGGCGGGAATATCGCCAACGGTTCGCCCATCGGGGACAACCCGCCGGTGCTGATCGCGCTGGGGGCAAGGCTGCATCTGCGCTACCGCGACACAAGGCGCGAAATGGCGATGGAGCATTTCTTTCTCGATTACGGCAAGCAGGACCGCTACCCCGGCGAATTCGTCGAGACGATCGAGATCCCGCGCCAGCCCGACCGGCTGCGGGTCTACAAGCTGTCGAAACGCTTCGATCAGGATATTTCGGCGGTCTGCGGCGCCTTCAATATCCAGGTGGAGGACGGCACGGTCACCGGCGCGCGCATCGCCTTCGGCGGCATGGCGGGCATTCCGAAACGTGCCGAGGCGGTGGAGGCCGCGCTTGTCGGCAAGCCCTGGAATGACGAGGCGGTGGTCGCCGCCTGGGACGGCTGGGAGGCGGATTTCCAGCCGATGTCCGACATGCGGGCAAGTTCCGAGTACCGCCTGCTGGCGGCGCGCAACATGCTCACCCGCTATCTGCTCGAAGATCTCGGTGCCGCCACCAATGTGCGCGAGGTGCGGCCATGAGCGTCACCAAACCCCTGCCGCATGACGCGGCGCCGCTGCATGTGACCGGCAAGGCGCGCTATATCGACGATATCCCGGTGCCGCCGGGCTGCCTGCATCTGGCCTTTGGCCTCTCGGAGATCGCGGCGGGCCATATCGCCGAAATCGACCTTTCCGATGTGCGCCGCGCGCCGGGCGTGGTGGGCGTCTGGCAGGCGGAGGATCTGCCCTCGGATTGCGACTGCTCGCCCTCGCTGCATGACGAGCCGCTGCTGTCGGACGGCACGCTGCATTATGTCGGCCAGCCGGTGTTTCTGGTCGCCGCGACCAGCCATCTCGCCGCGCGCAAGGCGGTGCGCAAGGCGCATATCACCTACGAGGCACGCGAGCCGGTCTTCAGCGTCGATGCGGCGCTCGCCGCCGATACCCGTTTCGAGGACGGCCCGCGCATCTGGGAAAAGGGCGATTCGGTGCAGGCGCTGGAGGCGGCGCCGAATGTGATCGAGGGCTCGCTCGAGATGGGCGGGCAGGAGCATTTCTATCTCGAAGGGCAGGCGGCGCTGGCGCTGGCGCAGGAAAACGGCGATCTGCTGGTGCACAGCTCGACCCAGCACCCGACCGAGATCCAGCACAAGGTGGCTCATGCGCTGCACCTGCCGATGCACGCCGTGCGGGTCGAGACCCGGCGCATGGGCGGCGGTTTCGGCGGCAAGGAGAGCCAGGGCAATGCGCTGGCCATCGCCTGCGCGGTGGTTGCCTCGGCAACCGGGCGGCCGGCCAAGATGCGCTATGATCGCGACGACGACATGGTGATCACCGGCAAGCGCCATGATTTCCGCATTGATTACAGCGCCGGGTTCGATGACGAGGGCAAGCTGCTGGCGGTGGATTTCTTGCAATATGCCCGCTGCGGCTGGGCGCAGGATCTGTCCATTCCGGTGGCCGACCGCGCCATGCTGCACGCGGACAACGCCTATGACATCCCGGCGCTGCGGGTCGAAAGCCACCGGCTCAAGACCAATATGCAGAGCGCCACCGCCTATCGTGGCTTCGGCGGGCCGCAGGGCATGCTGGGGATCGAGCGGGTGCTCGACCATGTGGCTCATGCGCTGGGCCGCGATCCGCTGGACATACGGCGGGCCAATTACTACGCCGATTACGACGACACCCGCCCCGGGCTCGACCCGGGGCCTCCCCCCGAGCCACCCGCGACTCTCCCCGACGAGAGCGGTGATACCGATCTCACCTCGCGCGGCGCGCCCGGCCCGGTGGGCCATGCCCCTGCCGCACCCGCCGGGGTGCAGACCACCCATTACGGCCAGCCGGTCGAGGATTTCATCCTGAACGCGCTGACTGACAAGCTGGCGGAAAGCTGTGGCTACGCCGAACGTCGGGCGCGTGTGGCGCAGTGGAACGAGGAGACCCCGCTGCTCAAGCGCGGGCTCGCGCTGACCCCGGTGAAATTCGGCATCTCCTTCACGCTCACCCATCTCAACCAGGCCGGCGCGCTGGTGCATGTCTATCAGGACGGCTCGGTCGCGATGAACCATGGCGGCACCGAGATGGGGCAGGGGCTGTTCCAGAAGGTGGCGCAGGTCGCCGCCGCGCGCTTCGGCATTCCGCTCGACATGGTGCGCATCACCGCCACCGACACCGCGAAAGTGCCCAATACCTCGGCCACGGCGGCCTCCTCGGGCTCCGATCTGAACGGCATGGCGGTGCAGGTCGCCTGCGATACCATCCGCGACCGCATGGCCGAACATCTCGCCACGCTCTATCAGGCTGACGCGGCAGAGGTGCTTTTCGCCGATGGATATGTGCATGTGGGGGAGGAGTCTCTCAGCTTCGCCGAGGCGGCCAAGCTTTGTTACGAGGGCCGTGTGAGCCTGTCGTCGACCGGGTTCTACAAGACGCCCAAGGTGGAGTGGGACCGGATCCGGGGGCAGGGGCGACCGTTCTATTACTTCGCCTATGGTGCCGCCTGCACCGAGGTGGTGCTCGACACGCTCACTGGCGAATACCGCATCCTGCGCACCGATATCCTGCATGACGCAGGATCGTCGCTGAACCCGGCGCTGGATATCGGCCAGATCGAGGGCGGCTATGTGCAGGGCGCCGGCTGGCTGACCACCGAAGAGCTGGTCTGGGACGACAAGGGCCGGCTGCGCACGCATGCGCCTTCGACCTACAAGATTCCCGCCTGTTCCGACCGGCCCGAGATCTTCAACGTGGCGCTCTGGGACGGGCGCAATGTCGAGGAGACGGTCTATCGCTCCAAGGCGGTGGGGGAGCCGCCTTTCATGCTGGGGATCTCGGCGTTTCTGGCGCTGTCGGACGCGATTGGCGCCTGCGGCGAGGCCTATCCGGCGCTCGACGCGCCGGCCACGCCCGAGCGGGTGCTGATGGCGATCCGGAAGGCGCAGGATGGCGTTTGAGCTCGACGCGTTGCGCGCGGCGGTGGCCGCTCATGGCCGCGTGGCGCGGGTCGTGGTGGCCGGTGTCGCGGGTTCGGCCCCGCGCGAGGTGGGCGCGGCGATGCTGGTCTGGGAGGGCGGGCAATCGGGCACCATCGGCGGCGGCGCGCTGGAGCTGATGGCGGCGGAGGCGGCGTTCATGCATGAGGGGCTGAGCCGGCACCCGCTGGGCCCCTCGCTGGGCCAGTGCTGCGGCGGCGCGGTGACGCTTCTGACCGAGATCTACGATGCCGAGGCCATGGCCGCGCTGGAGGGCCGCGAGGTCATCGCGCGCGGCCCCGGCGAGGCGCCCCTGGCGGTGACGCGGCTGCTCGACCGGGCGCGGGCGCGCGGAGAGAGGCCGGAACCGCAACTGGTGCAGGGCTGGATGGTCGAGCCGGTGGCGCGGCCTGTCCGGCAGCTCTGGGTCTGGGGCGCGGGCCATGTCGGGCGCGCCATCGTGTCCACGCTGGCGCCGTTGCCGGGGCTGGGCATCACCTGGGTCGACACCGCCCCCAAGCGCTTTCCGGCGGAGGCGCCTGAGGGGGTGACAGTGTTGCCCGCCGCCGATCCGGCGCTTCTGCTGCGCCACGCCCCGCAAGAGGCGGAACATCTGATCCTGACCTATAGCCACGAGCTCGATTTCGCGCTCTGCCACGGGCTGCTGAGCCACGGCTTCGGCTTTGCCGGGCTGATCGGGTCGGATACGAAATGGGCGCGGTTCCGGTCGCGACTTCGGGCGCTTGGCCATGGCGATGCGCAGATTTCGCGCATATGCTGCCCGATTGGGCAGAAATCCCTGGGCAAACATCCGCAGGCCATTGCCATCGGCGTCGCGGCGCATCTACTCGACAGGACAACGGGGGACGAACAGGCGTGGCAGACACACTTCTCAGCATCCGGGGGCTGACCAAGGCCTATCCGGGCGTCGTGGCCAATGACGACGTCTCCTTCGATATCATGAAAAGCGAGATCCACGCGCTGCTGGGCGAGAATGGCGCCGGCAAGTCGACGCTGGTGAAGATGATTTTCGGCCTGGTGAAGCCCGACAAAGGCGAGATGGTGCTCGACGGCACCGCCTATGCGCCGGGAAAGCCTTCGGATGCGCGGCTGTCGGGCGTGGCCATGGTGTTCCAGCATTTCTCTCTGTTTGACGCGCTGGACGTGGCCGAGAACGTGGCGCTGGGCATGGAGACGCCGCCGCCGATGCGCGATCTGGCGCGGCAGATCCGCGAGGTTTCCGAGAATTACGGCCTGCCGCTCGATCCCTTCCGCGTGGTGGGTACGCTCTCGGCGGGCGAGCGTCAGCGGGTCGAGATCATCCGCTGCCTGTTGCAGAACCCGCGCCTGCTGATCATGGACGAGCCGACCTCGGTGTTGACGCCGCAGGAGGTGGAGATCCTGTTCCAGACACTGAACCAGCTGAAATCCGAGGGCACCTCGATCCTCTATATCTCGCACAAGCTGGAGGAGATCCGCACGCTTTGCGACGAGGCGACGATCCTGCGGCTGGGCAAGAATGTCGGCACCTGCACCCCGCGCGAGGTCACGGCGCGTCAGATGGCCGAGATGATGGTGGGAGCGAGCTTTGCCACGCCCGAGCCCAAGGCGGGCGAGAAGGGTGAGGTGCTGCTGAAATGCGATCACCTTTCGATGGCCGCGCCGGGCGCTTTCGGCACGCCGCTGCGCGAGATCTCGCTCGAGGTGCGCGCCGGCGAAGTGCTGGGCATCGGCGGTGTCGCGGGCAACGGGCAGGACGAGCTGCTGATGGCGCTCTCGGGCGAACGATTGTCGCCAAAGGGCACGATCTGGTTCAAGGGCACCGATGTCAGCCGCGACGGCCCGATACGGCGCCGCGATGCGGGGCTGCTCTCGGGGCCGGAGGAACGGCTTGGCCATGCGGCGGCGCCCAACATGAGCCTCACCGAAAATGCCGTGCTGACGGCGGCGCGGCGCAAGCGGCTGGTCAATAACGGTCTTATCGACTGGGGCAGGGCAAAGGGTTTTGCCGAGGAGGTGATCGCCCGGTTCGATGTCCGCACCCCGGGGCCGGGCGTGGCCGCGCGGGCGCTCTCGGGCGGCAATCTTCAGAAATATGTGGTGGGGCGCGAGATCCTTCAGGCGCCGGATGTCTTTGTGGTGAACCAGCCGACCTGGGGTGTGGACGCGGCGGCGGCGGCGGCGATCCGGCAGGCGCTGCTTGATCTTGCCGCCAAGGGCGCGGCGATCATCTGCATTAGCCAGGATCTCGACGAGTTGATGGAAATCTCCGACCGTTTCGGAGCTCTGAACGAGGGACGGCTGTCGCCGACGCGCCCCCTGGCGGAACTGGATATCGAAAAGATCGGCCTGATGATGGGCGGCGCGCATGATATGGAGGTAGCCCATGCGGATGGCTGAGGCGCGTTTGCCAAGAAATTTCGTTCGAAATTTCTTTGTCGCGAAGATTTTTCGTACGAAAAACCTTCGGTTCCCGGGGGCCGCGCAATGATCCGGCTGGAAAAGCGTCCCAACCCGTCGCGGCTCTGGACCGGGCTGACGCCGATCCTGGCGGTGCTGCTGACCATGGTGGTGGGCGGCGTCATGTTCGCGCTTCTGGGCAAGCCGCCGCTGGAGGCGATCCGCACGATTTTCTGGGATCCGCTGTTTCACCCGCAATTCGCTGGTTATTCGCGCCCGCAGCTTCTGGTCAAGGCAGGGCCACTGATCCTGATCGCCATTGGCCTGTCGGTGGGCTTTCGCGCGGGCATCTGGAATATCGGCGCCGAGGGGCAGTATATCATGGGCGCGGTCTGCGGTGCCGCCGTGGGGCTGGCCTTCTACCCCGCCGAGACGGTGCTGCTCTTCCCGCTGATGGTGATCGCCGGCGCGCTGGGCGGCTGGGCTTGGGCGATGATCCCGGCCGTCCTCAAGACCCGCTTCGGCACCAACGAGATCCTCGTCTCGCTGATGCTGGTCTATGTGGCCGAGAACATCCTCGCCTCCGCCTCCGCCGGCTGGCTGCGCAATCCCGAGGGCATGGGCTTTCCCGGCTCGCGCAATTTCAAGCAATGGGCTGCGGTCTATAATGACGAGCTGGTGAGCAATACGGGCATGCATTGGGGCGTGGTCGCCGCCTTCATCGCGGTGATTGCCGCCTATGTGCTGATGGCGCGGCACATCCAGGGCTTCAATATCCGGCTGACCGGCGAGGCGCCGCGCGCGGCGAAATTTTCCGGCGTGAGCCCGGCGCGGATCATCTTTCTCTGTCTCGGCATCTCCGGCGCGCTGGCGGGCATGGCGGGGCTTTTCGAGGTCACCGGGCCGGCGGGCCAGATCAGCATCGATTTCGGGTCGGGCTATGGTTTCACCGCGATCATCGTGGCCTTTCTGGGCCGGCTGAACCCGTTCGGCATCCTGCTCGCCGGGCTGCTCATGGCGCTGACCTATATCGGCGGAGAGCTTGCGCAGCTCATGCTGGGCCTGCCCGGCGCCTCGATCCAGCTTTTCCAGGGGATGCTCTTGTTCTTCCTGCTGGCGACCGATGTCTTTACCAATTACCGCATCCGGCTGACCGGACGGGAGGTGGCGTGATGGATCCCGTTCTGCTTGTCGCCTCGATCATGGTCTCGGCCACGCCGATCCTGCTGGCCGCCATCGGCGAGATGGTGGTGGAGAAATCCGGCGTGCTGAACCTCGGTGTCGAGGGCATGATGATCACCGGCGCCGTGATGGGCTTTGCCATCGCCGTCACCACCGGCTCGCCGGTGCTGGGCTTTCTCGGCGCCGCCGTAGCCTCCGCCGTGCTGTCGCTGAGCTTCGGCCTGCTGACGCAATATCTGCTCTCGAACCAGGTGGCGACGGGGCTTGGGCTGACGCTGGTGGGGCTGGGGCTCTCGGCGCTGATCGGCTCGAATTACGAGGGCCAGAGGGCGCCGAGCCTCGCCAAGCTCGACATTCCCGGGCTGGGCGACATCCCGGTGCTGGGCCCGATGGTCTTTGCCCATGATTTCGTGGTCTATCTCAGCCTCGCGCTGGTCGCCGCCGTCTGGGCCTTCCTGAAATACACCCGTGCGGGCCTTATCCTGCGCGCGGTGGGCGAGGATCACGAGAGCGCCCATGCGCTGGGTTACAAGGTGGTGCGGGTGCGGATGCTGGCCATTGCCTTTGGCGGCGCCTGCGCGGGGCTGGGCGGCGCCTATGTGAGCCTCGTGCGGGTGCCGCAATGGACGGAAGGCATGACCGCCGGCGCCGGCTGGATCGCGCTGGCCATCGTGGTGTTTGCATCCTGGCGCCCGCTGGGTGTGCTGATCGGGGCCTATCTCTTTGGCGGGGTCACGGTCATCCAGCTCAACCTCCAGGCGGCGGGCACCACGGTGCCGGTGGAGCTCTTGTCCATGTCGCCATACCTGATAACGATCATCGTGCTGGTGATCATCTCGGCCCGGGGCGCGCAGGGTGCGCCCGGATCTCTGGGCCGGCCGTTCCACGCCGCGTCCTGACGGGGCGGGGCATGGACCTATGACCTCAAACAGTTAAAAACAGTACTGAAAGACAGGGAGACCGAGAGAAATGAAACGCAGAACCCTTCTGGCCTCGGCCGCCGCGCTGAGCCTCGCCGCGGGCGCCGCTTTTGCCCAGGACGTGCCGAAGATCGGCTTTGTCTATGTGGGTCCGGTGAACGATGGCGGCTGGTCGCAGCACCACCACGAATCCGCGATGAAGATGAAGGAGCATTTCGGCGACGCGATCGAGCTCATCGAGCAGGAATCGGTGCCCGAGGGCGCGGATGCCGAGCGCGTGCTGACCCAGATGGCGCTGTCGGGCGCCGATCTTATCTTTACCACCTCCTTCGGCTACATGGATCCGACGATCAATGTCGCGGCCAAGTTCCCGGATGTGAAATTCGAGCACGCCACCGGCTACAAGACCGCCGAGAACGTCTCGGTCTATTCGGCGCGCTTCTACGAGGGCCGGGCGATCACCGGCTATCTGGCCGGCGCGATGACCGAGACCAACAAGATCGGCTATATCGCCTCCTTTCCGATCCCCGAGGTGATCCGGGGCATCAACTCCTCCTATATCCACGCCAAGCAGGCGAACCCGGATGTGGAGATCGCGGTGGTCTGGATCTCGACCTGGTTCGATCCGGCGAAAGAGGCCGACGCCACGCAGGCGCTGCTCGATCAGGGTGCCGATGTGGTGCTGGCGCATACGGATTCCACCGCGCCGCTGGCGGTGCTGGAAAAGGCCGGCGCCTACGGCTTCGGTCAGGCCGCCGACATGGCCGAATACAAGCCCGAGCCGCGCATCTCCTCGATCATCGACGACTGGGCGCCCTATTATATCGAGCGCGTGCAGGCGGTGATCGACGGTGACTGGGAGAGCGTGAACACCTGGGACGGCATCGGCGAAGGCATGGTCGGCATCGGTGAGTTCACCGGCCCGATCCCCGACGATGTCGTGGCCACGGTGACGCAGATGAAGGAAGACATCGCTTCGGGCGACTATCACCCCTTCACCGGCCCGCTCAACAAGCAGGACGGCTCGGCCTGGCTGGCCGAGGGCGAGGTGGCCGACGATGGCACGCTGGCGGGCATGGATTTCTATGTCGAAGGCGTCACGGGCAGCATTCCAAACTGAGCTTTTCGGGAGCGATGAGATTGGCACCGCCGGCGCGATCCGCCCGGCGGTGTCTTGTTTTGCGGTGGCGGGATGCCTCCGGCGGGAGGTATTTGGAGAAAGATGAAGGGGCGGGGCATGAGCTTGCGGCCGGTGGCGCTGGTGTTGGGGGCGGCGGTGCGCGAGGACGGGCGCGCCTCGCCGGCGCTGGCGCGGCGGGTGGCGCGGGCGGTGCAGCTCTGGCAGGCGGGAGAGGTGCGGGCCATTATCGGCTGCGGCGGGGTGGGGCGCTTTCCACCCGCCGAGGCGGCAGTGATCGCCGGGCTGTGCCGGCAGGCCGGTCTGCCTGCGGAGGCGGTGCTGGAGGAGGCGCGCTCGGTCGATACCGAGCAGAACATCCTGCTGGCGCTGCCTCTGCTGGAGGCGCTGGAGACGCGGGAGGTGGTGCTGGTCACCGATCTCTATCACCTGCCGCGAGCGCTGCTGGTGGCACGCCGGGCCGGGCTGAGCGCGCGCGGGGCCGCGACGCCCGTGCGGGGCGCGAGGCCGCTGCCGCAGCTCAGGGCGGCGCTGCGCGAGATGCCGGCGTTTCTGTGCTATCTGCTGCGCGGGGCAGGGCGGCGTCGGTGAGGTTAGAGAACGCCGATCTCGGCCAGCGCCCCGGCGAGCTCCGGCGGCAGCTCGTCCTCGCTCTGGCGGTTTTCCGGCAGGTCGGGCGGCGCGTCGGCGGGGGCGAGGTAACGCCAGCCCTGGAACGGACGGCGCGGCGCGGCGGCGACACGGATCAGCCCCGGCGCCAGCACGATGGCGCAGCGCGCGGTGCCGTCGCTGCCGGTCACCCGGTCGAGCCGCAGGATCGGCTGGCGGCATTGCACCATGCCCTGGATCACCCAGTAGATGCTGCCGCCGGCGAGGATCTCGGCCTCGCGCCGGGGAAACATCCGCGTGACATGGCGCGGCAGCCCGTCCTCGTATCGCCCCGCCTGGGCGGCCTGCCAGGCGGCGAGGGACTCGACGCTTTCCGTGCCGACGCTGAGTTTTATCAGATGTGTGATCTTATCCACAGAGTCGCCCCCAAGCTGTCATGATATTGTAGTCCCGCGCGGGGCAGCTTCAAGGCGTTGTGCAGGGCTCGCCCTTTGCGCTACCTTTGGTGCTCTGCCGGATAAGGGAATCGCCATGAGCCGTTTCGCCGCCCCCATCGCCGAACAGATCTGGGACATGAAGTACCGCTTCAAGCAGGCGGATGGCGCGCCCATCGACGGCACGGTCGAGGACAGCTGGCGCCGCATCGCCCGCGCTCTGGCCTCGGCGGAGAAACGGCCCCAGGACTGGGAAGAGACCTTCTTTGCCGCGCTGGAGGATTTCAAATACCTCCCCGCCGGGCGGATCACCGCCGGCGCCGGCACCGCGCGCTCGGTGACGCTGTTCAACTGCTTTGTCATGGGCACGATCCCCGACAGCATGGCCGGCATCTTCGACATGCTGAAAGAAGCCGCGCTGACCATGCAGCAGGGCGGCGGCATCGGCTATGATTTCTCCACCATCCGGCCCAAGGGAGCCACGGTGCACGGGGTGGCGGCGGATGCCTCCGGCCCGCTGTCCTTCATGGATGTCTGGGACGCCATGTGCCGCACCATCATGTCCGCCGGCTCGCGCCGGGGTGCGATGATGGCCACCATGCGCTGCGATCACCCGGATATCGAGGATTTCATCGGTGCCAAGGCCGACAGCGCGCGGCTGCGCATGTTCAACCTTTCGGTGCTGGTGAGCGACGCCTTCATGGAGGCGGTGAAGGCCGGCGGCTCCTGGGATCTGGCATTCGACGGCAAGGTCTATCGCACCGTCGAGGCGCGCGACCTGTGGAACCGCATCATGCGCGCGACCTACGATTACGCCGAGCCGGGGGTGATCTTTATCGACCGGATCAACCAGGCCAACAACCTCAACTATATCGAGGAGATCGCGGCCACCAACCCCTGCGGCGAGCAGCCGCTGCCGCCCTATGGCGCCTGCCTGCTGGGGTCGATCAACCTCGCCCGCCTGGTGAGCGCGCCCTTCGAGCCCGGCGCCCATATCGACGAGGAGGCGCTGGACGGGCTGGTCGCCACCGCCGTGCGGATGATGGACAATGTGGTCGACGCCTCGCGCTTCCCGCTGCCCGCGCAGCAGGAGGAGGCCCGGAACAAACGCCGTATCGGGCTGGGGGTGACGGGGCTCGCCGATGCGCTGCTGATGAAGGGGCTGCGCTATGGCTCGGAGGAGGCCGCCGCGCAAACCGAACGCTGGCTGCACCGCATCGCCCGCGCGGCCTATCTGGCCTCGGTCGAGCTTGCCAAGGAGAAAGGCGCCTTCCCGCTCTTCGATGCGGAGAAATACCTCGCCTCGGGCAATATGATGCAGATGGACGAGGATGTACGCGCCGCAATCCGCACGCACGGCATCCGCAACGCGCTGCTGACCTCTATCGCGCCCACCGGCACGATCTCGCTCTATGCCGGCAACGTGTCGAGCGGCATCGAGCCGGTCTTTGCCTATGCCTATACCCGCAAGGTGCTGCAAAAGGACGGCACGCGCACCGAGGAAGAGGTGGTGGATTACGCGGTGCAGATGTGGCGCGACCTGAAGGGCGACGCGGACCTGCCGGAGCATTTCGTCAATGCCCAGACGCTCGATCCGCAGGATCATGTGCGCATGCAGGCGGCGGCGCAGAAATGGATCGACAGCTCGATCTCCAAGACGATCAACTGCCCGGAGGACATCTCCTTCGAGGCATTCAAGGACGTCTACATGATGGCCTACGAGACCGGCTGCAAGGGCTGCACCACCTATCGGCCCAACGAGGTGACCGGCTCGGTGCTGACGGTGAGCGAGACCGCCGACGTGGCCCCCGGTGAGGCCCCGGAACAGGTCCGGGGCACGCAGGAGGGCGCCGAGGTGGTCTATATGTCCGAACCGCTGGACCGGCCGCAGGCGCTTGAGGGGCAGACCTACAAGCTGAAATGGCCCGACAGCGAGCATGCGATCTATCTGACGATCAACGATATCGTGGTCGGCGGACACCGGCGGCCCTTCGAGGTGTTCATCAACTCCAAGAACATGGAGCATTACGCCTGGACGGTGGCACTCACCCGGATGATCTCGGCGGTGTTCCGGCGCGGCGGCGATGTGAGCTTTGTGGTCGAGGAACTGAAGGCGGTGTTCGACCCGCGCGGCGGCGCCTGGGTGAAGGGCAAGTACATCCCGTCGATCCTGGCCGCCATCGGCGGCGTGATCGAGCGGCACATGATCGCCATCGGCTTTCTGGAAGGCGAGGGGATGGGGCTGAAATCCGACCCTCAGGCAAAGGTCGTGGGCCTCGACGCCCCGCGCGGCAAGGCCTGTCCGTCCTGCGGCCAGTACAGCATGATGATGGTCGAAGGCTGCATGACCTGCTCGAACTGCGGTCATTCGAAGTGTGGGTGAGCGGCGAGCTGCCATATAGTTGTGGCTGAAAGCAATTCTTGGCCACTTTCGGTAGGAAATTGGCCACTTTGAAAGCACAAAATGCCCACCGGCGTGAAAGCCGGTGGGCATTCGTGTATTTTGCCATTGTGGAATGGCTTCATGCCTCACTGACCATTGCGCGGCTTTCGCGCATCGAGAAGGACTAAGAACTCTCTGCGAACGCTTTGTGAATGGCTAACCCATGGAACGGTTTGGGTCATTGGCGATAGTAGGGATCAACAGAAGCGTAGAATGAACACGATGTGCCGCAGAAGAAGGTGCTTGCCGTGGTTCTTCTGCTGATATGATCGAGTTTCGCGTCCGATCAGGCGTAGGAGTCTTGGGCCAAGCAGTTTCGGAGGTGGCAACCTGAAGGCAATGTGACCTGCTCCCCATAGAGTCCGCGTTTTTTAGTTCGCTCTGTTCAGGGTTTGGTCCTCTACTGACCGTTGGTGATACTCCCACGGTGTGAGCCCGTCGAGGCTCGTGTGGGGGCGATGGTGGTTGTAGTCTTCGCGCCAGGCCGAGATAAGCTCCCGGGCGTGGCGCAGGTTGGCGAACAGGTGCTCGTTCAGGCACTCGTCGCGCAGGCGGCCATTAAAGCTCTCGACGAAGCCGTTCTGCATGGGCTTTCCTGGCGCGATGTAATGCCACTCGACCTTGCGGTCCTCCTGCCATTTCAGGATGGCATTCGATGTCAGCTCCGTTCCGTTGTCACTGACCACCATACATGGATAGCCGCGCACCCGGGCGATGCTGTCGAGCTCACGGCCGACACGTTGCCCCGACAGCGAAGTGTCCACGACCGTCGCCAGGCATTCCCGGCTGAAGTCGTCGATGACGCACAGCACCCGGAACCGGCGCCCGTCTGAGAGGCTGTCCGAGACGAAGTCCAGGGACCATCGCTGGTTCGGCCCTTGTGGGATCGCCATCGGGGCCCTCGTTCCGATCGCGCGCTTGCGACCGCCGCGCTTGCGCACTGTCAGGCCCTCTTCCCGGTAGATCCGGTAAAGCTTCTTCCAGTTCACCTTCCAGCCTTCGCGACCAAGAAGCAGGTGCAGCCTTCGATAGCCGAAGCGACGCCGTTCGCTGGAAATCGCCTTCAGCCTCTCCCGCAGCTCGGCGTCTACAGGTCTAATTGATCCACGTCGATACACACGCGGGTCGATCCCGGCCAGGGCACAGGCCCGCCGCTGGTTGTAGTTCTTCTCTGTCATGGCCCAGTCCACGGCTCGTCGCCTTGCACCGGGCTTCAGAAGTTTTTTCCCAGCATCTCCTTGAGCGTGGCCACATCCAGCATCTGCTCCGCGAGCATCTTCTTGAGCTTCGCATTCTCAGCCTCCAGCGCCTTCAGCCGTTTGGCCTCCGACACCTCCATGCCGCCATACTTCGAGCGCCACTTGTAGAACGTGCCGTCACTGATGCCATGCTTCCGGCACAGCTCCTTGGCACCTATCCCGGCCTGGTGCTCCTTTAAAATGCCAATGATCTGCTCTTCGCTGAAACGGCTTTTCCGCATTGTCTGTCTCCTCGTTTGGAGAACAGGCTAACTTCAAAACGCGGACTTTTCAGGGGAGCAGGTCACACCCAACGCGTTATCACGCGCCCCGTACGAGCTACCGAAAATTCTTGCCCTGATTTCTGAAATCGATCCGTCATTGACTTCCGACTATCGTTATCTGCGCTTGATCGATTTGCTGGAGCGGTGTTAACGGCGACCTGGTCTTTCGTTTGAAAGTTCAACTCGCATCAAATGGCACGCAATTTGGCGCCTGGCATTGTACTTCCTCCCGCTAAATCGCGGCTTACTGCCAAGCCGCGAACGACCGCTCTCCGCCCATGTCGTTGCTACCTTGGCCCTTGAAACGCGTATGATCGCTATCTTCGGCCTGGCTTGTCCAATTGGCGCTGCCGCTTTCCGGCACCTATTTAGCCACCTGTTCGCTTGCCTGCTTAACGACCTAACTTCGACTTTCCTGCGCAATCAGGGAAACGTACGCAGCCCAGGAAAGCCCCGTATCTTCCCCTCCGTTCCACGAGCCAGCCGTCGGTGCATTCCGGGCAAGGTGCTTGGACGGCTCCGCACTCTCCGCAATTCTTCTCGCCTTTCGGTTCCTTGCGAACCGGAAGCCCGGTGCCGCAAGCGGGACAGGCGGGCATGCGATTGCCGCAGTGCTTGATGTGCTCGCAACGGTACCAGCCTGGGCCAT
Source organism: Salipiger abyssi (assembly GCF_001975705.1). Lineage (NCBI taxonomy): Bacteria > Pseudomonadati > Pseudomonadota > Alphaproteobacteria > Rhodobacterales > Roseobacteraceae > Salipiger > Salipiger abyssi. Next base: position 2,656,558 of record NZ_CP015093.1, read on the forward strand.
CAACGCCGGGCATGAACAGCAGGCGGCCACCACATTGCCCGCATGTATGGGTGCGCTCCTGGGCCTCGCTTGGGCTGGCTACGTCATAGATGGGATCTTTCAGCAGTTCCGTGACGAAGGCTGAAGGGCGCGCTTCGGACGCCAGGATCGTGACCGTTCGGCGTGCCCGGGTCATGGCGACATACATCACGCGGCGCTCTTCAGCGTTGGCGAAGGGTTCCGCTTCGGGCGAGACAAGGGCGAGAAGAGGGTCGTCGACGATCATCGATGGAAAGCCCATGCGTGCGCTATCGGCGCCGAGCAGGACAACGTGGTCGGCCTCCAGGCCCTTTGAGGCATGGATAGTCTTGAAGGTGATCGTCAGGTTCGGATGCCGTCGACGAAGGCTGCGCATGTCGGGCTCGATAAAGCGGTAGCGGCCCAGCAAGAGCACCGTTGCCTTGCGACCAAGAGGAGCAGGCTCTGCCGCCAGAGCTTTCAGGCTGTCGTCCAGCACCTGGTCGCCGGTCTCGCGCCGAGTCCAGGCAATCCGGATTACGGGATGCTCTGCCTCGCCGGCAGGAACAACCATCTTGGTGATCTGCGCCGGGTTGCACAGCACGAAGCGCCGGGCAGCCAGGGCGATCTTGTCGACCGACCGGAACGTCCGTCCGAGGTCGACCGTGCGGTGGACACCGGTGTGGCCAGCGAAGACGCCGCCGAACTCGCGACCGAAGTTGCGCATGATGTGGATGTCGGAGCCGGCAAAACGGTAGATGGACTGCCAATCGTCGCCGACGGCAAATATCCTCGTCTCCGCATGCTGGTTTTTGAGCGCCTGGATTAGCCGCGCCCGGCCGGTCGAGATGTCCTGGAATTCGTCGACAAGGATATGGCGGAACGGGCTCACGTAACGCCCGCTTTCCACCAGCGCGGTCGCGCGGTTCACCATGTCCTCGAAATCGATGCGCTCGCCCAGCCTGTCCTGATATTCGCGGTATACCGCCCCGAAGATCTTGAGAAAGGCATCGCCGCGTTTGCCCATCTTCAGGGTCGCGGCCTTCGTCTCGCAATCGCCCAGGTGATAGCCGCCGTTCTTGAAGTGCCGCAGGAAGGTCGCGATCAGTGACGTGAAGCCGTCGACGACACCAAGGGATGTCACGCTGTCGTAGATCTCGAGGGCAGGGCGCGGGCGGAGCGTGACATGCGGCGCGACCTTCTCTGCCAGCGCTTCGAGCAACCGGCCTTCCTCGTTCTCCCAGCTATAGGTCTCGATCAGGGTCGTGCCGTGTTCAGCATGGACCTGGCGTTTCCAGGCCATGCCCTCTAGGTAGGCGTCGCGATCGATGAAGGGGGCGGTGGTCAGCTCCTCCGTACCGTCCGGCTGTGTTGCCTTGCGGACGCCGAAATGCTCGAGATAGACCCCGCTCTCGGTGAGCCGGAAGTCCGGTGTGTAGGCGCGCCTGCCGGTCCCGGTCAGCTCGTGCTCGTAGGTCGGCTCGTACTTGTAGGCGATGCCATTCAGGTACAGCCAGTTGGCGATCGTCAGCTCCTCGAAGCTGGCGACGGTGTCGCCCTTCAGGCTTCGCAGGTTCCGGCTTTCAACCTCGGAATACCACTTGTGGGCGGAGTCGTAGTCCCATGCATTGGGGATATCGTCGAAGAAGCCGGCGAACCAACCCACCACGGTTCCGGCGATGTCGGCCATCCGGCTCACGATGTTCCGCAGGATGTCCTTGATCAACTGGAGGAAGGCCTTGTCGTCGGTCGCCGTCGGTGCGAGGGGCGGTTTTTCGCCCTCGACCGTACCGATGATCTCGTAGGCCAGGGCGTGGAAGGTGCGCGCCATGATCGGCACGCCGCACCGCGCCTCGATGCGATCGGACATTTCGGTGGCGGCATCCTTGGCGAAGGCCAGGAGCAGAAGCTCATGCGGCTGCCGGATACCGGCCTTCACCAGATAGGCAGCCTTGGCGGTGATGACCGAAGTCTTGCCCGAGCCGGCACCGGCGAGGACGAGCGTTGCATCTTCGTCGACCACGACGGCCAGCCGCTGCTCCGGCGTCAGCGGCATGGACTCGACGGTTTCGAAGAACTCTTTCCAGTCCGCCAGCTGCTGGTCGGTAAAGGCTGCGATTGCCGCATCGCGGAGTTGCTCTGGATTGCGGGCGAACTCCATGATCGGAGACAGGCGCGCCATCGTCTCCTCGCCCAGGGCTGCTGGGTTGAGCTTCTTCAGGACGTGGGCGTCGAGGTCGGCGGCATGGCTGGCGACTGGGTCTACAAGGCAGGCGGCGGGATATCTCGTCGGTGCCTTCAATCCCTCGATTGCCGTCATCAGGGCCGCAATCGCGTCGTCTTCCTTGGAAAGCTGGGCAAGATTGTAGCCTGACCAGGCTGTTTCGACAGCTTGTGCGAAGGCTCTGGCGGGTGCCTCCTGGACCCCGGGCAGCAGGACGCAGGACTGGTTTCCGAGATCCAGGGTGAGGCGGGCGGAGACACGGCCACGCTGTACCACGGGACTTGCCGCGATCTCCGAGAGGTGGATCCAGGCATGAGCGCCGCCGGACGCCGCAATGGTGTCGTCCTGGAGTGCCAGCTCTCGCGGGTGCTTGCGGAAGGGGTCAGACAGGAAGGCGGGCAGTGGGCGCGATACAAGTTTCATCGAAATCCAGAGGTCGAGTTCCATCTCCGACATACCAGACGCTCCCCAGGTGGGAAGCCTTCGCGTCCAGGTGGCATTGACTGGTTCCGAGTACTTGTCGCGTGGAATGCGGTACGTCACGTCGGCGACATACCTTTGTTCTCAAGCGTGCAGTGTCCGGATGCGGTGGTAGCGCGCTACAGGGCGCGGGCCCCAAGGTCCCGGCCACCTTTCTCTATGAGGCTGGATGTCGAGGTTTGCGATTTGGCTGGTTTGTCCCCGCCAAGGGAGCAAACTCGCCGATCTCCAAACCGTCGAAACAGCGAATCCCATCGACACGCCCCTAGCCGCCGAGGCCTGGGCAGCGGTGCAGAAGCGGCGACCGGTACCCGCAGTGCAGCTCTGAGGCGATCTGGTGGGAACCTCGTTGCCTCAGGGGATGATCACTCCAAGACGCGTGGCAACTTTCTTCTCGTGATGTCCTGCTCATCACCTTGCGAGAACATGTCCGCCTTCGTCGCGCTGGCCCCGGGAGCGTGACGCCGATGGCCCTTGAAGTGGTCATCTGAAGAAAATTCAGAGAATATTTTTTCGCATTTTCAGGGGATTGACTCATTTCTGGCCAGAGCCTTCAAGGCCGGGCGCATTTTTCTGTTTTGGATTTTCAGCGGATTCGCGGACCTTCCCCTTGTGCAAGGTCGGCGGTCCATGAGGGCCACGTCCTGCGCAAAAGAAAACGCGCACCCTCGGGTGCGCGCCTGGAAGTTGGGGCAAAGATCGCCCGTGTATCACTTGCCAAGCTAGAGGCCGAAAATGGTCCGGGCAAGCGCGGTCTGAGCTCCAGGATGAAAATATGACTACTCCGGAAACGCCTCGTTTCCGGGAACGGAGACGGCATGTCGAATTACGAAGACTGGTTGCAGGACCAACCGGCACCCAAGAAGAAACAGCCAGCCTTGGTGGTGGCACCGATCCACGGGGTGCTTCCCTATGCTGGTGCTCTCAATCCGCTGACCCGCAGCGACACGGCCAAGCGGGTGTCGGTTGCGATCGCAACGCCGATGACGGGCGGCATCCGGCAGGTCTACCACTATGATGGCGAGTCCGAATACGCCGTCACCTTGGATGCCCTTCGCAGCCCCGAACTCTATGGGCTGGAAGTGCAGCTTGCGCCTGTTTACTACTATTGCCGTCGCCAGAGGGGAGTGTACCCCCATCATTTCGATTTGCGGCTCACCTTCAAGGATGGGTACCGGCGCGCGGTTTTCGTGCGCAACGCGACGAGCTTGGCGAAGCGCGAAACCCAGGACGAAATCGACGACATCTTCGCCGCGGTCACCGAGGACTTTGCTGACGACTGCATGGTCGTCTGCACCGATGACTACACGCGCGCCTATCGCGACAACCTTCGCCGTATCTGGGACTATCTGCAGGTGTCGGACGATGACGCGGATGATCTCGTCGAGGATGCCGCACGCAATACCAGCTATTGGTATCTGAGCGACCTGATCGCGAATTGCGACATGGAGCCGTGGCGCTGCTACCAGGCGGCGATGCGGCTCATCGGCCAGAATGTGCTCTGGGCGGACATGCACGGCGTCATTGACTATCCCTCGCGGGTCGCGCTGAACGCATGACTTCGCAGCCGCTCTACAACATCCCCAAAGGATCCATCCTGAAGCTGGATGGTCGCGAACTGATGGTGTCGGTTCGCGAGGAGAGCGGCTATGCGGTGGAGTGCAAGGAAACCGGCGAGTGTTTCACGCTGCCGCTTGAGCGGGTTGAGACTGCAATCCGACACCGGGATTGCGAGGTGATCAAGCCGGCCGACGTCGAAAGGCGGAAGGCCCTGCTCAAGCATACCGACGGCCTCGAGTGCGTTGAGCAGCTTTCGGAAAAAGACCAGCGGATTGTCCAGGCGCGCCTCGCCCTTGTTATCGCTCAGAACGAGCTGCGCGCCGAGGGCGTGAAGCTCACCCAGCGCAGCATGAACAAGAGCGGTACACATCGCCGTCTGCTTCTGACCCGCGCGGAACAGATCGCGCCTGGGCACAATTTTCTCGGGACACGCCGCGGCGGGAAGCTCGCAAGCGGCTTTGATGTTCCGCAAGGGCGGACCCTGACCAACTACCGCGACGTCTACCATCGCTTCGATCAGAACCCAGTTGTCTTGGCGGATCGTGATCGCATGAAGGGGCGCCGGGAGCCAAGGCTCTGCAAATGGCAAGAGCGGTTCATCGACTACGTCCTCAACCGTTGGCATGATCCTAAGCAGCCAAAATTGGCATCAGTTTACAAGCTGGCGACAAAAGTCTTCCACCGCTCTCCCCAAGAGATGGCGCAAGACATCAACTTTCCCTCGATCACGACGATCCGCACGCGTGCGAAGGCGATTTCTGGTGTCGTGACCGTGATCGGCCGCGGAGGAGCGCGGCACGGGACCAACACCAAGGGAGCTGGTTCTACCGATGTGCGCGCCCTGGGATTCGGTGAGAAGTTCGAAACAGATCAATATCTATTGTCGATTTTCACCTCCGGCGATGGTGTCGTACGTGCTGAGATTATCGATCCCAAGGAAGCTCCGCAGGAGCTTGCGGACAATGAGATCCGACGCTGCTGGCTCCATGTGATCCTTGATATCGCGACCCGCGAGGTGCTGGGTTGGGTCATGTCTGAAACGGCCGATGCCGATCACAGCAAGGCTCTGCTGCGCATGGCGACCCGGGACAAGACCAAGGAGAAGGTGCGATACGGCTGCAAACAGGATCCCGTGCCGCCCGTCCGCTTGGGGCTTGCGCTAGCGGACAATGGCACGGCCACCCGGAATGCAGACGTGTATGCGGGGCAGCTCGGAATGGGCATGGCCGTGATGACGGCGCGCGCGCACCAGCCCATGGATAAGCAGACGGTCGAGCGGCTTTTCGGCACGACGCAATGGGACGTGCTGAACTTCCGGCCAGGGTACACCGGTAGCCGTCCTGGCGAACTGACCGGCTACGAGCCCAAGCCCTCGGCCGAAATCAGTCATGACGACCTCTATGGCACCCTCACGCGATATTTTATCGATGAGTATCCCTTCCGGCCGCATCGCGGCACCGGGATGTACGGTGCGACCCCTCGTCAGAAGCAGGAAGAGGCCCTTCAGCTTTACGGCCCGATGGAACCGCCGTCGCAGCGCGACCGGTGTCTGCATTTGGGAGCAAAGGTTCAGGCAACCACGACGTCAGAAGGGGTCAGGGCGTTCAATATCCCGTTCAACTCTACGGAACTCCAACGCTTCGCAGCGGGGCGCCCGAAGCGGGTCACCGTTCACCTCGATCCCGACGACCTGCGGAAGGTCCATGTCACTGCCGAGGGGGAAGACGCCGTGATTGAAGCCCGCCTTAGCATGACCGTCTTCAAGGACCAGACGCTCGAAGAAGCCATCGAGATCATGGGGACTGCGACGAAGTCCAATCCGATCTTGCGGGAACTCCATGATCGACACCTGAGCGAAGCGATGAAGCGCCGTGCGCTTGAATCCGGCTTCTTCCCGGATTCCCGCGATCCGTCGAGCTACCAGACGCTCGCACAGCTCGAGGCTCGCGCGAGCAAACTGCTTCAGGTCGAAACGCGACCCGCCGCCTACATCGGCGCGACTGCTGCACCCGGGCATCTCATGAGCAGGGGCCGCACGTCGGGTGTGGTGCCGGCACGCCCAGCCGGTACGGCTCCGTTTAAACCGCCATCCGCTTCGACGCCTCCCAGGGCGAGTACATCGTCGCCGCGGTTCGCTGGACAGGCGGATGGGCCCCCAGAGACGGGGGCAACTTCGGCGCCAGACCCTGACGACATCAAGGCCATGACCTTCGGCCCCATCAAGGATAGCAAACTGTGACCAACCCCTTCATCATTCCCTCGTTGGCAAACCTGAATGCGGACCTGGCGCAGCGTCATTTCCCGCTCGCCAGGGGCGAGGAACTTCAGCAGACCTTCGCGCAGCTCTTCAGTCGCCACTTGGGGCGTCTGCGGTCCGGGAAGGGCTTCGAGGCACGTAGCCTCCTTGTGACGGGGCTGTCTGGTTCTGGCAAGACCGCCGAGATCTCGGACATGCTGAACCGCTTCAACGGGACCGCCGTTCTCTTGCCAGACGGCAAGGACGCGCGGTTTGCAAGCTGCGTGCTTGAGGCGAAAGGGTCCTGGAAGGACCTTGGCCGCAAGACGCTTCACGCCTTGGGCTATCCGATTACGAACAAGACGCGCCGGACCCAGTTTGAGATCTGGGATCTGGTCATCAAGCAGGCCAAGCTCCAGGGCGTCATCGGGATCTACTACGACGAGGCGCAGCATATCATGCGCGGAAAGTCGGATGCCGAGGTTCTGAGCGTCCTGGATGCGTTCAAGACGCTCATGAAGTCACACGACTGGCCGCTCATGTTGATCCTTTCGGGTGTTCCGGAACTGGGAGACTACGTGCAGCGCGAGCCACAGCTCGATCGGCTGATGACTAGGATCGAGTTCCAGGAAATCGATCTGAGCAGTGCGCCCGGGCATCCAGCGCAGGACTACGAAACCCTCAATGAAATCGTCGGGAGCTACGCCATCAGCGCGGGGCTCGATGTCGATGCGCGTCTACCGACGGGAGATTTCCTGCACCGCCTTGCGACTGCCGGCGCATTCCGGTGGGGATTGGTCATCGACATGGTCGTCGATGCTGTAGCGCTTGCCGTTGCCAGGAGGGAAGGGGTGGTTGAGCGGTCGGATTTCGTGGCGGCCTGGTGCGAGAAAACCGGAATGAACCAGCTGGCGACACTATTCACCCATGAAAGCTACGAGAGGATGTTCCGGAGGGACAAGCCGTTCCGGGCCGCCATCGGCACCTGATCTTCCAGGACAATTCAGTCTTTGAGAAACCCGCGCTTCGGCGCGGGTTTTTTCATGCCTAGACGCTGCAGCCCGTATGCCCACATGAGCTAAGGCCCTGATACTGCGCATGTTTTTGGTTTGCGCGCATGCTTATGCTTTCAATCAGGAAGCCGCGTCCGGCAAGTTGTTGAAAACCTTTATGAATTCCTGACGCCGAATCGGAAGTGATTGATTTTGCGCACTCATCTGCTTTCTCTGACTCATATTTGTGGTGTGGCGTGCCGCGCGACATGACCTAACCGTCTCACAAGGTCATTTTGAATGAGAAGATAAAGAAACGGCCTCGGGGAGTACCCGAGGCCGTTTGCATGTCTGGCTGTGGCGACGCCTAGGGGTTTTTGCGGGGGGCAGCACGTTAAGGAGAACAGCCGACCTCCGTGCATGACGCAGAATCGCACTCAAGGTCGTCACGAAGGGCGGAAAAGTAGGCTAACTTTAAACCGCGGACTTTTCAGGCGTGCAGGTCACTGATTACCAGAAGCTACATAGTCGGCGGTGCTACAGGACGAGCGAACGCTCCTGATCGTCACGGCTTACGCTTTCTGCCAAAGCATATATGCATCAAAGGCGTTATTGGCAGCTGCAACACCTCCGCCGTTTTGTCGTCGTCGAAACCGGCAACAAGGACGGACCCCAATTCCATTTCTACCGCCTGAAGCGACAGGTTCTGGGCAATCGCGCCGCTCTCGATATAGGCATAGCGCTTGCCGCGGTGGCCGAACGGGGGTTGATCGGAGAAGGCCGCGTTGAGCTTGTCCAGATCAGCGCACAGGGTGACGATCAGCGGCGCCGCTTCCAGCCATGGCTGATCGTCGAGCGCCGCCTGCCGCAGGTCTCGGCGTAGGTCTTGGGCGGTTTTGAGAGCGGTATCGCCGGTTTGCGCGTCCACGTCGTAGACGCCGATGGCCATCCCCTCCACCCGCCCGACCGTCAGTAACAGCCGGATCGGATAGAGCGCATGCGCGGAGGGGGCGGCGCGTTTGCCGGCAGTGTCACGCAGCCCCTGCGCGGTGTCGATGAGGCGGTCGACCGCCACGCGGGGTAGCGGGCTGTCGGCGAATTCCCGCACTGAGCGCCGTCGCGCGAGGAGGCCGGAGAAACTGCCTTGGGTCTCGGGGGTCATGTCTGCGCCTCCGTTGCAATGTCGGTCGTTTCTTGTTCCAGAGCCGCGGTCAGGTTCTGGAAAAATGTATCCGACAGTTTCTGTACGGTCGATTGCAGCATCCTGTTGCCCAGTTGCGCGATCTTGCCGCCGATCCGGGCCTGCACATGATAAGTCAGACGGGTGCCGGTGTCCTCGGGCAGGAGGTCCAGCCGAGCCTCGCCTCGTGCAAAGCCGGCGACGCCGCCCTTGCCTTCGCCCTCAAGCAGATACTGTTGGAGCGGCGAGATTTCCTCGATCCGGACGGTGCCGTGAAACCGGGCCTTGATCGGGCCGATCCGCAGGATGACGGAGGCGACAAAGCTGCCGTCCTCCTGTTTTTCCACGCGGTCGCATCCCGGAATGCTGCGTGCCAGGATGTCCTCGGAATTCAGCGCCTGCCAGACCTCTGTCGGGGTGGCGTTCAGGTGATATGTGCCGTCGAAATCCATCGCTCAGGCGACCCTGCGGCTTTGCGGGCGTTCGAAATCCGCATCGTGTGCGGCCCCGACAAGCTGCTCCACGTCGTCGATGCCGTTTTGCGCCATCCAGGCTTCAAGTTCCCGAAGCGCACGAGGGAGCGCCATCGGGTCGACATAGGACACCGTTCCGAAGGCCACGGCAGAGGCGCCCGCAGCCATGAATTCGATCACGTCGCGATAGGTGGCCACGCCGCCCATGCCGAAGATCGGCAGGCTGATCGCGCGGTAAAGCGTCCAGACCATATAGACCGCCATCGGTTTGATCGCGGGCCCCGAGAGCGCGCCGACCCCGTTGCCGATCATCGGTTTCAGCGTGTCGGCGTCGATGCACATGGCGCGCGGCGCGTTGACCAGCGCCACAGCGTCGGCGCCGGCCGCCTCGATCGCCTGTGCGACCGGAACGAGCGAAGAATAGTCCGGTGCCAGCTTCGCGATGAGCGGCAGGTCGGTCTGCTCGCGCGCGCGAGAGACGAGCCTGTAGGCGGCGTCGGGATCGTATCCGAAATCGAGCCCGCCTTGCTTCAGATTGGGGCAGGACAGGTTGAGCTCCAGCCCGGCGAATGCGTCAAGGTCTGTGCAGCGCCGCACCACCTCGGCATATTCGTCCTCGGTCCGCCCGATCACGCTCTGGATCACCGGCAGGTTGAGCGCCTTGAGGCGCGGGGCGTCTTCCGTCTCGAACTGGTCCCAAGGGATCGAGGGAATGCCAACCGAGCTGTGCAGCCCGGCCGGCACTTCCAGCACGCGCTGCGGCGGGTTTCCGGGCCACTGATGCGGGCGGATCGTCTTGGGGACCAGTGCGCCCATGGTTTCGACCGGGAAAAACTGACTGAAGCGGCCGTGGTGGCCATAGGTTCCCGAGCCGACGGTCAGCGGGTTCTTCATCTCGATGCCGGCGATGGTGATGCTGAGGTCAGGCATTGGCAACCTCCCAGGTGTTGAAGACCGGACCGTGATGGCAAACCTCGCGATAGCCGCGGCTTTCTCCGTCGCGGTCGAGGTTCACTTCGATGATGCAGCCGTGGCAGTCGCCGAAGCCGCAGGCCATATGCTGTTCCATTGCCGATTGCGCCGGGATGCCGTGCGCGCGTGCAAGCTTGTCGACCTGCCGGATCAGCCGGTTGGAGCCGCAGACATACATCGCGTCGAATGCGGTGCTTTCCGCCATGCGCAACAGGTGGTCGGTGACCAGCGCCACATCGTCCGGCGTGTCGTCGGCATGGGTAAAGACCTGCCCGCCGTGGCTGGCAAAGATCTCGGCTCCGACAAGGTTGTCTCGGCTGCGTGCGCTGAGGAACGCATGGGATGTGACGCCGCGCGCGGCGGCGAGATCGGCCAGCATGGGCAGCGCGGCGATGCCGATACCGCGACCGACCAGTGCAATGGTCTTTGCGTCTTCGGGCAGCTCGAAGCCCTTGCCGAGAGGGCCGATCAGATCGCAGAGCGCCCCCGGTTGCAGCGTTTCCTTCATCAGCCGGGTGCCGTTTCCGAGGATCTTGTAGGCGACCTGAAGGCGCGTCTTCTCGGGGTTCACCCGATAGACGCTGAACGGGCGGCGCAAAAACGGGGCGAGGCTGTCGCGAATGCGGATGTTGACGAACTGGCCCGGCTCCAGCGCTGCGGCGACAGAGGGCGCCTCGACCTCCAGTAGCCAGTATTCCCCCGTCAGATGTGTGTTCGACACCACGGGCGCATCGGTCTGTTCCATGCAGTCCTCTTTGTATTTATTGAAATTGGATACAAATATACATAAATCCATAAGCCGCGCAACGCATGAAATGAAAAAACCCGGCGCCCTGGGGCGCCGGGTTTGGAAATCACGCGGAAAATTCTGCGCGGTCAGGCGAGTTTGGCGATGGTCTCCACGTTCTGGCGCACATGGGCGCGCACCTTCCGCTCAAGGTCTTCGGGATCGCCTGCCTTCACCGCATCCACCAGGCTTTGATGCTCAAGGCCTGTGATTTCCAGCTCCTTCGATTCTGCGTAGTAGCTGCGGAAATAGGGGCGCAGCATGAGCCGGAGGCGCTGGCTCTGCTGGATCAGCAGCGGCCGCTTGCTACAGGCCGTGAGGTAGTTGTGGAAATCGTCATGCGCCGCGATCCACGCCGTCAGATCCTGGCTCACATTCTGCATCCGCCAGTGCAGGTGTTCGAGTTCGCTGATCTCGGTCGCGCTCATACGTGGCAGCGCCAACCGCGCCGCCAGCGCCTCGAGCACGGCGCGCATTTCAATGATCTCCACCACCTCTTCCGAGGAATACTGCGCCACCGAGGCACCGCGGTTGGCAATGATCGTGACGGCGCCGTCGCCCTCAAGCTGACGCAGGGCGTCGCGCACCGGCATCCGGCTGATGCCGAGGTTTTCGGCGAGCGCTTCGGTCGGCACGCGCATGCCCGGTTCCAGCTCACCCGAAAGGATGGCATCGAGTATGTAGTGATAGGCGCGCTCTACGGGCGACATTTTATTGTTGATAAATCGCTGTGTCATGCCTTCCCGCCTTTCACAGTCCGGCCTCCTTCTCTATCCGCGGGCATCTTGACCGGCCTCGCGCGTCTCGCCCACGCATTCGCAAATCAGTTCATAGTAGACCTTTGCGATGCCGACGAGGTCCTCCACCAGAACATTTTCCTCGTCAGAGTGGAATTGTGCAACCTCGCCGGGCCCGAGCATGACCGCAGCCGCCCCCTCGCGCGCAAAGAAACCGGCGTCGAGGGCGAAATTGCAGGCGAAGCTTTCCGCCTTGCGGTAGCCGGAGCGGTCAAAGGCCGCGCGCAGTTTGGCAAAGAACGGGCCGGTCTCGTCCAACTCGTTGGGATACATGATCGGCCCCGGCTCGAAACTCAGTGACCACGGCGCGTCGATCCCGATCCGCGATGTCAGCGCCTCAAAGGCCTGTTCCGGCACCTCGCCGGGAAGGACGCGGCGATCGTAGGTGATGGTTGCGGTGTCGGGCACGGTGTGCGTGGCATTGGGCAGGGTCTTCAGCGCGGTCGGCGTGAGCGTTGCCGGGCCAAAGGTCGGATGATCCGCGACGTCAAGATCGAAGTCCTCCAGCGCCTCCAGAACCCGGCGCGCGCCGGAAAGCGCATTGATACCGTTCCAGGGGGCGGAGGAGTGCGATGCCTTGCCGTGTACCTGTATGTCGAAATCGACGCGGCCCTTGTTGCCGGTGGCGATGCGCCCGTCGGTGCCGATGCAGATCACCGCGTAGTCGGGCGTTCTGGCGATATCGGCCATGGCGGCGCGCACCGCATCGTGACGCCCGGTCTCGCCCGCAGTGGTCAGCACCACGGTGAGCCTCCCGTCGAGCCTGTCCTCCGCGATGGCCTGGGCCAGGGCGCCCAGCACTGCGGTGAGCGCGGTCTTTTGCTCGGCCACGCCGCGACCGCGTACCGCGGGGCCGCGGTCGGTCTCGATGGTGCGTGGCGCGAACGGGTCGGTCATCCGGTTCGCGGGGTGGGTCATCGCATAGGCCACGAACAACAGCGACGCCCTGCCGTCGACGGGGCCGGCCTCGGCGATGAGGTTGCCATGCGCATCGAAGCGGATCTCGGCCCCGACCTCGCGAAAGCGCGGCGCGGCGCAGTCGCGGATGAAGGCATGCACGGCCGGATCCGTCTCTTGCAGGTCGGTCTGCTCGCTCGGGAACTGAACGAATTCATGCAGCAGCGGGACGAGCTTCTCTGCCGTCAGATGGCTGTGTGCTTGTTTTTTCATCAATTTATGGGCCTCCAGATATTTTTCGATTTCGTCGCTTGCATCTCATATTGGATACAATAATACTTGAATACACTTTAGCAAATCAAGATGCGCGCCCTCTGGCAAGTCAAAAACCCACTGGCGCGACAACAACCGGGAGAAGCGAATGAGTATTGGAAACCTGATCAGAGCCGGTGCGGTCGCACTTGCCGCATCGACGCTCGTCGCGGGGGCGGCCTCGGCGCAGCAAACCGTTCTGCGGCTGAGCCACACCACCGCCGAAACCATGGAGCAGGGCTCTCACTCTTGGGCGGTGATTTTCAAGGAGATGGTCGAGGGGCAGACCGGCGGTGACATCGAGGTGCGCATTCTGGGCGCCAATGCCGCCGGTGCGGAGCGTGAACAGATCGAAAAGGCGCAGGCCGGCATCAACCAGATCACGCTCAACAGCGAAATCCTGATGCCGAGCTTTTTCCCGCAGGCACGGGTTCTCGGCATTCCTTTCCTGTTCAAATCCGATGCGGTCGCCTGGGAGGTTCTGGACGGGCCGTTCGGGCAGCAGTTTGCACAGGCCTGGCGCGATGCAACCGGCTTGCGCATGCTGGGTATTTTCAATGCCGGGTTCCGCAGCTTCTTCAACAGCGATCATCCGGTGCATAGCCCGGCCGACCTTGCCGGCCTGAAGATCCGCACCGGCGAAAACGACGCGCATATTGCCATGGTGCGCGAGCTTAGCGGCAGCCCGGTGCCGATTTCCTGGTCGGAAGTCTACACATCGCTACAACAAGGCGTGGTCGACGGCATGGAAAACCCGCCCGGCCTTGCCTACGCGATGAAGTTCCACGAGCATCTGAAATATCTGACGCTCGACCGGCACCTCTTCAGCATTCACGCCGCGATGATCAACGAAGCGACCTATCAGTCGCTCAGCGACGACCAGAAGGCCATCGTGAACGAGGCGGCGAAGACGGCGACTTTGGTGGCGCGGGCCACCGTGCTGCTGGATGAACGCCACGCTTTGGGTGATCTGGAGGAGGCCGGCATCGAAATCTACGATCCGACGCCCGCGGAATACGCGCAGTTTCGCGAGCTGGGTCGTCCCGCCGTCGAAGCCATGGTTCGGGCCGAGATCGGCGACGACTGGGTCGATGCCCTGATGGCGGCGATTGCCGAGGCAGAAGCTGCGGTCGGTCAGCCCTGAGCCCCGTCCCGCATCCAGAAAAGGAGGCCCCGGAATGTTCCGAAAGTTCGATGCTGGCGTTCTGCTGCTGACAAAGGCCGCCGTCGTGGCGCTGCTCTTCGTCATGTTTGGCGCCACGCTTGCCGGGGTCTTCTTCCGCTACGTGCTCGACGACGCGCTGACCTGGTCGGAGGAGGTCGCACGCTACAGTATGGTGTGGCTTTCGTTTCTGGGCGGCGGCCTCGTGTTCCGTGAGGGCGGCCATGTGGCGGTAGACCTGCTGCTCGCCCATTTGCCTTCCCGCCGTCTGCGTCTTGCCGTCACGCTGCTTGCCCAGGTCTTGGTGATGGCCGTGCTTGCCGTCGTTCTCTGGCAGGGAGTGATCCTGATGGCGCGCGGTCAGTACATGACCACGGCGGCGCTGCGCCTGCCGATGTATGTGCCCTATGCCGCGCTGCCGGTCGGCGCCGGGTTGATGATCTACCATTTGCTGGTGACAGGGCGCGGCCTGATTGCCTCCGATACCGATGATGCCAATGCTCCGGGCTGATCCGAGGACCCATCTGTAATGCTCGCAACGACTCTTTTCCTGTCCATGCTAATGCTGCTTCTCATGGGCGTTCCGATCGCCTTCGCAGTGGCCGGCGCGGCCTTGCTTGCCATGGTGCTGCTGCTGCCTTCGATGCCGCTGGTGCTCGTGCCGATGAGCATGTTCAACGGCATGGACTCCTTTCCGATGATGGCGATCCCCTTCTTCGTGCTGGCCGGCGAGCTGATGAATCGCGGCGGCATCTCCATGCAGCTTGTGCGGTTTTCCCAGTCGCTGGTCGGGCATGTGCGGGGCGGGCTCGGCCACACCAATGTTGTGGCCAATGCCATCATGTCCTCGATCTCCGGCTCGGCGCTGGCGAATATCGCCGCCGTGGGTCGGGTGATGATCCCGGCCATGCGGGAAGAGGGCTATGACCGCTCCTTCGCGGCCAGCATCACCATCGGTGCCTC
This sequence comes from Salipiger abyssi, assembly GCF_001975705.1. Classification (NCBI taxonomy): domain Bacteria; kingdom Pseudomonadati; phylum Pseudomonadota; class Alphaproteobacteria; order Rhodobacterales; family Roseobacteraceae; genus Salipiger; species Salipiger abyssi. The sequence goes on from NZ_CP015093.1 coordinate 2,671,590, forward strand.
GCTGCTGGGACCGATCATTCCGCCGAGTATCACCATGGTGATATTTGCCGTGACCGCCAATCAATCTGTAGGGGCTTTGTTTCTGGCCGGCATCCTGCCCGGCGTGATCATTTGCACGGGCATGATGGGGCTGGTCTACGTCCGCTCGCGGCGTCGGCGCTACGGGACGATCACCCCTTTTTCGCTCCGCCGTGTCGGTCGGGAGTTCCGCCGCTCGTTTCTGGCGCTGCTGATGCCGGTGATCATCCTCGGCGGCATCTTTGGCGGCATCATGACCCCCACCGAGGCCGCGGCAGTCGCTGCCTTCTATGCCCTGGTGGTCAGTATGCTGATCTATCGCTCGATCAGCTTGGCAGACATCTGGCAGGTGGCGCTTTCCACCACCAAGACAACGAGTTTCATCATGCTGGTGATCGGCGCCGCACGGGTCTTTTCGGACGTCATGCTGTCTGAAGGCGTGCCGGGGCAGATCGCCGGTGCAATGCTGAGCCTTTCGGAGAATCCCGTTATCCTGCTGCTGCTCATCAACCTGCTGCTGTTGATCGTCGGATTCGTCATGGACACCACCGCCGCGATCATCATCCTGGTGCCGGTGCTGATGCCCGTGGCCATCCAACTTGGCATCGATCCGGTCAGCTTCGGTGTGCTGATGAGCATCAACCTTGTCATCGGCATGGCCACCCCGCCGGTCGGCGTGGCGCTGTTTCTGGGCAGCGAGGTCTCGGGCCTGCGGGTCGAGCAACTGGCCGGTCCCGTGGCGCTTGTCATCCTTGTTCATATCGCCACGCTTCTGCTGGTGAGCTTTGTGCCCGCCGTCAGCCTGTGGCTGCCCGAGATCTTCGGATACTGAGAAGACCATGAAACCATATCCTTTCGAGTACACCCGCGTCTCCTCGCTGGAGCAAGCGGTCACCCTTCTGCATCGGGAGGAGGAGCCGCGCATCATCGCCGGTGGTCAGAGCCTGATGCCGATCCTCGCCATGCGCCTCGCGGCCCCCTCGCGGCTGATCGACATCGGCGCGTTGTCGGCCCTGCGCGGCATCGAGCGGCGCGGTGAGGTGCTTCGCATCGGCGCGCTTGTCCGGCACGCGGAGGTCATGGCGAGTGCCGAGGTGGCCGAGGCAGTGCCGCTTCTCGCCCGTGCAATTACCCATGTCGCCCATCCGGCGGTGCGCAACCGCGGCACCTTCGGCGGCAGTGTCTGCCTGGCCGATCCGGCGGCGGAGCTTCCGGCGGTGTGCACCGCGCTTGGCGCGACGTTCGAGGTTTTTGGCCGCGACGGCCTGCGGACCATTCCGGCCCGCGAATTCTTTCTCGACATTTACGAAACCGCGCTCGCGCCGGACGAGATTCTGGTCGCCGCCCAACTGCCCGTCGCATGCCCAAAGGAGCGCTTCGGCTTTGAAGAAATCGCCCGCAGACACGGCGATTTCGCCATCGTGGGATTGGCGGTGCGGGCGCGGATAGAGGACGCAGCCTTTGCCGATCTCGATCTGTGCTTCTTCGGCGCCTCGCCGCGTCCGGTGCTCGCGCGGAATGCGGCACGGGCCCTGATCGGGCGGGAATTCACCGCCGAAGCGGAGCTGGCGGCCATCGCCGCGCTGGCCGAGGATCTCGATCCGCAGGAGGACGCCCAGGCCGACGCGGCGATGCGGCTGCACCTGGCCGGGGTTTTGCTGAAACGGCGGCTGGCCGAGGTCGCAGGCAAGGAGGCCGAAAAATGAGCGAACCGATGCAACGCGTTGCCTTGAAGGTGAACGGCGAACACCACGTCGTGACCGTACCCACCCGCAAGCATCTGGCCGACATCCTGCGCGAGGATCTGGGTTTTACCGGCGTGCATGTGGGGTGTGAGCACGGGGTCTGTGGCGCCTGCACCATCCGCATCGACGGGGCCATCGCGCGCGGCTGTCTCATTCTCGGGGGACAGTCGGAGGGGGCTGAAATCGAGACGATCGAATACCTGTCCTCGCAGCCGGGCACCCGTGACCTGGTCGAGGCCTTCGTTTCCGAAAACGCCTTGCAGTGCGGCTTTTGCACGCCCGGGATGGTGATCTCGGCCGCCGCCTTGCTGGCGGAAACCGCCGATCCCACGCGGGAGGAGGTCCGCGCCTATCTTTCCGGCAATTACTGCCGCTGCACCGGATATCAGGCCATCGTCGATGCGGTGATGAAGACAGCCGCCGGACGCCGGGCCGAAAAGGGAGAGGTTGCATGAGCAAGCAGATCCTGCGCGACCCGATTGGCAAATCGGTCCCCCGCGAGCGCGCCCGCCGCTTCGTGACCGGTCGGGGCCGGTACACCGACGACACCGCAGCCCTGCGCGGGTTACACGCGGCCTTTGTACGCTCGCCCGTGGCCCGGGGCGATATACTGGAGATCGACTGCCAGGCGGCGCGAGATATGGACGGGGTGGTTGCGGTGCTGACGCATGCCGAAATTGCCGGCCTGTACCAGCCCTGGCGTGCGGGCAATACGCTGCTGCCTGAGATGAAGGCGCCGGAGCAGCATGCATTGCCGCCGGCGCGTGTGAACTATGTCGGCGAGCCGGTGGCGATGGTGGTTGCCACCAGTCGCGCCCTTGCCGAAGACGCGGCAGAGCAGGTCTTCGCCGACATCGACCCGCTTGACGCCGTCGCGGATATCGAGACCGCGCTCGCCCCGGATGCGCCATTGATCCACGAAGATTGCGGCAGCAATCTTTGCGTCATCCTGACCTCGGGCAATGGCGACTATGGCACGCCTTTCAAAGACGCGGATCTGGTGATCGAGGACACGGTGGACTTCGGCCGTCATACCGCCTGTCCGCTTGAGACGCGCTCAATGCTCGCGGAATACGACCCCAGCAGCGAGGTGCTGACCCTGCGCATCTCGCACCAGTGCCCGCATCAGTTGCAGGCGGAACTGGCGAAGATCCTCGGGCTTGGCCAGCATCGGCTGCGGGTGATTTCCGAAGATGTCGGCGGCGCCTATGGGCTCAAACAGCAGCTCTATCAGGAGGACGTTCTGGTCTGCCTTGCCGCGATACAAACCGGTCGCCCGGTGCGCTTTGTCGCCGACCGGCTGGAATCGTTCGCCAGCGACAATCATGCGCGCGAACATCGCGTGTCGGCCCGCATCGCGGTGACGAAGGATGGCCGGATCACGGGGTTCGAACTGGACGACCTCTTCCCCATCGGGGCTTATCCACAATACCCGCGCACATCGCTGGGCGAGGGCAATCATGTACTGCGCATGTCGGCGGCGGGCTATGACATTGCCGATTTCCGCTCGCGGCTAAGGCTGCTGTTCCAGAACAAGGCGTTGATCGGACATTACCGCTCGGTCGGGCACCCGGTCGCCTGCGCAATCACCGAGCATATGGTCGATCGCGCGGCAGCGGCGCTGGGGCTTGCCCCCGAAACGATCCGGCTGCGGAACTTTCTTTCCGATGACAGCTACCCGCGCAAGACGCCGACCGGCGTGCATCTGCACTACCTGTCGCAGCATGCCTGCCTCGACCGCCTGCTTGCGGATATGGATATCACTGCGCTGCGGAGCGAGCAGGCGGAGCTGCGAAAGCAGGGCATTTACCGCGGCATCGGCATCGCCAGTTTCGTTGAGCTGACCGGAACCGGCAACGGCTTTTACGGTCCCGGTGGCATCGACGTGAGCGGCCAGGACGGCTGTACGCTCAAGATGGAGCCTTCGGGCCACGTGCGCTGCATGCCAAGCGTCACCGATCAGGGGCAGGGCACCGATACCGGCATCGCGCAGATCGTCGCGTCGGTGCTGGGTGTGGAGGTGGCGGATATCCGCGTGCTGAGCGGCGACAGCGAGATCACGCCGCATGGCGGCGGGGCCTGGGCCTCTCGCGGGATATCCACCGGGGGTGAGGCCGCCTGGCAGGCCGCGCAAACCTTGCGGGAGCAACTGCTCATGGTTGCGGGCCACCTGCATCAGCGCGACCCGGAAACGCTGGACCTGAGCAAAGGCCATGTCGTCGATGCGGCAGGCGCACAGATTTCGACGACAGCCGAGGTCGCCCACATCTGCTACTTCCGCCACGATCTGCTGCCCGATGACATGCCAACCGAACTGATGGTCACCCGACACTCGGTTCCCAGGGTGCAACTGTTTCAGGCCACCAATGGCATCCAGGCCGCTTACGTCGAGGTCGACACCGACACCGGGTTCACCCGGCTGCTGGGGCATTGGGTGGCGCATGATGGCGGTACACTCATCAATCCCAAGCTGGTCGAGGAACAAATCCGCGGCGGTGTGGTGCAGGGGCTGGGCGCAGCCCTGCTGGAAGAGATCCGCTACGATGAGGACGGGCAGCTGCTGACCGCGACAATGGCGGATTACCTGGTGCCGATGGCCTCCGATGTGCCGGATATCCAGGTCTCGCATGTGACCTCTGGCACCGCCGAGGGCGTGCTCGGGGCCAAGGGCGTGGGGGAGGCCGGCGTTGCGGGGGCATCCGGAGCGGTCCTGAATGCGGTGAACGATGCGCTTGGGCCTTTGGGAGCGACGGTTCGACGGCTGCCGATTGCGCCGCGCACCGTGCTTGCTGCGCTCGGGGGCGCGGCGCCATTGACGGCTGCGAAGACGTCGGGGAGTGGCAGGTGAATAAGACCGTTGTTCTGATCGCGACCGGAGGCACCATTGCGTCTACGGAGGACGCCGCGGAGGGGGCCGTTAATGCGAACCTGTCCGGTCACGATTTGCTCGCCCGCCTGCACAGCAGACCGGAGGGCATTTCGGTTCGGGAGGAGGCATTTGGCGCCCTGGGCAGCTATGCGCTCGATCTCGGTATGGCCCATCGCCTGTGCCGACGCATTGCCGCGATACTTGAAAACCCGGAAGTGGTTGGCGTCGTGGTCACCCACGGCACAGACACCATGGAAGAGAGCGCCTATCTCTCCGACATTCTCGTGACGTCCGAAAAGCCGGTCGTTTTCACCGGTGCACAGAGACATGCAGGTGAACCGGACACCGACGGCCCGAGAAACATCGCCGATGCCATTCGCTGTGCGGCAAGCGATGCCCTGCGTGGCATCGGCACCGTTGTGCTGTTCGAAGGCGATATCCATGCGGCCCGCGAGGTGAGCAAGACCCACACGTCGCGCGTCGATGCGTTCCGGTCGGCCGGGCTCGGCAAGCTGGGGGAGGTCGATGGCGGTGAGGTCTATCTCTATCGCCGCCCGACCCAGCGGGTACATGTTGCCACAAAACGGCTGGAAAGCCGCGTCGAGCTGATGCTGCTGGGTCTTGGGAGCTCTCCCGAATATCTTGATTTCTGTCTTCAGAGCGGGGTCAAGGCCGTGGTCCTCGCCGCTTTCGGCCGTGGAAATGCGCCCCGCGGCTTTGCAGATGCGGTGCGCCGGCTGAGCACGCACAATATCCCCGTCATCGTGGCGTCGCGCTGTCCCGAAGGGCGCACGTTGCCGGTATACGGGCGAGATTCGGGCGGCTGTTCCCTCGCCGCTGCGGGCGCATATTTCTCCGGGAGCCTGTCGCCCATCAAGGCACGCCTGCTGATGAGCGCTCTTCTGGGGGCTGGCCTGACGGCAGCCGAGTTGACTGCAAAAATTCGCGGAGCAGGGGCAAGCTAGGTGTCTTATCCTGGATGCGTGTCAGGGCGGCCCCCGTTGGGCTGCGACGCGCGATGTCGTTGCATAGCGGCTGACATGAGATGTGGTTTCGCAAGAGGTTGTTCGCAGCGGCGTCCCGGGGGGAGGCCTTTGAGCGCGAAGTGTCGTCTTGATCGGTCGAATAGCGGACCAGATCGGTGTCGCGTGCATTCGATGACGGGTGTGCAAAGGCCGCAGGCCCCTTCGGTCAGAAGGGGCTGGATGGAGTTTTCTGCCTGGCTCTTGGTCTCGTTTGTGCCGGGGCGCATGTGGCGTGGCGGATCGCGTCAACGCTTGCCTGCGGCTACGTTGCGGGCCAGCCGTTTTCATGAATCACGCTTTCGAGTTCCAGCCTCTTGCGCCAGCCGCGGGCTTCGAGCTCCGGCGTCGTGTAGAGTTCATCGACATATCCGGCACAAAGGTAAGCAACGATTTCAACGTGATCCGGGATGCCCAGCAGGCCGCGAAGATCCTCCGGTCGAAAGATCGAAACCCAGCCGATCCCCACGCCTTCCGCACGGGCGGCCAGCCAGAGGTTCTGGACGGCGCAGACCGTCGAATAGAGATCCATGTCGCTGTTATGGGTCCGGCCCAGTACGACCTTCCCGCCACGGGTCCGGTCGCAGGTCACGCAGATGTTTAGCGGAGAGGTCAGGATGCCTTCGAGCTTCAGCGACCGGTAAAGCGCCTTGCGGTCTCCGTCGAACAGTTCTTCCGCCTCGGCATTGGCGCGGAGAAAGGCGGCATGCACGCAGGCGCGCAGCTCCGGGTCGCGGATCAGCAGGAAATCCCATGGCTGCATGAAGCCGACCGACGGCGCGGCATGCGCGGCCGCGAGAATGCGCCAAAGGGCGTCGGGATCGACCGGATCGGGCCGGAACTCGTTCCGAACGTCGCGGCGGGCATTGATGATATCGTAAAGCGCCTGACGTTCCTGTTCGTCAAACCGGCGGGCGGGCTGCGGAAGCACAGTTCTGGCGGACGGATCGGGGGGCATATCGGGCCTCGCATATTTCAAAGCGCCACGGGCTCCACCCCGAGGCGCAATGACACCAGGCCGGTCTTCTGGCTCCGGATCCTCTCGTCCTGGCGCCTTCCCGGGCGTTGCCCAGTGGCTTCTGCCAAACGATCCCCGATACAGCGGCGGGCCCGCGCCGGATTTGCACCGGCTTCCCGATTCTCCCCCAAGGGGGCACCTGATGATGTCCTTATCTCGCGACTGTGCGCGGCACGCAAACGGACATTCAATCTCGAACGGTATGCAGATAGCTCGGGGCCGGGTGTGGCAGCGCCCGGTGCTCAGCGCGACTGACCACTATCGGTCGGAAAGAGCGGCGATGCCGCACCCTGAAACCATACCGACCGCCGCAGAGCGATCAGTCAGCTTCGAGCCCACTTACGACCTTGGTTCCGCCAAGTGGATGGCCCCGACGCTCAGCCGTGCTCTGACCTGCGTGGCAATCGGTCGTGAACTCTCTTGTGGCAGGCGCATGTCGATAACCACAAAGGCCGGTGCTGACCCTGTTTGTGAAAAACGGCACGGCCGAGCCGTGCCGTAAATCAGCCCTGTTCGGCCACCCTTGGAAGCCGGATTCAGGTGCGCAGCGCGCGCCTAGAGTTGATCCCCGGTCTCTTTCGATACCCGGGATTTCAGCAGTGTGAACAGCGGGGTCTGGGACAGGAGGATCACGATGCAGACCAGCAGCAGCGTCAGCGACAGCGGGCTGGTCAAGATGCCCGCGAAGAAGGCGCCGAGGTCTTCGCGCTCGGAGATGATCGCCCGGCGCCAGTTGTCGTCGAGCAGCCGCGACAGGATCACACCCAGGATCACCGGCCCCAGCGGATAGCCGTAATGCCGCATGAAATAACCGAAGACGCCAAAGCCCAGCATCCAGTAGACATCTGTGACCGAGTTGTTGACCGCATAGGCGCCCACCACCGACAGCAGCATGATGAGCGGGATCAGCACCGCGCGCGGCATCTCGACGATCTTGGTGAAGAGTTTGATGCCGGTCAGGCCGCAGATCAGGATAAAGACATTGGCGGTCAGCAGCGCGCCGACGATGAACCAGAACATCTGCGGTTGATCGACCATGAGCATCGGGCCGGGGTTCAGCCCGTGGATGAAAAGCGCCCCGATCATGATCGCGGTCACCGCGTCGCCGGGGATGCCCAGCGTCATCATCGGCACGAAGGCCCCGCCCACCGCGGCATTGTTCGCCGTCTCGGGCGCCACCAGCCCTTCCATGGCACCGGTGCCGAAGGGGCGTGTCGGCTTTTTCGTCACGCGCTTGGCGTGGTCGTAGGCCATGAGCGCCGCGATGTCGCCGCCGGTGCCGGGTAGGGCGCCGATGATGACGCCGATCGACGAGGTTTGCAGCGACAGCGGCAGATATTTCCGCACGGTGGACCAGGACGGTATGATGCGGTCGATCTTCTGACGCATCGCGTCGGCGCCGACATGGTGGAGTTGCAGCAGCGCTTCGGAGATGCCGAACATGCCGATCATCACCGCGATGAAGGAGATGCCGCCCTCCATGATCTGAAAATCGAAGGTGAAGCGTTCGGCAAAGGTCAGCGGGTCGCGGCCCACCGCGCCGATGGCGATGCCGAGCGCGCCGGCGAAGATGCCCTTGAGCAGGCTGCCGGCGGAAAGCGAGCCCACCAGCAGGATGCCCAGCACCGCGAGCAGCATGTAGTCACGCGGCTGGAAGGTCAGCGCGAACTCGGCGACAAAGGGCGCCGCCAGCGCCAGAACGGCAATCCCCACGAGCCCGCCGAAGAAGGACATGACGGTGGTGACGCCGATGGCCTCGCCGGCCTCGCCGCGCTGTGCCATGGGATAGCCGTCCATGGCCGTGGCGATGGCCGAGGGCGCGCCGGGAATGTTCAGCAAGATCGCCGTGCGCGAGCCGCCATAGACGCCGCCCATGTAGATGCCGACCATCAGCGAGATCGCCGGGTAGACATCCCAGGAAAAGGTGAAAGAGATCAGGATCGACACCGCCATGGTGACCGACAGGCCAGGGATCGCGCCGATATAGACACCGAGGAAGGTGCCCAGCCCCACCAGAAGAAAAAGCTGCGGCTGCGTGAAGACGGTGAGAAGTGCGAGCAGGGTATCCATCATTGCGCCCCCCATTCGGTGCCGATGTTGCGGATGAATTGCAGCAGTTCGGCCTCCGGCACGATGCCGGCGGGCATCAGCACGGTGAAGACGATCCGGAAGACCACCCAGATCAGCAGCAGACTGCCGAGCGAGACCGCCAGGGTGAAGCCCCAGCCGCGGCCCGAGAGATACTTGATCGCCAGGACCAGAAAGAGCGCGGCGGTCGGCAGGAAGCCCAGGGGCACCAGCAGCAGACCGAAACAGACCAGCAGCCCGCCGAAGAGGATCACCTTGAACGGCAGGATGTCGCGCGTCAGGCTCTCCGTCGACACTTTCGGCAGCCGCGCGGTGCGTAGCACGACGAACAGCGCCGAGACCGCCATTGCCGCCGTGGTCGCCATGGGGACGGCCCCCGCCGAGGACAGCGCCTCGAAGCCGGCAATGCCGTAGGCCTCCCACAGCAGGTAGAGGCTCGCCGCGAGCAGGAACAGCGCAAAGGCCAGCTCTCCGGGCCGCCGCTCTGCCTCATAGCCGCCGGGCGTGGCGTCGGATGTGCCGTCATGGTGATCGGCGTCACCGCGGTAGTCGATTTTCATGGGGACCTCCTCTGGCAGAGCCTTCGCTGGGGGCGGCGCTCCGTTCCGCCGCCGGCAGCGCCGGCCGGTGCCGGAACGGCGCCCGCACCGGGGCGCCGTTCGGCCTTCTTATCATATCGTTTCCCGGTTCATGCGCCGCGGCTCAGGGGCGCGGAATGTCGAACTCTTCGGGCGATTTTTTCGAGAAGCCCGCGTCATGCACCAGCCAGGAGGAGGTGGACCGGTAGCTTTCGAGGAAATCCATCGCCTCCTCGCCGGCGATCGACATGATGATGAAGCCGCGATCTTCCATCAGCTTGATGAAGTCGGGATTCTCGGCGCCTTCGGCATAGGCGGCTTGCAGCTCGGCGACGACCTCGTCCGGCGTGCCTTTCTTGACGAACACGCCGAAGAACGGGCCCCAGGGCAGGTAATCGGCGAAACCGGGGATCTCCTCGGTGATCGGCACGACGCCCGGCAGCAGGTCGTTGGGCTGGGTGTCGACCAGGCCGATGACCTTCATGCGACCGGCTTTCACACCTTCGATGGCGGCCCCCAGCACCGCGGGCATCACGTCGATGGCGCCGCCCTGAAGCGCGGTCAGCGCGGGGCCGTCGCCGTCATAGGGCACGCGGGTGAACTCGACATCTTCCTGACTCGTCAGCATGGCCAGCACGATCGACGTCAGCCCGCCGGGGCCGGTGGATCCCACACGTACCTCGCCCGGGTTCGCCTTCACGTATTCGACGAATTCCGTCATCGTATCGTAGGGCGCGTCATTGTTGGCGACGAACATCGGCACGCCGCGCGCCAGAACGTTGATCGGCACCATGTCGGTGTAATCGTCGGTGCCGAGCCCGAGCACCTTGTACATCTGGGGGTTCTCGGCGCCCATCAGCAGGGTGTAGCCGTCGGCCTCCTGCTGCTGGACATGGCGCAGGGCGATGGCACCCACGCCGCCGGTCTTGTTCTGCATGACGATATTGCCGCCAAGCGCCTCGGCCGCATGCGGCGTCACCGCGCGCATCACCGTGTCGGTGGAGCCGCCGGCGCCCCACTGGATGATCCCCTGGATCTCCTTCGTGGGATAGTCGGCGGCGAACGCGCTGCCGCCGGTCATGGCCAGCAGGGTCAGGCCTGCGAGAAACGTTTTCATGGTTTTCCTCCCATTGATTGACGGCCCTATGCCGCCGCTTGTTCTGCCGGATCCGAGGGCAGCCCCTCTCCCAGCAGGAAATCCACCAGCCTTTCGGCTTCGGCGTTGAACATGCCCGCGCCGGTCATCGTGTTGCAGCCCTTGGCCCGGGCGGCGGCCACCATGGGCGACACTTCGGGGCGGGTGATGGCGTCGGCGACGAAGGTCTCGGGCGACATCAGCGCGGGATCGGAGGGGAAGGGGTCGCCCTCGCGCATCCCGCAGGGGGTGACGTTGGCCACCAGGTCCATGCCCGTCGGATCGTTGCTGCCGGCCGCGACGCGCCCGGGGAATTTCTCGTCCAGCGCCGAGACGATGCGCGACAGACGCGTCTCGTCGAGATCGGAGATGGTCAGATGCGCGGCGCCGCGATCTAGGATTTCGAAGGCCACGGCGCTGCCCGCGCCGCCGGCGCCGATCAGCAGCGCCGTCTTGCCCGCCGGCTCGAAGCCGAGCGCCTTGATCCCGTCGAGATAGCCGATGCCATCGACATTGTCGCCGATGAAGCGGCCCTCGGAATCCTTGTGGATGACATTCACCGACCCGACAAAGCGGGCGCGGTCGCTGACCACGTCGCAGAAGGCGAGCGACGCCATCTTGTGCGGGATCGTGATCACCAGGCCGCGCACGTTCTGCATGTGGCGAAAGCTCTCCATGGCGGCGGTCATGTGCTCGGCATGGATGTGCAGCGGCGGCACGAGCGCGTTGACGCCGCGCGTGGCCAGAATCTCGCTCAGGAAGCGCGGAGAGCGGACCTGCGCGATAGGGTCCCCGATCACCGGGAACAGGATGGTTTCGCCGTCAAGCTGCACGGGTCTGTCCTTTCTCTTGATGCGAACGGGCGGCGGCATGGCGTCCGGCAATGGCGCCGAAGACAAGGCCGGGGCCCAGTGTGATGCCGGGACCGGGATAGGTGCCGCCCATGATGGAATGCAGGTCGTTGCCCACCGCATAGAGCCCGCCGATCACGCTGTCGTCGTCGCGCAGCAGCCGGGCGTGCGTGTCGCCGCGCAGGCCTTGTGCCGTGCCGATATCGGCGGGTTGCAGGCGCACCGCATAGAACGGCGCCGTGGCGATCCGGCCCAGCGTCGGGTTGGGTGCGACCGTCGGGTCGCCGTTGTTGCGCTGGTAAGGCGAGCCGCCCCGACCAAAGCTTGTGTCCTCGCCCTTCTCGGCAGCGGCATTGATATCGGCGATGCTGGCGGCGAGCGCCCGCGGGTCGGTGCCGGTCTTGGCGGCGAGCTCGTCCAGCGTTTGCGCTTCGATCAGGTAGCCGTCGGCGACATGGGGTTTCGGGTTCTCTCCTCCCGGGTGCACCATGCCCAGCCCGAATTTCGCCAGTGTCGGCGCGTCGGTGACGATCCAGGCGCCGGCGGTGTCGGGGCCGCCCGCCAGCATCGCCTTGCCAAAGGCATGGTACGAGATTGTCTCGTTCACGAAGCGGCGGCCCTTGAGGTCGACGCAGACGGTGCCGGGCTTCGAACGGTCGAGCACGAAATGCGGGAAGACCGCTGTGCTGCCATCGGCGCGGCGGCGGGTGGAGCAGGGCGCCCAGAAGGCGCTCTGGTCGTTCCCCTGCCCATAGGTCGCGCCGAGGCCGAAGGCCAGATCGTGCATCGTGCCGGTATGGCCGGGGGCCGAGGGGCTTTCGGCGGGCAGGGTGTCGGGCAGATAGGCGGCACGGCGGCTGGCGGAGCGCCCGAACCCGCCGGTGGCGAGGATGACGCCGCCGTCCACGGGTACGGCGCGGTCCTTGCCCCCGCCCGAAGGCGCAGTCCGGTCACCTCGCCGCCGGTTTCGGTCAGTGCCGTCACCTCGGTGCTGCGCAGGATGTCGACGCCCAGATCCAGCGCCGACGCCAGCAGCCTGGCGACCAGGGCGCCGCCCATGACCACCCGCGTGTGCCGGCCATGCAGTGCGCGGTCGCGCATGTAGCGGGTGACGATCCTGGCGACATGCAGGAAGCTGGCCGGGGATTTGTAGCGGTTCAGCAGGTGGCCGATATCCACCCGGTCGATATTCATGCCGCCGAGCACGGTGAATTCCGGAATCGGCGGGCGGATCATGTTGCGCGCGGCGCCCATGGCGCGGGTGTCGAAGGGCACCGGCTCGATCGCGCGGCCATTCAGCGTGGCGTTCGGGTGATCCCACTCGTAATCGGGATGGCGCGGATAGGGGCGGAACTGCACCTGCGTGCGCGCCTGAAGCGTGGCGATGGCCTCGGGTGCGGCGTCGAGAAAGGCCTCGCGCATATCCCGATTGCCGAAATTGCCCACGGCGCTGTCGAGGAAGGCCGAAACCTTTTCGCGGGAATCGTCGGGATTCGCGGCGCGCCCGGTTTCGGTGCCCGGCGCCCAGACCGTGCCGCCGGAGAGGGCGGAGGTGCCGCCGATATACTCGGTCCGTTCGATCAGCAGCACGCGCGCGCCTTCGAGCGCGGCAAAGATCGCTGCGCCGAGGCCGGCCGCGCCCGAGCCGATAACGGCGACATCGTAGCGCTCAGCGATGCTGTCGATGGAAATATCGGCCATGTCGTCCTCCCTGACGCTTGGTGGCTGACCCGCCTCCTGCGAGCCGTCGAATCGCGTCTGAACCCATCATTGACAGAAATTGAAATCTCATTCCAGTTTTTAATGTTCTTCACATTCTGATTATTTTTCCATATTGTTTGGGCAAGCAACAGCGAGAGGCCTGTCATGAGCAGCGCATTGGAAAAGGGACTGGGTGTGATCAGCTTCCTGGCCGAGCGGCCCGAAGGGGCTTCGGTGAGCGAGATCGCCAAGGCACTGGATCTGCCCCCATCGGGCGTGCACCGCCTTTTGAAAGAGCTGGAAACGCTCGGTTATACGCGCCAGAGCCGCGAGCATGGCGACTACATGCTGACGCTGAAACTGGCGACCAACGGGCTGGCCTTTCTCGCCCGCACCGGGATCCCGGATCTGAGTCAGCCGATTCTCGACCGGCTGGCGCATTCGACGAAAGAGCTGATCCGGATGGCGTTGTTCGACGGCGAGGAACTGGTCTGGGTCGGTGTCTCGCAGGGCGCGACCGCTGGGCTGCGCTATGATCCCGATGCAGAGCACGGCCAGATCGTGCATCTCGCCTCCGCCTCTGGCGGGCAGGCCTGGCTGTCGGGGCTGAGCGACGACGATGCCGTCGCCTCGGTGATGCGGCAGGGGCTCGAAAGACCCGGCGGGGCCGGTGTCTCGGCGCCCAAGGGCGTGGCCGAGCTGTTGCAGATCGTCCAGACCGCGCGGGCACAGGGCTACGCGCAGAACACCTCCAGCTTCATGCTCGGCATGGCGGCAATCGCCGTGCTGATCCGCCATCCCGACACCGACGAGCCGATCGGCACCGTGTCGATCGCCGGCCCGTCCGCCCGCGCGACGCCCGAACTGCTGCACTCCTTCCTGCCGGAGCTGCGTCAGGCCTCGAAGGATCTGGCGGAAGCCAGCCTGGCGGGGCGCAGCTTTACCCGCTGGTATGACGAGACCATGGGTCGCCGGCAAGCCCAGTCCCGGACGGGAGAAGGGCGCGACCGGTCGTGACGAATAAGGGGAGGAGCATCGACGCGCGCCCCGAGCCGGGCGCGAGCTACGATCTGCTAGTCGTCGGGTCGGGCGCCGGCGGGCTTGCCACGGCGGTCACCGCCGCCGATCTGGGCCTGTCCGTCGCCGTGCTGGAAAAGGCGCCGGTGCTGGGCGGCACCTCCGCCTGGTCGGGCGGCTGGCTATGGGTGCCGCGCAACCCGCTGGCGGTGGAGGCCGGAATCGACGAGCCGCCCGAGGCGCCGCTGGATTATCTGGCGGGCATCATGGGCAACCGCGTGGGCGACCCGCGGATAAAGACCTATCTCGACACCGGGCCGGAGATGGTGCGGTTTTTCCGCGACCGCACCGCCGTGGACTGGATCGACGGCAACAAGGTTCCCGATTTCACCGAGAGCCCGGGCGCCGCTGCCGGTGGCCGTTCGGTCTGTGCCGCGCCCTTCGACGGGCGGCGGCTCGGACCCTGGATCGCCAAGCTGAGGCCGCCGCTGGACGTGATCTCGCTGGCTGGCATGGGCATCGCCTCGGGCAAGGACATGGCGCATTTCTTCAACGCGATGCGCCGGCCCGCTTCGGCGCTTTACGTGACGCGGCGCCTTGCGAAGCACGGGGTCGATCTGGTGCGGCATGGGCGTTCCATGCAGCTGGTCAACGGCAATGCGCTGGTGGCCGGGCTGATGCGGTCCTGCCTCGACCGGGGTGTCGATCTCTTCACCGATGCCGGGGTGAGCGCGCTGAAACATGAGGACGGTGCGGTGACCGGCGTCACGCTGACCGGCGGCACCCGGCTACACGCCCGGCGCGGCGTGGTGCTGGCGACCGGCGGCTTCCCGCACGATCCCGCCACCCAGGCGAGGCTTTTCGGTGCCGAGACCGGCACCGCGCATTATTCCGCCGCGCCCGCGACAATACCGGAGACGGCATCCGCCTGGGCGCCGAGGCCGGCGGCCAGCTGCGCGAGGATCTGACGAATGCGGGCGCCTGGGCGCCGGTTTCCCTCGTGCCCGACGGCGAAGGGGGCTTCACGCATTTCCCGCATCTCGTCGATCGGGCCAAGCCCGGCATCATCGCGGTGCGCGGCAGGGGCGAGCGCTTTGCCAACGAGGCCGACAGTTATCACGCCTTCATGCGCGCGCTGTTCGACGCCACACCGGCAGGCGAAGCGCCAGAATGCTGGCTGATCGCGGATCACCCGGCGCAGCGCCGCTGGGGGCTGGGCTGGGCAAGGCCCGCGCCCTTCCCGCTGGCCCCGTTCCGGCGCGGCGGCTACCTGCGCTCGGGCCGCACATTGGAGGAACTCGCGCGCGCCTGCGATCTCGATCCTGCGACGCTCGAGGCCACCGTCGACCGCTTCAACGCACAGGCGGCGGCGGGCGAGGACGCTGATTTCGGTCGTGGCGCGTCGATCTACAACCGCGTGCAGGGCGATCCGGAGAATCGCCCCAACCCGTCACTTGGCGCGCTGCGGCGCGGACCCTTTCACGCGGTGCGCATCGTGCCGGGCAGTCTCGGCACCTTCGCGGGGCTCGACGCCGACGACCGCGCCCGGGTGCTGGACGCCGGGGGCGCGCCGATCCCGGGGCTTTTCGCTGCCGGAAACGACCTGAGTTCGATCTTTGCCGGGCAGTATCCGAGCGGGGGCATCACCCTCGGTCCGGCCATGACCTTCGGCTACATCGCCGCCCATGTCGCGGCGGGCCGCTGGACCCCCGAGAGCGGGGCCGACCCTCAATCCGAAACGCAACAGACCCCGGCCCGACCGGCCGGATCCAATGGAGGAGCTATCCATGCCGCTTTTTGACATCGTCACTCTGAAGACCGCGCTTTTCGCCACCCCCAAGGTGGCCCCCGCGCTCCAGGAGTGGCTGGCCGCGCCCGAGGCCAAGGGCACCTTGATGGGTGCCTGGGCGCCGGATATCGGCACGCTGAACGACATCATCCTGCTGCGCCAGTTCGACAGCGCCGAGGATCTGATTGCCGAGCGCACCCGCACCCATCTGTCCGACAACCCGTTCGGCTGCATGGAGCATCTGCGCGGCTGGACCTCCGACAGCTACATCCCGCTGGATTTCACCCTGCCGGTCACGCCGGGCGAATACGGCAAGGTCTACGAGATCCGCAGCTATCAGCCGAAGCTGAACGGCATGGGGCCGACCATCGACAAATGGCGCGAGGCGGTGCCCGTGCGCACCGAATATTCGCCGCTCTCGATTGCGATGTATTCCCTCGACGGTCCGACCCGGTTCACCCAGATCTGGCCGTATGAAAGCGCCAACCAGCGCGCCGAGATCCGCGGCAAGACCGTGGCGGATGGCATCTGGCCGCCGAAGGGCGGTCCCGATTGGCTGACGCCCGAGATGACCTCGACCCTGGCGGTGCCGTTGCCCTTCTCTCCGCTGAAATGAGGCGGGCATGGGATATCGCTATTCACTGGCCTTTCTGACCGTTGCCGAGCTCGCGCCGCCCGAGGCGGTGCGCGTGGCGGCGGAAGCCGGCTTTGATTTCGTCGGCCTGCGGCTTCTGCCCGCAGGTACCGACGGGCCGTATCCGATCATGACGGACAAAGCGCTTCTGGAGCAAACCCGCCGGGCGGTGCGCGAAACCGGCGTAGGGGTGGCCGATGTCGAGATCATCAGGATCACGCCCGATTTCCGGCCGGAAGAGACCGTGGCCTTTCTGGAGCGGGGGGCCGAACTGGGCGCTCGCAACATCCTGACGGCAGGCTACGACCCGGACATGTCGCGCATGACCGACAGCTATGGCGCCTTCTGCGAGCTGGCTCATCAGCATGGGATGACGGCGGATCTGGAGTTCATGCCATGGACCGATATCCCCGATGTCGCTGCCGCGGCGGCGCAGGTGCGCGCCGTGGACCATCCCGCAGCGGGCGTCCTGGTCGATGCTCTGCATGTGCAGCGCTCCGCAACCACCTTCGAGGAAATCGCGGCGCTTGATCCCGCTTGGATCCATTATGCGCAGCTGTGCGATGCTCCTGCGCGATATGATCCGTCGCCCGAAGCCCTTATCGCGACGGCGCGGGGAAACCGCCTGATGCCCGGGGACGGAGATTTTGATTTCACCAGCCTCCTTGCTGCGCTCCCCAAAGACATCGTGCTCAGTGTCGAGGTGGCTCAGCCGCACCGGGCAGGCGAAACTCCGGCGCTGCAAAGAGCGATCGAGGCGATGGACAAGACACGCGCGGTCATCTCCCGGGCAAGGGGAGAGGCTTGCCCCTGAGAGGTTTCCGAAGAACGCGAACCTCGGCGTCTACCTCAGAAGCTGATTCACCGGCTCTGCCAGCACGGTGCAGTTGGTGATGCGCGGAGTGGACGAGGTGACGGGATCGCAGCTCAGCGGCGTCAATCCCGGGGAGCGCATTCCCCCCGCGACATCCGCTCCGCAAGATCCGGTCCGTCGCCACTGATCGGCCGCTGCGCGCGCAGGTTGGCCGGTCGGACGTGACCTCCTAACGCGGCCCGGGCGACGTCGGGACGGGCATCGCAAGTCTCGGCCGTCAGGCCTCGCGCAGCTTTTGCATGAGCGCAAGCGCGGTCTTGTGCTGCGCGTCAAGTTCCCGCGAGAGCAGCGTCGCCGATAGGCTCTTCGAGGCCTCTACGACCACGCAAATCGCGCCGCGCAGGTCGATGAACGGCGGCACCAGGTTCCATGTCCATGATGAATTCAGACGCGTTGCGCTCGCGCAGGCCACCGGGTGGCGCGATCCGAACAGGTGTCGCCGAGGCGGTCGCGTTCGGAGGAGGGGGCGAGCTCAACGCGAAGCCTCTGCGTTGATCGCTGCTTGCGGTGCAAGCATGACATTCGTGACAAGCGCAGCGGGTGTTCTGACGGGGCGATAACGGGCGCAGGAACCACTTCTCCCAGCGGGTGAAGCGTTGATGGACCAGGTCATCTTAGGGTGGCGCTTGGGGAGGGGCATCGCCTCCCGACGGTCTAAGTCTTTAATTCCTGAAAAAATCCCTCCCACCGAGCAGTGAGATGCCCCGCTGCAAGGCCTTGGATGCGCGACAGGCGCGTGCGGTTCCGAGTTGGCATCTTCTTATTCGGATGGGCATGAAATACGCAGTGGCGGGAGGGGGTGCCCAAAATGCGGGCGAAACCCCGGTTTTGTGCCCCGGTTTTGCTTCATAAATTGCATACAATAGTGAATTCAAAAATTAGAAATTTCGTGTGCGCTCTGCAAAGACAGCGCGCTTGCCGCCATGACGTCAGCACCAACCGACAGGACAGGAAACCGAATGACCAAGCACTTCGACTACAGCCGGCCGCTGAGCGCGGCGATACTGGGCCTTTGTGTCCTCGCGCCCGTGGCATCCGCTGCGCAAGATCAGCCGCCGGTTCCCGAATGCAACGCCCGCGAAACCTATGGCTGTTATGTGCCCGCCGCCCCCGAACCCGGGACGGACATCCCCGAAGCGTCGGTCAACTTCTCGATGCGGCCCTCGGCGGACAATTCCTTTTATATCGTTGCCATCGACCAGGGGTGGTTTGGCGATGCAGGCATCACCATCCTGCCGGAACCGACCGGGTTCCAGGCGACCAACGACAACGCGATCCCGCTGATCCTGAACGGCACAAACGACGTCGGCGCGATGTATGGCGGGTCGGTCGTACAGGCCCTGCCCAACAACGATGTGCTTAAGATGATCATGCTGACCGACGACTTTGTCGGCTACAGCGTCTGGGCCGATCCAGAGCTGGGCCTGAAGACCGTCGATGATTACATGGCCGAAGGGCAGGACTTCAAGGAAGCGCTGCACAGCGCCCTTGCCCCGCTCGTGGCCGAGGAGGCCGTGCTTGCCACGACACCGCTGTCGGACACGCGCCCCTTCATCGACATCACCTTCGAAATGGCGGGCTACGGCCGTCCCGAGCTGCTGCTGCTCGACGATCCCGACAATCGCGTCATGGCCCAAAGCGGCCGCGTCCAGTTCAGCCTGCCCACCAGCGCCTCTGCCCATCTCGAATTTTCGCAGGACGGCTGGACCAACCTGGTCAGCCAGCAGCAGATCATCGACAACGCCGAAGGCGCCGACAAGGAGGCGATCGGCCCGTTGATCCAGACCGTCGGCGTCATGGCAAACCGTAACTGGGTCGAGGAAAATCCGAACACCACGCTTCGGCTCGTCTCGGTGGTGTTCCGCACCATTGAGGCGATCATGGAAGACGGCGGTGAACCCGGCGGGCTGATGTCCATCGCGGTGCCCTTCATCAACGCCTATTCCGGCATGAACCTCGACGAAGCGGGCCTCTACGAAGTCTACACCCGTCTCGACCCGCTGTCCCCCTGGGACACGCAGGGCAAGTATTTCGAGGATCTCGAAGATCCGCGTTACTACCGCTCTTCCTACTCGGCACTGATCGACGAACTGGTCGAAACCGATGTGATGCCCGAAGGCTTCGTACCCGACGACGCAATTTGGGCCGGTCAGATCTTCGCAACGCTCAAGTGGTATCGCGAGGCCGCGCTGAGCGAAATCGAGGCCGCGCAGCAAGCTGATCTCTCCGACGCGCAGGCCGAGCTCCTGTCCTCCGCGGAGCAGCAGTTCGAGTGGTTCAACTTCCTTGACGCCTACCGGATGGCCAGGGGTGTCAACGACGCAGGCTGATGACCTGCCGCATCTCCTGACCCGCCGGTGCCTTTCTCGTGCCGGCGGGGCTTTCCCACCAAACAACCCGAGGTCCAGATGACAGGTAAACTCCGCCAAGGGGCGAGCAATCTTGCCGGTATCTCCCTGATCGCCCTTGTCTGGTATGGAGTATCTCTCTTTACCCCGGCCTACATTCTGCCCCGCCCGGAGACGGTCGTTGCGCGCATCTGGGAGTGGGGCCTCGACGCACCGTCGCTGGCCAGCTACGGCCTGACGGCCAGCGGCCTGCTGCCGAACTTGTGGGTCACCATGCAGACCGTGGTGGCTTCGCAGCTTCTGGCCCTGTCAATCGGTGTGCCGCTGGGCCTGGCCAGCGCCAACCATTCGCGACTGCGCGCCGCGATCAATCCGATCGTGATGACCGGGACGACGGTGCCGATCCTCGTGCTGGCCCCCTTTTTCCTCGTCTGGTTCGGTGTGGGGCGCACCACTTCGGTCCTTCTGGTCTTGCTCTACGGGATCAGCCTCTTCACGATTTATAGTCAACGCGCCGGGCGTGCGCTCTCTCCGGTCTACGCCGACAGTGCCCGCGCGCTCGGCGCCTCGCGATGGCGCGTGTTGCGCGACGTGCTGTTCCCCGCCGCCGTGCCTGCAATCATCGGCGCGCTGCGGGTCTCCCTTTCCGGGGCGTGGGGTCTTGCCGCTATTGCCGAACTCCTCG
Organism: Salipiger abyssi; assembly: GCF_001975705.1. NCBI lineage: Bacteria > Pseudomonadati > Pseudomonadota > Alphaproteobacteria > Rhodobacterales > Roseobacteraceae > Salipiger > Salipiger abyssi. The sequence goes on from NZ_CP015093.1 coordinate 2,691,962, forward strand.
GTGCGAGCTCGGGCACGGGCGTGATGATCCGCGTCCTGGTCGGGCAGTTCGACGTTGTCGGGCTCATGGCCGTCATCATCCTGATTTGCGCCGTCGCCCTCTTTGCCGATTTCCTCGTCTTCCTGCTCGGGCGGCTCCTGCTGCGCTGGCGGGCCGAGTGATCCTGCCCCTCGTCATTAGAAACAGAAAGCAATCGCCATGATCGAATTCGAAAACGTCGGGCAGAGCTTCCCGCGCCCGGATGGCAGCCGCGTCGTCGTTGCTGACAACATCAACGCGGTGATCGAGGAGGGCGAGTTTGTCTGCATCATCGGTCCCTCCGGATGTGGCAAGACCACCCTGCTGCATCAGGTCGCCGGGTTGAACTTGCCGCAGACCGGCGAGATCCGCGTACATGGCCGCAAGGTCACGGCGCCCGGCCCGGACCGCGGCATCGTGTTTCAGAAGGACGCCGTGTTTCCGTGGATGAAGGTCATCGACAATGTCGAATACGGCCTGGCCTGCCGCAACGTGCCCAAGGGCGAGCGCCGTCGACACGCGATGGCCTATCTCGATGCGGTCAATCTTGCCGATGTTGCCGATGCCTGGCCCAAGCAGCTCTCCGGCGGGATGCTGAAGCGGGTCGCCATTGCCACCGTCTTTGCGAACGGGGCGGAGGTGCTGCTTCTGGACGAACCCTTCGGGCCGCTCGATTACCTCACGCGGCGGCAGCTCCACCGCGTCCTGCTGGACCTGTGGTCGAACCGGACGGAACCGGGCGGCAAGCGGCGCACCGTGTTGTTCGTGACTCACGACATCGACGAAGCGCTCACTCTCGCCGACCGTGTCCTGGTCATGGACAAGGGGCGCATCGTGAAGGACATGCGCCTCGACCAGCCGCGGCCACGCACCGACAACGATCTGGCAACGCCCGACCTGCTGGAGGCCAAGCATGTGCTGCTGCGTCATCTCGGACTGGAAGCCCTGGCCGGGGAGGCAGTATGATGCTGCATCGCAATCCGCTGCTGTGGATCAATATCGCCGCCGTTGTGGTGATGGTCCTCGCCTGGCAGGGGCTGGCGCTGCTCTTTGCCAACCAGGACGTGGGCGCCCTGCGCACGCCGCTGATCCCGGGCTGGGAGATGATCTTCAGGGAAAGCCTGCCCGCCATGGAGAACTACCGCGCCGGGTCGCGGGGGCTGGGACTCGATGAGGGCTCGGTCATGGGCGGCATCGCGGTGCTGGCGGACCACGCCGTCGACACCTGCCTGCGGCTGTTTACCGGCTTGGCGCTTGGTGCGCTGCTGGGGGTCGGGATCGCGCTGCTGGTGTCCATGTCGCGGATCGCGCGCGCCGTGGCGGCGCTGCCGGGTCACATCCTGCGCACGCTGCCGGTGCTAGCCATGGTGCCGCTGGTACAGGTCTGGTTCGGCGTGAGCTTCACCGGCATGGTGGCCTTCGTCGCCTTCGGGGCGGGCGGGCTGCTGTTCGTCGGGACGCTGAACGCCGTGGCCAACGTGCCGCAGCACTACATCGACGCGGCCCGGTCGCTGGGAGCTTCGCGGCTGCGGGTCTATCGCACGGTGATCCTGCCCGCGATCTTTGCCGAGCTTCAGTCCTCCATCGTGTTGTGCCTCGCCCTGTCGTGGAGCATCGTCGTCGGCGCCGAGTTCCTCGGCGCGCAAAGCGGCCTCGGTTTTATCCAGGTCCAGGCCAAGCAATTCGCGCTGCTCGACCGGATGGTCGTGGTCGCCCTTGTCTTCCTGCTGTTTTCCACGGTGATCTACCTCGCCTTTGATCGGCTCTCGCGTTTCCTGCTGCGCTGGCAACCTGACACGCGCGACTGATCGCCCTCTCGCTTACCCCAAACTCCCCCTGGAGACCGAATGACGACCTTCAACGTGTCCGCCACGACCTACCTGCTCAACTACCTGCCCGAATACGTGGCTTCGGATCAGGGTTTCTTCACCGATGCCGGGCTGGAGGTGACGAACACCCCGCGGATTCCCTGGGACCTCGTGCTGGACGACCTGGCGGACGGATCCGCGCAGGCGGCGCTGGGCGGGATCTGGGTGCCCGCAATGTACCACGGCCGGGGCCGCGAGCTGCGGGCCTTCGCCCAGATCGCCAATCGCGCGCCCTTTGCCCTGGTCGGCCGCGCCACGACCAAGCCCTTCGACTGGCCCGAGCTGCGCGGTCGTACCGTGACCTGCGTCGGCGCGACCGGGGCCAGCGTCGCGATTTATGCCAAGGTGCTGATGGCCGAGAACGGCGTCGACCCGCGCGAGGTGAATTTCATCCAGGATCTCGACAACGGCATCCTGTCGCAGACTTTCCGGGGCGGCATGGCCGACTATTTCGTCACCGATGACATGACCGCCGACGCGTTGTCGATGGAGGACGATCTGTGCATCCGCAGCCGGTTCGTCGAAGATGGCGGACAAGTCCCCTGGAGCGTCTATTATTCCGACCTTGATGTGCCGGTGGACCCGGCCGCGCAGGCCGCCTTTGCCGGCGCGCTGGACCGGGCGATGGATTGGATCGCCTCGCGGGACGCGGCGGAATTCGAGGCGCTGCTCGGTCGCCTTTTCCCCAAGTCGCCGGCGCGGCGTACCGTGCAAGTCGCGAATCTCTACCGTGCCAATGACATGTGGAGCTCCAGCGTGATCCCGCGGCAAAGCTACGACCGGTGGCAGCGCGGCATCTGCGACAATTTCCTGATCGACGCACCCCTGCCTTACGAAACGCTCGTCACGGGCCGCGATGCAACCAGAGTGTCCGCATGAAGATTCATGTCGTCAATCCGAACGGCTCTGCGGAGATGACCCGGTCTCTCGAGGCGGAGGTGCAGTCTGCCGCCGGCGCTGCCGGCTGCGAAGTCGTTGTCACCTACGGCGGCAGTGGCGTACCCGCCAGCATTGAGGGCTATGCCGATGAAGCGGCATCGCTCATGCCGATGCTGCGCAATATCCGGTCGCAGGACAGGGCGGGGGCCGCAGCCCATGTGATTGCATGTTTCGACGATACCGGGCTGGATGCGGCCCGGGAAGTCGCCGAAGCCCCGGTTATCGGAATCTGCGAAGCGGCGCTCGCGACGGCGCGGATCGTGTCAAAACGGATTTCGATCGTCACGACGCTGGAACGGTCGGTGCCGATTGTCGAGGAATTGGTGCATCGCTACGGAGCTGCCGATCTGGTTCGCGGCGTGCATGGAACCGCGATGCCGGTCCTCGACCTTGAAGGTGGCCGGGGCGATGTCATGGCGCGGCTGCTGCCGATCCTCGGGGGCGTCGTCACTCAGGATCGGGCCGATGCCCTGGTGCTGGGGTGTGCCGGCATGAGCCAGTACACCGCCGCACTGGAGCGCGGATTGGGCGTGCGCGTTATCGACGGGGTGCGTATGAGCGTTCACATTGCAGGCGCGCTGGCCGCCGCGCAGGTGAAAACGTCGAAATCAGGCGCCTATGCCGCGCCGCGCAGCAAGGCCGGCGCGGTCTTTGCCTGATCCGGAAAGGCGCCGTTCAGCTCTCTTCGTCGAGCGACAACAGGATGTCGGCGAGACGGGTTCGCGGCGCCTCCATGGCCTCCAGGTTCACGCCTGCGATGATTTCTTCGAGATGTAGCCGCATGATGCGCGACGCTTCTTCGGGGCGGTTGGCCGCGATCGCCCCGACCAGATCCTGGTGTGCGTCGCAGCCGCAGAGCGACGTCCTGTTGCGCCAGTGCTGCCCGATGATCAGAGAGGAGCGTGAGCACAGCCCGCGCACGTAACTGGCATAGAGGTCATGCCCCGCGATGCTGGCGATCCGCAGGTGGAACGCGCTTGACAGCAGGACGGCCTGTGCATCGGCATGACTGTCCATCGCCTTCCGTTCCGCGTCGAGCTTGTCCTGAAGCCCCTGCACATCCTCTGGCGTTGCCCGGCTCGCGGCGAGACCCGCGACGACCGGCTCGATCAGCAATCTTGCGTCGAAAACCTCGCGGGCTTCCCGCATGGTGGGTTGCGCGACGAAGGCTCCGCGCCGGGGCCGGATCTCGACAAGGTTGTCGTGATGCAACGCCTGTAGCGCCGTGCGAACCAGGGTTCGGCTGACCTCGTAGACCTCGGCGATCTCCTCTTCCACCAGCTTTGCGCCGGGCTGTAGCTGACGCGACAAGATGGCAAGGCGCAGCTTGTCGTGAATGACGACCGCCCGGCTCTGACGCTCGGATCCTTCACTCTTTTTGTGCATTTGCTCACCGGCCCTCGATAGGACCTCCTCACAGCGATTTTCAGGGAGTAACTGTCGACTCTTTAGTACGTATCGACTCGGCAACGAAGAAGGAAACTAATTGTACGCGGATCTGCGTACAAAAATTTCCAGACAACTACAGGAGGTCGCTTTGCCACACGGCGATGATGCCGCAACCGCCCACCGGACTGCGTCGCGCATGTCGGTGGAGAAACGCCCCGCGCAGCCAGAATGTCAGAGTCAGGATTCATAGCCGTTGCTGCGAGGGCGAAAAGGAGAGCTTTGGTGCAGTGATCATACCGGGTCGCGAAACGCACCCGTCTTGGAGCCGCCCGAACGTGATCTCGATCACTGCCGGGCAAAGGATCAGGCGACCAAGCTCCTCTTTTGGGCCCAGACTCGCCGCAGTACGATGCGTCTCTCAGTCATAGATGCGTGGTTTTCTGTATGGCGTTGGGAAGTGGGGCGCCAGACGCGCCATCTGCGCGTCGGCGAGGCAAAAGAGATCAGACATGTCACCGCTCGTATTTTCCGAACGGTGAACTTTGCCGGTCTGCCGCATCAATGGGTTCTGAGCCTGGGAGCTGGGCGGGGCACTAGCCGTTCCGCGCAGCCGCGATGGCCTCGTCCATGATCCCGACGGCCTTGTCGATCTCTTCGTCGCGGATGGTCAGCGGCGGCGCGATGCGGAAGACCGCGCCCATGGCGGGCAGGGCGACGATGTTCATGCTCAGCCCGCGCGCCATCGCCTCGGCACCGATGCGGTCGCCGAGCGCCAGATCCGGCGTCTTGCTCTCGCGGTCGGTGACGACCTCCAGCCCCAGCAGCAGCCCGCGCCCGCGCACATCGCCGATGCAGTCGTAGCGCTGCTTGAGGCTCTCCAGCCCGTCGCGCAGCCGTGCCCCGGCGCTCACCGCGCGCTCGGCCAGCCGGTCGCGGCCCAGCACGTCCAGCACGGTAAGGCCGACGGCGGCGGGCAGCGGGTCGGAGACATGGGTGGTCAGGAAGACAAAGCCGCGCTCATGCGCCGTCTCTTCGATCTCGCGGCTGGTCAGCACCGCCGAGAGCGGCAGGCCCGCGCCCAGGGTCTTGGAGAGGGTGAGGATATCCGGCGTGATCCCGTCGCGCTGGAAGGCGAACATCTGCCCGGTGCGCCCGATCCCGGTCTGCGCCTCGTCGAGGATCAGCAGCATGCCGCGCTCCTCGCATTTCTTTTTCAGCGCCGCCAGATAGCCCTCGGGCAGCTCGATGATGCCGCCGGAGGAGAGGATCGGCTCGGCGATGAAGGCGGCGAGGCTGCCGGTGGACTGGCTGTCGACCAGCGCGAAGGCGTCGTCGAGCTCGGTCTGCCAGTCGAGGCTGCCATCGGCATGGGTGAAGCGCGGGCGATAGGCATTCGGCACGGGGATCGCGAAGGAGCCGACATTGGCCGGGCCGACGCCGCGGCGCGCAGCGCTGTAGGTGGCCGAGGCGGCGGCGCCGGTCATGCCGTGCCAGCTTCGCGAGAAAGCGACGATCTCGTGTTTGCCGGTAACGCATTTCGCCAGCCGGATCGCCGCCTCGTTCGACTCGCCGCCGGTGGAGAGCAGCAGCACCTTTTCCAGCCCCGGCTGCATCCGCCCGAGCCGCGCCGACAGCTCCACCACCGGGCGCGACAGCATCCCGCTGAAGAGATGATCGAGCCGGCCGATCTGCTCGCGCACGGTGCGCACGATATCCGGATGCGAATGGCCGAGAATGGCGCTCATCTGACCGGAGGTGAAATCGAGGATGGCGTTGCCCTCGGTGTCATAGACATGCGCACCCTCGGCGCGGTCGATCACCCGGGTTTCGAATTTCGGCCCGTAGCGCATCACATGGCGCTCGGTGGCGGCCCAGAAATCGGTTTCGGTCTCGGTCGCTTGCATGGTCATGACGGGCCCTTTCGGTGTGGGTGAGATCTGTCCTTTGCCACAGGCTACGCGGAATTGGAATTTCAGCCAAATTCGTAATGTGCGAATCTGAAATCAGTATTATTGATATCTTCATGGCCGATCTCGACATCCTCCTGTTGCGCAGCTTTCACGCCGTTTCGCGCAGCGGCTCGATCAGCGCGGCGGCGCAGCGCGTCGGGCGCACGCAATCCGCCGTCAGCATGCAGATGCGGCGGCTCGAGTCGGTGGTCGGCCAGCCGATCCTGTCGCGCACCGGCAGTGGCGTGGCGCTGACCGCCGCCGGCGAGCGGCTGCTGGCCCATGCGGAGCGCATTCTCGCCGCCCATGACGAGGCGCTGGCGAGCCTGTCGGGGCGCGGCCTTCAGGGGGCGATCAGCTTCGGCTGTCCGGAGGATTATCTCACCGCCTTCTTCCCCGATCTGCTGCGCGGCTTCGGCGCGCGTCATGGCGGGGTCGAGATCGAGGTCGTCTGCGCGCCCACGGTCGAGCTGCGCGGGCTGCTTCAGCGCCGCCGTATCGACGCGGCGCTGGTCTCGCTGCCCGGCGATGCGGAGGGCGCCGGGATCATCCGGCGCGATGCCTTTGTCTGGGTGGCCAGCCGTCCGGATCCGGCGATCCTCGACAGCCCGGTGATCCCGCTGGCGCTCTCGGCACCGGACACGCTCGACCACCGCGCTGCCTGCGCCGCGATGGAAGAGGCGGGGCGGGCCTATCGCATCGCCTTTGCCAGCAACAGCCTCGCCGGTCTGCTGGCGATCACCCGCTCTGGCCAGGCGGTGAGCGTGGTGACGCGCTCGGCGGTGCCGGACGATCTCTGCACGCTGAGCGCGCCGCTGCCGCCGCTGCCCGAGATCGGCATGACGCTGGCCTATGCGGCGGCGCGGCCCTCGGCGCTGGTCCGGACATTCGGTGAATTTGTCGAGCGCCGGTTGAGCGACTTGCCGGCCTCCGGTGCCATGCTGCCGCGCGAGTGATTCGGCGCGGCTGGCGGCTGGCGTCCTGCGGCGGTGGAACAGATTTTTACGTCCGCGCGCGGACGCCGTAACGGGGTATTACGCTTTCCCGCCGGAATCGAAATTCCCGGGCGAAAATTGATGTATTTCAAAGGTTTTTATTGCGTGTCCGTGGCGCGGGATTAGCCTGACGGTCTCAGAAAACCCGGTCTGAGACAAGCCCGGTCGGGGACCGGACAAGGGGCGCGGCGGCCTGGGGAGAGGCCGAAAGCGACGGGCACGGGGCGGCACGCGATGCGCGATCCAGCCGCCCGGGAGGAGAGAATGACAGAGCGACCAAGCGGGATGCAGGAGATCCTGGCGGCACGGCTGGAGATCACTCAGGAGATCTCGGCGGCGACCGCCGAACATCTGCGCCTGACGCAGCGCCTGAGCGGGTTCGAGGTGCTGCGCATGGGCGGCGAGGAGACCCGGGAAGACGCCGAGGGCATGGCCCGCGATCGCGCGGCGCTGCGGCGCTGCGAGGAAGAGATCGAGCAACTGGAGACCCGCATGGCGGGGCTCGACGCCGAGCTGGAGCGCAAGGCTGGGGGAGAAGGACAATGATCGAGACAAAGCCGCCGCAGGCGCTGACGCTGTTCGAGCTGATCGGACGGGAATGGGTGCTGGAGCAGCCGGTGACGGCGCTGGCCTTCAACGCCAAGGGCTCGGCACTGGCCTGTGTGCAGGCGGATGGCGCGCTGGCGCTGCTGGCGGTCGCCGATGCCGAACATCCCGAGCAGCGCATCCGCATGGAGCTGGAGACCGGGCGCAGCACGATCCGACCGCGCGAAAAGCCGCTGCCGCCGCCGGTGGTGACGCAACCCTTGCGCGCCGAGGCGGGACTGTGCGCCTGGGACGATCAGGGCTTTGCCGTGGCCGGGCCGGAGGAAACGCTCTGGCGGGTCACCGCGCGGGGCCAGTGCCTGCCGCTGGAAAAGCAGGGCGTGGCGCCGGTCTCGGCGCTCTGCGCGCTGCGTGGCGGCGGTGTCGCGGTGGCGCGGGGCGGCGAGCTGAGCCTTGCCACGCCGGACGGGCTGGCGCCCAGGCTGCGCTGCGGCCTGCCGGGGACGGTCGAACGGCTGGCGGTCTCGCCCGACGGGCGCCGGCTCGCGGCCTGGGGGGACGGGCGCGTCACGATGCTGCGGACCGAGACGCTGGAGGCGGAGATGACGCTGGAGGCGCCGGGCGAGGCGGCCTGTCTCGACTGGTCGCCGGACGGGCGCTGGCTGGCGGCGGGCTGCACCGACCGCGCGCTGACGCTGGTCGATCTCGACGCCGGCGCCACCGACCGCATCGCCGATTTCCCCGCCTCGGTCGGTGCGCTGGGCTTCAGCCGCAAGGCAGGGGCGCTGGTCGCGGCGGGGGCGTTCCGGGTGGTCGCCTGGAAGACCCCGGATCTGCCCTTCGGCGATCACCCGGGCACGCCGCTCGACACCGGGCGCCCGGGGGTGACGCTGGTCGACTGCGTCGCGCCGCATCCCAGCCGCGATCTCTGCGCGGCGGGCTATGCCAACGGGCTGGTGGTGCTGTCGCCGCTGGGCCAGCGCGACGAGCTCATGCTGATCGAGGGGCGCGGCGCGGCGGTCACCGCGCTCGCCTGGTCGCCGGACGGCATGCACCTGGCGGCGGGCTTCGCCGATGGTCGTGCGGCCATCGCGACCTTTCCGAAGATCATGTTCAAGTGACCGAAAACAAAAGACGATTGGGAGGATATCATGAAACCGGAACTGTCCGCAGACGAACAGAGCAAGGATCTTTTCTTCGCCTCGCTGGCAAAGGTCTCTGAGGAGATGGTCGAGGCGCATGGCAAGGATTTCGCCATGGGCGCACTGGTGTTGGCGGCGCGCTGGATCGCCGAGGGCAAGTTCGGCAAGGCCGAAGAGCCGATGCACTGAGGCGCGTCGCCTAGTGCCGCGGGGCCTCCCGCGTTGCGCGGGGGGCGGCGGGCTGCGGCAGGCTCTGGATCTGGTTCAGCAGCACAGCGCTCAGCGGGGCGGCCAGCGCGGCCAGCCCGTCATCGGCGAGACCCGATTGCGCCGCCTCATCGGCGGCGCGGTCCAGCGCCCCGGTCAGCGCGGGGCGGATCAGCTGGGCATAGGCGCAAAGCTCATGGATGCGAAAGGCACAGAAATAGACGGAATCGTCGTTGCGCAGCGCCGGGTCTCCGCTGGGCGGGGTGAGCGCGGTGCCATGCACCGCAGCCCCGAGCACCGCCAGCACCTGCCGGCGCCAGCGCGCGTAGTCCGTATCGGCGGAGTAATCGAGCCCGACATCGTAGAGCTTTTCGGTGATCGCGCGAAACGCCCGACCGCCTGCGATGTGGCGGCGCCAGAAGGCATTGGCCTCTTCCACGTCGCGGCAGGCGGTGAAGCGCGCCGCGAGTTTGCGCCGCGCCAGCAGCACCAGCATCATATCCACATCTTCCGAGACCGAGCGCGCGATCTGCATCGCCTGCATCGGCAGCCCGGTCAGCGCCAGCAGCCGCAGCGCCGAGACCTGATCGGTGAGCCGCGCCGAGACGGCGGCGAGCCCGTGCCATTGCGCCGGGTCGAGCCCCTCGCTCTCCTGCCGGCGGCCGAGCGCCGCCGCCGCATGCAGGGCGCGCAGCCAGATCACGCATTGATCGAAGAGAAACACCAGATCCACCTGCGCGCTGCTCGGCGCGCCATCGGGGCGGGGCAGGGCGCGAAAGCCGGGCAGGCTGCGCACGCCGCGCGCCCAGGCGCGGTCGAAATCCAGCCCTCGCGCCGACCAGAGCTGACGCACCCGCGCCAGCAATTGCGGCGAGAGGCCGGGATAGGACAGTTCCGGCGGGGCGTGGTGCAGCGTGGTCACCGCACCGATCATATCGTCATGGCTCATAAGCGTCCTCCGCGGATCTGCGGTTCGGCAAGGATAGCAAGCGCGGGGGAAATCCGACCAGCGATTTCTGCCCTCGCATCAGGGAGGGGGCGATGACCCCGGGTCTCGGCCTCGTCACCACAACGCGCCAGAGCTTTGTGCTGGGCCAGTCCATGACGCTCCTGCGCATGAGTGCAGCCGAGCTGACGGAGCATCTGCTGGAGGTGGCGCAGGTGAACCCGCTCTTGCGGATCTCGCGCCCGCGCCGGCGGCTGTTTATCGGCAATGCTGCGACCGATGTGCTGGAGGCGGTGGCCGCCGCCGAGGCGTCGAGCCTCTTTGCGCATGCCACAAACGAGCTCACGCCGTTGCTGGCGGGCGGCGGGCCGATGGCGCGCGCGGTCACCGCGCTGATCGAAGAACTGGAGCCCTCCGGCTGGTTCGGCGGCGATCTGGAGGCGCTGGCGGCGCGGCTGGGTGTGGCGACGAGCGTGATGGAGCGGGTGCTGGCGCTGGTGCAGCGGCGGATCTCGCCCGCCGGGCTCTTTGCCCGCGATCTGGCGGAATGCCTGCGCCTGCAACTGGAGGAGCGCGAGGCGATGACGCCGGCGCTCGCGGCGATGCTGCCGCATCTCGGCCTGCTGGAACGCGGCACGCCGGCGACGCTGGCGCGGACCGTCGGGCTGACGGTGGAGGCGGTGGCCGAGGGGCTGGCCGTGCTGCGCGGGCTCGATCCGAAACCGGGGGCGCGCTTTGCGTCAGACCCGACGCTCGGGCGCGCGCCGGATGCGGCGGTGGAGCGCGGCGCGCAGGGCTGGCAGGTGCGGCTCTTGCGCGGGGCGGAGCCGGAGCTGGAGGTGCGGGCACTGCCCGACCGGGCACGGACGGAGAGCCTGGCGGAGGCACAGAAACAGGCGCGGATGCTGAAACAGGCGATGGCGCTGCGGCAGTCGGCGATGCGCCAGGTGCTGGCGGCGCTGGTCGCGCGCCAGCAGGGCTATTTCGACCACGGCGCCGAGGCGCTGGCGCCGCTCACCATGGCCGGGCTGGGGGCGGCGACGGGCTTTCATCCCAGCACAGTGAGCCGGGTGCTGAACGGCTATCTGCTCGACACGCCACAGGGGGTGATCGCGGCCCGTGTGCTTTGCGCCGGCGCCGCCTCGAAGGGCACGGGTGCGCATTCGCGGGCGCAGGTCACCGCGCGGCTCTGCGCGCATCTTGGCGCCGAGGATCCGGCGGCGCCGCTTTCCGACGCGCGACTGGTGGCGCTGCTGCTGGCCGAGGGCATCACCATCTCGCGCCGCATGGTGGCCAAGTATCGCCAGCAGGCGGGCTATGCGCCCGCTGCGCTGCGGCGCAGACGCGCCTGATTTCCCACAGTTTTTCTGCATTGCGGCATGGCCTGGCGGGGCCGTGGTGTAACGCCGCGCACTGTCCATCTGTAATGCCCGGCGCAACGGTTTTGCGGGCGGTGTAACGCTTCTTAACGCCACGGAAGGCAGTCGCAGTGGGCGCTAACAGAGCCGCCCGGCACCCTGCGAAAAAAATTTAAAAAAGAATGTAGGTTTTTCAGGTGATTGCGCTCGCAGCCCTGCGAAACGCCGCCCTCTCCCCCGTTCTGGAACAGCGCGTGCCTATTGGATTGGCACAAGACGAACGGCCCTCAAGGGACCGTCCCAAGAACGAAGGAGAGGATGCCGCAGCGCGTCATGGACAATCGGCCCGGTCCCCATTTCCGGCCCGGTTATGCCCCCAGGCAATCGCCCGTGACGCGCGGGCTCAGCAACCTTTGCCGTGACCGGCGCCCGCGACCGTTCCGGTTGCCGGGCCATCAACCGGCGGCGCAAGCCGTCTGACCTGCGGCCGGAACACGGTCGCCGAGCTTGAAAGGAGGCTCATGGCATGACTTTGACGTTGAACAAGATCACGTCTCAGCGTGGCATTTCGGTCGGGGAGGCCACGAAGAAGATCTCGGATCTCGGCTGGAACCCCACCTTTGTCCAGGAGGCATCGACCTTCCCCACCGACTACAAGATCACCAAGGCCCCGCGCGATCCGATGAAGCAGGTTCTGCGCTCCTACTTCCCGATGCAGGAGGAAAAGGACAACCGGGTCTACGGTGCGCTCGACGCGGCGCTGCGCGGCGACATGTTCCGCAATGTGGAACCGCGCTGGGTGGAATGGATGAAGCTCTTCCTGGCGATCATCCCGTTCCCGGAAATCTCGGCTGCCCGGTCGATGGCCATGGTCGCCCGCCTCGCTCCCGGCGAAGACCTGCGCACCGGCTTCACCATGCAGATGGTCGACGAGTTCCGCCACTCCACGATTCAGATGAACCTGAAGAAGTGGTACATGGAGAACTATATCGACCCGGCGGGCTTCGACATCACCGAGGAAGCCTTTGGCAAGTGCTACGCCACCACCATCGGCCGGCAGTTCGGCGAGGGCTTCATCACCGGTGACGTGATGACTTCGGCCTGCATGTATCTGACCGTGGTTGCCGAGACCGCCTTTACCAACACGCTCTTCGTGGCCATGCCGTCGGAAGCCGCCCGCAATGGCGACTACGCGCTGCCCACGGTGTTCCTGTCGGTGCAGTCGGACGAAAGCCGCCATATCGGCAACGGCCACTCGATGCTGATGGCCGCGCTGAAAGAGCCGGAGAACCACCTGCTTCTGGAGCGCGACCTGCGCTACGCCTTCTGGCAGAACCACGCCATCGTCGATGCCGCCATCGGCACCTTCATCGAATACGGCACCACCAACCGCGACAAGGACAAGGAATCCTATGCGGAGATGTGGCACCGCTGGATCTTTGAAGACTACTACCGGACCTACATGCTGCCGCTCGAAAAATACGGCGTGAAGGTGCATCACGACGACGTCCAGGAAGCCTGGAAGCGGATCACCGAAAAGAACTATGTCCACAAGGTCGCACAGTTCTTCGCGGTCGGCTGGCCGGTGAACTTCTGGCGGATCGAGGCCCAGACCGAGAAGGATTTCGAGTGGTTCGAGCACAAGTATCCGGGCTGGTATGCCGAGTTCGGTGAGTTCTGGAAATGGTACGACAAGCTCAGCAAGCCGGGCGAGAAGGTGCTCGTGTTCAACGAGGACGTGGGCTACGTCTACCCGCATCGCTGCTGGTCCTGCCTGGTGCCCTGCCTCATCCGCGAAGACATGGTGGTCGACGAGATCGACGGCCAGCTGCACACCTTCGCGCATGAGCTGGACCGCTGGACCGCCGTCGAGGCATTCGCCGACGAGTACCAGGGCCGTCCGACGCCCGCGATGGGCAAGTTCTCGGGCAAGCGCGAGTGGGAAACGGTCTATGACGGCTGGGATCTGGCCGACGCGATCACCGATCTGAACTTCGTCCGCGAGGACGGTCAGACCCTGGTGCCGCAGCCGCATCTGCGCTTCGACGACAAGGACATGTGGAAGCTGGAGCATGTCCGCGGCCACACGCTGGCCTCGCCGCTCAACGCGCTGCGCGCCATGTCGCCCGCCGACCGCGACGCGCATATCGCCGAGTACCGCAAGGGCTTCACCATCAATCCTTGCAACTGAGCCATCGGGGGAGGCCGCGCGCCGGCCTCCCCGCCAGAGCCGTGTCCGCAAGAGGCACGGCGGACCCAGGGAGACTGAAGATGACGGATATCTATACCGTCCGATTGGAGCCCGTCGGCGTGGAATTCGAGGTCGAGGAGGGAGAGACCGTGCTCGACGCCGCTTTCCGCCAGGGCATCGCACTGCCGCATGGCTGCAAGGAGGGGCAGTGTTCGGCCTGCAAATGCGTGCAGCTCGACGGCGAGTCCGAGTTGCTGAAATATTCCACCTTCGCGCTGAACGACATGGAGAAGGACAGCGGCCACATCCTGATGTGCCGCACGCTCGCCTACAGCGATATCGAGATCGAGCTGTTGAACTATGACGAGGAGGTGCTCTCCAAGTCCATTCCGGTAAAGCAGTATTCCGGTAAGATCGTCGATTTCCAGAAGCTGACCCACGACATCCGGGGCGTGCAGATCGAACTGGATGCGCCTTTGAAATTCTGGGCGGGCCAATATGTCGACATCACAGTCAGGACGGAAAAAGGGGAGGAGATTACACGCTCGTTCTCCATGGCAAATCCGCCGAGCGAAGCCCAGAAACTCTCCTTCATCATCAAGAAATACCCCGACGGACGATTCTCCAACGAGCTCGACGACGGCGGAATCCGCGCCGGAGCCGACGTCTCCGTCGAAGGACCCTACGGGATGTGCTTCCGGCGGGAAGAGCGCGAAGGACCGGTGATCCTGGTCGGCGCCGGCTCGGGCATGTCGCCGGTCTGGTCGATCCTCAACGATCAGGTCGCCTGCGGCGAGGACCGTCCAATCTATTTCTTCTACGGTGCCCGCACCCAGGCCGACCTCTTCAAGCTCGACGAGATCGGCGCGGTCACCGAGACCTGCCCGAATGTGCAGTTCATCCCCGTGCTCAGCCACGAGGAAGAGGGCAACGGCTGGGACGGCGAGCGCGGCTTCGTGCACGAGGCGGTCGACCGGCGGCTCAAGGCGCTGGGGATCGACGGCGAGGGCGATGTCTATGCCTGCGGTCCGCCGCCGATGATCGACGCGCTGACGCCGGTGCTCTTCATGCACGATTTCGACACGGATCGCATCTTCTACGACAGGTTCACCCCCACTTCCGGTTCTTCGGGCCACTGAAACCGGCTCGAACGCAAGTGACGTGAAAAACAGCAGACAAGGGAGGCTACCATGGTAGCAACATCAAGCTCGGTCGGGTCCGGGGCGGCGGGTGCCGCCATCTTTGCCGGCTCGAAAAGCCGCAAATACAACTACTTCGAGCCGCGCGGCAAGCGGGCGACGCATTACGAGGACGTCACCGTCGACGTGCAGCCCGATCCCGAGCGCTTCCTCATTCAGAACTGGATCATCGAGTTCGAGGGCGGCAAGGGCGGCGGCGCCTACACCAAGGACAAGACGCGGGCGCAATCGTCCAACTGGCACGCCTTCCGCGCGCCCGACCAGGAATGGGAGCGCACGCACTACCAGCGCCAGTCGAAGATCGAGACCATGGTGCAGGCGGTCATCGCCAATGCCCGCAAGGCCGGCGCGCCGGCGGCCTTCGATGCCAACTGGGCGAAGATCCTGCAAAAGCATCTGGGCGCGTGGAAACACGCGGAATTCGGCCTCGGCACCTCGCTCATGCAGGCGCAGCGCTACGGCTACACCCAGATGATTAACAACGCCACGCTGACCAACTCGTCCTACAAGATGCGGCTGGCGCAGGACATCACGCTCTACCTCGCCGAGATCGGCATGGATATCGACGGCTGGGACGACGAGCTCGGCAAAAAGACCTGGCTGGAAGATCCGATCTGGCAGCCCTGCCGCGAGGCCATCGAGACGATCATGGGCTGCGAGGATTATCTCGAGCAGTATTTCGCCATCAATATCGTCTTCGAGCCGCTGGTGGGCGAGCTGATCCGCTCGGGTTTCTTCATGCAGGCGGCGGCGGCGAACAACGATTTCATCACGCCCCCGGTGATCTCGGCGGCGGAGGCCGATTACGAGCGCAATCTCGCGAACACGATCGACCTCATCTACCTGCTGGCCAATGACGAGACCTATGGCGCCCAGAACAGGGCGCTGTTCCAGAGCTGGGTCAACAAGCATGGCGATCTGGCCGACAAGGCCGCCGCCGCGCTGCAACCGATCTGGTCGCAGCCCCATTCCAAGCCGGTCTCCTTCGAGGACGTCAAGGCGGTGTCGCATGAGCGCATCGGCCAGATCCTCGGCGAACTCGGCCTCAACCGCTAACGACAGGGAAGAGGAGACAGACCATGTCGACAGCCGCACGCGACGCTTCGAAGAAGAACATCTTCAAGTCGATGAAGGATATCGACCTCAGCAGCCGTGAAATCTCGCACGAATGCGGGGTCACCATGAACGACAGCGTCGAGGCCCGCGCCATCGCCGAGTTCATGGAGGAGAACGACCCCAACGTGACCGTCACCTACAACCCGGCGACCATCCGGATCGACGGCGAGGGCAAGCTGATCTTCAAGATGGACGAGATCACCGAGTTCCTCGGCCGCGAGATGACCGCCGAGATCTTCGAGGTGAACACCTCCACCCACTATGGGCGGATGGTCCGCATCGACGACAACACGGTGATCCTCTTCGGGGATATGGACGAGGTGATGGAGTACATCTGATCGCTTCGTGATGCGGGCGCGGTCAGCCGCGCCCGCCATTCCCTCAACAGACAATAGGACCTGCCATGCCTGCCATGATGAAAGCCGCGATCTTCGCCGAGAAGGGGCGCATCGTTCTGGACGACAAGCCCATCCCCGATGTCGGTCCCAACGACGCGCTGATGCGCGTCACCACGACGACGATCTGCGGAACGGACATTCATATTCTCAAGGGCGAGTACCCGGTTGCCAAGGGGCTGACCGTGGGCCACGAGCCCGTCGGCATTATCGAAAAGCTGGGCTCTGCCGTGACCGGCTTCCGCGAAGGCCAGCGCGTCATCGCCGGGGCGATCACCCCCTCCGGCTGGAGCCACGCCTGCCTGTGTGGCTACTGCTCGCAGGACGGTGCCGGCACCAAGCACGGATGGAAGCCCATCGGCGGCTGGAAATTCGGCAACACCATCGACGGCTGCCAGGCGGAATATGTGCTGGTGCCCGATGCCATGGCCAACCTCGCGCCCATCGCCGACGGCCTGACTGACGAAGAGGTGCTGATGTGCCCCGACATCATGTCGACGGGGTTCGCCGGGGCCGAGAATGGCGGCATCAAGATCGGCGACACGGTGGCTGTGTTCGCTCAGGGGCCCATCGGGCTTTGTGCCACCGCCGGCGCCCGGCTGATGGGCGCAAGCCGCATCATCGCGGTCGACCGTATCCCCGAACGGCTGGCCATGGCGCAGAAGATGGGCGCCGACGAGGTGGTGAATATCGGTGCGTCGAACGACCCGGCTGGCGCGATCATGGATCTGACCGACGGGCGCGGCGTGGATGTCGCCATCGAGGCGCTGGGCCTTCAGGCCACCTTCGAGGCGGCGCTGCGGGTGATCCGCCCCGGCGGCACGCTGTCGAGCCTGGGCGTCTATTCCGACGACCTGAAGATCCCGCTCGACGCCTTCGATGCCGGGCTCGGCGAAAAGACCATCCGCACCGCGCTTTGCCCCGGCGGCAAGGAGCGCATGCGGCGGATGCTGAACGTGGTGCGGTCGGGCCGCGTCGATCTCAAGGGGCTCGTCACCCACCGCTACACGCTCGATCAGATCGAGGATGCATACGACCTCTTCGGCAACCAGCGCGACGGGGTGCTGAAGGTCGCGATCACGACCTGATTTTCAAGGTTCGCTAAACTCAAAGGGAGGACATCATGTACAAGACACCGGACGGCAAGGAGATCTTCGTTCTCGACGGCCACACCCATTTCTGGGACGGCAGCCCCGAGAACCAGGCCAATATCCATGGCAAGCAGTTCATCGACTGCTTCTATGCCTATCACACGAACCTGAGCCCGCCGGAGCATCTCTGGGAAAAGGCCCGCTTCGAGAAATACTCCGAGGACGACATCTATCGCGACCTCTTCGTCGACGGTCCCGACGACATGGCCATCGTGCAGACCACCGTTCTGGGCGATTTCTACAAGGAAGGCTTCGGCTGCATCGAGCGCACCGCCGAAATGGCCAAGCGTCACCCCGAGCGCTTTATCGTTAACGGCGCATTCGATCCGCGCGATGGCGAGAAGGCGCTGGAATACATCCACTACATGAAGGAAGAGCACAATATCACCGGCGTGAAGATGTACACCGCCGAGTGGAACGGGGCCTCCAAGGGCTGGGCGCTGAACGATCCGCAGGCCTACAAGTGCTTCGAGCTCTGCGAGAAGCTGGGCATCAAGAACATCCATGTCCACAAGGGGCCGACGATCATTCCGCTGTCGAAGGATGCATTCGACGTGCATGACGTCGACTACGCCGCCACCGATTTCCCCAACCTCAACTGGATCGTCGAGCATTGCGGTCAGCCGCGGCTGGACGATTTCTGCTGGATCGCGGTGCAGGAAAGCAATGTCTATGGCGGGCTCGCCGTGGTGCTGCCCTTCATCCACGCCCGGCCGCGCTATTTCGCCGAGATGATCGCCGAGCTGCTGTTCTGGGTGGGTGAGGACCGTATCCTCTTCGGCTCGGATTACGCGATCTGGACGCCGGGCTGGCTGGTCGAGAAGTTCTGGAATTTCCAGATTCCCGACGACATCGCCGAGGAGCGCGGCGTGCAGCTCACCGACGAGATCAAGGAAAAGATCCTCGGGCTCAACGCCGCCAAGCTCTACGGCATCGACGTGGCGGCCAAGACATCCGAGCTCGCCGGCGCCCCGGTGCAGATCGCGGCGGAGTGAGGCCATGCTGACGGACATCATCAGGGCGGATCTCGAAACCGAGGTCTGGGAATGCCTGGAGATGGTGACCGATCCGGAGCTCGACGAACCCATCACCGATATGGGCTTCGTCGAGCGTCTGGAGGTCATCGACGCCCGTCGGGTGGAGGTCGAGTTCCGGCTTCCCACCTACTGGTGCTCGCCGAACTTCGCCTTTCTCATGGCCTTCGGCATCCGCCGCGAGGTGGGTGCGCTGCCCTGGGTGCGCGAGGTGCAGGTCTGGCTCAACGACCACTGCTTCGGCGATCAGGTCAATGAGGGCGTCAACAGCGGGCGGGCCTTCGGCGAGGTCTTTGCCGAATATTGCGACGGTGCCGATCTGGGCGAGGTGGTCGAGAAGTTCATGGCCAAGGCCTTCGACCGGCGCCAGGAGGTGGTGCTGCGCGGTCTGCGCCGGCGCGGCCTCGGGGCGGAGGAGATCGTCGCGATGACCATGGGCGCGCTCGACCGCGTGGTCTTCGGCAGCGAGGACGAGATCCGGCAGGCGGCGCGTTACCGCGATCTGCTCGAAACCCAGGGTTTGGCGGATACCCCGGATGCTCCGGCGTTTCCGACCTGGGACGGGCAGCCCATCACGGCCGCGGATCTTCCGGCGCATCTCGACCGGCTTCGGGGCACGCGGATCAGCATGGAGTTCAACGGCGCCATGTGCCGGGGCCTCGCCTCCACCCGCTACAAGGAGGTGGAGATCGGCGCCGACGGCCCGACGCTGGTGGATTTCATGCTGGGCCGGGTGCCGCCGCGCGAGGAGGCGGCGCGCAAGTAAGCGACTGACACAACAAGAATTCTGGGAGGACGCCGGCGGCATGCTGCACGGCGAAGGAGGACACTATGGCCAAACTGCTTGTACACGGAAAATTCGCCCGCAAGGCGCTGGCGCGCGGGGTTGCGCGGCTGGCGGCGGCGGTGGAGCCGACGCTGGGACCCAAGGGGCTGAACGCGATGGTCGACCGGCCCGTGGGCACGCCGCTCATCACCCGCGACGGGGTGAGCATCGCGTCCGAGATCGAGCTGACCGACCGCTTCGAGAACATGGGCGCGCAGGTCGTCCGCGAGGTCTCGATGCAGACCAACGAGGTGGCGGGTGACGGCACCACCACCGCCATCGTTCTGGCCAACGCGCTGATCCAGCGCGGCGTGGCGCTCACCGACAATGGCGTGAAACCGGTCGATCTCTGCAAGGGCATCGACATGGCGGTGGAGCGCATCGTGAACGCCATCGACGAAAGCGCACGCGATTGCGCCGCGCATCCGGACTATCTCCAGGCGGTGGCGCGGGTCTCGGCGACCGATCCCGAGCTCGGCGATCTGGTGGCGGAGGCCTTCCGTCGGGTCGGGCGTGAGGGGGTGATCACCGCCGATTTCGGCGTCACCATCGAGACCACCATGGATGTGATGGAGGGCATGTCATTCGAGCGCGGCTATATCTCGCATCACATGGTGACCGATCGCGAGCATATGGAGGCGGTGCTGCGCAACCCGCTGATCCTGCTGACCGATCAAAAGATCCTCCAGCCGTCGGTTCTGGACAATGCCATCGCCATCGCCGAGGAGGAGGGCCGCCCGCTCGCCATCGTCGCCGAGGAGATCGCCCCCGAGGTGGTGATCCGGCTGCTGGAGAATGGCGGCGCCGGCAAGTTCCTGATCGTGCACCCGCCGGAATACGGCCATTGGCGCACGGCGATGATGGACGATCTGGCGATCATCACCGGCGGCGAGGTGCTGGCCCGCGATCTCGGCAAGAAGATCGAGGCCGTCACCCGCGCCCAGCTCGGCGGTGCCGAGATGGTGCGCGCCACCGCATCGACCACCAGCGTGCTGCGCGGGCAGGGCGATCCGCAGGCGGTTGTCGCCCGGCGCAACCAGGTGCAGCGCATGTACGATGTGGCACCGCCCAATATCGAGCAGGACAAGCTGCGCGAGCGGCTGGCCAAGCTCTCGGGCGGCAGCGCGATCCTCTATGCCGGCGGCTTCACCCCGGTGGAGCAGAAGCGCAAGATCCAGCTCATCGAGGATGCGCTCTGCGCGGTGCGCGCCGCCGCCGATGACGGCGTTGTCGCCGGTGGCGGTACGGCGCTGGCGCAGGCCGCGCCGGTGCTCGGCAATCTCTCGGCCATCGGCGATATCGGCAAGGGGATCGACCTCGTGCGCTCGGTCCTGACCCAGCCGCTGCGGCGCATCGCGTCGAATGCCGGTGCCGATGCCGAGCAGGTGGTCGAGGCGGTGACCGCCGGCGCGCCCGGACATGGCTATGACGCGGCCACCGGCGCCTATGGCGACATGTACGAGGCCGGGATCATCGACCCGGCGCGCGTGCCCGCCTCGGCGCTGGTCAACGCGGCCTCGGTCGCCACGCTGATCCTGACCACCGAAACCCTGGTCGGCGATCTCGACGAGGGCGAGGCCGACCCGACCGAAGGCCCGGCCCTCGGTGGCGGTGCCGAGCTGCTCGGCCGTCCCTGACCCCTGTCGCCGCCGCGCGCCGCAAGGGGCGCGCGGCCCGTTCCGACCGAAAGGAGGCCAAAGATGAAGGCTGCAAGACTTTACGAATACGACCCCGCGATGAATGTCGAGCTGAAGATCGAGGACGTCGCTCCCCCCGAGATCACCGGCCCGAACGAGGTGGTCGTCAAGGTCGGCGCGGCGGGGCTCTGCCGCACCGACCTGCATATCATCGAGGGCGTCTGGAAAGACATCATGGATGGCGAGGGCACGCTCCTGCCTTATATCATGGGTCACGAGAATGCCGGCTGGATCGAGGATGTCGGCAGCGCCGTGACCTCGGTGAAGCCGGGCGACGCGGTGATCGTGCATCCGCACCGGAGCTGCGGCATCTGTCTCAACTGCCGCTACGGCCATGACATGTATTGCGACCACGGGCTGTTTCCGGGGCTCGGGCTCGACGGCGGGTTTGCGGAGTATTTCAAGACCTCCGAAAGCTCGGTGATCAAGCTCAACACCGGCATCACGCCGCTGGAGGTGGCGCCCATGGCCGATGCCGGCATCACCGCCTACCGCGCCGCCAAGAAAGCCGCCAAGCTCACCTATCCCGGTGCCTGGACAGTGCTGCTGGGCATCGGCGGGCTTGGCCATATCGCGCTGCAATGCCTCAAGCACATGAGCGGCGGGCGGGTCATCGCGGTGGACCGCGAACCGGCGGCGCAGGTGCTGGCCAAGGAGCTGGGCGCGGATGTGGTGCTCGACGGCGGGCCGGATCTGATCGAGCAGGTCAAGGAGGTGACCGGCGGCGGTGCTCATGTGGTGATCGACTTCGTTGGCGAGCTCGGGGTGGAGAATATCTGCTGGAAGCTTTTGCGCCAGGGCGGCGAGCTGATCGTCGTGGGCTATGGCGGCAAGATCGAGATCCCGACGCTGGAATTCGTGGTCAACGAGATCAAGATCGGCGGCAGCCTCGTGGGCGATTACATCGAGCTGGTGGAGCTGATGGAGCTCAACGCCGACGGCAAGGTGAAGATGCATCAGACCGAGTACAAGCTCGCCAATATCAACCAGGCCATCGACGATTTCAAACACCGCCGCTTTACCGGGCGCGGCGTGATCGTGCCCTGAGCGATGTACATGCAGGCGCCGGGGCAGGGGCTGTCCCGGCGCGGACCGACTGGGGGAGAAGGCGATGAGACATCAGGATGCGGGCGCGCTGACCGGCGCGCCGGTGCCGATGTGCGAGCCGGGTGGCCTGGTGATCGGCTCGGGCTTTGTGGCCGGGGCCGGCTGGGCGATGGAGCTGGCGCATCTGGCGCCCGGCCACATGGCGAGCCTGATCCTGCTGGCGCGCGATCTCTACCCGCATGGTGCGCTGCACGATGAGGCCTACGCCAGGGCGCTTCTTGGCTATGACCGCGCGCGGGAGGCGCCGGAGGTCGCGACGGGGATCGCCATGCTCGACGCCGCCGCGCTGGGCTTCGGCTACCGACGCTATGTCGACATGCCCGAAACGCTGCGCGCCGGTCTGCGGCAGGAGATCCCTGACTGCGCCTTTCTCGCGCGGCTGCGCCGGGAGCTGGTGACGGGGCTCTACGGACAGCCGGAGGCCTGTGCGGCGCTTTGAGCCGCGCCGGTGCCTTGCGCGGCGGTGGGCAGATTGCCCACCCTACATGCGAAAGATGTCCCGGCGCGGGACAAGGCCGGAGGCTGCCTCTCACAGATCGCAAAGCGATGTGTTGCCGGCAGGCGTTTGCAGGCAGACGCCAAGAGGCGCGCCATCGTCACGTGTAGGGTGGGCAATCTGCCCACCACACGCCCTCTCTCTCCCTCTAGCACCACATTCTCCAACAAGACTGTCTCGCAACTGAGACGGTTTCGCCCTGCCTCCCGCCGCGCCCGGGCTGACTCGGCCGCTTCCGCGCGGCAGGTATGAGGCACACCGGGCGGAGGACCCGGGCGCAAAGGAGGATTTCCATGAACGTCATGACCGAAACGGAAGGCAAATACGCCTCTCCCTTCAAAGCCCGCTACGACAACTTCATCGGCGGCAAATTCGTGGCCCCCGTCAACGGCCGCTATTTCGAGAACATCACGCCCATCACCGGCAGCACCGTCTGCGAAGTGGCCCGTTCCGATGCCGCCGATGTCGAGCTGGCGCTTGATGCCGCGCATGCGGCAAAGGCGGCCTGGGGCGCAACCTCGCCCGCCGAGCGCTCCAACACGCTGCTGAAGATCGCCGACCGTCTGGAGGAAAACCTCGAGCTCCTCGCCCAGGCCGAGACCTGGGACAATGGCAAGCCGATCCGCGAGACGACCGCCGCCGATATCCCGCTCTCGATCGACCATTTCCGCTATTTCGCCGGTGTTCTGCGCAGCCAGGAAGGCTCCATGTCGGAAATCGACGCCGACACCGTCGCCTATCACTTCCACGAGCCGCTGGGTGTGGTCGGCCAGATCATCCCGTGGAACTTCTCGATCCTGATGGCGGCGTGGAAACTGGCGCCCGCGCTGGCCGCCGGCAACTGCGTCGTGCTGAAGCCCGCCGAGCAGACCCCTGCCGCGATCCTGGTGCTGGCCGAGCTCATCGCCGACCTGCTGCCCGCGGGCGTGCTGAACGTGGTCAACGGCTTCGGCGCCGAGGTCGGCGGCCCGCTCGCCGAGAGCGACCGCATCGCCAAGATCGCCTTCACCGGCTCGACCGAGACCGGCCGCATCATCATGAAGGCCGCCACCAAGAACCTGATCCCGGTGACGCTGGAGCTGGGCGGCAAATCGCCGAACATCTTCTTCTCCGACGTGATGGCCGAGGACGACGCCTTCCTCGACAAGGCGGTCGAAGGCTTCGTGCTCTTCGCCTTCAACCAGGGCGAGGTCTGCACCTGCCCGAGCCGCGCGCTGGTTCAGGAAGATATCTACGAGGAGTTCATTGCCCGCTGCATCGAGCGCGTGAAAGCCATCAAGCAGGGCGATCCGCGCGACATGGAGACCATGGTGGGCGCCCAGGCCAGCGCCGAGCAGCAGGACAAGATCATGTCCTACTTCACCATCGGCCGCGAAGAGGGCGCCGAGGTGCTGGTGGGCGGCGATGCGGCCCGCTTCAACGGCGATCTGGCGAACGGCTATTACATCCAGCCGACCATCCTGAAGGGCCACAACAAGATGCGGGTCTTCCAGGAAGAAATCTTCGGCCCGGTCGTCTCGGTGACCACCTTCAAGGACGAGGAAGAGGCGCTCGCCATCGCAAACGACACGATGTACGGGCTCGGCGCCGGCGTCTGGACCCGCGATGCGAACCGTTGCTACCGCTTCGGCCGTCACATCGAGGCGGGCCGGGTGTGGATCAACAACTACCACGCCTATCCGGCGCATGCGGCCTTTGGGGGCTACAAGCAGTCGGGCATCGGTCGCGAGACCCACAAGATGATGCTCGACCACTACCAGCAGACCAAGAACATGCTGGTGAGCTACAACCCCAACAAGCTGGGCTTTTTCTAAGAGCTCCTCCCGTCCCGGGCGCGGCTTGTCAACTGTCGCCCGGGCCGGACCCGGTGCCGATGCGCTTTCGGGAGCGCGTCGGCACCCTCCTGCGGTGCCTTTCTTCACACTCTCCCTCCCCAAAGGCACCGCAGATCCGTCTCCCCATCAACCTGGCCCCCTGCGCGCTGCGGCTATGGTCTCGATACGCGTCTTCCGCTATTCAATCGAAGAGGGAAGGAGTGTTGCGTATGATCCCCACGTATCAGGAGCTTATGAGACCCGTCCTGGAGGCGGCGCTTGGGGGAGAACGCAAGATCTCCGACGTCGTGGAGGAGATCTCCGCGACATTCGGACTGACCGAAGCGGAGCGTGAGGAAATGCTCCCAAGCGGCAAGCAAACCACGATTGCCAACCGGGTGCACTGGGCGCGTACCTATCTGAAACAGGCGGGTCTTGTCCGGAACCCACGACGCGGATTTTATGAACTCACGGAGGTGGGGCGCAACCTCGCCGAAGACGCGACGGTGAAGGTAGACACCAAATTTCTTAAACAGTTCGACGACTTCCTAGCCTTTCAGGCACGCACAAAAACCGCCGAGCCGCAAGCCTCGTCCGACGCGCCCGAAACCGATGCCGACGCGACGCCGGACGAGAGTATTCAGGCTGCTTATGCGCGCCTCAACCAGTCTCTGGCCTCCGGTCTGCTCGATCAGGTCCGCGGCGCCTCGCCGGCCTTTTTCGAGGCGTTGCTGGTCGATCTGCTGTTGCAAATGGGCTATGGCGGCTCGTCCGAAACCGCCGGGCGGGCGCTTGGCCGGACCGGCGACAACGGCGTCGACGGGGTGATCGATCAGGATCCGCTGGGCGTCGATCAGATCTATATCCAGGCCAAGCGCTATGCCGAGGGCAATACGGTCGGCGCCGGTGACATCCGCGATTTCTTCGGGGCGCTGAACATTCGCCGCGCCACCAAGGGGATCTTTTTCACCACCTCCTCCTTCAGTGCCTCGGCGCGCGATACGGCGCAGGCGCTCGGCACGCGGATCATCCTCATCGACGGCCCGCAGCTCGCGCGGCTGATGATCCGCTACAATGTCGGATGCCGCGATAAGGAGGTGCTGCGCATCAAGCAGATCGACGAGGCCTATTTCGACGAAGAGATCTGACCGCCCCTGTCTCAGACCTTGGTCGCATCGGCAGCCGCGCGGGGCGTTGCTAGGGTCGCGCCATGCGGCGCCTTCTGGTCCTTTTTCTGCTGAGTCTCGCCGCCCTGCTGACGGGGCGGGCCCATGCCGCGCCGCTTGACCGCGAGGCGATGGCGGAATTCGTCTATGCGCCCTATGTGCTGGGCGAAGAGGTGAACGACAAAGGCGTCTGGGAGCTGCTGAATTCCGGCGGCGGGCCGGCGGGCTATGCCTTCGAGACCGAGCTGATGGCGCCGCTGCCGGGCTTTTCCGGTGCGCCGGTCAATATCTTTGCCATGCTCGATCCGGAGGGGCGGTTTCTCGACGTACGGCTGATCTCGCACAATGAGCCGATCTTTGTCTCCGGGCTGGGCGAGGCGCCGTTCCGGCAGTTCTTCGAGCAATATGCCGGGCGCTCGATCTCCGAGACCATGGTGGTGGGCAACGCCTATGGCGATGGCGGCGCCGGCTCGCCGCTGATCTATCTCGACGGGGTGAGCAAGGCCACGGCGAGCGTGCGCATCGCCCATGAAAGCCTGATGGCCGCCGCCCGCGAGGTGGCGCGCGAAAAGCTTCAGGGCATTTCCGCCGGCCCGCCCGCCTATCCCGACCCCGACCGTGACGAGGCGCTGAGCTGGGGTGATCTGGTGGCGCAGGGCATCGCCACGCATAAGCGCGTCAGCAATGCCGAGGTCGACGCGCTCTTTACCGGCACGATCTGGGCCGATGACGATCCGGAGGCGGCGGACGATCCCGAGGGCGCCTATCTCGATCTCTGGATCGTCGATCTGGGCCCGCCCGCCATTGCCCGCGCGGTGCTGGCGCCCGACACGCAGGCCGAGCTGGCGCGGTTCCTGGCGATCTCTCCGGACGAAGAGCCGATCCTGCTGATCGAGGCGGGGCGGCACGGGCTGGTCTCGCCCGAGTTCATCCGCAACACCGCGCCCGACCGCATCGCTGCCGAGCAGGACGGGCTGCCGGTGGCGCTGCGCGACGCGGATCTCTTGGTCGAACTGGCGGAGGGTGTGCCCGGGGGCACCGCGATGATCCTGCGCACCGACCGGCGGCTGGGCTTCGATCCGTCGCGCGAGTGGGTCCTCAAGGTCGAGGCGGTGCGCGAACACGGCATGTTCCAGCCCGAGATCGGCACGCGCGAGCTGCGTGTGCGTCACGCCACGCCCGAGCGGTTTTTCCTGCGTCCCGGCGCGGTGCAGACGCTGCCGCCCTGGCGCGAGGCGATCCTCAACCGGCAGGGCGACCTGATCCTGCTTTGCGTCTTTCTGATCGCGCTGCTGCTGGCGGTGGGGCCGGCGCAAAACCGGCTGGCGGCGTCGCGGGTGTTTACGCCGCTGCGGCTGGGGATACTGGCGGTGATGACCGGGTTTGTCGGGTTCTGGGGGCAGGGGCAGCTCTCGATCGTCACGGTGCTGGGGGTGATCCGCACTGCGCTTGACGGCGGCAGCTATGCGTTCCTGCTCTACGATCCGTTTTCGCTGCTGGTCTGGGGCGCGGCCATTGCGGGCTTCGTGTTCTGGGGGCGGGGCTTCTTTTGCGGTTGGCTTTGCCCGTTCGGCGCGCTTCAGGAATTCGCCGCGCATCTGGGCCGGTTGCTGCGCCTGCCGCAGATCGAGCCCGCGCCGTGCTGGGACCGGCGGTTGAAGGGGCTGAAATATCTGGTGCTGGCGGGCATGGTGGCGGTGGTCTTCGTGGCGCCGGGCGAGGTCGATACGGTGGCCGAGATCGAGCCCTTCAAGACCGCGATCACCACGCATTTCCTGCGGCCCTTGCCCTATGTCGTCTGGGCGGTGGGGCTACTGCTGCTTAGCGCGATGCTCTTCAAGGGCTTCTGCCGCTATCTCTGTCCGCTGGGGGCGGTGATGGCCATTGGCGGGCTTTTGCGCGGGCGCGACTGGATCGCGCGGCGCGCCGAATGCGGATCGCCCTGCCAGCTCTGCCGGGTGCGCTGCCGCTACGGCGCCATCGAGAAATCCGGCAGGATCGCCTATTCCGAGTGCTTCCAGTGCCTCGACTGTGTGAAAATCCATGACGACCCGGCGCAATGCGTGCCGCTGGTGCTGGCGGCGAAGGCGCGCAAGCGGCCTGTTCGCCCGCAAGACGGGGTGCCCGCCGAATGAGCCTGTCGCGTCGCCGTTTCCTGACGATTTCCGCCGCCTGTGTCGCGGCGCCGGTGCTCGCCGATGCCGCGCCGGCGCGCTGGCAGGGCATGGCGATGGGGGCAGAGGCCGAGATCACCCTCTACGGGCCGGGGGCGCCGGTGGCGCTGACGGAGGCGGTTGCGCGGCTGCGTGGGGTGGAGCGGTGCTTCAGCCTGTATGATCCGGGTTCGGAGCTGTCTGTGCTGAACCGCGAAGGTCTGCTGGTGCCGTCGGAGGACTTCCATGCGCTGATGGCGCAGGCGGATGCGATCCATCGCGCCACTGGCGGGGCCTTCGACCCGAGTGTGCAGCCGCTCTGGCGGGCGCTGGCCATGGGGGGCGATGTGCGTGCGGCGCGCGATGCCATCGGCTGGGACCGGGTGGCGCTGGGCGCGCGGATCGTTCTGGCGCCGGGGCAGGCGTTGACCTTCAACGGCATCGCGCAGGGCTTTGCCACGGATATTGTGGCGGATCTTCTGGCGGCGCGGGGCTTTGGCCGGGCGCTGGTGAATATCGGCGAGTTTCGGGCGCTGGGCGGGCCGTGGCGGCTGGGTCTCTCCGATCCGGGGGAGGGCTATCTCGGCACGCGCACGCTGGAGGGCGGGGCGATCGCCACCTCCAGCCCCGGCGCGCTGATGCTGGGGGAGGAGGGCCACATCCTCGACCCGCGCGGGCAGGGCGCGGCGCGCTGGTCGACGGTGAGTGTGGAGGCTCAGAGTGCCACGGTTGCGGACGGGATGTCGACGGCGGGCTGTCTGATGAGCGCGGAGGAGATTGCGCGGGCGGCAGGGGCGCTGCCCGGGATCCGGCGCGTGACGCTGGTGGATCGGGAGGGCGATTTGCGGGTGGTGGAGGTGTAGCGCGGCCGGTGGGCATATTGCCCACCCTACAGGAGCGCCACCCGCCCCGGACTTGATCCGGGGCCTCATGCCCTGCGACAGCGTGGAGCGGTGAGGTGGAGGCCCCGGATCAAGTCCGGGGTGGGTGAGGCTGGCTGTCGACGTTACCGCTCCGGAACCAGATGTGTCAGACCGTGGGCGGCAAAGATCGCGGCGATGCGCCCGTCTTCCAGCCCCGCGCGGATCGCGTCGTCCACCGCATATCCCAGCGCGCGGTAGCGCATATGCACCGCCACGCCCACCGTCCAGCGGCTCACCGCGAAGCCCGCAAGCGGCGGCTGGTGGATGCCGATGCCGGGGGCCGCGCCCGCTTCGAGCTGCGCCAGAGGCCCCATCGCCGCCATGGTCTCGCCCGCCGCCAGCGCCCCCATCGCGGCGGCATAGCTCGGATAGCGCCGCACGCCCTGCGCCAGCTGCCCGCCGGCGAATGAGGTCAGGTAGAAATCCGAGATCGAGTCGTTCTCCACCGCCACCGTGTCGAAGCGGAAATAGGCGGGAACGGGCTTTTCCTCAGGATAGGCCTCTTCGCGATAGGCGATGGCGATCTGCTCGGCGGCATATTGGCCGGTGAACACCACCTGGTCCACCCGGCAGGCATAGTCGCTGTCATAGGGCACATGCAGCATCACGTTCGACACGCGCCCGCCGATCACCGGGCCTTTCCAGATGTTGTTGCGCAGATCCGCGTCGAGGTTTTCGCCCGCCGGCACCAGGTGAAACCGCGCCTCGACACCGAGATCCTGAGCAATCAGCCGGCCGATCTCGATATCCACGCCCACAGGCTTGCCCTTGTCCTCATAGGACCAGGGCGCGAAATCCTCATAGGCGGCGAAGTCGATAAAGCCGCGCTCGACGATCTGGTCGAGATCCTGGCCGACAATGTCGCGGCTGGCGTTTTGCGGTTTCGGCTGAGGCACCCAGTCCTCGCAACGCGCGTAAGCCGGGCCTGCAAGCGCAAGCCCGGCCAGCGCGGCCATCAGTTGACGCCGCAACATGTCAGTGCGCCGCGGAGAGCCCGATCGTCAGCGTCTCGGCGGCATGCGCCGTGGCGCCGGGATCGGCGGCAAGCTGATTGGCGGCGCGGAAGGCGATGCTGTCGGCCACCGGCGCGCCGGAAAGCGTCTCGATCTCGCCGGCGATCTCGGCAAGCCGCGCCTGCAAGGCCGCCACATCGCCCTCACCGGCGGCGAGCTGGTCGCGGATGCCTTTCAGCTCGTCCGATTGATCCTCCACCGCCATGTCGTCGGGGCGTGCCTCGACATAGGTGCGGATCGCCCAGGCGGCTTTCTGGCCCAAGAGCTCGCCGAAGGCCGGCATCTTGGTGATGCCGTTCTGGGTATAGCCATGGCGGAAGCGCTCGATGAACCACTCGTCGCCGTATTCCTCGGCCTCGAGAAAGCGCAGATCCGGCGCCAGCCCGCCCGAGATCACCTCCAGCCCGTGGCAGCGGGCGCAGTTCTGGTTGTAGCCGGAGGAGCCGATCTCCACCGCCTTCAGCCAGACATCCTCCCCGGCGTCGCGATAGGGGTTCTCGGTCAGCCACTCCTCGCCGACCTCGGGCAGCGCATCGGTATCGACCGGCTGCGGCGCCACATCGCCATGGGCGAAGGCAAGGGTTGCGGTCAGAACACAGGCGGCGGCGCCTGTCAGGACAGGGCGAGACACTCGAAATGCGGACATGGGGACCTCCTCCGTTTCCACTGGTTTCAGTTTGGTTAGCAAGACGCCCCTGGGGGCCATATTGGACCTTGGTCGCGAAACCGGTCTGTCTTCGACCATGGTCTTACGGCGCCGGCGCGCACGGCGGGTTAGCCTGCTCGCAGGGAGGACAATCCATGCGTGTTTTCGGGCTTGCAGCCTTGGTGTCACTGTCGCTTGGTGCCGCCGCCGCGTCGGAAACGACGGTTCGGGTCGGCTATCTGTCGGTGGCGCGTCCGGCGCCGCCGGTGCTGTCGAATCTCGATCCCGACCCGGAGGATCTGGGCCTCGCGGGGGCGCGGCTGGGGCTGGCCGACAATGCCACCACCGGCAAGTTCCTGGGCCAGAGCTGGACGCTCACGGAAACCGCCGTGCCCGAGGGTGGCGACGCGCTGGCGGCGGCGCGGGCGGCGCTGGCCGGCGCGCCGTTTCTGGTGATCGACGCCCCCGCCGAGACCCTGACCGCCATCGCCGATCTGCCGGAGGCGCAGGGCGCGCTGCTCTTCAACGCCAGCGCGCCGGACGCGGCACTGCGCGACGAGGCCTGCCGCGCCAACCTGCTGCACACGATCCCGTCGGACGCGATGCGCGCGGATGCGCTGGCGCAGTTCCTCGTCCAGCGCCGCTGGAGCGATGTCGCGCTGATCTCCGGCGGGCATGACAGCGACCGCGCCTTTGCCGGGGCGCTGAAAGCCTCGGTCGAGAAATTCCGGCTGAAGCTGGTGGGCGAGAAGGACTGGATCTTCGATGCCGACATGCGCCGCAATGCCAGTGCCGAGGTGCCGCTTTTCACACAGGAATTCGGCGAACACGACGTGCTGCTCATCGCCGACGAGATCGGCGATTTCGGCCGCTACGTGGTCTACAACACCTGGCTGCCGCGCCCGGTCGCGGGCTCCGAAGAGCTGGTGCCGCAGGCCTGGGCGCCGGTGGTCGAGCAATGGGGCGCGGCGCAGCTGCAATCGCGCTTCGAGGATCTGGCGCATCGCGACATGACCTCCGAGGATTACGCCACCTGGGCCGCGATCCGCACGCTGGGCGAGGCGGTGACCCGCACCGGCTCGGGCGAGGCGGGCGCGCTGCGCGATTACATCCTCTCGGACGCGTTCGAACTTGCCGGCTTCAAGGGCCGTCCGCTGAGCTTCCGCCCGTGGAACGGGCAGTTGCGCCAGCCGATCCCCATCGTCACCGATCGCGCCGTGGTCGCCACCGCGCCGCTGGAGGGGTTTTTCCATCAGGGCAACGAGCTCGACACGCTGGGGCGCGACGCCCCGGAAAGCGCCTGCCGCGCATTCGAGGAGAACTGACATGCTGCGACTGACCGCCATCCTGACGCTTCTGGCCGCGCCCGCGCTGGCGGGCGGCGAGATCTGGGTGACCAATGAAAAGGACGACACGATCAGCGTGATCGACATCGACAGCCTTGAGGTCACCCGCACCATCCCCACCGGCGAACGCCCGCGCGGCATCACCTTCAGCCACGATTATTCCCGCGTCTATATCTGCGCCTCCGACAGCGACGCGGTGCAGGTGATGGACCCGGTCTCGGGCGAGATCCTGCACGATCTGCCCTCGGGCGAGGACCCGGAGCAATTCGTGCTGCATCCCGACGACCGGCGGCTCTATATCGCCAATGAGGACGATGCGATCACCACCGTGGTCGATACTGAAACCCGCCGGGTGATCGAACAGATCGACGTGGGCATCGAGCCCGAAGGCATGGCGGTGAGCCCGGACGGCAAGATCGTCATCACCACCTCTGAGACCACCAACATGGCGCATTGGATCGACACCGAGAGCGAGGCGATCTTTGCCAATACGCTTGTGGATTCACGCCCGCGCCATGCCGAGTTCGTCAAGGACGGCGCCGAGCTCTGGGTCTCTGCCGAGATCGGCGGCACGGTGACCGTGTTCGACACCGCGACGCAAGCGGAAAAGGCCAAGATCCATTTCGAAATCAAGGGTGTGCACCAGGACCGGCTCCAGCCGGTGGGGTTCGAGCTGACGCCGGACGGCAAGACCGCCTTTATCGCTCTGGGCCCGGCGAACCACGTCGCCGTGGTCGATGCCGAGACCTATGAGGTGGAGGAGTATCTGCTGGTGGGCCGCCGCGTCTGGCACATGGCCTTTGACGGCGATCACAGCCGGCTTTTCACCACGAACGGCGTCTCGGGCGATGTGACGGTGATCGACGTGGCGGCGCGCAAGCCGGTGAAGACCATCAAGGTCGGGCGCTTCCCCTGGGGCGCGGCCTTCAGGCCGGAAGGGGGCTGACCCGCCGGCGCAATCGCGAGAGGAGACGGAGAATGCGAACGGTTTTCACGGCCCTGTGCCTGCTGGCGGCCTTGCCTGTGGCGGCGGACGAATACGGCACCACAAATCCCGAGGAGCTGACCTGGCAGTCCCTGCGCGACCGCGCCGCCGAGGGCGATACCGACATGATGGTCTGCGCCTCGGGCTATCTGATGACCAAATCCGGCGATCACGCCACCGCCCGCGCCATCTTCGAGGCCTGTGCGGCGGCGGGGTATACCGGGGCGATGACCTGGATGTCCTATATGGAGCAGAACGGGTTCGGCGGCGATTTCGACCCCGACGCCGCCGCGCGCTGGGACCGGCAGGCCGCCGAGGCCGGCGACCCGGTGGGCAAGTTCAACCACGGCGTGAACCTGATGCGCGGCTTCGGCATCGCACAGGACGAGACCGCCGGGCGCCGCCTGATCGACGAGGCGGCGGGCGCGGGGCTTCCTGTCGCGAAGCGCTTGCAGGGCGCGGGCTACGATCTCGACGAAATCACGCCGGATGCCGACAACTGGCGCTATGCGCCGCTCTTCTGAGGTTTTTACGAATCGTGCTGCGGTGAAGCGTGCGGGGAGGGGGCAGAGAGACCCGCTGGCGCCAGAACAGCGCTCCGGTGTCGCAAAGCGGAAGATTCATGCCGCGCATATGTAAGCGGATCTGCCCGATCTCGGCGACAAAGCGGTAAGCGCGCGTGCCCGGGAGCTGGAAGCAGTCGTCATGATCAATGTACTGGCGGGCGTGTGGGCGCTCCTTCTCGGAATAGTGCTCATCATGCTGGGCAACGGCATGCATTTCACCCTGATCGGTCTGCGCGGCGGGATCGAAGGGTTTTCCCCAGCGGAACTGGCTGTCGTCACCTCCGGCTATTTCATCGGCTTTCTGACCGGGGCGCAGACCGCGCCCAAGCTGATTCGCCGCGTCGGCCATGTGCGCGTGTTCGCGGCGCTGGGCAGCTTCATGTCCGCCGGGCTGATCGCCTTCCCGCTGATCGCCGAGCCCTGGGCCTGGACGATCCTGCGCCTGCTGCTGGGCTTCTGCATGTCGGGGGTCTATGTCACCGCCGAAAGCTGGCTCAACCACGCGGCCACGAACGAGACCCGCGGCAAGGTGCTCTCGGCCTATATGATCGCCCAGACCCTGGGCATCATCGGCGCGCAGGGGCTGCTGTCGCTGGGCGATGCGGGCACCTCGGTGCTGTTCATCGGCGCCTCGATCCTTGTGTCGATCTCCTTCGCGCCGATCCTGCTGTCGATCACGCCGGTGCCGGCGGTCGAGGTCGCGCGACCGATGCCGCTGCGCGCGCTGTTCCGCGCCTCGCCGCTCGGTACGGTGGGGATGTTCCTGCTGGGCGGCGTCTATGCGACGCAATCGGGCATGGGGGCGGTCTTTGGCACGCAGATCGGGCTGAGCGCGGGGCAGATCGCGCTCTTCATCGCCATGCTCTTTGCCGGTGCGCTGGTGCTTCAGTACCCGATCGGCTGGCTCTCGGACAAGCTCGACCGGCGCAAGCTGATCTTCGGCTCCTCGGTCTTCGGTGCCGGGGTCTGTGCGCTGGGCTGGGCCATGGGCGGCGGGTTCTGGGCGCTGCTCGCGGCGGCGTTCTTTGCCGGCGGCGTCACCACGCCGCTCTATGCGCTGATCATAGCGACCACCAACGATGTGCTCTCGACCGAGGACATGCCGGCGGCGTCGGGCGGGCTGGTCTTTACCTTCGGCCTCGGCGCCATCGCCGGCCCGCTGGTTGCCGGCTGGGCGATGCAGGCGCTGGGGCCGCAGGCCTTCTGGCTGGTGCTGAGCGTGACCTTCGCGACGATTGCGTTCTACGCGGTCTACCGTATGACCCAGCGCGTCAGCGCACCGCAGGAGGAAAGCGAGAGCTATCTGAACGTGTTGCCGACGAGCTCGATGGTCGCGGTCGAAGCGGCGGGTGTCTGGGCGGCGGAAAACGCCGAAGCGGAACGCGAGGAGGAGGAGGGCTGACGGTGCGGCGTAGGGTCGCCCGACGGGCGTGTGCGACCTGGACCGGGTGGCCTTGGGGTTGAGGGTCGTGTAACCCAACACTCGTCATGAGTGAGAAGGGTGCCCGATGAAACGTTCTGTCGCTGCGACGGTGCTGACTGTCCTGTCTTTGATGTCCGGTTCAGTACAGGCCGATCCGGCCGAGCGATTGGCGGACATCCTGGCATGGGACTACGTCACCCCCGAGGGACAGCTTGCATCCCGGAAAACCGCCTCCTTCGAAGGCTGCGTTCTGAAACTGACTGTGGACAAACTGGATGCCTGTTCGAAGGGCGCCAGTTTCGGAAGGACAGACACCTATATTGATATCCGGGTCCTCAAAGCCGACAGGGCGGATGTCGAACATAGCAGGCCGGCGAGACCGTTTCCCGGTGCGCCCGGAGCAGGTCTGGTTTACGCCTACAGGTGGGCCTACAACCGGCTTCTGAAGGTTGCGAACGCAACCGGCGATCGGATCTTCGACGAAGAGTTCAGGAAATATCCCAAAGACGCCGCCAGCCGGCTCGAGTCGCTCAGTGACAGATATCGGGAAGAGATCGACCCGCAGAGCTATTCTAGATCAAGAAAAACCGTTTCGTATTGTTCGGGCGCAGAACTGACCGCGCCATTGCGCGCGTCTTCGGTCACGTTTTTCATGGCGCCCGAGAACACCGACGAATTCATCGATCTGCTAGGAGAATACGCGCTGAATTGTGAGGCCGCGTATCAGGGCTGATCCGGATTGGCCCCGCCGGATGTCCTGT
Organism: Salipiger abyssi; assembly: GCF_001975705.1. Taxonomy (NCBI): domain Bacteria; kingdom Pseudomonadati; phylum Pseudomonadota; class Alphaproteobacteria; order Rhodobacterales; family Roseobacteraceae; genus Salipiger; species Salipiger abyssi. Next base: position 2,727,327 of record NZ_CP015093.1, read on the forward strand.
CACAGGTTCTTGAGGTGAAATTGCTGGTGTGACCTTTGGCTGCCTGGCGCACTTGTCGAGAGGCACCGAATTTGTCCTTTTTCGGGTTTGTGACCGAGGTGGACAGAGCCTGAGGTCGGCGATGCGGACAACCCGGGCGTTCAGCGACGACGAGAGCTCATTACGCCCCACAGACCGGCACCGCCGATCAGGCAGGTGCCCGTGACGACTGGCAAATTCGGTATCGTTCCGAAGAACACGACAGCCCAGAGGGCCGCGAATACCAAATAGGAGAAGTCGAGACCCGCCACAACAACGGTCGGGCCAAGCTGATAGGCTCGCGCCAGAAGCACATGAATTGCGATTGAGATAATCGCCAGAAGGGCAACCACTGGTGAATTTTCCTAGTTCAGCGGCGCCCAAGCCGTAAGGAGGAACGGATAAACATCCGGGCGGGCAACAACAGCAGAGACGATGATCCCGGCAAGCCCCGAGACGGCAAAGACGATGTTGAGGGAAAAGGTCAAAATCCAAGCGTCAACGGCCCCCATCCGTCCCCGTGTGGTGACCATCGCGAATGCATAGCACAATGCCGAGGCCAGAGGGATCAGGGCCGCCATCGAGAACTCGTCCCCGGTCGGTCTCAAAACGATCAGGACACCGACAAACGCCGCGAAAACCGCGCCCCACTGGGCAATTGCAACCGGCTCGCGCAAGAAGAGGCCGGAAAACAGGACGATGAACAACGGCCCGGTATAGTAGACGGCGGACACCACCGGGAGTTCCAGCACCGGCAGGGCTGCATAGAAAGACACGTACATCGCCACGATCAGCGCCGACCTGAGCAGAACCCAGCGGTTTAGGGCCGGGCGCAGCCGACCGGGACCAGTCCGCAGGATCAGCACGGCCAGAAGCGGCAGGATCAGGATAGAGTGCAGGAAGAAGAGCTGCCACAGCGGCAGTCCCGCGCTCAGCAGTTTCACCAGCGCATCCTGCAGCGCCATGAGCGCCGCCGGCCCTCCCAGCCGAGAAAGATCGGGGGCCGCCCCCGTGACACCGCGGATCGCATTCAGCATAATTCAACTCAAGGATTCTAACTTTCATCAAAAAAATGGACGCAAAATTCAGATGAGTCAACAGAAGGGCGATCAGAGCGTCGGGATGGCGGCAGGCGCGCGGGAGACGCAGGAGATCGTCGGAGCGCGCATGCGTGAACTGCGCAAGGCCAAGGGGATGACCCTTCAACAGCTTGCCGGAGAAACCGGATTGTCGGTCGGCTATCTGAGCCAACTGGAGCGTGAACAGGCCGTGCCCTCGATCCGTTCGCTCAACACGATCTCTCGCGCCCTCGGTGTGAACATCAGCTGGTTCTTTCCTGACCCTGATCGTGAGGCCAGCCCGGAAGCCACGGTCATCGTCCGAGCCTCACGCCGCTCCGCGCTTCGGTTCGAATCCGGTATCCGGGACGAGCTTTTATGCCCGACGCTCGGTGGAAACCTGGAGATGCTGCTCTGCACCTTCGAACCCGGCGCGAGTTCCGGCGAGCCCTACGCGCATGACGGTGAAGAGGCCGGGTATGTCAGCGAAGGCCAACTGGAACTTCGGATTGAGGATGAAACCTATCTTCTGAACGCGGGCGACAGTTTTCACTTCGATTGCAATCGCCCGCATGGCTACGCCAACCCTACAGGTCAGCGTACCATTGTCGTGTGGAGCGTGACGCCGCCGCATTATTGACCGATGGTTTGGACACGAATGCCGCGAAAGGGCTCGGCGCCGACCTTCAGATTTTCATGCAGCGGGTCCCAAAGGCAGTTTGTGACCCCAAAGGATAAATGTGCTGACTATCGACAGCACTGTCCCCCAAAGCCCTAGACCATGGTGCAATACACCCCGCCCGGCGCAGGCGGGATACTCGGGGCGGATGCGCGGGCCCCTTGCGCGAACGGTGCTGTGCGCGCGTCCGGAACCGATGCAAACCCCGGGAGATACACCATGCACCGTTTCATTGCGCTCGCCGCGCTCTGCCTGGCCACGCCGGCCCTGTCCAACACGTTCGACGAGGTCAAGGTCTCGGCGGGAAAGCAGCTCTTCGATGCCGAATGCCGCCGCTGCCATGCCGTTGATTCCACGGATCCTTCCTACGGTCCGCCGCTGGAGAACGTGCTTTATCGCGGCGCCGGCACCTATCCGGATTACGACTATTCCACCGCGCTTTCGGCCTCCGGCATCGTCTGGACCCCGGCGGCCCTGCGCGCCTGGATGGCGGATAATGACGGCTTCATGCCGGGCACCAAGATGCGCCATGTGGGCATCGAGGACCGCACCGTGCAGGACTTTATCCTCGCTTATCTGACGTCGATCACCACCCAGGACAACCGCGCCATCGAAGGGCAGGAGTGATCCGGCCCAAAGGTCGTACGACCATGGTGCAATTCATCTCCGGCGCCCTGCCGGGGATGATTTTCACCGGAGGACCGGCCCGCCACGCCGGCATTTCCGAACCGTCTCGAAGGGAGGACATCATGAACCGCTTTATCCTGGCCGTCACGGCCAGCCTGCTCGCCGCCGGTGTCGCGCAGGCGCAGGTCACCGAAGAGGATCTGGCCAACGACCAGACCATGACCGAACAGGTCGTCACCAACGGCATGGGGCGCCATCTTCAGCGCTACAGCCCGCTGGAGACGCTCAACAAGGACAATGTGAAGAACCTCGTGCCCGCCTGGGCCTTTTCCATGGGCGGCGAAAAGCAGCGCGGGCAGGAAACGCAGCCGATCATCTATGACGGTGTGATGTATGTCACCGGCTCCTATTCGCGGCTCTACGCCATCGACGTGATGAGTGGCGAGGAGCTCTGGCAATACGATGCGCGCCTGCCCGAGGGCATCCTGCCCTGCTGCGACGTGATCAACCGTGGCGCCGCGATCTATGGCGACAAGATCATCTTCGGCACGCTCGACGCCCGGCTCGTGGCGCTCGACCGCAAGACCGGCGATGTGGTCTGGCGCGACAAGATCGCCGATTACAAGGCGGGCTATTCCTACACCGCCGCGCCGCTGATCGTGAACGGGCTGGTGATCACCGGCAATTCCGGCGGCGAGTTCGGCATCGTCGGCGAGGTGCAGGCCCGTGACGTCGAGACCGGCGACATGGTCTGGACCCGTCCGGTGATCGAAGGCCATATGGGCACGCTGAACGGCGAAGAGTCGACCATGACCGGCGAGCTCAACGCCACCTGGCCGGGCGACATGTGGAAGACCGGCGGCGGCGCCACCTGGCTCGGCGGCTCCTACGATGCCGAGACCGATACGCTGGTCTTTGGCACCGGCAACCCGGCGCCCTGGAACAGCCATCTGCGCAATGCGGGCGCGCCCACCGAAGGCAATGCCGGCGACAACCTCTATGCCGCCTCGCGCCTCGGCATCGACCCGGCCACCGGCGAGATCAAGTGGCACTTCCAGTCCACCCCGCGCGAGGGCTGGGATTATGACGGCGTGAACGAGGTCGTGGCCTATGAGGACGCGGATGGCACCAAGCTGTTCGCCACCGCCGACCGCAACGGCTTTTTCTACGTGCTGAACCGCGAGGACGGCTCTTTCGTCAGCGCCCATCCCTTCGTCAAGGACATCACCTGGGCGAGCGGCATCGACGAGACCGGGCGGCCGATCTACAACGAGGACAACCGTCCCGGCAATCCGGCAGAGGCGGCCGATGGCGGCAAGGGCGAGGTGGTGTTCTCGGCCCCGGGCTTCCTTGGCGGCAAGAACTGGATGCCGATGGCCTACAGCCAGCATACCGGCCTGTTCTACGTGCCCTCGAACGAATGGGGCATGGATATCTGGAACGAGCCGGTGACCTACAAGAAGGGCGCTGCCTATCTCGGCTCGGGCTTCACCATCAAGCCGATGTACGAGGACCATATCGGTTCGCTCAAGGCCATCGACCCGGCCACCGGCGAGTGGAAATGGGAGTACAAGAACGACGCGCCGCTCTGGGGCGGGGTGATGACCACCGCCGGCGGTCTGGTGTTCTTCGGCACGCCCGAGGGCAAGTTCATCGCGCTCGATGACGAGACCGGCGAAGAGCTGTGGTCGTTCCAGACCGGCTCCGGCATCGTCGGACAGCCCGTCACCTGGGACATGGAGGGCGAGCAATATGTCTCGGTCGTTTCCGGCTGGGGTGGCGCTGTGCCGCTCTGGGGCGGCGAGGTCGCCAAGAAGGTGAACTACCTCAACCAGGGCGGAACGGTCTGGACCTTCAAGCTGCCCAAGCAGCTGGCCGCGGCCAACTGATCCGGTTCTGAGACTCCAGCGATACGCCGCAGCCGCGGCGTATCGTATTTTGCAGTCGCGGCCACGGATCTGCGCAAGCGGCAATCATTGCGATGGCGCGCAAGCCACCATTGGCACGGCATTTTTGGGCCGGACTTTACAAGCCGGGGGGAACCGGCTCTTGTGACCGGAAGGCAAACGGAAACAGCGCGCGCGGATCCCCCATGGCCATTACGGCGAGCATTCATCACCTCACCCATTACAAGTACGACCGGCCGGTTTCGCTGGGCCCGCAACTCATCCGGCTGCGACCGGCGCCGCATTCGCGCACAAGGGTGATCTCGCATTCGCTGAAGGTCAGCCCGACCGGGCATTTCGTGAACCACCAGCAGGATCCTTACGGCAACTGGCTGGCGCGGTTCGTCTTTCCCGAACCGGTGACCGAGTTCAAGATCGAGGTCGATCTGGTCGCCGATATGACGGTCTATAACCCGTTCGACTTCTTCGTCGATGAAGAGGCGCAGACCTGGCCCTTCGAATACCCCGAGGAGTTCCGCAGCGATCTCGAGATCTACCGCATGCCCGAGGCCGCCGGGCCGCGCTTGCAGGCCTATCTCGACCAGTTGCCGAAATCGGCGGAGAACACCGTCAATTTCCTCGTCGATCTCAACGCCAAGCTGCAACAGCATATCGGCTACGTCATCCGCATGGAGCCCGGGGTGCAGACCCCGGAGGAGACGCTCCAGCACGCGCGCGGCTCCTGCCGGGACACCTCCTGGCTGCTGGTGCAGATCCTGCGGCATCTGGGCTTTGCCGCGCGGTTTACCTCCGGCTATCTCATCCAGCTCAAGCCCGATCTCGTCTCGCTCGACGGGCCGGCGGGCACCGATCACGATTTCACCGACCTGCACGCCTGGTGCGAGGTGTTCCTGCCCGGCGCCGGCTGGATCGGGCTCGACCCCACATCCGGCCTGCTGACCGGCGAGAGCCACATCCCGCTCGCCTCGACCCCGCATTACCGCAACGCGGCCCCCATCACCGGCATGGCGAGCTTTGCCGAGGTCGATTTCAATTTCGACATGTCGGTGACGCGGGTGTCCGAGCATCCGCGCATCACCAAGCCCTTTTCCGAAGAGGCGTGGCAGGCGCTGGATACGCTGGGCCACAAGGTGGACGACGCCATCAAGGCGCAGGACATGCGGCTCACCATGGGCGGTGAGCCGACCTTTGTGTCGATCGACGATTTCGAAAGCGCCGAGTGGAACACCGCCGCCGTGGGGCCGCAGAAACGCGGGCTCGCCGATACGCTGATCCGGCGCCTGCGCGACCGCTTCGCGCCCGGCGGCTTCCTGCATTACGGGCAGGGCAAGTGGTATCCCGGCGAGACGCTGCCGCGCTGGACCTTCTCGCTCTACTGGCGCCGCGACGGCAAGCCGATCTGGAAGAACTCCGATCTGGTCGCCAAGGAGGACGCCAAGGGCGCCACTGCCGAGGATGCCGACCGCTTCCTCTCGGGCTTTGCGCAGAATCTCGGGCTCGACGGCGATTTCGTGCATCCGACCTATGAGGATCCGGTCGAGTGGATCATGAAGGAGGCGGATCTGCCCGCCAATGTGACGCCCGAGGACAGCAAGCTCAAGGATCCCGAGACCCGCGCCCGCATCGCCCGCGTGTTCTCGCGCGGGCTGGAGAATCCGGCGGGCTATGTGCTGCCGATCCAGCGCTGGCAGAGCAAGGCACAGCCCGCGACCCGCTGGCGCTCCGAGCACTGGAAGACCCGGCGCGGGCATCTCTTCCTGATCCCCGGCGACAGCCCCGTGGGCTTTCGCCTGCCGCTCGGCGCGCTGCCCTATATCGCGCCCTCGGCCTATCCTTATGTCTATCCGACGGATCCCAGCGTCCCGCGCGAGGCGCTGCCCGATTTCCACGCCGACCGCGAGGAAAAGCGCCGCGCGCTGATGGAGGAGCTGGAGCGCATCGCGCAGGACGAGGCGCGGATCGCCAGGGAACAGGCCGAGATGCTGCCCGAGGTGACCGAGGGCCGCGAGCAGCCGGTGTCGGACGCGCGCGATGCCGGGCGCCGGCAGAAGATCATGGAGCAGGGCGTGGACCCGGAGGGCGGGCAGGTGCGCACCGCCATCGCCATCGAGCCGCGCGACGGGCGGCTCTGCCTCTTCATGCCGCCGGTGGAAGAGCTGGAGGACTATCTCGAACTGCTCGCCACGGCGGAGGAGACCGCCGAGGAGCTGGGCCTGCCGATTCATATCGAGGGCTACACGCCGCCGCATGACAGCCGCATGAACGTGATCCGCGTGGCGCCCGATCCGGGCGTGATCGAGGTGAACATCCACCCGGCGCATGACTGGGAGGATTGCAAGGCGATCACCCAGGGCGTCTATGAGGAGGCGCGGCTGTGCCGGCTCGGCGCCGACAAGTTCATGATCGACGGCAAGCATACCGGCACCGGCGGCGGCAACCATGTGGTGGTGGGCGGCGAAACGGTGCTCGACAGCCCGTTCCTGCGGCGCCCGGATCTCATGCGCTCGCTGATCCTCTACTGGCTGCGGCACCCCTCGCTCAGCTACCTGTTCTCCGGCCTCTTCATCGGCCCGACCTCGCAGGCGCCCCGGATCGACGAGGCGCGGCATGACAGCCTCTACGAGCTGGAGATTGCGCTGTCGCATTTCCCGCGCCCGGAGGATGGCGAGCCGCCGCAGCCCTGGCTCACCGACCGGCTCTTGCGCAACATGTTGATCGACGTGACCGGCAACACCCACCGGGCCGAGATCTGCATCGACAAGCTGTTCTCGCCCGACGGCCCCACGGGCCGGCTGGGGCTGGTGGAGTTCCGCGGCTTCGAGATGCCGCCGGATGCCAAGATGAGCCTTGCCCAGCAGGTGCTGATCCGGGCGCTTCTGGCGCGGTTCTGGAAGGAGCCGGTGCAGGGCCGTCCGGTGCGCTGGGGCACCGCCCTGCATGACCGCTTCATGCTGCCCTATTTCGTCTGGCAGGATTTCCTCGAAGTGCTGCGCGACCTGCGCGGCCACGGGTTCGCGTTCCGCTCCGACTGGTACGAGGCGCAGAAGGAGTTCCGCTTCCCCTTCGCCGGCGAGGTCGAGTACGAGGGCGTGCATCTGCAACTCAACCAGGCGCTGGAGCCCTGGCACGTTCTGGGCGAACGCGGCGCCATCGGCGGCACCGTGCGCTATACCGACAGCTCGGTCGAGCGCATGCAGGTGCAGCTCACCGCCATGGATCCCGACCGCTATATCGTCACCTGCAACAAGCGCCCGGTGCCGCTGACGCAGACCGATGCGAGCGGCGTCAAGGTCGGTGGCGTGCGCTTCAAGGCCTGGCAGCCCGCCGAGGCGCTGCACCCGACGCTGCCGGTCAACGCGCCGCTGGTCTTCGACATCTTCGACACCTGGACCGGCCATGCGCTTGGCGGCTGCACCTATCACGTCGCGCATCCGGGCGGGCGCAACTACGACACCTTCCCGGTCAACACCAACGAGGCCGATGCCCGCCGCCTTGCGCGGTTCGAGAAACTGGGGCACAACCCGGGGTCTTACTGGCCCGCGCCCGAGACGCCGCATCCGGAATTCCCGATGACGCTCGACCTGCGCAGGGCGCCGGGGCTTTGAGCCCGTAATGCAGGACGAGGCAGACACCATGACGCCGGACGCGCTCTCGCGGTTTCTCGCAGGCTACACGCCGCTTGCGGGGGTTGCCGACGAGCTGAAGCGTCCGGACGGCTCGCTGCGCCCGGTCTGGGCATCGCTGATGCGCTATCTTGCCGGGCAGAGCGCCGAGACGCTGGCCCGCGCCTTTGCGCGCGGCGATCAGTATCTGCACGATACCGGCGTCTATTTCCGGCAATATACCGGCACCGGCTCGACCGTGCGCGACTGGCCGCTGAGCCATGTGCCGGTGGTGATCGACGGTGCCGAATGGGCGGCGCTGGCCGACGGGATCGCGCAGCGCGCCGAGCTGCTGGAACGGGTCATGGCCGATCTCTACGGGCCGGGCAATCTGGTGCGCGACGGCTTCCTGCCCGCCGATCTTGTGGCGCAGAACCCCGAGTGGCTGCGCCCCATCGTCAATATCCGCCCGCGTTCGGGCAATTTCCTGCATTTCCTCGCCTTCGAGATCGGCCGCTCGCCGGATGGCAGCTGGTTCGTGCTGGGCGACCGCACCCAGGCGCCCTCGGGGGCGGGGTTCGCGCTGGAAAACCGCATGGCGTCGAGCCGGGTGTTCCACGATCTCATGCCCAAGGCCAATGTCGAGCGGCTTGCCGGGTTCTTCCGCAGCTTCCGCGACGCGATGAACGGGCTGCGCGGCGACAATGACGGGCGGGTGGCGATCCTGACGCCGGGCCAGCATACGGATACCTATTACGAACATGCCTATATCGCCCGCTATCTCGGCTTCTCGCTGCTGGAATGCGAGGATCTGAAGGTTCAGGACGGGCGGCTCTCGGTGCGCACGATCAACGGGCCGGAACCGGTGGGTGTGCTGTGGCGGCGGCTCGATTCGCGTTTCGCCGATCCGCTGGAGCTCGACGAGACCTCGGCGCTCGGCACGCCGGGCATGGTCTCGGCGCTGCGCGCAGGGGCGATGGATATGGTCAACTGCCTGGGCTCCGGCGTGCTGGAGGCGCGGGCGCTCATGGCCTTCCTGCCGCGTATCTCCCAGCACCTGATGGGCGCGCCGCTGAAGCTGCCCAATATCGCCACCTGGTGGTGTGGCCAGCCCACCGAGCGCGCCTATGTGCTGAACAATCTCGAACGCATGATGATCGGGCCGGCGCAATCGACCAAGCTGCCTTTCGATATCGACGCCACCACCGCGCTCGGCGGCAAGTTCCGCGGCACCGCGCACAGCTCGGTGGCCGACTGGATCGAGCGCGAGGGCGCGACGCTGGTGGGGCAGGAGGCGGTGACGCTCTCGACCACGCCGGCGATGATCGACGGCAAGCTGGCGCCCCGGCCCATGGTGGTGCGGGTCTTTGCCGCCCGCACGCCCGAGGGCTGGGCGGTGATGCCTGGCGGCTATGCCCGTATCGGACGTTCCGGCGACCCGGCGGCGCTGGCGATGCAGGCGGGCGGTTCGGTCGCCGATGTCTGGGTGATGGCCGATCAGCCGGTGGTGCCCGACTCGCTGAGCAAGACCGGCAGCGGCCCGTTCCTGCGGCGCCTGCCGGGGCTGCTGCCGGCGCGGGCGGCGGACAATCTCTTCTGGCTGGGCCGCTATGTGGAGCGCGCCGAGGGCGGCGTGCGGGTGCTGCGCGCCTATCACCTGCGACTGGAGGAATACGGCCGCCGCACGGTGCCGCTGGTCAACGGTCTCGGGCAGTTCCTCGACGGGTTCGGGATCGACCCCGAAGAGCCGATACCGGCCACGCTTCTGGGCCAGTTCGACGCCTCGGTGATCTGCGCCAGCAAGGTGCGCGACCGCTTCTCCACCGATGGCTGGAACGCGCTCAACGATCTCTCGGCGACCGGGCACGACCTCGCCACGCGGGTGCTGCCGGGCGACGATGCCGCCCGCGCCATGAGCGTTCTGCTGCGTAAGATCGCCGGGTTCTCCGGCCTCGTGCATGACAATATGTTCCGCTTCCTCGGCTGGCGCTTTCTGACGCTGGGGCGGGCGCTGGAGCGTGCCGACCAGATGGCCGCCGTGCTCTCGGTCTTTGCCGACCCGGAGGTCGCCGGCGGCGGCTTCGACGCGGCGATCGAGATCGGCGACAGCGTCATGACCCACCGCCGCCGCTATTCGGTGGAGACCAACCGCGATACAGTGATCGACGTGCTGGCGCTCGACCGCGACAACCCGCGCTCGATCCTGTTCCAGCTCGACCGAATGCGCGAGGAGGAGGCGCGGCTTTCCGAGCTTTCCGGCATGGCCGAGATGGGCGAGGCCTCGCGCCGGATCCTGATGCTGCAAACCGCGCTGGCGGTGTCGGGGCCGGAGGCGATCAGCACAAGGCGCCTGCGCCGCATCCGGCGCGAACTGGCAGCGATTTCCGAGGCGCTCACCGCGCAATATCTGAGCTGAGGCCCATGAGTCAGAGCTACGACATCACGCTGAAGATCGCCTATCTCTACGAGAGCCCCGCCGCCGCGAGCCGGACCTTGCTGCGCATGCTGCCGCGCAACCTGCCCGAGCAGCAGCTGCTTTACGGCGTGGTGACGACCAACCCGGCGCCGGATTACCGGCTCGACGATATCGACTTCTTCGGCAACCCGACCACCGAGGTCAGCCACGAGCGGCGGCTGTCGGAGATCGAGTTCCTGTTCCGGGGCAGGGTGCTGCGCCACGGCGATGCGGGGGGGCTCGATCTCTCCTGCGCGCTGGACAGCCTGCCGCGGGAACTGGCGCAGATCCACAGCATCGGGCCGGCGAGCCCGCATCACTTCCTCGGAGCCTCGCCGCGCCTGCCCGCCGAGCCCGAGATCGCGGCCTTTGCCCGCGACTGCGCCCGCCCGGGCATGTCGGCGCTGGCGGCGGCGGATGCGCTGAGCCTGGCGCTGCACGACGCCTTCGATTTCGATCCGGAGGCCACCGAGGTCACCACCACGCCCATCGAGGCGTTCCGCGCCCGGCGCGGCGTCTGCCAGGATATCAGCCATGTGATGATCACCGGGCTGCGCGCGCTGGGGATCCCGGCGGGCTATGTCTCGGGCTTCCTGCGCACCATCCCGCCCAAGGGGCAGGAGCGGCTGGCGGGGGCGGATGCCATGCATGCCTGGGTGCGCGCCTGGTGCGGTGGCGAGACCGGCTGGGTGGAGTTCGATCCCACCAATGCAATCCGCGCCGGCACCGATCATGTCACCGTGGCGATCGGGCGCGATTACTCCGACGTGGCGCCGGCCAAGGGCTCGCTGCGCTCCGAGGGCTCGCATGACACGACCCATCAGGTGGATGTTGTGCCTGTCTGATAGGCTATGGCCGGGCGGGCTATTCCGCCGCGATCTCCTCGCGCCTGCCGAGGCAGCAGAATTCCGAGCGCAGCATCTCCAGCAACGGCTGCACGATCTGCGGTCGGGCACTGGAGGCATAGAGGCAGATTTTCTGCAAGCCCAGATCCGGCAGCGCGCCGATCGGGATCATCTCGAAATGCGAAGGCGCATGGCCTTCGAGCACCGGGGTGATCGCCAGATCGGCGGAGACCGTGACCTCGATGGTGCGGTCGCTTTCGGAATCCACCGCCAGCTCCCATTCGGTGTCGGCGCGCTCCATCCGCGCGATGGTGACCGGGCGGAAGCCGCAGTGGCGTGAGAAGGCGACGCGCAGCGGGCGGGATTTCCACGCGGTGCCGCCGGGCGCCCCGTACCAGCGCAGCGGTACGTCGAGCAGCGACTCGCCGCCATCGCCCGGCTCGACCTCGGTGGTGAGGATGACGTCGACGGCGCCGCGTGCGAACTGCTCCTTCAGCTCTGCGGTGTAGGAGCTGATGAGCTGGAGCTTCACCCTAGGGAAATCGCGCTGCATGCGCTTCATCACGCGCGGGATCACCGGGTAGACCACGTCATGCGGCACCCCCAGCACGATCTCGCCCTCCCAGTCCTGAAGCGTGAGCCGGGCATAGATCTCGTCATTCAGCTCGACCATGCGGCGGGCGTATTTCAGCAGCTGCTCGCCGGCGGGGGTCAGGCTCACCCCGCGTCCGGAGCGGTCGAGCAGGGCGATGCCCAGCATCTCCTCCAGCCGTTTGAGCTGCATCGACACCGCCGATTGCGTGAGGTTGAGAAAGCCCGCGGCGCGGGTGACGCCGCCGGAATCCGCGACGGCCATGAAAGAGCGGAGCGTGGTGATGTCGAGATTGCGCATGAATCGGATTTCGTGATGGGGGGCGTCAGGAATAGTCGTTTTACAGATGGGTCGCCGAAGAGCATACCGATCACATGAAGACATGGAAATGAAAATTCGCATCACATAATGTGAAGGAGGTCATCATGACCCGTGACATCGCCCTGACCGGCTGCCCCGCAAAGTCTCGGCGCCGCATCCCGCTGCTGACCCGTCTGTTGGATCTCGATGCGCTGTGGCGCCAGCGCCGGCAGCTCGCCAGGCTCGACGAGGCGGCGCTGCGCGACATGGGGCTGACCCGCGCCGAGGCGCTGCACGAGGCGCGCCGGTCGCTCTGGGATGCGCCGGCACATTGGCGCCAGTAACGGCGGCGCGCGCGGCGGTCGCGGAAACAGGCCGTTTCGCGCGTCCAAAGCCTTGAAATAGCGCCGGGCTCTGCCAATATCCAAAAGGATTTCCGTTCCGCCCCAGATCGGGGCACAGCTTGGAGGATTAGATGGCAGACTACAGAACAATCCGGACCGCCACCGGAACCAGCGCGGCCCAGATTGACGAAGGGCTCCGCAGCCACATGAACAAGGTCTACGGGACCATGTCCATCGGGATGCTGCTGACCTTCGCAGTGGCCTGGGCCATCGGCACCAGCCCGGAGCTTCTCGGGATTTTCCGTGACCCGGCCACCTTGCAGCCCAATATCCTGGGCTGGATCGTGATGTTCGCGCCGCTGATCATGGTGTTCGCCTTCGGCGCGGCGATCAACAAACTCTCCGCCGCCGGCGCGCAGCTGTTCTTCTTCGCCTTCGCGGCGGTGATGGGCCTGTCGCTGAGCTGGATCTTCGTGGCCTTCACCGGCTTTTCGATCGCGCAGGTCTTCCTGGTGACCTCTATCGCCTTCGCGGGCCTGTCGCTCTGGGGCTACACCACGAAAAAGGACATCTCCGGCTGGGGATCGTTCCTGATCATGGGCGTGATTGGCCTGGTGGTCGCCTCGATCATCAATATCTTCCTGGGCTCGCCGGCGATCATGTTCGCGATCTCGATCCTGGGTGTGCTGATCTTCGCGGGCCTGACTGCCTATGACACTCAGAACATCAAGAACACCTATCTCCAGCACGCGGCGCATGGCGACAGCGAGTGGCTGGGCAAGGCCGCCATCATGGGCGCGCTGAGCCTCTATCTCGACTTCATCAACATGTTCATGTTCCTGCTGCAACTGCTCGGCAACCGCGAGTAAGCGCGCCTGCAACCGCCGCAGATACGGATCAAGGCCCCGCCCGGCGCGGGGCCTTTTTTGTTGGGGGTTGGGGCGGGCGGTGGGCAATCTGCCCACCGCCCGCCCCAACCCCGCGACTTTGCTCAGACCAATGTCGCCGGGATCAGCCCGCGCAGCGAATTGCCGATCCAGAGCCGCTCCGCCCGCTCCAGATCGGCCCGGGTCAGCACCGCTTCGTCGGCCTCGCCGGTCAGCAGCAGGCTCTCGCGCAGCACGCCGGGTAGCAGGCCGCAGGGCACGGCAGGGGTCAGCATGCGCCCGCCGATGCGTAGAAACACATTGGTAAACGCGCCCTCGCAAAGCTCGCCCCGGCTGTTGAAAAACAACACCTCGTAAACGCCCTCGGGCTTGTCACGCAGGGCACTGTCATAGCGCGCACGGCGCGTGGTCTTGAGGCGCAGGAACGGGTCGTCCGGATCGAGCGCGTCGGGCGCCAGCCTCACATGCGCCAGCTCCGGCGCCGAGCCCAGATCGAAGGGCTGATGCGTCAGCTCCACATCGCCGTTGCGCCCGATGGTCATGCGCAGCCGCAGCGGTGCGTCGGACTGCACCGCCCAGAGCCGCAGGCTCACCGCGCTTGCATCCCAGGCAAATCCCAGCGCCGCGCAGCTCCGCTCGGCGCGCGCCAGATGCAGCTCTTCGCGTACGATGCCGGAGCCCGGAAGCCACAGCATCGTTTCGATCACGCGGAGCGCGGGATCAGTCCGGTCACGAAGCGGGATTTCCACAGCGCCTCCTCATATTCTGCCGCGCACTGGCTGTCATGCACGATGCCGCCGCCGACCCCCATCACCGCGCGCCCCGGCGCGGTCTCGGTCAGGGTGCGGATCGCCACGTTGAACGCCGCCCGCCCGTCCGGCGCCGCCCAGCCGATGGCGCCGCAATAGGCGCCGCGCCGCCAGCGCTCCAGCCGGTGGATCGCCTGCATGGCGGCGATCTTCGGCGCCCCGGTGATCGAGCCGCAGGGAAACAGCGCCCGCATCAGCGCGGGCAGGGACGGGGTCTCCTGCAACTGCGCCTCGACGCGCGACACCATCTGATGCACGGTCTCATAGGTCTCGACGCAAAGCAACTCGGGCACCCGCACCGAGCCGACCCTCGAGATCCGCGACAGGTCGTTGCGCATCAGATCCACGATCATGATGTTCTCGGCGCGGTTCTTCTCGTCCCGCGCCAGCGCCTCGCGCAGCGCGCGGTCGGCGGCCTCGGTCTCGCCGCGCGGGGCGGTGCCCTTCATCGGTGCGACCGTGACCTCGCCGTCGACGCCGAGCCGGAAGAACAGCTCCGGCGAGCGCGACAGCACGCGCAGCCCGCCCAGCTCCAGAAACGCGCCATGGCCGACCGGCTGAAAGCGCCGCATCGCGCCCCAGAGCGCCAGCGGCGCGCCCTCATAGCGCAGCTCCACCGGCATGGTGAGATTGACCTGATAGAGATCGCCCCGCGCGATCATCGCCTTGATCTCGTGAAAGCGCGCCGCATAGTCCGCCGCATCCCAGAGCGGCGTGGCGGAGATGACGCGCGCCTCATCCGCCGTCTCGGCGGCGCGGCGCAGCATCGGCGCGGCATCCTCGGGCGCGCGGAAAATGCCGAAGCAGAGCAGCGGCCCGTCCCCGGCGCCCGCCAGCCCGGCCAGCGCCGGTTCCAGCGCATGGCCCAGCTCATAGGTGGCGAGCCCCGCGATCCAGAAGCCCTCGCGCCGCGCCGCTTCGAGCCGCTCCAGCGCCGCCAGCGCCTCTGCGGCGTCATGGGCGGCGATCACCTCTTCGGGCCGCGTGAACAGGGCAGGGCGCCCGTCCGGGCCCGCCTCCACCAGCAGGGTTTGCGTATCGGTCGTCACTCTGTCCCGCCCCGTTGATTGCGCGGCCTCTCCTAGCAGCCGTGAAGGCTGTTGACGAGACGGTTACGCCGCTGTTTCACACGCGGCCAGGCGCGCGCGCAGCCGCTCTGCGGTTTCGGCCAGCGCTTCGCGTGGCACGGGCTCGGGCGGATGAAACGGCACTTCGTCGAGCGGAATGTAGCGCCGCGAGGTGATGTCGGTCGACTCGTGCATCGGGATCAGATGCGCATGCACATGCGGCACGTCGTTGCCGGTCAGCACAAAGCCCACCCGGTCGACGCGGTATTCCGCCTTGAGCACCTTCGCCAGCCGCTGCCCGAGCCGGATCAGCCCGCCGGCCAGCGGTGGCGCCAGCTCGTCGAAACAGGCGACATGGGTGCGCGGCACGATCTGAAGGTGACCGGGCCGGATCGGCGCGCGGTCGGCAAAGGCGATGAAGCGGCGATCCTGGAACACCACATCCGCAAGGCTGCGCCCGCGGGAGATATCGCAAAAGAGGCAGTCGGGCTGCATGTCCCCGAGGCTCCTGTTCTGATGCCGCGCGCCACCCCCGGAGCCTGAAAAGAAAAAGGCCGCGAGGGGTGTCCCACGCGGCCTGTCACTGTCCCTGACGAGGTAAGGCTTATTTGATTTTGCCTTCCTTGTATTCGACGTGCTTCCGCGCAACCGGGTCGAATTTGCGAATGCTCATCTTCTCGGTCATGGTACGGGCGTTCTTTTTGGTCACGTAGAAATGGCCCGTGCCCGCGGTCGAGTTCAGGCGGATCTTGATGGTGGTCGGCTTCGCCATTCTTCTTCTCCTGCAACGGGGCCGCTCTCGCGTCCCGTGAAATCCTTGAAGCCCGCCTTTTACCCATGCGCGCGCCCGAGTCAACCGGGCATCGCGGAAATATATGCGTGGAGGGCCTGTAAGCCGGATTCTGTTCCGGACGGGTTGCCCCGTCCATCGGCGACCATTCCTCTAGGCCCCCGGTCGCCCGGGGGCTCGTGCTGCCAACCCGGACCTCTCGGGCCGAAGCCGCCCTGCGGCGATATCCCCGAAAGGATCATGCCCGCGCGAGGTCCCTATTTGGCATTGCTCCCGGTGGGGCTTGCCATGCGGGCGCTGTTGCCAGCCCCCCGGTGGGCTCTTACTCCACCGTTTCACCCTGACCCCGGACCAGGTCCGGGGCGGTCTGTTTTCTGTGGCGCTCTCCGTCAGGTTGCCCTGCCCGGGCGTTACCCGGCACCGGCGCTTCGGCGAGTCCGGACTTTCCTCCCCCGGCGGATCGCTCCGCCGGCAGCGGCCGCCCGGCCCTCCACGCGCGCCCGACATAGGGGCGGGGCGGGGGGCCGTCAATGGCGATGCGGCGCGGCCCCGTACCGCCCGGGGCGGCGTTTACCGAAGCTCAATCTCTTGACGCCAGACTGGCGCGGCGTGCGGGGCGCCGTTCAGGGCAGGGTGCATGAGACGGATCGACGAAAAACTGGCCAAGATCAGCTCGGGCAATTACGGCCCGCGCGATTTCATCATCACCTTTGCCAAGGATGCCGACCTCTTGCGCGGCTGCTCGGCCACCGGGCGCGACACGCAGGGCCGGCCACGCCCGCTCGCCGCCTACCGCGCAGATGTGAAGCGGGTGATCGAAAGCGATCTCGCCGATATCGTGCTGACCTCGCTCTCCACCGCCGAGATGCTGGCAGAGGACGGGGTCTATGGCCGCTCCAACGCCACCCCGGCGGTGCGGCTGAACGATCCCACCAATATGTGGCGCGTGCGCGGCGGCGCCTATCCGGCGCATCCGGCGCTGCCCTTCCGCTCGGCGCGGCTCGATGCGGTGAAGCCGGTGGCCAATCTCGGGCTCTACAGCGTCACCTTCTACAACGATCCGGTGCAGGATCACGCCACGCTCTGCGCCTATTCCGATTTCCGCGACCTCGCCACCGCCATAGGCATAAGGCATTTCCTCCAGGTCACCGATCCGCCGTTCGCCATCGACACCGGAGGGGCGGAGTATGGCGCCTATCGCAACGATATCCTGATCCGCAGTCTCGCCGGCGTGGCGCGGCGCGAGCGCCCGGTCTTTATCGAGACCGAATATCACGGCCCCGCCGCGATGGAGGAGCTGGCGGGCTGGCACCCCTCGCGGCTGGTGGTCGGGCTCACCGGCTGCCCGAACGGCACCACGCGCGACTGCCTCGAACGGCTCGCGCAGGCGGAAAAATACGGCGCGCGGCTCTCCGGCTTCAGCCGCGAAAGCTTCGCCTGCGAGGATCCGGTGCTGATGCTCACCGCCATGCGCCGGGTGATCCGCGAGGGGCTCGGCTCCTTCGAGGCGGTCAAGGCCTATCACGCCGATCTGCGCCAGGCCGGGCTCAGCCCCAACCGCGCATTGCAGGACGATGTCGAGCTCACCAGCCCGCTGCTGCGCGCCCATGCTGTCGAGGCCGCCTGAGGGTTTGGCCTTTTCGCTCCGCCGCTTGCGTGCCAGAAGGTGCCGCAACCCCGGGGGAGCGGCATGGAGCAGACGGCAGCATTCTGGATCGCGGCAGGCATGGCCACGTTTTTCGTGGGCATGTCGAAGGGCGGGCTGCCGATGGTGGCGATGCTGGGCGTGCCGATCCTGTCGGTCTTCATCCCGCCCGCCGCCGCCGCGGGGCTGCTGTTGCCGATGTATATCCTCGCCGACATCTACGCGGTCTGGCTGTTTCGCGGCCAGTATTCCGCGCGCAACCTGAAGATCCTGATCCCGGCCTCCGCCATCGGCATCCTCGCCGCCTTCCTGCTGGTCTCGCGCGTGCCGGTGGAGGCGAGCAAGCTGGTGGTGGCGCTGATCGGGCTCGGCTATCTGCTCGACGCGCTGCGCAAGCGCCTCTCGGGCGATTTCCGCTCGCGCCCGGCGGATGTGCCGCGCGGCCTGTTCTGGGGCGCGCTGGCCGGCTTCACCAGCTATATCAGCCATGCGGGCGGGCCGCCGTTCCAGGCCTATACCCTGCCGCAGAAACTGCCGAAGATGACCTTTGCCGGCACCGCCACGATCACCTTCGCCTGCATCAACTGGATGAAGCTGCCGCCCTATGTGCTCGCGGGACAGGTCACCTGGGAGAGCCTGAAGCAGATCTCGGTGCTGGCGCCGGTGGCGCTGATCGGCGCCTGGTCCGGCTACCGGGTCACCAAATGGCTGCCCGAACGGATCTTCTTCACCCTCGTCAATATCGCGCTCGGCCTGCTCTGCCTCAAGCTGCTGAGCGAGGTCGCCCAGGCCTGGTGGCCGGGCGCATAACCGGCCGCCAAAGCGCTCCGGAAAGCCCTTTCATCTTTCTGAAAATACTCCAGAAAAACCTCTCCGCAGGCGCCGCGTCCGACGCTTACGCGCCACGCATCCGCCGGCCCTCCGCATCGAACCGCATCTCGGCCGCGCTCTCCCACCTCAGCCCGGCCTCCATGCCTTCGCCCGGCGCCTCGGCGCCGCCCTCCTGCCGGACGGTCACGTCCGTGCCGTCCTCAAGCCGCAGATGCACCAGCGTCTCCGCCCCCAGCGGTTCCACCGAGATCACCCGCCCGGCGATCCGCCCCTCACCGGGCGCGACCAGCGACAGGTGTTCGGGCCGGATGCCGAGCTGTTCGCCCTCGGTCCCGCCGAACCGCGAAGCGGGCAGGAAATTCGTCGGCGGCGAGCCGATGAAGCCCGCGACAAAGGCGGTCTCGGGGTCGGCATAGACATCGAGCGGCGCGCCGATCTGGTCGGCCACGCCCGCGTTCATCACGATCATCCGGTCGGCCAGCGTCATCGCCTCGACCTGATCGTGGGTCACATAAAGCGCCGTCACCCCCAGCTTGCGCTGAAGCTGCTTGATCTCCAGCCGCATCTGCACCCGCAGCTTGGCGTCGAGGTTCGACAGCGGCTCGTCGAAGAGAAACACCGCCGGACGCCGCACGATGGCGCGTCCCATCGCCACGCGCTGGCGCTGCCCGCCCGAGAGCTCGCGCGGCCGGCGTTTCAGATAGGGCTCCAGTTGCAGCAGCTTTGCCGCTTCCTGAACGCGCGTGGCGATCTCGGGCTTCGGCGTCTTGGCGATCTTCAGCCCGTAGCCCATGTTCTCCGCCACCGACATATGAGGGTAGAGCGCGTAATTCTGGAACACCATGGCGATGTCGCGCGCCATCGGTTCCTTTTCGTTCACCCTGTCGCCGCCGATGCAGATCTCGCCCTCCGAGACGCCTTCGAGCCCGGCCACCATGCGCAGCAGGGTGGATTTGCCGCAGCCCGAGGGGCCGACGATCACGATGAACTCGCCATCGGCCACGTCGATATCGACCCCGTGGATGACCTTGGTCTCGCCAAAGGATTTCTTCACATGCTCAAGCGTCAGGGTGGCCATTTACTGCGTGTCCCGTTGGATCGGATTGGAGGGCGTGCCGGTCATGCTCATTTCTCGCTGTCGACAAGCCCGCGGATGAACAGTTTCTGCATCGAGATCACGACGATGACCGGCGGGATCATGGCGAGGATCGAGGTCGCCATGATCACCGGCCAGTCGGCGATATCGTCGCCCGAGGGGAACATCTGCTTGATGCCCATCACGATGGTGTTCATCTCCGGGTCGGTGGTGATGAGGAGCGGCCAGAGATACTGGTTCCAGCCGTAGATGAAGAGGATGACGAAGAGCGCCGCCATATTGGTGCGGCTCATCGGCAGCAGGATATCGACAAAGAACCGCATCGGCCCGGCGCCGTCGACCCGCGCCGCCTCGGCCAGCTCGTCGGGCACGGTCATGAAGAACTGCCGGAAGAGGAAGGTGGCGGTGGCCGAGGCGATGAGCGGCAGGATCAGCCCCTGATAGGAGTTCAGCATGTCGAACCGCGCGGCGACCTCGTAGGTCGGCACGATGCGCACCTCGACGGGCAGCATCAGGGTGACGAAGATCAGCCAGAAGAACAGCTTGCGGCCCGGAAAGCGGAAATAGACGATGGCAAAGGCCGAGAGGATCGAGATGACGATCTTGCCGAGCGCGATGCCGATCGCCATCACCGCCGAGTTCGCCAGCATCCGCGCCACCGGCGCGTTGATGCCCGAGACCAGAGCCTTGGCGTAGTTCTCCAGGAACTGGTCGCCGGGCAGCAGCGGCATCGGCGGGTGTACGATTTCGGGCTGGCTCACGGTCGAGGCGACAAAGGCCAGCCAGATCGGGAAGAAGATGAAGAGCACGCCGAGGATCAGCCCGGCATGGGTCAGCCAGTGCCCCGCGCCGCGTTTTTCCACCATGCCCGTGTGCCGGTCGGCCATCAGTAATGCACCTTCCGTTCGACATATTTGAATTGCAGCACCGTGAGCGCGCCGACCACCAGCAGCAGGATCACCGATTGCGCCGCCGAGGAGCCCAGATCCTGCCCGACGAAGCCGTCGGCATAGACCTTGTAGACCAGGATGGTGGTCGATTGCTGCGGCCCGCCGGCGGTGATGGTGTGGATCACCCCGAAGGTCTCGAAGAAGGCGTAGACGATATTGACCACCAGCAGAAAGAAGGTGGTGGGCGAGAGCAGCGGAAAGACGATGGTGCGAAAGCGCGTCCAGAAGCCGGCGCCGTCGATGGCGGCGGCTTCGATCACTGAGCGCGGGATGGATTGCAGGCCGGCGAGGAAGAACAGGAAGTTGTAGCTGATCCGCCCCCAGGCGGAGGCGATGACGACGAGGCCCATGGCCTCGGTGCCGTTCAGCACATGGTTCCAGTCATAGCCGAGCTGGCCGAGATACCAGGTGATGACGCCGACGCGGGTGTTGAACATGAACATCCACAGCACGCCGGCGACGGCGGGGGCGACCGCATAGGGCCAGATGAGCAGCGTGCGGTAGGTGCCCGAGCCCTTGATCAGCCGGTCGGCCAGCACGGCGAGATAGAGTGCCAGGCCCATGGAGACCAGCGTGACCAGCGTCGAGAAGATCGCGGTGGTGAGGAAGGAGGCGCGGTAATAGGGATCGCTCAGCAGATATTCGAAATTCCCCAGCCCGACATATTGCATCGACAGCCCGAACGGGTCGGGGATGAAGAGCGACTGCCACACCGCCTGACCGGCGGGGTAGAAGAAGAACACCGCCGTGATCAGCATCTGCGGCGCGATGAGCAGCAGCGGCAGCCAGACGCCCTTGAAGATCACGCGCTTTTCCATGTCGTTCGTCTCGGGATTGGGGGGGATTGACCGCGCCCCGGACCAGGTCCGGGGCCTCATGCCGCCATTGCAGCGTGGAGGCCCCGGCGCGGAGGCCGGGGCGCGATGCGAGGGGGCTTAGCGGTTGGCCTGCTCGAAGCGGCGCAGCAGCTGGTCGCCGCGGGTCTTGGCGCTGTCGAGCGCCTCCTGGGCGGATTTGTCGCCCGACCAGACGGCCTCGAGCTCTTCGTCGATGATGCCGCGGATCTGGTCGAACGATCCCAGACGCAGACCCTTCGAGTTCGCCGTCGGCGCCTTGGAGGTCATCTGGATCACCGCGATATCGGTGCCGGGGTTCTCGTCATAGAACCCCTGCTCGCGGGTCAGTTCTGCGGCGGCTTCGGTGATCGGCAGATAGCCGGTGTCCTGATGCCACTTGGCCTGGATCTCGGGCGAGGAGAGGAAGTTCAGGAACGCCGCGACGCCCTCATATTCCGCGTCCGACTGGCCCTCCATGACCCAGAGCGAGGCGCCGCCGATGATGGTGTTCTGCGGCGCGCCTTCGGCATCCGACCAGTAGGGCAGCGGACGCACGGCGAAATCGAACTCCGCCTCGGAGGAGATGCCGGCATAGCCCGCCGAGCTCTCGGTGAAGAGCGCGCATTCGCCGGCGCGGAAATTCGCCCCGCCCTCGTTGCGGCGCCCGGCATAGATGAATTTGCCGTCCTGCGCCCACTGGCCCATGGTCTCGATATGCTTGACCTGCACCGGCCCGTTCAGCGCCAGCTCGGTGTCGAGCCCGGCAAAGCCGTTCTCCTGCGTGGCGAAGGGCACGTCATGATAGGCGGAGAGGTTTTCCAGATGGATCCAGCTCTGCCAGGCGGTGGTCAGCGGGCAGTCGTGGCCGGACTCCTTGAGCGCGGTCAGGACGTCGCCGACCTGCTCCCAGGTCGAGAGATCGACATCGCGGTCGATGCCGGCGGCTTCGAGCGCGTCCTCGTTGACCCAGAGCACCGGGGTGGAGGAGTTGAAGGGCAGCGACAGCATCTTGCCCTCGGTGTCGGTGTAATAGCCTTTGACCGCACCGATATAGGCGTCGGGGTCGAACTCGGCGCCGGCATCGGCCATGACCTCATAGACCGGCTTCACAGCGCCTTCGGCGGCCATCATCGTGGCGGTGCCGACCTCGAAGACCATGAGGATGTCGGGCTGCTCGCCGGCGCGGAAGGCGGCGATGCCGGCATTCAGCGTCTCGGAATAGTTGCCCTTGTGGCTGGCGGTCACGGTGTACTCGTCCTGCGAGGCGTTGAAGGTCTCGACCTGTTCGGCGACCAGCTCGCCCAGGCGGCCGGTGAAGGCGTGCCAGAACTCGATCTCGGTCTGGGCGGCGGCGGACTGGCCGGCAAGCGCGGCGGTCAGGGCCAGGGCGGAAATGCGCAATTTCATGTGTCTCTCCTTGTCGTCCGGGGCCGGGCCCTCTTGGCCGGACCCCCTGTTATCGAAACGGAAATCCCGCCAACGGGTGGCGGGGATGGCCCCGACATGCCCGATCAGCGCGACAGTTTCGTGACAGCGCTTGGCCGCCGGTTGGCTCCGGCGGTCCTGTGGCTGACAGTGACGTCAGGGAATGCGGCCAGCGGATCTGCGGCCGCGCTCCTCCTCCGGCGGATAATAGAACATGCGTGGGGCTGTTCGCCAAGAGGTTGCGGGGTTGCAGGGCGGATGACGCGCCGTTACCTCTCGCGCGGAACAGGAGGTCAGGCATGACGCAACCGGACTGGATCGCCGCCGAATGGGGCGCCGCGCATCTGCGGATCTGGCAGATCGGCGCGGAGGGCAGGGTGCTGTCCACCGCAGAGAGTGGCGAGGGCTATGAGCAGACCGACGCGCCGGGCCCGGCGCTGCGGCGCCTGCTGCCGGATCTCGATGCCTCGGTGCCGGTGCTGATGAGCGGCGCGGGCCTGCTGCCGAGCCCCGCCGTGCCCTGCACCCCGCCGGTGGCGGCGCAGGCGCGCGAGGAAGACGGGCTGCGTCTGCTGCCCGGTGTGGCGCAGGAGACCCCCGCCGATCTGCTGCGCGGCGAAGAGGTGCGGGTGGCGGGGTTTCTCGCGATGAACCCGCGCTTCGACGGGGTGGTCTGCCTGCCGGGGGCGCAGAGCCGCTGGGTGCATGTGAGCGCCGGAGAGATCGTCAGTTTCCGCAGCTTTCTGACCGGCACGCTCTTTGCCGGCCTGCCGCGGCTTGCGGCGCCGGAGGCGGGCTGGGACGAGGCGGCGCTGGTCGAGGCGGCGGACCGGGCCATGGGCCGCCCCGCCGGGATCGCTGGCGATCTGGCGGCGGTGCTGGCCGAGATGCGGCTCAAGGGGCTGCCGGCGGGGGCCGCCTCTTCGCAGGCCCTGGGCCTGCTCATCGGCCTGGAGCTGGCGGCGGCGAAACCCTATTGGCTGGGGCAGAACGTCGCGCTGGTGGGCGAGGGCGCGCTGGTGGCGCCCTATCGCGCGGCGCTGGCCGCGCAGCATGTGCCGGTGGTGCAAGCCGATGGCGCGCGCATGGCGCTGGAGGGGCTCAAGGTGGCCTGGCGCGGCTGAGCCTTGCGCGAGGTCATGGCACCCGCCCGCGCGCTGCGCTAGCCTTTGCCCAAACACCGCAAAGGAGATCCGCCATGCCCGACAGCGCCACCCTGCGCCCCGGCGAAACCACCGTCGAGCTGCCGCCCGCCGCCGACGCGCAGCTGCGCTTCATCGGCCGTATCCGCACGCCCTTCAAGACCCGCGCCGACTGCCCCCGGCAGGGCAGTGCAGACGGCCCCGAATGTCGCGTTGAGATCGACCCGATCCTGGAGCCGGCGCTCGACGGGATCGAACGCACCGATCGGATCGAACTGCTATACTGGCTCGACCGCTCGCGCCGTGACCTGCTCACCCAGAGCCCGCGCGGCAGCGGCGAGCTGCGCGGCACGTTCAGCCTGCGCTCGCCGCAGCGGCCCAATCCGATCGGCACCTCGGTGGTGACGCTGCTCCGCCGCGAGGGGCCGGTGCTGGTGGTGCGCGGGCTTGATTGTCTCGACGGCACGCCGCTCATCGACCTCAAGCCGGCGCGCTGCGATCAGGCGGAGCGGCGGCGGGAGGCGGCGCATCAGGGGTGATTTTAAGATGCCCGAATTTTTGGCGAATGTCGAAATTTCGCCAATCAATCGGGCGGTCGCCGTCCCGGCGCGGTGCTGCCGGGGCGGGGTGACGGGCGTCGCGCTTGCCGTTCTGCCGGGGCCGGGAAAGGCTGCCGCGCTCAGGAGACACGCGCCATTCCCTACGATCACACAGCGATGACGACCCGGACGGCCCCCGCCGCGCAGCGCGCCCGCGGGTGCGCCCGCCTCGGCGCCAGGCTGCGCGGCGCGCGCAGCGCGATCTCCGATCTGCACATGTCGGGCAGTTCCAAGCTGCTGTTTCCGCGCGCGCAGGGCGCCTTGCAGGCGGTCTATCTCAACAGCTCCGGCGGCATCACCGGCGGCGATGCCTTCGAAGTCGCGGCCCGGGCCGAGGCCGGCGCGCATCTGGCGATGACTACCCAGGCCGCCGAGCGTGTCTATCGTGCGCTGCCGCAGGAGACCGGGCGGGTGGAGACCCGGCTGGAACTGGACGAAGGCGCGCGGCTCGACTGGCTGCCGCAGGAGACGATCCTCTTCGAAGGCGGCGCGCTCGACCGCAGTCTGTCTGTCGAGATGGCGCCGGATGCGCGGCTGCTGGCCTGCGAGGCCCTGATCTTTGGCCGCCACGCCATGGGCGAGGTGCTGCACGACCTGCGCCTGCGCGACCGCATCGACCTGCGCATCGGCGGCAGGCTGGCCTTTGCCGACCGGCTGCATCTGAGCGGCGATGCTGCCGCGACGCTTGCCCATCCCGCCATTGCCGGCGGCGCGGGGGCGATGGCAACGGTGATCCACGCGGCGCCGGGTGCCGCCAACGCCCGCGACACGCTGCGCGAGATGCTGCCCGAAACCGCAGGGGTCTCGGCGATCTCCGAGGATCTGCTGCTGATCCGTCTGGTTTCCGTTGACGGCTTTGCGCTGCGCGGTCACCTTGCTCCTGTCCTGCGCCGCCTCAGCGGTAGCGAACTGCCACGACCCTGGATGATCTGACCCATGCAACTGACCCCCCGCGAAAAGGACAAGCTTCTTGTCGCCATGGCCGCCGAAGTGGCCCGTAAACGCCTGAGCCGCGGCGTGAAGCTGAATTACCCCGAGGCGGTGGCGCTGATCACCGACGCGGTGGTCGAGGGCGCCCGCGACGGCCGCTCTGTGGCCGAGATGATGGAGGCGGGTGCCAAGGTCATCAGCGTGGAGCAATGCATGGAGGGCGTGCCCGAGATGATCCACGAGGTTCAGGTCGAGGCGACCTTTCCCGACGGCACCAAGCTTGTCACCGTGCATAACCCGATCCGCTGATCCCGCAGAAAGGCCCAAGATGAAACGACTTTCCCTGATCCTCGCCCCCGCCCTCCTGACCGCGAGCCCGGCGCTGGCGCATCTCAACCCGGGCGAGCACGGCTCGTTTGCGGCGGGCTTCACCCATCCGGTCTTTGGCGCCGACCACGTTCTGGCGATGGTCAGCGTCGGGCTCTGGGCGGCGCTGCTCGGGGGGCGGGCGATCTGGATGCTGCCGGTGTCCTTCGTGGCGGCGATGTGCGCGGGCTTCGTGATGGCGCTGGCCGGGCTGGCGCTGCCCTTTGTCGAGCCCGCGATCCTCGCCTCGGTCATGGTGCTGGGCGTCGCCGTGGCGCTGGCGGCGCGGGTGCCCGCCGGGCTGGGCGCGGCGGTGGTCGCGGTCTTTGCGCTGTTTCACGGCTTTGCCCATGGCACCGAGATCGGCGGCGCCACGGCGCTGAGCTATCTCGGCGGGTTCACCATTGCCACGGCGCTGCTGCATGCGGCGGGGCTGGCTCTGGGCCTTGCGCTGACCCGCTGGCTGAGCCCGGCGCTGACCCGCGCGCTCGGCGCGGCGGTGGCGGCGCTCGGCGTGACGCTGGCGATGGGCTGAGGAGGCTTGCGATGATCCCCGGAGAACTCTTTCCCGCCGAGGGCGAGCTGGTGCTGAACGAGGGCCGCGAGGCGATCACCCTGATGGTCGCCAATACCGGCGACCGCCCCGTCCAGGTCGGCTCGCATTACCATTTCGCCGAGACCAACCCGGCGCTCGATTTCGACCGCGAGGCGGCGATGGGCCTGCGGCTCGACATCGCGGCGGGCACTGCCGTGCGCTTTGAGCCGGGCCAGCGCCGTGAGGTCAACCTGATCCCGCTTTCGGGCGCGCGCCGCATTTACGGCTTCAACAAGAAGGTCATGGGCGCGCTCTGAGCGGGCCCGGGCTGAAATCATAAACGCAATAATAATAACGGAGTACGGTGCGATGTTCGGGCAGTTCAATGCGTGGCACGAGAGTGCGGTGAAACTCGGCCTGCTGGCCACGGAGGCGCAGAGTGTTGTGGCCTACCGGATGCTGGGATTCAGCGGGCTCTGGTCGGTGCCGCCGTCCGAGTCGATCCGCATGGTGGCGGAAAAGACGCCGGCCTTCCTGACCGGCTGGTGGGATGCCTCGCAGGCCTGGGGCAATGGTGCCTCGCCCGAGGCAGTGCTCGTGGCCTGGGCCGAGCCGCTGGAGGAGGCGGCACGGGAGAACCGCCAGAGGCTGGCGCGGCGCGGGCCGAAAGTGACCCTCGGCCTGGAGACCGAGGACTGACGAGGAGGAGGACGACGACATGATGCCGATGACTCCGATGGATTGGAGCCTGGCGATGATGCGGGCCGGTTCGCAGGTGATGGGGGCGCAGATCCGTCTGGCCCAGGTCATGTGCGAGGCGGGCATGGAGCAGCAACAGCGGCTTTGGGGGCTGCGGGCGCCGGACCTTCCGGTCAAGGAGCGTGTGACCAGTGCGCCCGGGGCCTGCGTGTCGCTCCCTCCGCGCGCTGTGACCCGGCTCCGTGCTGTGCCCGCCGCGCCGGGGGCGCAGACGCGCCGCCGCGCCGCCTCCAAGGCGCCGATCCCGGTGCTGGTGGCGCGCTCGGGCGACGCCGACCTCTCGGCAGACATATAGGGGCAACGCCATGGCCAGCCGTCCGCTTCTGACCGACGATAAGCTCTCGCCGCTTGCGCGCGAAGTCTTCGACGATATCCGCGCCACGCGCGGCACCGATTACATCAACAATTTCTGGCGCGCGCTGGCGCATGATCCCGAGACGCTCAAGGCGACCTGGGAACGGCTCAAGGGGCTGATGGGGGCGGGCGCGCTGGACCCGCTGGTCAAGGAGATGGTCTATATCGCCGTCTCTGCCGCCAATGCCTGCGAATATTGCTGCCACTCGCACACGGCGGCGGCGAAGGCCAAGGGCATGACCGACGAGATGCATAACGAGCTGCTGGCGGTGATCGGCATGGCCAGCCAGACCAACGCCATGGCCACCGCGCTTCAGGTGCCGGTGGACGAGATCTTCGAGGTCTGATCCGAGATGCGCCTTTGCCCTGCCACGCCGCCGAGTTCCCGCCGCGCCCCGAAGGGCGCGACGGGGCACATGTCAGGCGTCGGGCAGCGGCGGCAGGCTGCGCAGGTAGAGGATGACCGCGTCGAGATCCTCGGGCGTCATCCCGGCGAGATAGCCATAGGGCATGGGTGGCAGCATCTCGCTGCCGTCGGTCCGCTTGCCCTCCGCGATCATCGCTTTCAGCTCGGCGTCGCTGTAGCCCGCCAGACCGTCCTCGTGGCTGGTGAGGTTGGCGGCGATGGAGGTGCCCCAGGGGCCGTGGAATTCGAACCCGCCCTGTCCGAGATGCGCCGGGTCGGTCATCGGGCCTTGCGGGCCCATCGGCGAGTGACACTCCATGCAATGCGCGACCGGGCCGGCGAGATAGGCGCCGTATGCCACCGTGACGCCCTGCGGCGGCGCGGTCACGGTCTCGACCGGCGGGCCGTAAGCCGGGGGCAGGGGGATGTTGTATTCGGAAGGCGGCACCTCGTTCTCCACCGGCGCCAGCGTGCGCAGGAAGGCGACGATCGAGGCAAGATCGTCGTCGCCCAGCCCACGATACATGGCAAAGGGCATCGGCGGCCCGATCAGCGAGCCGTCGGGCCGCAGCCCCTCGCGGATCGCGCGCGCCAGCTCTGCATCGCTCCAGTCCGCGATGCGGCTCGCGGGGGTGATATTGGGCGCATAGGCCGTGAAGACCGGGTTCTTGTCGACCAGCCGTCCGGCCAGCTCCATGCCCGGCACCGGCCCGTCCGGGCCCAGCGGCGTGTGGCAATTGCCGCAGCCCGCCGGCCCCCGAACGAGATATTCGCCGCGCGCCAGATCCGGCTCTGCGGTGGCTGCCACGGCAAGGCTGCCGAGGCTGGCGACCGACGTCGCGAACGCCTTCAACTTCATGATGTGTCTCCCCTGAGAGATGCAATTAAAAGTGTAAAACAAAACAGATACGCGAAACTCATCTTATCAGCTCCGTCCCGCCTGGCGACAAAAATTGACGCAGGGTCAAGCGGCGGGCGCCGGAGCTGACAGCCGAGGAAAGACGACGATATGCCAGCCACGATCTCACGCGCCGATTATGCCGCCATGTTCGGTCCCACCACCGGGGACAGGCTGCGGCTCGCTGATACCGATCTGATCATCGAGGTCGAACGCGACCTGACCGCCGAGCTGGTGGGCGCCGCCGGTGGCGGTAACGGGCCGGTCTATGGCGAGGAGGTGAAGTTCGGCGGCGGCAAGGTGATCCGCGACGGCATGGGCCAGTCGCAGACCACCCGCGCAGACGGCGCCGTCGATACGGTGATCACCAATGCGCTGATCGTCGACCATAGCGGCATCTACAAGGCCGATGTCGGCCTGCGCGACGGGCGCATCCACAAGATCGGCAAGGCCGGCAACCCCGACACCCAGCCCGGCGTGAACATCGTCGTCGGTCCGGGCACCGAGGTCATCGCGGGCGAGGGGCGCATCCTCACCGCCGGCGGCATGGACAGCCATATCCACTTCATCTGCCCGCAGCAGATCGAGGACGCGCTGCATTCCGGCCTCACCACCATGCTGGGCGGCGGCACCGGCCCCGCGCATGGCACGCTGGCCACCACCTGCACGCCGGGCGCCTGGCATATCGGGCGGATGATGCAGGCCGCCGATGCCTTCCCGATGAACCTCGCCTTTGCCGGCAAGGGCAACGCCTCGCTGCCGCTGGCACTGGCCGAGCAGATCAAGGCCGGCGCCTGCTGTCTCAAGCTGCACGAGGACTGGGGCACCACCCCCGGCGCCATCGACACCTGCCTGAGCGTCGCCGACGACATGGACGTGCAGGTGATGATCCACACCGACACGCTCAACGAGAGCGGATTTGTCGAGAACACCGTCGCCGCCATGAAGGGCCGTACCATTCACGCCTTCCACACCGAAGGCGCCGGCGGCGGCCATGCGCCCGACATCATCAAGATCTGCGGTGAGGAGTTCGTCCTGCCCAGCTCCACCAACCCGACGCGGCCCTATACCGGCAACACGCTGGAAGAGCATCTCGACATGCTCATGGTCTGCCACCATCTCGACAAGTCGATCCCCGAGGATGTGGCCTTTGCCGAAAGCCGCATCCGGCGCGAGACCATCGCCGCCGAGGACATCCTGCACGACATGGGCGCGTTTTCGATCATCGCGTCGGACAGCCAGGCCATGGGCCGGGTGGGCGAGGTGATCATCCGCACCTGGCAGACCGCTGACAAGATGAAGAAGCAGCGCGGCAAGCTCGCCGAGGAGACCGGCGACAACGACAATTTCCGTGTCCGCCGCTATGTGGCGAAATACACCATCAACCCGGCCATCGCCCATGGCATCAGCCAGCACATCGGCTCTGTCGAAGAGGGCAAGCGCGCCGATCTGGTGCTGTGGAACCCGGCGTTTTTCGGAGTGAAGCCGGAAATGGTGCTGATGGGCGGCACCATCGTCT
This sequence comes from Salipiger abyssi, assembly GCF_001975705.1. Lineage (NCBI taxonomy): Bacteria > Pseudomonadati > Pseudomonadota > Alphaproteobacteria > Rhodobacterales > Roseobacteraceae > Salipiger > Salipiger abyssi. The sequence continues at coordinate 2,757,598 of NZ_CP015093.1, forward strand.
GTGCGCAGATGGGCGACCCCAACGCCTCGATCCCGACGCCGCAGCCGGTCTATTCGCGCCCCATGTTCGGCGCCTATGGCCGTTCGGTCGAAAACTCGGCGGTGATCTTCGTCTCCGAGGCGGCGCAGGCCGAGGGTATCGGCGAGACGCTGGGCATCGCCAAGCAGACGCTTGCGGTGCGCAATACCCGCGGCATCGGCAAGAAGGATCTGGTCCTGAACGACGCCACGCCGGAGATCGAGGTGCATCCCGAGACCTACGAGGTGCGCGCCGATGGCGAGCTGCTGACCTGCGAGCCGGCGACTGAGCTGCCGATGGCGCAGCGCTATTTCCTGTTCTGATCCGACAACAGGCGCGCTTCGCATGACACGGCTGTTCCTCTGCCTGCTGGCGCTGCCCTCGGTGGCATCGGCCGACTGTCCGACGGCGGCGGATCTCGACACCGGGATCCTGTTTCACCTGGCGGGCGGCGATACCGAGCTGTTCCGGCGCGAGGACGCGCAGACGGTGCGCTCGGTCTATCACTACGCGGAGGAGAACGCCGAGAGCCATGTGCTGCTGGGGCGCGGCATGTATGTGCTGGCCTATGGCGAGACGCAGGACGGCGAGCCGGTGCCGGACGGGCTGATGCGCTACGATTTCGGGCGCGCACCGGAAGAGATGCCGCTGCCCGAGCCCGAGGGCGGCTGGACGGCGGATGTCGAGGTGACCGCCGCCTGGGGCAGCGAGCACGAGGTGCAGATCTACAGTTTCGGGCCGCTCAGCCGGGTCAGCTTCGGCGATTGCAGCTATGATATGATCCCGGTCATCCAGTCCTACCGGCCCGATCCGCTGGACACGGTGGAATTCGTCAACTGGCTGCCGGAGCTCGGCCTCTCCTACCTGTCGCGCATTGCCGACCGGGAGGGCGAGGACCGCTACGACTACACCGGCATCGAGGCGGTGCACTGATGGCGGTCAAAGGTAGTTCAAAGTTAAACCATCTACCTATGCGCTCAGCGAAACGCGACTTTGCAGTTGCAGCATTTGTGGAGTCGGGCAGGATCGCTTACCTATTGGCCGTGGGAGGGGACCTAAACATCGGAAGGAAGGTTTCCCATGGCATTTCAAAGCGCCGTACATCATCACGAAGCACCGTTTTTCTCGCGCGTTCTGCACGCGATCGGTCACATGTTCGTCGCCATCGGCGAGTCGAACCCGCGCCTGAAACGCGTCGAAGCGCTTCAGCGTCTGTCCGACGCCGAGCTGGCCGAAAAGGGCCTGCGCCGCGAAGACATCGTGCGCCACGTTTTCCAGGATCTGTTCTACGTCTGATCCTGCGTCCGAGTTTCCGGATCGCCGCGCGCGCTGACGCGGGCGCCGTTCCAACCTGCCAAGGCCACGCACCCGGTGAGATCCGGGGCGTGGCCTTCTCTGTTTTGCGGCCCCCGCGCCGCGCGAAAGGAGCCGAGACATGACCACGCTGCCCACCAGCCACGAAATCCTCCGCAAGGGCCTCTGGGACGATGCCGCCGACACCGTCCGGCTGAGCTATGAGGACCGGTTCCTGCGCCGCAAGGTGCTGAAGGCGGCGTCGGGGCAGGGGTTTCTGGTCGATCTCGCCCATACCGAAAGCCTCGATCATGGCGATGCGTTCCGGCTCACCGACGGGCGCGCCGTGGCGGTGGAGGCGGCGGAGGAGCCGCTGCTGGCGGTGACCGGCGCCGATCTGCCGCGCATCGCCTGGCATATCGGCAACCGCCACACCCCCTGCCAGATCGAACAGGGCCGGCTGCTGATCCAGCGCGACCATGTGATCCGCGACATGCTGGAAAAGATCGGCGCCACGGTGGCGGAGGTCGACGAGCCCTTTACCCCCGAGGGCGGCGCCTATGGCCATGGCCGCACCCACGGGCACGACCATTCGCACAGCCACGGGCCCGAGGCGCATAGCCACGACGACGGCCACGGGCACAGCCACAGCCATGCCCATAGCCACGGATCGCACCCGCATACGCATGAGCACTGACGCGGCGCTGACCCTGCACCAGCTCTTCTCTCCGGCCTTCCCGGTCGGGGCCTTCGCCTATTCCCACGGGCTCGAAACCGTGGTGCAGGCGGGGCAGGTGGGCGATGCCGACAGCCTGCTGGCCTGGCTGGAGGCGGTGCTGCGCCACGGTGCCGGCTGGTCGGACGCGGTGCTGATGGCTCAGGCGGCACGGGGCGCGGATCCGGAAACGCTCTCCGAGCTGGGCCGCGCGCTCTCGCCCTCCGCCGAGCGGCGGCTGGAGACTGAGCAGCAGGGAAATGCCTTTGCCGCGACGGTTTCGGAGGTCTGGGGGCTGGAGATCCCGCCATCCCCCTATCCCGTGGCGGTCGGGCGCGCGGTGCGGGCGCTGGAACTGCCGCTGGCGGAGGCGCTGCGGCTCTACCTTCTGGCCTTTGCCTCCAACCTCGCGAGCGCCGGCGTGCGTCTGGTGCCGCTCGGCCAGACCGAGGGCCAGCGCGTGGTGGCGGCGCTGGCGCCGCTCTGCGCGGCGCTGGCAAAACAGGCGGAAGCGGCGGATCTCGACGAGGTCGGTGGCTTCGCACCGCTGATCGACATTGCCAGCCAGCGCCACGACATGCTCTATTCGCGGCTCTTCAGATCGTAACGGAGGTAAAGATGGCATCCCCGAACGGACCTTTGCGCGTGGGCCTCGGCGGCCCGGTGGGCGCCGGCAAGACCACGCTGACCGCGGCGCTCGCCCGGGCGCTGCGCGACCGGCTGTCCATGGCGGTGGTCACCAACGACATCTACACCCGCGAGGATGCCGAGGAACTGATGCGCCAGCAGGTGCTGCCGCTCGACCGCATCAAGGGGGTGGAGACCGGCGGCTGCCCGCATACCGCGATCCGCGAGGATGCCTCGATCAACCTTGCCGCCATTGCCGAGCTGAACGCGGCTTTCCCCGATCTCGACCTGATCCTGATCGAATCCGGGGGCGACAACCTCTCGGCGACCTTCTCGCCGGAACTGGCCGACGTGACGATCTATGTGATCGACACCGCCGCCGGCGAGGAGATCCCGCGCAAGGGCGGGCCGGCGATCACCAAATCCGACATCCTGGTGATCAACAAGACCGATCTCGCGCCTTATGTGGGCGCCTCGCTCGACGTGATGGAGCGCGACGCGACAAAGATGCGCGCCGGGCGGCCCTTTGTCTTTGCCTCGCTGCGCCAGGGGCAGGGGGTGGACGAGGTCGTCACGCTGCTGGCGCAGATCGGCGGGCTGCCCCTGGTCGAAGCCGCCGAGTAGCGCGACAGGCCATCGGTGAGGGTGATGCCATATGGCGCCACCTCATCTTGGCGTTCCTGCCGGTGGCGCGACAAGATATAGTCGCGCCGACTCAGTTACCGGAAAGGGATTCGTTCATGCCGCTCAGCCCCGAACAGCAGGCCGAAATCGACGCGCAGCGCGCCGCTCCGCAGCCGACCCTGCGCGCCGTGTCCGAGGGCATGGAGGCGCATCTCTATACCGCTCAGCCGGTGCTCGACCACGGCTTTGTGCGGGTGGTCGATTACATGGGCGACGACGCGGCGATCTGTCAGGCGGCGCGGGTTTCCTATGGCAAGGGCACCAAATCGGTCAGCAATGACGAGGGGCTGATCCGCTACCTGATGCGGCACTGGCACTCGACCCCGTTCGAGATGTGCGAGGTCAAGCTGCATGTGAAGCTGCCGATCTTTGTGGCGCGGCAGTGGATCCGTCACCGCACCGCCAATGTGAACGAATATTCCGCCCGCTATTCGATCCTCGATCGGGAATTCTATGTCCCCGCGCCCGAGCATCTGGCGGCGCAGTCCGAGGTCAACAACCAGGGCCGGGGCGCCGCGCTTTCGGGCGAAGAGGCCGAGCGCGTGCTGCGCTACCTGCGCGACGACGCGATGCGCAGCTACGACCATTACGAAGAGATGATCTCGACCGAGGGCCAGCAGGGGCTCGCGCGCGAGCTGGCGCGGATGAACCTGCCGGCGAATATCTACACCCAGTGGTACTGGAAGGTGGATCTGCACAACCTGCTGCATTTCCTGCGCCTGCGCGCCGATGCCCATGCGCAATACGAGATCCGCGTCTATGCGGATGCGATCTGCGAGATGGTCAAGGACTGGGTGCCCTTTGCCTATCGCGCCTTCGAGGATTACCGCATGGGCGGCGCGCAGCTCTCGCGCAGCGCGCTCGACTGTGTGCGCCGGATGCTCAAGGGCGAAGAGGTCACGCAGGAAAGCTCCGGCATGTCCAAGGGCGAGTGGCGCGAGTTCAAGGCGGTGCTCGACGGCGAGGCCTGAAGAGGCGCCGCATCCCTCCTTCCGCGGTCCCGGGACGATCTGACGGCGCGGCGCTCTCGACATCTGCGCCGGGCTGTCTAGGTTTCTAGGAAAGACCGTAAGGAGGTGTCACATGGGCATCCGGTATCTGCACACCATGGTCCGCGTGAAGGACCTGGAAAAATCTCTCGCATTCTACAAGCTTCTCGGGCTGAAGGAGCGCCGCCGCAGCGAAAGCGAAAAGGGCCGCTTCACCCTGGTTTTCCTCTGCCCGCCGGAACAGGATGACGGCACCGCGGATGTGGAGCTGACCTATAACTGGGACGGCGACGAGGGGCTGCCCTCGGATTCGCGGCATTTCGGCCATCTCGCCTATACCGTGCCGGATATCTACGAGATGTGTCAGACGCTCATGGACAATGGCGTGACCATCAACCGGCCGCCGCGCGACGGGCATATGGCCTTTGTGCGCTCGCCCGACAATGTGTCGATCGAGCTCTTGCAGCAGGGCGATGCGCTGCCGCCGCAGGAGCCCTGGGCGAGCATGGAAAATACAGGCCATTGGTAAGGGCCGCCGCCCTCCGGCTCGCGGCGCTGGCCGTTGTGGCGCTGACGCTTCTTCCGGGCGCGGCGCGGGCCGAGGGCTGCCGGCTGGCGCTGCTGCTGGCGCTCGATGTGTCGTCCTCGGTGGATGACAGCGAATACCGGCTGCAAAAACAGGGGCTGGCGGCGGCGCTGTCGGACCCGGACGTCAAGCGCTCGATCCTCGAAGGCGAGGGGCATGTCGCGCTGTCGGTCTATGAATGGAGCGGTCGGCGGCAGTCGACGCTGCTGCTCGACTGGATCCTGCTCTCCGATGAGGATGCGCTGAACCAGGCGGTGGGCACGATCCTTGCCGCGCCACGCAGCTACAACCGGTTTCCCACCGCGATGGGCTATGCGCTGGGCTACGGGGCCGGGTTGCTGGAGCAGGCGCCGCCCTGCGGGCGCAAGGTGATCGACGTCTCCGGCGACGGCATCACCAATGACGGGTTCCGCCCGCAGCAGGCTTATGCACATTTCCCCTTTCAGGGCGTGGTGGTGAACGGGCTGGCGGTGCTGGGGTCCGATCCGCGCGTGGTGGACTATTTTCGCGGAGAGGTGGCGCATGGCCCGGGCGCCTTTGTCGAGGTGGCCGAGGGCTATGAGGATTTTCGCCGCGCGATGACTCTGAAATTGTTCCGCGAACTCAATGACATGATCGTGGGTGTGCTACGGCCTTGACCCGTTGCCGCAGTGCCTTGTGAGGTGCGCTGCACCGATCGGGTTGTCGCGGGAGGTCTGATGCGGCATTGTGTCGCTGCGAATCCGTGCTAGGCTCCTCCTTCAGGGAGGACACCACATGCTGAATTTCTCGATCGGCCTGTTTCTGGGTTTGCTGATCATGGCGCCAGCCGTGAGCATTGTTCTATGCGCCGCGTCGCTGACGCGCCGGGCGGAAGGGCGTGAGACACGTCCGATCCGCCGGCGGCTTCTGATCGCGGGCGCCCCGGGGCGCTGAGCCGTTCAAGGACGGATCGCGCAACCGGCCTGCCGCCTTGGAGGAGGGGGCGGCGGGCCGGTCTGCGGGGTCAGTAGATATATCTGATCTGATCGGTCCAGAACCGTTCGAGCCGGCGCAGCGAGGTGTTGATGACATCGAGCCCGTCGAGATCGATCATGTTGCGCCCTTCCAGGCCCTCGGAGTGGCGTTCGAACAGCGATTGCACCATGTCGCGCACCTCGCGCCCCTGAGCGGTCAGCCGCACCCGTACCGAGCGTCGGTCAATCTCGCAGCGCTGGTGGTGCATATAGCCCATCTCGACCAGCTTCTTGAGATTGTAGCTGACATTGCTGCCCTGATAGTAGCCGCGCGATTTCAACTCGCCCGCCGTCACCTCGTTATCGCCGATATTGTAGAGGAGCAGCGCCTGCACCGCGTTGATCTCGATAACCCCGGTGCGCTCGAACTCGTCCTTGATCACGTCGAGCAGCAGCCGGTGCAGCCGCTCGACCAGGGACAGCGTTTCAAGGTACCCGGCCATGTAGCCGCTGAGCGGCCTGTTTCCCATGGAGGCATGAATGCTCATAACCGTCTCCGCCTGTATTCGTTGACAGGCAGGTTTGCGGCAAAAAGACGAACAATCGGTTAAATCGCCTAAGATACTTGGAAAACCGCAGATTTCCGCGCGTCAGCGGTTGCAGGCGGTCGTGGCGATATCGTCAATCAGCCCGCGCAGGGCATCGGGCGCCGGGCGCTGGCCCGAAACCCACTGATAGAGATCCTGGTCGTTCTCCTCCAGCAGCGCCTCGTAAGCGTCGAGCTGCGCCGCATCCATCTGCGCCAGCTTCGCCTCGGAATAGCGCATGAGGATGATGTCCATCTCCTTGATGCCGCGCCGCATGGAACGCATCGACAGCCGTTTCAGGCGGTGTTCCGGAGTTTCGCTCATGCCTCTTCCTTCAGCAGCTGGCGCAGGGTCTTTTCCAGCCGTCCCAGCCGGTCGCCGGCGGTCTGGATCTGGGTCTTGAGCGCGCGGATCTCCAGCAGCGCCTCGTTGATATCCGCGGGCAGGGTGCCGCCATCGCCCTCGGGCGCCGCGAGCCCCTCGCCCTCGCCGGTGAGCAGCCAGCCCATCGACACGTTGAGCAGCCCGGCCAGCATCTGCAACTTGTTGGCGCGGGGCTCCGAGAGATCGTTTTCCCAGCCCTGAAGCGTCTTGAGCTTGATGCCCATGCGCCGCGCCAGTTTCTCCTGGCCCATGCCCGCGGCCTCGCGCGAGGCCGCAATGCGGTCGCCGAAGGTGGCGGCGTCGGGGCCGTACCAGTCTGTTGTGTCGTTCATCTCGCTCTCCTCCGGCCTCCCGGGCCGTTTCCCTCGCGGTGGAAGCCGCTTGAACGGGTGCTGGGCGCACCCTATGACAGTCGGGACCCCAATTCAAACGGTGCCCCCATGGCTTTTCTCTCCGATACCCTCGCCCGTGTGAAACCCTCGCCCACGGTGGCCGTCACCCAGCTCGCCAACGAGCTGAAGGCGCAGGGCAAGGATGTCATTGGACTCGGTGCCGGCGAGCCCGATTTTGACACGCCCGACAATATCAAGGAGGCGGCGATTGCGGCCATCCATGCGGGAAAAACGAAATACACCGCGCCGGACGGGATCATCGAGCTGAAACAGGCGATCTGCGCCAAGTTCAAGCGCGAGAACGGGCTCGATTACGAGCCCGCGCAGATCAGCGTCTCCACCGGCGGCAAGCAGGTTCTCTACAATGCCTTCATGGCAACGCTGAACCCCGGCGACGAGGTGATCATCCCGGCGCCCTACTGGGTGAGCTATCCCGACATGGTGCTGCTCGGGCAGGGTACGCCGGTGATCGTCGAGGGCAAGCCCGAGCTCGGTTACAAGATCACGCCCGAGATGCTGGAAGCGGCGATCACGCCGAAAACCAAGTGGTTCCTGTTCAACTCGCCGTCGAACCCCACCGGCGCCGGCTATTCCCGCGCCGAGCTGAAAGCGCTGACCGATGTGCTGATGCGGCACCCGCATGTCTGGGTGATGACCGACGACATGTACGAGCATCTGGCCTATGACGGGTTCGAATTCTGCACCCCCGCGCAGGTGGAGCCGGCGCTCTACGACCGCACGCTGACCTGCAACGGCGTCTCCAAGGCCTATGCCATGACCGGCTGGCGCATCGGCTATGCCGGCGGGCCGAAGGAGCTTATCGCGGCGATGCGCAAGATCCAGTCGCAATCGACCACCAACCCCTGCTCGATCAGCCAGTGGGCGGCGGTCGAGGCGCTGACCCGGCCGCAGGACTTCCTCGTTGAATGGGTCGAGGTCTTCAAACGCCGCCGCAATCTGGTGGTTTCGGCGCTGAACGCCATCGAGGGGATCGAGTGCCCGACCCCGGAGGGCGCGTTCTACGTCTACCCGTCGATCGCCGGGCTGCTGGGCAAGACTTCGGCCGGCGGCACGCTCATCGAGAATGACGAGACCTTCGCCAGGGCGCTGCTCGAAGAGGCGGGTGTCGCGGTGGTGTTCGGCGCGGCCTTTGGCCTCTCGCCCAATTTCCGCATCTCCTACGCGACCTCCGACGCGGCGCTGGAAGAGGCCTGCAACCGCATCGCGGCCTTCTGCGAGGGGCTGGTATAAGCCGGCCTCCGGGCCGGTTTCCGTAACCGAATGGAGCGAGGTATGGCGGGTGAATTGCCGGAATATTACTTTCGGGTGCGCGACAATGGCGCGCTGGTGTTCCGTGTCGATCTGGAGAATCGTCAGCGACGGATCGAGATGGATCAGATCGCCGTGGTCAATCTCAACCGCGACGAGATCAAGCCGCATGGTGACCGGGCGCTGAGCGAGGCCGATCTCGCGGCGATCCGGTCCTGGATGAGCGAGCGCAAAGCGCTGCTCGCCCTGCGCGATATCGACGATATCCACCGCGCCATCGACCATCTCAACATGACCGCGCAATGGGCGCAGTCGCGCGCCAGCGACGACCAGCTCGACGCGGTGACCGACGATCTCTTGCTGGCGATGCATGATCTGCGCTCTGTGCTCGTGCGCAAAAAGGCCGAGCGTCTGACGAAAGACTGAGCTTAGGTGCCGGATTTCGCATGCCAATCGAGGCATTTTCGGGGCGCTGTGCGCAAAACGGAAACGATACGCGGGAATCCGGACAATTCATTGACTTAAAAGGCGGGACTGCTACGCTGCGGCGAAGAATAATTTCCGATCACTTCGGTTTCTCGGGGGACACCATGCGCGCATCCGTTTTTCTCGCCGCCGCCGCGGCTCTGTCGATTTCCGCCTCGCAGGCCATGGCCTGGGGCGACATGTATATGGGCGATGCCACCGCCGATCCCAGCCGCCAGCCGCTGGTGCAGGCCTATCCGTCGGCCAATTACTGCCCCGCCGGCAAACAGCCGGTGATCATCGGCGGCGTGATCTGCTGCGGCGTGCCGACGGCGGGCACCTACTACAATCCGGCCTCCTATGCCCGCAAGACGATCAAGAAGAGCGCGCCGGCCAAATCCTACATGCCCCGCGCCTATGCGCCCGAGGGCGAAAAGGGCGTCGTCTACAAGTAATTCCGGCGCCTTCGGGCCCTTGGCAAAACCGGAGAGGCCGCGTATACGCGCGGCCTGAACCATTTCCGGGGATCCGACCATGCAGGGCAGTGCCAATCTCAACATCATGATCAAGGCGGCGCGCAAGGCGGGCCGCTCGCTGGTGAAGGATTTCCGCGAGGTCGAGAACCTTCAGGTCTCGATGAAGGGCGCGGGCGATTTCGTCAGCAAGGCCGATATCGCCGCCGAGGCGATCCTCAAGGAAGAGCTGCTGGGCGCGCGGCCGACCTATGGCTGGCTCGGCGAGGAGGGCGGCGGCCAGGACGGCGCCGATCCGACGCGCCGCTGGATCGTCGATCCGCTCGACGGCACCACCAACTTTCTGCACGGGCTGCCGCACTGGGCGATCTCCATCGCGCTGGAGCACAAGGGCCAGATCGTCGCCGGCGTGGTCTTCGACCCGGCCAAGGACGAGATGTTCTATGCCGAGAAGGGCAATGGCGCCTGGCTCAACGATTCCCGCCGGCTGCGGGTCTCGGGGCGGTCGCGGATGATCGAGGCGATCTTTGCCACCGGCGTGCCCTTTGCCGCGAAAAAGACCCTGCCGGCGACGCTGAAGGATCTCGCCCGGCTGATGCCGGAATGCGCCGGTGTGCGGCGCTGGGGGGCGGCGGCGCTGGATCTCGCCTACGTGGCGGCGGGCCGCTACGATGGCTACTGGGAGCGCGAGCTGAACCTCTGGGACATCGCCGCGGGCTATCTCATCGCGCAGGAGGCCGGCGCGCTGGTCGACGCGGTCCGCGAGGGGCAGGCGCCGCTTGAGGCGGGCACGATCCTCTGCGCCAACAATGCGATCTTCGACAGCTTCGCCAAGGTGATCCGCGAGAGCTGACCGGCGCGGCCCCCGGCGGCGCGGTCGGGAGGTTTTGCGTATTTCAAAAGAGAAGACGCCAGGGGCAGTGCGCAGCTCTTGGCGTCTTTTCTTTGACGAACACGCCCGCCGGAGGGCGTCCGTCGCGTGCCGCGGGCTCAGCGGTCGGAGGGGTGGTTGACGCCGTCTTCCCAGCGGATCGGCTCGTACTCCGCCGGGTTCACGCCTTCGATGGCGCCCATATTGACCCCGTATTCGTTCGGGTTCGAGCGGCGCTGGTGATACATGTAATTGCCGCAGACCGAGCAGAAATAGTGCTTCGCGGTCATCGTGCCGAACTGGTAGAGCGTCAGCGTTTCGGCGCCCTTCACCACCTCCAGCCCGTCCAGCGGGGCAGAGACCACGGCAGCGCCGCGGCGGCGGCAATAGGAGCAGTCGCAGCGCCGGGCGGTGTTGAGCCCGTCCGAGAGCGTCACGCGCAGCTCGACGGCACCGCAATGGCAGGTGGCTTTCAGGGGCTCGGTCATCGTCTGCGTCCGATCTTGGGAATGGTTGTGGTGTCGGTATAGCGCGCCGCCGGGTGGGGCGGGTGGCCTTGCGTGCGGTTCCAGTAGCGCGGCCCGCCGCGCCGCAGCCAGACCGGCACGGTCAGCAGCAGCCCCGCGACAAAGCCGCCCAGATGCGCCCAATAGGCGACGCCGCTGCCGTCGGCCGCGCTGCCGACCCCGCCGAAGACCTGAAGCGCGAACCACACCGCCAGCACGATCCAGGCGGGGATGGGCAGGATCTTGAAGAAGACGATCAGGATCACCAGGATATCGACCCGGGCACGCGGGAAGAGCAGCAGATAGCCGCCCATCACGCCGGCGATGGCGCCGGAGGCCCCGACCGTCGGCACCGGTGAGAAGGGCGCGGCGAGGTAATGGGTGAGCGCCGCCAAAAGGCCGCAGGCGAGGTAGAAGCCGAGGAAGCGCAGATGCCCCATCTCGTCCTCGATATTGTCGCCGAAGATGAACAGGAACAGCATATTGCCCGCCAGATGCGCCACGCCGCCATGCAGGAACATCGAGGTGAGCATGCCGGTCAGCCCGCCGCCCTCGCTCACCAGCGCCGGGATCAGCGCCCAGTCGTAGAAGAAGGCATTGAGCGCGCGCGGTTGCTGGAACAGCGACCAGTAGCTGAGGAATATGAGAATATTCGCCACGATCAGCCCGTAGGTGACATAGGGCGTGCGGCCCGAGGGGTTGTGATCGCGGATCGGAAACATCGCCTGTAGCTTGGCGCGGTTTCGTCCGGCGTCAAGGGCCGCCGATGCGGGCGCGGCGCGGGGCCGCGCCCGGGCGCTTACATATTGCCGCCGAGCAGCGCCGCGTTGCCGCCCGAGGCGGTGGTGTCGATGCAGACATGGCGCTCGGCGCGGGCATGGCCGCGGTCGGGGGTGCCGGTGATCAGCGTCAGGATCGGACCCTTGCGCTCGGCGAGCGCGCGGCGATAGGCGCGGGCGCTGTCGGCGTCGCCCCACCAGATCGCCGCCGAGATATCGGTGAGGGTCGCCAGCGCTTCGGGCGCCACCTTGCCGTGCGAGACCACGGCGACGCCGCCGAGCTTGCGGATCGCCTCCGCCTGGGCGGCGGCGCAGTCCGAGCCGGGGCCGAGGCAGAGCACCGGCGGGCGGGCCAGCGTGGTGTACTGGTTGGCCTCGCCGGTGGGGCCGGGCAGCTCGGTCGTCACCGGGCCGGGCGCGTGGCCCGCCGCCGCAAGGGCCGCGCTCAGCCGGTCGGGCAGGTCGTGGGTCGACCAGGAGCCCACCGGCCCGGCATGGGCATGGCTGCGGAAGCGGTCGCAATAGAGCGGCCCGCCGGCCTTTGGCCCGGTGCCCGAGAGCCCTTCGCCGCCGAAGGGCTGGCTGCCGACGATCGCGCCGATCTGGTTGCGGTTGACGTAGAGATTGCCGGCCTCGACGCGCTCGGTCACATGCTGCACCCGGTCGTCGATGCGGGTTTGCAGCCCGAAGGTGAGCCCGTAACCGGTGGCGTTGATGGCGTCGATCACCGCGTCGAGCTCTTCGGATTTGAAGGTGGCGATATGCAGCACCGGGCCGAAGATCTCGCGCTCCAGATCGGCGATGCCGTTCACCTTGATGAGGGCAGGGGCGATGAAATGGCCCTCTGACGGCACCTCGGTCTGTTTCAGCAGGCGTCCGTCGGCGCGGGCGGCCTCTACATAGGCGGCGATGCCCGCATGCGCCTCGGCGTCGATCACCGGGCCGAGATCGGTGGAGAGATCCCAGGGCTGGCCGGGGCGCAACGCCTCCATGGCGCCGGTCAGCATCTCCATGAAAGGCGGCGCGATATCCTCCTGCACATAGAGGCAGCGCAGCGCCGAGCAGCGCTGGCCCGCCGACTGGAAGGCGGATTCGACGATGGCACGCACCGCCTGTTCGGGAAGCGCGGTGCTGTCGACGATCATCGCGTTGAGCCCGCCGGTCTCGGCGATGAACGGCGTGCCGGGGGCGAGATGGGTGGCGATGGAGCGATGGATGATCTGCGCGGTCTCGGTGGAGCCGGTGAAGGCGACGCCGGTGACATGTGGCTCGGAGGTCAGGGCCGCGCCCACCTCGCCGGCGCCGGGCAGCAGTTGCAGCGCGGAGGCGGGCACGCCGGCCTGATGCAGGAGCTGCACTGCGCGCCAGGCGATGAGCGGCGTCTGCTCGGCGGGTTTCGCCAGCACCGCGTTGCCGGTGGCGAGCGCTGCGGCGATCTGGCCGGTGAAGATCGCCAGCGGGAAGTTCCACGGCGAGATGCAGGCAAAGACGCCCTGAGGCGGTGCGTCATTGTCGAGCGCGCGGGCGGCGTAGTAGCGCAGGAAATCCACCGCCTCGCGCAGCTCGGCCACCGCGTCGAGCTGGGTCTTGCCGGCCTCGCGGTGCAGCATGGCGAAGATCTCGCCGAAATGCGCCTCGTAGAGATCGGCGGCGGCGTTGAGGGCGGCTGCGCGCGCGGCGGCAGGCGCCTCCCAGGGGCGGGCGGCGGCGGCGGCGATGGCGACGGTTGCGGGTGTGGCCCAGGTGACCCTGCCCGGGCTGTCGGCGGGATCGGCGGGGTTCTCCAGCGCCTCCTCGGCCCCGTGCGGCGCCTCCTCGGCGGTGATCGGCGCCACCGTCCAGACATGATCGCGGAACGGCGCGCGCGCCGCGTCGATGGCCCCCAGGGTCGGGCGGTGCGTCAGATCGAACCCCTTGGAATTCACCCGCTCGGGCGCAAACAGTTCTGGACCACGGGCGAGGGGGCGGGTGTCGGTCGTCTCGAACGGATCGGCGGCGACCACCTCCGGCGGCACCTCCTCGTCGACGATCTGGTTGACGAAGGAGGAGTTGGCGCCGTTCTCCAGCAGCCGCCGCACCAGATAGGCCAGCAGATCGCGATGCGCCCCCACCGGCGCGTAGATCCGGCAGCGGGTGCCCTCGGCCTTGTGCACCAGCTCGTGCAGCACCTCGCCCATGCCGTGCAGGCGCTGGAATTCGAACGCGCTCTTGTCACCGGCCATATGCAGCACCGCCGCCACCGTATGCGCGTTATGGGTGGCGAATTGCGGATAGATCCGGTCGGTCATGCCCAGCAGCTTGCGGGCATTGGCGATATAGGAGATGTCGCTATGCGCCTTGGAGGTGAAGACCGGGAAGCCTTCGAGCCCCATCACCTGCGCGCGCTTGATCTCGGTGTCCCAATAGGCGCCCTTGACCAGCCGGACCATGATGCGACGGTCATGCGCCTCGGCCAGCGCATGGAGCCAGTCGAGCGTCTCGGCGGCGCGCAGGCCGAAAGCCTGTACCACCACGCCGAACCCGTCCCAGCCCGCCAGCGAGGGGGCGGCGAAGGCGGCGCCGATCACATCCAGCGAGAGCGACAGGCGGTCGGCCTCCTCGGCGTCGATATTGAGCCCGATATTGGCGGCCTTTGCCTGCTCGCAAAGCTGCCTGAGACGCGGCACCAACACCGCCATGACCTCGTCGCGCTGGCCTTCCTCGTAGCGGGCGAAAAGCGCCGAGAGCTTGACCGAGATGCCGGGATTGTCGCGGATGTCGGAGGCCCTGGCGGCGCCCGCGATGGCGTCGATGGCCCTGGAATAGGCGTCGAGATAGCGCAGCGCATCGGCCTCGGTGCGCGCGGCCTCGCCCAGCATGTCGTAGCTGTAGGTATAGCCCTTCTCCTCCATCGCGCTGCCGCGCTTCATCGCCTTCTGGATCGTCTCGCCCAGCACGAACTGCGCGCCCATCTCCTTCATCGCGCGGCCCACTGCGGTGCGGATCACCGGCTCGCCCAGCCGCTTCATGGCGTTGCGCAGATGACCGGCGGGGCCGGGGCGCTGCGCCGGGTCCAGCACCTTGCCGGTGAGCATCAGCGCCCAGGTCGAGGCGTTGACCAGCGGCGAGGTCGAGCGGCCCATGTGACGGCCCCAATCCGAAGGCGCGATCTTGTCCTCGATCAGCGCGTCGATGGTCTCGGCATCGGGCACGCGCAGCAGCGCCTCGGCCAGACACATGAGCGCGATGCCCTCGTCGGTCGAGAGCCCGTATTCGGCAAGGAAGACCTCCATCAGCCCGGGCCGGGAGCTGCCGCGGATATCGCGCACGAGCCCGGCCGCGCGGTTGCCGATGGCGGCGCGGTCTTGGGGCGACAAGGCCGCCTGCTCGCGCAGCCGCGCAACGGTGGCAGCCTCGTCGGCATAGGTGTTGAGGTCGATCTGCTCGCGCAGGGCGGGGGCGATATCCTTGGGCATGATGATCTCCGGTGATTTTCCCCAATGTACAGTGGTGTCCGAAGTCGATTTGCCTTATTGCTGGCAAAGCGCTATCCGAACCGACCGAAAAACACGGGAAACCCCATGCAAGACGACTTCGAGGAATTCGACCGGTTCGACCGCGCGATTCTGACCACGCTCGCCGGTGACGGCCGCATCTCCATTACTGAACTAGCCCGGCGCATCGGCCTGTCCAAAAGCCCCACACAGGCGCGGCTGCGGCGGCTGGAGGAGCTGGGGGTGATCCGCGGTTATCGCGCCATTCTCGACCCGATCCGTCTGGGGCTCGATCATGTGGCCTTTGTCGAGGTGCGGATGCTGGATACGCGCGAGACCTCGCTGGGAGAGTTCAACGCGGCGGTGGCGGCGATCCCCGAGATCGAGCAGGTGCATCTGATCGCGGGCAATTTCGATTACCTGCTCAAGGTCCGCACCGCCGACATGCGCAGCTACCGCCGGGTTCTGGCGGAAAAGATCTCGACCCTGCCGCATGTCTCGACCACCTCGACCTATGTGGCGATGCAGGCGGTCAAGGAGGACGGGCTGGCCCAGCCGCCGGGCGGCGAGGGGTGAGCTGCGCTCTGGTCAAGCCTGTGAAATTCCGGCAAGAGAGAGCCCGGGCCCGCGTGGTGGAATGGTAGACACAGGGGACTTAAAATCCCCAGCCTTCGGGCGTGCCGGTTCGAGTCCGGCCGCGGGTACCAAATTGATTTTAAACATGCTTTTCTAAGGCTTCGCCGAAGCGTGGCATTTTGCCTGAAAGGCGTTCACACATCCGATTCACACGTTGTTGTTTCGTTTCCGTTCTGTTCTGGATCATTTCCGGCGCTCCTGAGCGATCTTGGATAGGGCGCGTTTGTTTGCCCTCTTGCGGTAATAAGCCACCATCTCGGCGCTCTGACCTGTCACAGACTGGATTTCCGCGTCCGAGGATCCGGCTTCGGCCAGTTCGACAATCGCAAGCTTTCGCAGGCCATGCATCGTGTACGGTGCCGCATTCTCGCCAAGACCCTTGCGCCAGGCCCGAAAAGCACGCTCGACGCCTTGATATCCGAGTGGCTCGCGCAGGTTCCGCGCGAGAAAATGATCGCCACGGATTGGCAAAGACGCGGTGAAGTCGCGCAGGCTCTTGGGGCAAAATACCTCAAGCCACTTGTCGCCCTTTTCATCCCTGACGCGCATCCACTCGCCGTTGATTTGATCCCGGCGCATGGTGATCGCTGCATTCGGGCGCTGGCCGGTGCCCAAAATCAACCGCGCCGCGATCCGAACATTCTCCGGAGCGCTGTCCAGTTTCTCAACCATCCATGCCGGCCAAGGCTCAATTTCACGGGCGGGCTTGTATCTGGCCAGACGACGCGCCGGATTCTCTCCCAGAGGCCAGTCCAGCTCTGTGGCAGCGTAGTTCCAGAGCAGCGAAATTGTTTGAGCGTGCCGGCTCGCCTTTCGTGGCGTTTCGGCCAGATTCTCCAGTGCGGCGCGCACGGCTTGGCGGGTGGTCTTACGCATATCCTTGGCGCCGTTCTTGGCCATGATTGCGTCCATCGTCCGGCGATAGCTGGCCTTGGTGCTGGGTTTCAGCTTGCCCTGACCGGCGATAGGATCGCGACGCCATGTCTCGATGCATTCCCGCCAAGTGTAGTTGGACGGCTTCACCTGCGCCTTGTGCTTCCCTCCCTGCGCCAGCCAATAAAGCCGGTCCAGTTCGCGTGCATCGCCCTGCCAGTCGAGTTTCACCTCGCGGGCTCGACGCACGCCGTTCTCAGTCCAGGTGACGCGATGATACGGATGCCATGCGCCGCGCGCCCACCGCCACTGCAGGTGCGGCTTTGCAATGCGTGGCTTTGGAGGTCTCAAAGCTCGAAATCCTCATCTGGAACAGCGGCGCCGCCCTGCAATATCGCTTCTATGTCATCGGTGCGCCATCGTTTTAGTCCACCGATATCACAAGGACTCGGCAGGGCACCCACAGAAACAAGCCGCCGGAACTCGTCGGCGGACATATCCAGCATCTTGGCGGCGCTGGTGTCTTTGACGGCAAGAGGGCGTGCGGCGGGCATCAGTCGCTGCCTTCCGCGGCTAGCGAGCCTTCGTTGCAGATGTCGGCGCAAAGCGATACGCACTCGTTGCAGATGAAGACAGATGGCCCGGCTATGAGCTTCTGTACCTCATTCTGAGGCTTGCCGCAGAATGAGCAGCGCAGGGGCCTGAGTTCTTCGAGCCTCTGTTTCAGATCGTCGCGGTCTTTTTCGGCTCTCGAGAGCTTGAGTTGCAGCTCTTCGAGAGTTTTGCGGCTCACGCGTTCGTCGTCCACTGATCTGGGCCTTCCAAACATCACCCTTCCCACCCCATCGCCTTGATGAGCGCCGGAAACCAGTCGTTCACCGCGAACCACATCACTGCTGCGCCGCAGAGAGCCAGCACGGCGATCACGGCGAACGCCCACCGCGAATGATCGTGACGGTCGTGGTAGTCGTTCCAGGTGCGCGTGTCGGTGGATTGCGTTTCGTCCGTCGGTGCGATGCGTGGTAGGGCAGATGCGCCTTCGCTAGCCGTCTTGGGTTGAAACGTTTCCGCGCCATCTGCCCCGTAGATCGTCGCGAGTTCGGCCAGCGGTTTGCCCACATCTTCGGTGAGGATTTCGCGCGGGGTTTCGCGGATGCGTGCGCCGAGTCCTTCGGAGCGGCGCAGATATATCTTGCCGTTCTTGGCAACCGTCGCCGGGGCGTTGCCGCTGATGACAGCGGGCGACCACGAGTCGAGTCGGCGCTGTTCGATGAAATAGCCGGTCATGATGACGCTGCGCCTTTCCTATTTGCAGTTTTCTGCATTGGGTTCCGCGCCGATGGTCGGGTCTCCTTCCACAGCGCAGCGCGCGGCCATCGCGGCGAGCTGCACGCATTCGGAATAGACCTGCCACCAATCGTTGTGCTTGCCTTCACGCATGTGGAGCATGGATTTCGCGACTTCTCCGATCTCTTCTGTCATCGCCGCGATAGTGGGGTTCGGAGCCGGGAAAAGCCGAGCTGCGCGAAAGACTTCCGCTCTGACGTCATCGAGAAAGGGGTCGATGGTGTTATCGGTGATCTGGTTGCTCATGGCGTTGTCCTCTCTTGCCGTCCATCGCAACGCCCCGTCACCGGGGCGCTGACAAAGGCGGCAAGTTATCCGGCAGCCTCGGCGGTGCCGTAGAAGACGGGCAGGGCAGTGTCGTTCTCCGCTTTGGCCACCGCTTCTTCGATGGCCTCGCGCTTGGCTTCGTCGGGGTTGTAGAGTGTCACGAAGAATTTCACGGTCGAGCCGCTCTTGCGATAGAAAAACCGGACGGTCATGCGGTAGAGATCGCCGCCGTCGAAAACCGGGATCGCGATCAGGAACAGGTTGGGGATCTGGAGCGGGCGCCCTTCCTCATCGTTATGCTCGTTGACGAAATGGATCATCGACGCGCCGTTGTCGCGGTTCTTCGTAACCTTGAGGTTCGAGGTCTCATGCACCGTGAATTCCCGGCTCATGTTCATCAGCTCGTGCGGCTGGCCGAAGCGCCCGCCGATCTTTTCGGCGAGATCGCGGCTGCGCTCTTCCCATGGGGCCGGATTGCCATCGGATTTCGCGTGGATCAGGTAGGGCGTCGGTTCGAGGAAATGCAGGATGTTGGATTCGATGAATTCGCCAAGCTCCTCCTTGTCCATGCCTTTGCCCGATACGGCTTCCCAGATCTGCCATTCCTCGGAGAGCGGGAAATCGTAGCGCCCGCGATGATCGCAGAAGGCCGCGCCTTTCTCGCCGCTGGTGTCATCCCATGCCACCGCGCCGGCACCGTGATAGTTCGCGATGCAGGTCAGGCTGGGCGTGTTCGGATCTGCGAATAGCGCCGAGCTGTCGCCTTTGAAGCGATTGGTCCAGCCGATCAGGCTGTCGAGCGTCGAGAGATAGGCTGTGCCCTTGCGGCGCTCGGGCTTGTCGCGCAGCAGCGCCGCGCGCAGCTTGTCGGAGTGGTCCTCGGTTTTGCGACCAGCGGGAACGCTGACCAGGAAGGGGGTGCGCAGGGAGAATTTCTGCTCTTTCTTGGGATCGTCCCAGTCCACCGGGGCGATGAGCGGCGTCGGTTGCCCGATCTCCTCCATCGTCTCGCGCATGGTGGCCGCGACGTTGGCGGCGTGGGTGTCGATATCGGTCATGGTGGTGGTCCTTTCAGGCGGTGAGGTGGCGGACGGCGCGCATCACGGCGTCTTCCATGTGGGTGTTTGCGAGCGACAGATTGCGAGATGCGAAGCGCTCGCAATCGGGATCGGTGCCGCCGAGGGCATGCGGCTCGGAGATGAACGCCGCGCCCATGTCTTTGATCCGTTCCATCGCTGCTTTCTCCTCATCGGAGAGGACGCGGTACTGGTGCCGGACGGCGTTGTTGGCGGTACGGTCATCACCGCTGCTGCTGACGTGTTCGGTCATCGCCCTCACTCCCCGGCGCTGCGCATCTTGCGGTCGGGCGAGGTCACGTCGCGGAGTCCACTCTGCATCTGCTTCATCATCGGCGAGTAGAGCGACAGCCGGCCCTGATCGTCGGCATAGGCGACGCCGGACGCGGCGGGGGCTTTCGGCGCTTTCGTGTCGAACGTGCCGGTCAGCTCCACGTCACCGGATTTCTGGAGCTGGTATTGCAGGGTGAGTGTCAGCGTGCCCTTGGGCTTGCCGCCATAGGCTTGCTGATACTCGCGCAGGGTGACCTGCAATTCGCGCAGCTTGTCCTGCATCTCGGTCAGGAATGCGCCCTGATCCAGCAGCGCAAGCTGCTGCTCGAAGGTGCGCAGTTCGAAGTCGTCGGCCATCTGTGAGGTCTCCTATCTCGGGGTGGCGATGCGTCCGGCCCATGCATCGAATTCGGTGCGCAGGCGCTGAAATCTGGTCGTTGCGACCTCGTCGCTGGCCAGTGCCCGGCGGCTTTCGACCCGGCAGCACTGGCGCAGGTATTCGGCGGCGGCGCTGGCGGTGAACTGACCGCCCGGATAGCCGCTGCGGGTGGCCGCGAAGCGCTGGAATGCCGGATCATTGCAAAGGATGCCGGCCTGTTGCGGTGCGGGAAGATCCGCGAAAGGCATGTTCATGCTCCTGAACAGGTGCCGGGGCGGCGAGAGGGGGAGGAACCGCCCCGGCGGCGCAGGGCGCGGCGGCGCAGGGCGCGGAGGCGGGTTTCGGTGTCGCTGGCAATGGCGTGAAACACCAGCGCCGCCGGGCCGGTCGCGCTGGCGGCGCGCGCCCGGGCGCGGTCGCGCAGATCGGTGATCCTGTCGATTTCGGCCAGCAGGCTCTGGATCGTCACGGCGCTCATGCGGCGCCTCCATCGCCGCGCCCCATCATGCGGGCGATCATGCCGCGGCGGTTCTTGTGCGCGTCGACAGCGGCGCGGATGGAGGGCAGGGCGGCGACGCGCGCCGCGTCCACCTCGTTCGGGCGCTGCGGCGCCGGATAGTGGCTCGGACAGGCTTCGAGCCGGGCGGCGTGTCGCCCCTCGATGCGCGCCGAGCTGCCGTCTTCGCGGCGCTGCTCTTCCTTGAGCTGCAACCAGGCGTCCTGCACGGCGCCGGGGCTGTGAAAGACCAGATCCGGCGTGGTCACCATGCGGGACAGGCCGGCGAAACGTGTGGGGTGAAGCATCGGGATCTCCTGTAACGCGAGGCCATGCAGCCGCCCGCGAAGAGCGGCTGCATGACGGCTCAGGCTTTCGCGGCGAGCCTGGCGGCGACAAAGACCAGCGCCACGACCAGACCGTCGAGGATCCAGTCCATGAAGCGCGGCGCCACGATCTGCGCCGCCGTGAGGGTGAGGGCGGTGCTGGTCGCCCAGGCCAGAACGTGCCGGCGCAGCCAGGCCATCAGGCGTAGCTCTCAGCCTTGAGGCCGAGGCGCTTGGCGATCTTGTCGATCATGGCGCGTTCGGTCTCGTCGACGGTGCCGTCGGCATCGGCGATGTCCATCGCGGTGAGCAGCACCATTTCGGCATCGTCGGTATTGCTGGCGATGTCGTCGAGCTCTTTCATGAGGGTCATCTGCCCGACGCGCCCGCCGCCGGCGCGGTCGAGCATGCGCTGCATGCAGCCCTCGATCTGGCGCGCGTCAAAGGCGGTGTTGAGGGCTTCGTTGGCGGTCACGGCCTTTACCGCGCCCTCGATCTCGGAATCGTCAATCGAGCCGTCCGCTGCGGCGACCAGGGCGGCGGAGGCGCAGACGGCCTCCAGAAGATCGGTACGGCCCTGAAGACGGTTGGCGCCCCCGCTGAGGCGTTCCTTGAGTTTTGCGAGCAATGTGTCTCTCCCGTGTGAGGTTCTCCCCACGATCAACCGCGTTGTGCGATGTCTTCGGAGGGGAACTGGGAGCGACATTGGGGGTATTGATACCCCAAGTCAACAAGAAATGG
The DNA here is from genome assembly GCF_001975705.1 of Salipiger abyssi. NCBI lineage: Bacteria > Pseudomonadati > Pseudomonadota > Alphaproteobacteria > Rhodobacterales > Roseobacteraceae > Salipiger > Salipiger abyssi. The sequence continues at coordinate 2,779,058 of NZ_CP015093.1, forward strand.
GTATAAATACCCCACAATTGCCGATCGCGATCTCGCGCCGTCAAGCTCACCATGCTACGGTACCGGTGTTGGCGTGGTGCTGGCGACATGAAAAAAGCCCGGCGCGAAGCTCGGCAGAAAGGACTAGCTTGGACAAAGAGGATGCCATTGATTGTCGCGCCGGGGCAGTAGCCCCTGCGGTGACAACGTTACAGACGCAGCGGAATGGCCCGTCGACTGATTGCTGGTCAAGTCTTGCCGATGCCTATCGCAGCATCCAAGAGCTCGAACTAGAGCTTGCGGAACTCAAAGCGGCTCTTCTCGAAATCAAGAAGTAGGCGGCCCTGCTTCAGAAAGCGAATTCCCAGAATGACTGAGTATTTTCGCCCGTTTTGCGATAGTGGAGCAGTGGTGAGATTTGTGTAAAAAGTGTGCTTCGAACCGATGAGTATGATTGGTGCGGTGTGGATTTTGCCTGGGTGGGTTGCAGTCGCGCCTCTGACAATGGCGCTGGTGCCAGCAACTTCTGGGATATCTAGGCGCGCTGCCGCTGCGTCATCAATGAAGTTCTCATCTGCGCCTGTATCGATTAGTGCCCAGTCGAAGCGGTCTGAAAAATTGTGTTTCGGTGTTGGTTGTATACTCAGAGCATTTGTATGAGCTAGTGCGATCGGGACGACCGGCTTGAAGCATCCTTCGGATGGTCGCTCGTTTACTTTTCCAGAGTCGTCCATGAAGAAGATACGTTCGGTTATCATAAAGTTTTTCTCGCTAGTTCGGCGGGCCAGTGCAGGCGCACGGGGGAGGCCCATTTTAGCCGGACGCCGTACTTGGTCGGGCTGGTGTCGTTGAAGCTGTGCAGGTCGAAGGTGCCTTCCTCACGGCCTTCGCGCAGCACCTTTACCCAGCCCATGCCGGTTTCGTCTTCGCAGACGCACCGCTTGCCAAGCACCTCAGACGGCACGCCTTCGTGGCTGTCGCGAGTGTAAAACAGCAGATCGCCCGCGCTATACACGGGCTCCATGCTGTCGCCCTCTACCTCAACCGCGACCACGCCATGCGGTGACAGGCCGGGCGGGCATTCAACCTGGGGGCCGGCGCCCTTGGCGTAAGCATCGAAGACCGGCACCTGAGCGCCGGCTCCGACCTTCCCGGCAATGGCGATTGTTCTTGGGCCGTTAAGATGGCCCTCCATGAATTCCTCATATGTTCCGCCAAAAGCCAACGCGATAAGGTATGCGTCATCTGCATTCGTGGTTTGGCTGCGGCCTCGGGCAACTTGCTTGAGTCTTTCGTACGGTATCCCGGTCTCCGTGGATACGCTGCGGACTGATCGTCCGGTCGCCGCTAGGGCTTTTTGAAACGCTTCAATGAACGTGCGTGGCATAACCATTTCTTCGGTCATGTCGCTCGCTTGGGGTAGGGGGGGGAAATACCCCTTGCTTTATGGGGTATTGATACCCCATAACTGAACGTATGGAGCAGTTGATCGCAGATGTAGAGGCCTACGCGGCCTCCGTTGAACGCAAGCCGCAGGCGGTGCTGCGCGACGCCATCGGCGCAGGCTGGAAGGAATGGGAATCGTGGAAGGCTGGAGCCTCCAGTCCGACGATGGCGCGCGTGGACCGGCTCCGCGCCTTCATTTCGAACAATCCCCCTGCAAACAAGGACGCCGCCTGATGGCGGCGCAAGCTCATATCCATCTGGGGCAGGTGGTCCCGCGCAAGGCTGGCGAAGATCGGCCTGCGCGGGCGTCGCTTGGCGCATCGGATCATCCCGAAAAAAGCGGGCGGGGGAATATTCCCGCCGCCCTCAGTGGTTTCGAAAACACCGCGCTCACACGCGGCCTCAAGACACAAGATGAGGCAAGGCGTGTGAAAAATCCTGCACAAAATTCTAATGACGTTTCAGCATCTTATGTGACGAGCCCGCATCGCGCGGCGGCACGGCGCTGGTTTTCGAGGCTGCTTTGGCGGGCCTTTCCCGCCGAGTCGGAGCGCGATCTGGCGCGCCACGCGGCCCCGGTGCTGGGCGTGTCGGAGCGTCAGGTCATCAACTGGCTGCGCCAAGAGCATGACGCGGGTGTCAGCTATGTCACGGCAGTGATGATCCTCGCGGGGCTCGATGTCCTGTTCGAGAGGGGCGCGTGATGTGGCGGCGGGTGATGTTCTGGGCCTGCAAGCGGTTTTGCGACCGGCGCAGCGAGCGGCACGCCGCCCGTTCGCGCCGGTCGCTGGAGCGCGCCCTCATCTGGAGGACGCGGGCGGAAGAATTTTTCCGGAAAGCAAGAGGTGAGAGATGAGCGCTTTGGTCGATCTGCTCGGGCGTCGGCCCGTGATGCGTCCCATTGTCGGGCGTCGGACGGGCGAGCGCCCGGCTTTCGGCAGGGAGGTGCGTGAAGGGGTGGCCATTGCGCATGTGCCCTACGCAACGACCACCAGCAGCGCGGCTCTCACCATGCCAGTGTCGCTGCCCGCGATGCCCTGGGAGGTGAGCGATGCGTGAGGAATGGGGGCCGTGGGTCGAGCATGACGGGGGCGGGTGTCCTGTGCGTATAGGGATGGTGATCTGTGTGGTTCACCGCGACGGAAAAGAGCAATCCGGTCGGGTGACAATGGACATAATGCTTTCCCCGAACTGGTTTTTTGCAGCGCCCGAGCTGATGGGTGAAACAGATGTCATCCGCTACCGCATCCGAAATCCGAAAGGTCTCCAGGAGCTACAAGACCTGATTGCCGATCTGCCGGTCCCCACGCCGCAGCGCCAGCCGGAGCTGGTGTGATGGGGCGCCATTCCTTCCTCTGGTCGCAGATCAAGGCTCTGCCCGGCGTGCATGTGGACGCGCCGCGCCGGGTGGTGGTGCAGGCCTGCCGGGGCCGGCTGGTCTATCTCGCCTCGCCCTATTCGAAGCGCGCGGCGCATGCCGATGGCTGCTATTGCCCCACCGAAGCGACGCGGGCGGCTTTTGACGCGGCGAAATGGGCGGCGGCGCTGGCGCGCGAGGGGATCACCGCGATCTCTCCGATAGCGCAGGCGCAGGCAATGGCCGATGCCGACATGGGGGCGGGGCTCGATCCGCTCGATGATCGTTTCTGGACAGACTGGTGCGCGCCGCTGCTGGGTGCCTGTGAGGCGTTGATCCTGCCGCCGATACACGGCTGGCAGGAATCGCGTGGCTGCCGTCTGGAAATCACCGTGGCGCAAAACTGCGGCAAGCCGGTGTTCCTGATGACCGGGGAGGGCGCGTGATGGATGCGCATTCCGGCCTGGCGCAGCGCTATCAGGCGCAGATGGGTATCGCCGCACAGCCGGGCTGTGCGCTTGAGGCGCATCCCGAAAGCGCGCTCACCGCCGCCGCATGCCGCAGTCTCTGGGCCTCGGTGCTTTTGACCGCGTGGCGAGACAGCTTCGGAGAGGGTCGAGAGCGGCACGGTGAATTTACGTCAACGCGCTTGCGCCGGAATGCCTGCGACTGGTTCGGATCGCGCGATTTCGCCGAGGTCTGTTTCCTCGCCGGGCTCGACGCGCGGGCGGTGCTGGATCGCTGGCGGCGATTGCAGGCGGAGAGAGGTGAGCGGCATGTCTGAGACCTGGGATGAGATGGAGGCGCGCCACGCGCAGGAGCGGCGCGAGATGATCGCGCGGATCGCCGGCGATATTGTCGCGGAAAAGGTCGCGGCGCTGGAAGGCGTGCCGCTGGGCGAGATGGATCTGATCACCGCACAGGTGGCGGGCCGGGCCGGGCTGTCGATCAAGGCGCTGCGCTCGCCCAGCCGGACGCGCGAAATCGCCCATGCGCGGCAACGGGCCTATCTGATCCTGCACGATGCCGGGTACTCGTTTCCGCAAATCGGGCGGTATTTCAATCGCGACCACACCACGGTGATGTTCGGCGTGAAGCGGGAGCGGGAGCGCCGCCGCGCCGATGAGGCGGCGCGCGTGGAGGGGATGGCAGACGGGGTGGCGGCGGAATGAGCGTGACGAAAGCCCCTGTAGTGTTGTCGGTCTGCGCGCCATTCGGGCCGTTCCTGATGCGATTTGCGCAGTTCGATTGCGGAACCCGTTTCTGGTCGCTGCGCGTCGAGGGTGCGGGGCCGGACGCGCCGCCTGTCGTCAACGGGCCGCTGGATGGCGCGCATCTCGACGCGATGATCGCCGATTTCGAGACGGCTTTATGCAATCTGCGGCAATTCCGGGATGTGGTCACAGGGGCGCAGGACGGTGCCGGAGAGGGGGAGGCATGACGCAATGCGACCTCGCGAATGCACCGGCGGTGCATCTCGATATCGAGCCCTTCGCCGTGGCCTGCGCGCCGCAGCTCGACCGTTCGCCGCTGGCGGTGCCCGGGATCTGTTTCAACTCGGCCTGCGCGCGGGCGTTCTCGCCAGCTCGGGCGTGGCAGGTCTACTGCTGCGAGAGCTGCCGCCGGTTTGGTGAGCGGGAAATGCGCAAGGTCGGCCATATGGCAGCCCCGGCGCTGCTGGCCTGGCGTCTGGGTAAATACGAAACGCAAGACGCCGCGCGGCGCGACCTGAGCCGCGCGGCGCGGCGCTGGGTCGGTCATCTGCAAAGCGCCTGGCTGCGGGATCGGCAGAGGAGGGCGGCGGGATGAGCATTCGCGCGATCTCCGGAAAAGGCGTCAACCGCGCCGAATGCGTATGCGACGACTGCGGTAAGTCGGAATCCGTGACCTGCGATTACGAACGCGGCGCGGGCAACAAATGGGCGCCCAACGAGGGGCAGGTCAAGAAGAAGATCACCGCGCAGGGGTGGTTCGAGGTCAAGGGCAAGCTGCGCTGCCCGGCCTGTGAGAAGAAGCGTAAGGTGATACCGATGCAGACCAAACAGGATGCGGCGAAAGACGCCGGCGATCTGAGGCAGCCGACGCGCGAGCAAAAGCGCGAAATCATGCTGCTCCTGGGCGACGTCTATGATTGCGATGGCGGCTGCTATCGCGGTGACGAAACCGACCAGACCGTGGCCGATACGTTGTCGGTCATGCCGGGATGGGTCGCGGAGTTGCGTGAGGAGTTCTTTGGCCCCGAAGGGTCGAATGCCGATATGGCGGCGCTGCATGCGGATCTCTGCGCCTTTCTGGACAGGTCGGAAAAGCAGGTCGCGGATCTGACCGGCGTGGTGGCCGAGGCGCGGGCGCTGCAACAGCGTCTGGAGAAGATCACGAAAGCGGTCGGACCCCGCGTGATGGCACGGGTGGGCAAATGAGCGCGCGCCCGGCCTTCACCCTGACAGAGGCCTCCGATCTGCCGGAATATCCGATCTCGTCGGCGGAGCGGGTGGACAGCCACTATTTCCTGCAATGGAACCTGAAACGCTGGCGCGGGTCGAGCTTTCGCAAGCTGGTCGACGCGGATGTCGGCTGGTACGGCTTCAACCTGTTCTGTGTCGCCCAGGACAGCACGCCACTCGGCACGTTGTCCTGCGACGACCGCGAGCTGGCGGCGGATCTGAACATTCCGCTGGAGCGCTGGCAGAGCCTCATGAAGCGCGAGATCACGCCGCTGCACGGCTGGCGGCGCTATCTCTGCGACAACGGGCAAATCCGGTATGGCCACGTCGTGGTGATCGAGGTCGCACAGGAAGCGCTGGATTCTCGCCGCAGGAACGCCGCCAAGAATGCCGAGGACAGGATGCGCAAGCGCCTGCGGACCATCGCGGGCCATTTGCGCACGATCACCGGTTCCGCGACCTATGCGCAGGACGACGCCCGGCAGAACGCGGTAAGCGACTGGATCGAAGCGGTCTATCCCGGCGGCAGCGCGACCGAACGGCGCGTGCGCGAGGCGGTCGATGATCTCTCTGCACGGGAGGCCGTCCGCGATGTGCGCCGGTGATCCTCCAAAATCTCCGCAAAACCTCCGATGGAAGATTTCGGAACTTCCGGCGGAAGTTTTCAGGAAGATTCCGTCCTTTTTTCGCGAATTAAAAACCGCGCGGCTGAAAGGAAAAGAGAAAGAAAAGACAAGAAATGAAATCCCCTTGCGCGCCGGAAACCGGCGGCGTGCCTGTGGATAAGACCCGAGGGAAGAGGTGCAGAGAAAGGGCAAGGCAATGAGCGATGAGCAGGCCGGCAAGCCGGAGACCAAGCGCGACCGGGTGAGGCGACTCCTGATCCGTCCCCTGACGGATTGGGGGTTTCGCAAACCGGGCAACATGCGGCAGGAGCGCTTCGACAAGTTTCTGACGGATCTCGCCGACGATCTGTCCTACATGCGCGACGACAAGCTGGAAGAGCTGCGCGCGGCGCTGAAGTTTCGCGGCGAGGGCAAGGACCGGCGCGGCTGGCCAGCCATGGCGACGATTGCGCCGCTTGCAGAGGCGGCTCAGAGGCGCCCGCTCGAAGAGCTTCCAGAACTCGTGCGCTGGTTCCGCAGTGCCGCCGGCGCGGAAGCGCTGGCCGAAAACCGTCTGGTTGCGGAGTTTCGCTTTTGGGAATGGTACAAGCGCCCACCTCTGACGGAAGCAGATCGGCGCGCGGTGCGCGACAAGGCGCGCTCGATTGACAGCGACTACCGGTCGAAAGCGGATCGGGAACGGCGCGGCGTCGCAAGCGAAGATGACCGGCAGTGGCTTGCCTGGCACCGGCGCACTGAGGTGCGGGTCATGGCGCTGGTATCTCAGGAACAGGAGGTTGCGCCATGAGCGTATTCTACGTCACGGCATTTGGCACGGTTCACACGGCGCTCACCGCAGATATGCGCTTTGCGGCAGAGGCTGCGCGCATCGCAGATGTGAAGGCACGCGGTGCGGTTCCGCAGGCCTGCGGGCCGGCTATTCCGGAAGCCCCGGCGCGCGGCTGCTTTCGCGTGGTCGAGACCTTTGGGCTCTATCCCAAGGGCGCGGACGACTGGGAGCGCAAGCCCGCCGGCCATGACGGGCGCAAGACGATGGAGCTGCAAGACAATTTCGGCGAGATGCTGGCCCATGCCGCGCGGCGCAGGGCGCCCGCGCCGCTGTCATCCGGGCAGATCGCCATGGGCCGTTTCTATCGCGACCTGCACGAGCGCCACCGCTCGGCGGGCCTGCGCTGTTCGTCGGTCGAAACCATGTCGGGCGGCAGCAGCGGCACGGCGGCGAGCTTTATGGACGCGGTGCTTGCGGATCGCGAGCGTCTCGATGTGCTGCGGCGCCGGATCGGCGACGGGGCCTCGCGACACCTGCGCGTCATCCGCCCGTCGAAGCGCGGCAGCCGGACGACGATCAGCGACCGCGCGCTGGTGGATATGGTCTGTCTCGACGGGCTGCATCTGGACGCGGTGCTGAGACGGCACGGCTGGTCGGTCAAGGGTGAGACGCGGAAGGCGGCGCGCATGGCGTTGGCAGAGGCGCTGGATCGGATGATGGGGCCGATGCGGCGGCGTTCGGTGACGGCGGCGAGCTTCGGAGAGGGGCCGGCATCGATCTGGGATCAGGTCGCGTGAAAAATTCTTCTTGACCTAAAGTCCGTCTGCGCGCATCAAATGTGCATCATCTATAAAAGCGCCCGCCGAACTGGTTGGGCGCTTTTTCGTTGGGATACCCCGAGCGCGCCCGTCGACAGGCGCGAGCATGACAGGCCACCTGCAGCGACGGGGCGGCTGGCCGTTCTCCAGAAAACCAGCGGGTCCTTCCCGGGGCCTGAACGTATACGGGGCGGCTTAGCGCATAGGTTTTGCGACGCTAAACCAAACACAAAGCCTAAACGTCTGGCGGCTAAACGACAGGAGGGCCTGTAAACATCGGGCACGCGGCCATGAACACCACGCAGATCGCAGAGCATCTCAGCCTTTCCAAAGGGCGGATAAGCCAGCTTGTCCGGGATGGGCGGCTGGACGGGTGCTATACCGGCGAGGGGCGGGCGCGACGGTTCGATGTGGCGAAGGTCAAGGCGGCGCTCAACGGAACGCTGGACCCGGGACAATTGCTCGGGAACGGTGCCAAGACGCGTGAGCGTCTGCGTGAACCGGCTGATGATCCTGGCGCCGGGAGCATGGTCGCGCCTGAGCCGTCCAGGAGCGACAGCGCGTTGCCGCCGCGCGATCCGGATCGCTATGAACTGGCGCGGACACAGAAGGCGGAAGAGGAAGCCAAACGCCTGCGCCGCATCAACGCCGAGGCCGAGGGCACGCTGGTCCTGGCGAGCGTGGTGGCGAGCGAGACAGCCCGGCAGATGGCGCAGGAAGTCGCCCAGATTGAAAGCTCGGTGATCCGCACCGGCGCGCGGCGTATTGCCGACGAGCTCGACGTCGACTTCCGTGAGGCGCGGGTGATCCTGACCGAGGTCTGGCGCGCTTATCGTGCCGGGCGGTCTGCGGCGAAAACCGAGGAAGCCGACGCGGCGCAGCTCACCGCAGACGAGCAGGCCGAGGATTTCTGAGCCAGTGGGCTTCCTGATCTCGGCAAGGGAGGTGATCGCCCGGGCGATTGCCCAGGTCATCGATCCACCGCCGCCGCCCGATATCACGCGCTGGTGCGAGCAGAACATCGTCTTCGATGCGCGGTCGCCGATGCCGGGGCCCTTCGACATCGCCCGGTTCGCGTTCCTGCGCGAGATCCACGAGGTGCTGTCGCCGGAACACGCGGCGCGAGAGGTGACGATCCGCGGCTCTGCGCAATGGGGCAAGACGGTATCGATCATTCAGCCGACCCTTGGGGAATGGCATGAATACACGCCGCTCGACTCGCTGATCGTGCATCCGACCGGCAGTGCCGCGAGCGAGTGGGTCAACAACAAGTGGATGCCGATGCGCCGGCAGGCGCCGGGGCTGATCCGGGTGTTCGGCGCGGGGAAGGGCGAAAACCGCGACAACACGTTCAACCAGGAAACGCTCGATCGAAACGGCTCGCTGAAGGTCGCCTCGGCGGGCTCGCCTGCGGACCTGACGGGCACCAGCCGGCGGCTGGTCATCATGGATGACCTGTCGAAATTCGAGCCGTCGGAAAAGGGCGATCCGGAAAAGCTGGCGGAGAGCCGGGCGTCCGGGTTCGAGGATGCAAAGATCGTGCGGGTCAGCACGTCGATGATCAAGGGCACCTGCCGGATCACCGCGTCTTACGAGCGCAGCGACCGGCGGCTCTATCATGTCCCGTGCCCGAGCTGCGGGTTTGAGCAGCCGCTGACCTGGGAGAATTTCCGGGCGAATATCGACCCGGAGAACCTGGCTGCGGCGCATTTCCGTTGCGAGAGCTGCGGCAAGCCGATCCGCCACGGCGACAAGGAAAAGATCGTCCGGCTTGGCCGCTGGGTGAAGCATAATCCCGGCGGCAGCCATCCGGGGTTTCATCTCTGGCGCGCCTACGCACCGCAGCGGGACTGGGCCTCGATCGCGGTCGAATATGCGCAGGTCATGGGCTGGACCCGGCTCGAGGCGAGCGGCGGCGACAAGAAACCGGCAGCGCCGACGGCGGTCAACGCCGCGGTCGAACAGGTGTTCTGGAACGACGTTCTCGGGCTGCCTTACGAGCAGGCCACCGATGCGCCGGACTGGGAGGCGCTGCGCGACCGGACGGAGAACGCCGAACCGGGCGAGGTGCTGGAGCGCGGCGTGCTCCCGGCGACCGGGTTCATCTTTGCCGCCGGCGTCGATTGCCAGGATGACCGCCTTGAGGTGCAGCTTGTCGCCTTCGGCAGGAACCGGCGCCGCTGGGTCATCGACTATCGGGTGATCCCGCATCACATCGGTGACGATGAGGGCCGCGCGGCGCTCAATGCGCTGCTGAAACAGAGCTGGAAAACCGAGCTGGGGCTGCCGGTCTCGATCGACATGCTGGCCATCGACGGCGGCGCTTATACCGATGACGTCTGGAGCTGGGCGAAATCGCACCCGTGGTCACGGGTGATCATCGTGAAGGGCGCCTCGACGCAAAACGGGCCCTTGATGGCGGCGCAACGGTTCGAGCGCCGCAAGGACGGCAAGGCCAAGCGGGCGCAGAAACGCGCGTTCAACCTGAATGTGTCGTCGCTCAAGGCGGGGCTCTATGCGCATCTCGGTAAAGAGGATCCGAGCGAGCGCGGACATACCCGCTTCGCCCGGGCGCTGGGGGATGAGTATTACCGCATGCTCGCGGCGGAGACCCGTGTGGTGAGCCGCAACGCGCAGGGCGTGATGACGTCGAAATGGGTGCTGGTGGAGCCGACCCGGCGCAACGAGGCGCTGGACACGATGAACTATGCCGAGGGTGCCGCGATGCGGCGCGGCTGGCATTCGATGACCGATGACCAATGGGACGCGCTGGCGGCGGAGCGGTCGGCGATTCCGCCGGATCGTCAGGGCGACCTGTTCGACGCCGAGCTGCCGATCGCTGCCGCTGCACAAAGAGAACCGCGCCAGTCGGCGCAGAAACCGGAAACCGACGCCGCCAGGCGTCTCCTGAATGTGTTGAGGCCAGATGCCGATTGATACCGCCACGCTGGAAACCCGCCTCGCCGAAGCGGAGACGGCATTGCATGCGCTGCTGATGGGGGAGAGCGTGACCGTTACCGCCTATGACGGGCACCGTACGGAATATGCGCCGGCGGACGAAACGAGGCTGCGCCGCTACATTCAGAGCCTCCGGCGCCAGCTCGGCAGGCGGCCCGCCGGTGCAATGTCGCGCCCGGTGATCTTCTGATGACGCGATCCCTGACCCGCGTTCCGCTTGTCCCGCGCAAATCCGGGGCGGCGGCGCGCGATGCCGGGTTTGCCGGCACGACGCCCTATGTCGCGGCGGATACCGGGATCGACACGATGTCGGGCTTCCTGCCGTCGAACCGGGCGGTCGATGCCGAGATCCTGCCGAACAGGAACCGTGCCACCGCGCGCGCCCGGGATCTGGTGCGCAACAATGGCTGGGCGGCGGGTGCGGTGTCGAAGGAAGTCGACAGCGTCATTGGCGCGAACTTCCGCCCGCTGCTGAAACCGGACTGGCGGGCGCTCGGGTTGAGCGCGGACTGGGCGCGTGAGTTCAAGGAGGCGGTCGAGGGGCGCTGGCGGAGCTATGCGCAGGATCCCCGGTTCCTGGCGGACACCACGCGGGCGCAGACGGTGCCGCAGATGTTCGGCACCGCGTACCGCACATATCTCATCGAGGGCGAGGCGCTTGCCCTGGTGAACTGGCGTCGCCGGCGCCCGACCAGGACCACGCTGCGGCTGGTCGATCCGGATCTGCTCTGCAATCCGATGACCCAGCCCGATCAGGCGCGCCTGCGCGGGGGGATCGAAATCAGCCGCGACGGCATCGCGAAGGCCTATCATTTCCGGCAGGGGCATCCGGAAACGCTCTGGGCCGATGCGGCGGATCAATGGCGGTGGAAGCGCATCGCCCGCGAGACGCCACACGGGCGCCCGCAGGTACTGCATTTCTTCGACAAGACCCGGGACGGGCAGACACGCGGGATTTCGCGGCTCTCGCCGATTGTCGAGCGGCTGCGCATGGAGGACCACTACAGCCGCGTGGAGCTGCAAGCTGCGGTGATCAACGCGGTGCTGGCCGCGTTCATCAAATCGCCGATGGGGCCGGAGGTGATCGACGAGCTGTTCTCGGACAACGGCGGCGAGGGGTTTATCGCCTACCAGACCGCCCGGCAGCAGTTCTATGGCCAGTCGGGCGGCGTCAAAGTTGGCGGTGCCCGCGTCCAGGCGCTCTATCCGAACGACGAGATCGGCATGGTGCAGACCGCCCGGCCGGCGGCGCAATATGCGGATTTCGAAAGCGCGGTGCTGCGCAACATCGCCTCGGGGCTGGGCATCAGCTACGAGCAGCTCGCCTCGGACTGGTCCAAGACCAACTATTCGAGCGCGCGCGCCGCGATGATCGAGATCTGGCGGGGCTGGAGCGCCCGGCGCACCGCCTTTGCCCAGGGCTTTTGCCAGCCGTTTTTCATGGCCTGGCTGGAGGAGCAGGTGCTGGACGGTCACATTGCGCTGCCCGCGGGCGCGCCGGAATTCCACGCGTTCTGGCCGGCCTATGCGCGGGCAAAATGGATCGGGCCGGGCAAGGGCTTTGTCGATCCGGTCAAGGAAGCTCAGGCGGCAGCGATGCGCGTGGCGCTCGGTCTTTCGACGCTTGAGGAGGAGGCGGCGGAGCTGACCGGCACCGACTACGCCGACAACATGGAACAGATCAAAGGCGAGATCGCGGCCATGCCCGATGGCACGCTGCACCCGATGCAGGAGAGCTTCGCCAAGCTGCTCGGCCCTGCGGTGGGCGGCCGGTCCCAGGTATCAGAGGACTGACGAAAGTGTTTTCGAGAACTTTAGAGTTTTGGGCCGGGGCTTCGCCCCGCCATAGAGCGTTTCTCGCGGATGCGATGCATGTTGGCGTCGCTCCGGAGCTTCACGCGGATCTACGGGAAATATCGCAAAGCCTGCCGGACGAAGTTGTCTTTCAGTTTTCGATGCCTTCCTCGCGCGTTGTGGTCGAATTCAGCGATGTCGCGGTGTTAGTCGAGGACCAAGGTAAATGTGCGTTGATAAGGCTGGCCGTAGATGGCGGCGAGCTTTGCGTAAAGGTTTTCAAGGGATCTGAGAGCGTCCAGATGAGCACTCAGGTCGAGAGGAAATACGGCCGATTGAGCCGTTTTTCGAGGGCGTTGCTCGCCCGTGTTCTTATCATCGACCTACTGTTCTCTGTGATGGCAGAACCCCGCTTGGTGAAGGCGGAAGCCACGCCTCGCCAGCAGCGGAGATCAGCGGAGCGTATGCTCGGCGCCACAATGACCGGTGCTTGGCATAAGGTCTCGTGGACGGTCGGGGAGAATATTGCGCCGAAAGTTGCGACGTCAGATGACTTTCACCGGATGCCGCTGCACTTCTGTCGCGCCCACTGGTTGTTTGTGGGGCGCGCGACAGAAAATAGCGTACTGCGCCACGGTGCACGCGGTCACGACTACTATTCTTGGCGCTCGCATTCTTGGAAAGGACATCCCGACTTCGGGATCCGGCTGAGTCATTACGAGCCAAAGCTCAGCGCGGGTGATGTTTCAGAGGCCATGATCGATGCGGCAAGGCGGAACGCGACTGTCGCTGCATCAGCCGCAGCGGTCGCCGCTTGGCAGCACCAACCCTGAGGACTGACAATATGGACTATCCGCAGATTGCGCAGCGTGTGTTTCACACGCCGCTTCTTGCTGCGCCGGCGAAAGCCGCCGCCTTCGTTGCCGGCTTTGGCCCCCGCCTCCTGGGCGGGCCTGTCACGATCGAGGGCGCCGAGGCCACGAAGGAGGCGCGCTCGCGCCCGGTCGCCTCAGTGCTCGACGAGCGTCTTGAGGACGAGATCCGCGCCGGCCGGCGGTCGCCCTTTCGCAGCATCGACGGCGTTGCGGTGATCCCGGTCACCGGTTCGCTGATCCATCGCGGGAGCTATATCGGCGAGTCCTTCTCCGGGCACCAGACCTATGAGGGGATCTCGGCGCAGCTCACCGCGGCGGCTGAGAGCCCGATGGTGCGCGGGGTCGCGCTCGAGCTCGACAGCTTCGGCGGCGAGGTCGCGGGCTGTTTCGAACTGGCCGACGAGATCCGCGCGCTGAGCGCGCAAAAGCCGGTCTGGGCCTTCATCTCGGCGCATGCCTTCTCGGGCGCCTACGCGATCGCGTCGCAGGCCGATCGCATCATCATCCCGCGCTCGGGAGGCGCCGGCTCGATCGGCGTCATCTGCATGCATGCCGACCAAAGCGAGCGGCTCGAGGCGAGCGGGGTGCGCGTCACCGTGATCTCGGCCGGCGCGCACAAGGGCGACGGCAACCCCTACGAGCCGCTGCCCGAGGCGGTGCGCGAGGATCTGCAGCGCGAATGCGAGGATCTCCGCCAGCTATTCGCCGAGACCGTCGCCGAGGGGCGCGGCGCTCGCCTGACCGTCGAGGCGGCGCTCGCCACCGAGGCCCGCACCTTCATCGGGGGCCAGGCGGTCGAAGCCGGCCTCGCCGATGAGGTCGACAACCCGCGCGCCGCTTTCGAGCGCTTTGTCGCGCAGATCAACGGGCGACCGGCACCGGCGCCCAGAACCGCCAGCAAACAAGGAGCTGAAACGATGAGCGAACCGACCAGCACTTCCACGCCCCCGGCGTCCCCGACCGCAAGCGCACCCGCGCAGCCGGCCCCCTCCGCCACCGCGCCGGAGCAATCGGCGCCGACACCGGCACCGGACGCGCCCCAGGCACCGGCCCCGCCGCGCCCGCCGGCCCCAGCGCCGCCGACGAGCGCGCCCGGATCTCGGCGATCCTGAATCATCCCGAGGCGAAGGGCCGCGAGGATCTCGCCAAGAGCTTTGCCTTTGACAGCGACATGAGCGCCGAGGCCGCGGGCAAACACCTCGCCGCCGCCCCGAAACAGGGCGCCGGGCAGACCCTCAGCTCGGTGATGGAGAGCGAAACGACCGATCTCGACGCGCCGCCCTCGGCCAGCGGCGAGACGCTGCGCATGGCGGATGTCGCGAAGTCCCGCACCGCGAAATGAGCGCCGGCCCGCGGGCCGGCATCCCTGACAGACCACGATCCAAGGAGAGACGAACATGGCAATCCTGAGCGAGGGCGCGACGCCCGGCGACTTCCTCCTGTTCGAGGAGCAGGACGCATACAGCCGCGAGGAGGTGATCATCGCCGCCGGCGCGGATCTCATTCCCGGCGCGGTGCTGGGCATGATCACGGCCTCGAAGAAATACGTCGCCAGCGACGAGGCCGCAGCCGATGGCTCGGAAGACGTCGCGGCGGTGCTGCTGACCCCGGCGCTTGCCGCCGAGGCGGATGTGCCCGCGATCGTGCTGAAACGGCACGCCCGGGTGCGGCGCGGCGGCCTGATCTTCGATGCGTCCTACGACACCGAGACCAAGCGCGACGCCGCCTGCGCCGAGCTGAAAGCGCTCGGCATTCTGGTGACCTGACCCGGCGCGCCGGGCCAGCCCGGCGGCCACTCAATCCGCGCCTGTTCCGGCGCATCCCAACATGAAAAAGGAGCCTTGTTCATGGCCCATATGAACATTTTCCAGAATGACGCCTTCCGGGCCATGGAGCTCGGCGAGTCGATCCGCATCATCCCGAACCAGTGGGGCATGATCGGCGAGATGGGGATCTTCACCCCGAAACCGATCCGCGGCACGAAGTTCGATATCGAGAAGAAGAACGGCGTTCTCCAGCTCGTCCAGTCCTCGACGCGCGGCACGCCGCTGCCCAGCCAGGGGCGGAGCAAACGGGATCTGATCGACTTCCGCACCTCGCGTTTTGGCCTGAAATCCCGCATCACCGCCGACGATATCGACGGCATCCGCGCCTTCGGCAGCGAGAGCGAGCTGAAACAGGTCATGGGGGAGGTGTTCGACCGGCAGGAGGAGTTGCGCGGTTCGATCGACATCACCCGCGAATATCTGCGCGCCGGGGCGTTGCAGGGGCAGGTGCTCGATGCGGACGGCTCGATGATCGCCGATCTGCACGATGCTTTCGGGATCACCAGGAAGTCGGTCGATTTCGTGCTGGGGACCGCGACCACCGATCTCAGCGCTAAGTCGCGTCAGGTCACCCGTCACATTCGCACCAATCTGCTCGGTGACGTGATGACCGGGGTCATGGGGCTGATGCATCCGGACTTCACCGACAAGCTGATGGCGCATGACGATTTCAAGGAGCGCTACAAGCATTATCAGAACCAGAACGGCGGCGACCCGCTGCGTGACGACACCTCGCAGGGCTTCGATTTCCAGGGGATCCGCTGGAAGGAATACCAGGGCGAGGGGCCGGTGCCGCAGGAAGACGGCACCACTGTCACCCGCAGCTTCGTGCCGGCAGGCGAGGTGATGTTCTTCCCGCTCGGCACCCGCCAGACGTTCCGGCAATTCAACGGTTCCGCCGACTATCTCGGCATGACGAACCTGCCCGGCGCGGAATTCTATTCGACGCTCTTCCCGGATCGTCAGGAAGACCGTTTCGCCGATGTCGAGGCGATGATGCAGACGCTGCCCATGTGCATGCGTCCCGGCGTTCTGGTGCGCGGCCACACCTCCAACTGAGCCCTATGACTTGACCGGCCCGGCGCGCGATGCGCCGGGCCTCTGACCGAAAGGATCACTCCGATGGCGAAACGCAAGACCAGCGAAGAGCAAGCCGCAGACGAGGATGTGCGCGTGATCATGACCGCCGCGCATACCTATCAGACCGGCCCTTCGACCCGTCGTACCCTGCCGGCAGGCTGGAAGGGGAACGTGCCCGCATCCCTCGCGGCGGAGATCGAAAAGGCCGGCGCAGGCGCCAAGGCCAAACCCGCGCAGGACGCTGCAACCGGTGCCGGGGCCAAAGCCGGGGCGAATTCGGATGCCGGGAAAACGCCCGTCGCCGGCGGGGAGGGCAAGCCGCAGGACGGGCAAGCCGGCTCCGCCCCCGCCGCCAAGGGTGACGGCAAGGCGGTAGGCTGACCGTTATGAACCCGTTCCTCAAATCCGTCGAGGTGACATTCCTGCGCCACGGGATCGCGGCGATCCTCGATCCCGACGGTGCCGCGGTGCCGGTGCGGCTGTTGCCCATGCAGGCCGACGAAATCGCCGATTTCGGGACGATGCGGATCCAGGATGCCGGCGGCATGTTCGAGATCCTCGACAGCGCTTTTGCCGGTCACGGCAAGGGCGCCGTGCTGGACATCGCGGGTGAGCGGCGCAAGGTGCAGCACAGCCGCGTGCGCGATCCGCGCCGCTTCAAGGTCCAGCTCAACACGGTGCCGGTATGAAAGCCCGTCTGGACGCGGCTCTTGAGGGCAATCTCGAGGCCTTCATGGCCGAAGAGCTGGACATTGCCGAGCGTGCGGTGACAAGCGCCGTGCATGGCCGGGCAACCAGGCTCAAGAGCGCTCTGCGCGCCGATGTGATTTCTGGCGGTCTCGGTCGCCGTCTGGCGCGCAGCTGGCAACAGAAGAACTACCCGAGGCACGGCACGTCGCTGGGCGCGGCGGCCTATGTCTACACCAAGGCGGAGACGCTGATCGAGGCGTTCGATGCGGGCGCCACGATCAAATCGTCCGAGGGCTTCTTTCTCGCGATCCCGACGCCATCGGCACCCAAGCGCGGCATGGGACGCAAGCGGATCACGCCGTCGAATTTTCCGGAGCATCGGTTCGGGCCGCTGCGCTTCGTCTATCGGCCGCAGGGGGCATCGCTTCTTGTGGTCGACAACCAGCGCCAGACCAAAGCGGGAAACTACACGCGTTCGCGGAGCAAGAAAGCTCTGCGCACAGGCGAGGGGCTTCACACCGTGCCCATGTTCTGGCTGATCCCGCAGGCCCGTTTGCGCCGGCGTCTCAATGTCGACGCGGTGACCCGCTCGGTCTCGTCTGGCCTGGCTGGCGATATAGACGCGGCCTCTCAGGCGACACGGCGGAGGAGGCTCCGCTGATGCCGAGCAAGCATGAGGCGGCGATCCTTGCGCTGCAATCCGCGCTTTCCGGGCATGCGTCCGATATCCTGCGCGAGCAGGATCTGCCGGTCGAATGCCCTGAGAACGGGGTGATCAATATCGTGCCGGGCGATCCCGAGGATGTCGGCGCGCATCTCGGAACCGGGCGGATCGAATGGCAGCGCCCGGTTGAACTCGAAGCGGTCGTGCAGGGCACGGAGGCCGCAGCGCGAAATGCCGAAATGGATGCGGCTCTGGGCGATGTCGCGGCGCGTCTCGTCGCCGACCGGACGCTGGCCGGTGCTGTCGATTATCTGCTGCTGAGCGCGCCCGAGGAAAGCGACACCGTGCCCATGCAGGGGGCGGAAAGCCTCAAGGGCGCGGTGCTGACCGTGACCCTTTTCTACGAAACCACCGAAAACCCGATGGAGTGACTGACCCATGCCCAATGCACGCGGAGATCAGGCGAAGCTGTTGTCTCGCCGGCAATCGGCCTTTGGCGCGGCGGAGAGTGCCGCCGACGGCGCCTATTATGCGCTGCCCTTCTACGACTACAACGTGACGCCGTCCGGCGAGCTCGCCAATGACGAGGCGATCTATGGTGACGCCTTCCCGGGCGATGTGGTGCAGGGCCTGCGCAACCTGGCTGGCACGATGGAGGTGCCGATGGGGATGGACAGCATCGGCTGGCATCTTGCGCAGCTGCTGGGCCTGCCCAGCACGTCCGGAACCGGCCCCTATGTCCACAGCTTCACCGCGGCGGCGCAGCCCGCGATCCTGCTCGCGACGCATGGCATCACGCATAACGGCGTCGCGCAGCATTTCACCCAGGACAGCCTCGCGACCACCGGCATGGAGATCCAGGCGCAGAAGAACGGCACGCGGCAGCGCGTGAGCTTCAACCTGACCGGGCGCGAAGAGGTCAGGGCGGGCGCGACGCTCGACAGCACGCCGGTCGAGTATGCGGTCGATCCGGTTCCGGTCGGCTTTCAGGCGGCGCTGAGCCTCGACGGCAGCGAGGTTGGCGGCGTCACACAGGTCGGGCTTACGCTCAACAGCGGGCGCGAGGCCGATCAGGAGGCGATGAATAGCGCGGCCACTGCGGCCGAGATCTCGCCCGGGGTCTGGGATCTCAACGGCACGCTCAACGCGCGGTTCCGCGATGCGCAGTTCTACGACCTCGCGTCGAACGGCACCGCCTTCGCGCTGAGTCTGAGGTGGCAGCTCAGCGCCAACTACAGCCTCGCGATTTCGGTGCCGTCGCTCATGCTCGAGCGCAACGGCGTGCCGGTTTCGGGGCGTGGTATCATCTCGCAGAGCTTCAACTGGCGGGTCAATCGCCCGGCGCCGGGCGCTGAGCTGATGGAAATCACGCTCACCAATGCCACCGCGACCTATGCGAACGCCAGCTGATGGTTCTGCGTCTCAAGCGGCGCCTGACCGATGACCGCACCGTCGAGGTCGGCTATGGCGTCACCGTTTCGCATAGGGCGTTTTCCTATGCGGAGTTTCGCGAGGTCGAGGCGACCGCCATGCGTATCGCGCGGGAAACTCTGCCCGCGGCGCGCGCCTTCGAGGCCGCGACGTTCGATGACGAAGATCTGCCGCCGGAGCATGAGGAGGCGCTGCGCGGCCAGTCCGCGCGGCACGCCGTGAAACTTCTGCTCCTGCGCTTCGGCACCGGCTGGGACGGGATCGAGACGGAAGACGGCGCGCCTGCGCCGCTGACGGCGGAAAGCCTCGATCTTTTCCTCGACCTGTTTCCGGGGGTTGCCGCGACGCTGCACGCTATGCTGCTGTCCCCCTGGGCGGAGCTGGAACAGGAGGGAAACGGCTCCGCGCCCTCGCCGCATACCGCTACAGCGGTGGCCTGACCCATTGCAGGGATTGCCGGGAGATGCCCGGCTATGCCTGCGCGCGGTTCGGGGGTGAGGGCGCGTGCCCGGAAGATCTCCATATGCCGAAATCGGTCGAGGGCCGCGCTGTCGCGGCGCTTGGCAGCCAGATCCTGCACCAGCGCCGTATCGGCGCGCGGGGCTATGTCGGGCTGGATTTCGCCGCCTGTCTTGCGCTGCTCGAGGCGCAGGGTGTCCCGCAAAACATCGCAGCTCTTTTATTGCCCCACTGGGAGGCCGGTCTGATCGAGGCCGCCGCCCGTGGGCGTGAGGACAAGGACGAATGAGCCGAACGGAACGCCAGTACACGATCCGCCTTTCCGCCGCCGGACAGCGGCAGCTCGAGGCGGATCTGAAATCCCTCGGCGCGTCGGGGCAGCGCAGTCTGCGGCTTATCCAGAACGCCGCCAGACCGGCGTCAGCCGGCATGCGTGAAACCGATGTGGCGGCGCGGCAGCTCAAGGGATCGCTTGCGTCGGTCTCAGCCGAGCTTCCGGCGCTCTCCCGGCTGGCGCGCTTCATGGGCACCACGGCAATCGCCGGCGGGCTTGTCGCATTCGGCAAGAGCTCGCTGGATGTGGGGCGGCAGTTCCAGGCGATGATGCAGCGAGTGCAGGCCGCGACGCGGGCAGGGGAAGACGATCTGTCCCGGCTGGAGACGGCGGCGAAGCGGCTCGGCGCGACCACCGCATTCACGGCGATGGAGGCCGCCGGCGGCATCGAGGTGCTGGCCAAGAACGGCGTCGCAATCCCGGAGATCCTCGGCGGCGCGCTCGATTCATCGCTTGCTCTGGCCAGCGCGCTCGGCGCTGAGCTTGCGCCATCCGCCGACCTCATCACAGATCTGATGCAGCAGTTCGGCTTGCAGGCAGGGCAATTGCCCGAGATCGTGGACCGGCTGACCGGCGCGGCCCTGACCTCGAAGTTTGGCTTCGACGATCTGCGCATGGCCATCGGCCAGGCCGGCGGCGTGGCCGGCACCTCGGGTGTCGAAATCGAGGATTTCCTTGCCGCGCTCTCTGCGACTGCGGCGAGTTTCGCCTCGGGTTCCGACGCCGGGACGTCCTTCAAGACCTTCCTGCAACGGCTGACGCCGGACAGTAAGAAAGCCGCCGCGGTCATGCAGGATCTCGGGCTCGAGTTCTTCGACACCGCCGGCAACATGAAGACCATGGAGCAGATCGCCGGCGAGCTGCAAAAGGGGCTGGCCGGGCTTTCGGAAGAGGCGCGCAACGAGGCGCTGAAGACCGTCTTTGGAACGGATGCCATCCGCACGGCGGCAGCGCTGGCGAACACCGGGGCCGAAGGGTTCCGGGACCTGTCTGCTGCCATCGCCGAGGTTTCCGCCCAGGAACAGGCAGAGGTCCGGCTGCGCGGTCTCGATGGGGCGCTCAAGGAAGTTGCTGCCGCCTGGGAGGCGTTGCAGCTCGAGTCGGCGCAGAATGGCGGTCTCGATGTGGCGGAGACCGCCGTGCGGCGTCTTACCGATGCGCTGCGCTTCCTGACGGAGAACTTCGCCGAGGTGGAAGAGACAGCCGAGCGTGTCGCGCAGGCGCTGGTGGTTTACCTGGTCGGGCGTGGCATGACGCTTGTCGTCGCAAAGGCGGTCGCGATGCGTGCGGCACTGATCGAGATTGCGGGCGCGGCGAGCGGCGTGGGCACGGCGGCGAGCCGCGCGGTCGGCCCGCTCGGGCGTCTTGGTGTCGCCTGGCGTGCATTGACCGGTGTTCTTGGTGGGCCGCTGTCTCTGGCGATCACGGTGGCTTCGATCGCGGCGCTTGGCGTGGATACAGACGTTGCGGCGGATGCCATCGAGCGGGCGGAGGCTGCGGCAGAAAGAGCGACCGAGGCGCTGGACGCCTATCAGGAGGCCAGCAAGCGGGCGGCGGAGGAACAGAAGACGCTCGGCGGTGAGGTGTCCGCCGCGACACAGGCGATGCTGAACCAGTCTCGGGCGGCTCTGGAGCAGGCGAAGGCGGACGTTGAACGCACCTATGCCGAGGCGCGCGACGCGATGAGCGGCAGCATGTTCGACGGCGATGGGATCGATGATTTCGTCCATTCGCTTTCCCGGTATCGGCCAAATGCGGATGTATCAAAGCACTTGCGGCGTATCCGGGAGGAGCTGCGCAACGATCTTCTGGCCGGTTTGGCCGAATCCGGAGAGGCCTTCGAGGCCGGCGAGATTTCGGCGCGCGAGTTTGTGGCCGAGATGGATATGCTCCGCGCGGTTGGTGAAAATCTCGAGCCGGTGCGTGGTCGTCTGGTCAAGATTCTCGAAAGCGGCGATGCTCTGGTCGGGAACGGGATGGTCGAAGAGCTGGCAGCCGCCGCGCGCCAGGCCGGGCTTTTTTCCGATGAGATCGCAGCGCTTGAAGAGGCCTCCGGGGAGGTCGAGATGGCGGCTGCGATTGACGATCTGGTGAAAGCGCTGACCGAGGCGCTTGAAGCGGGCAGGGTGCTGCGCGCCGAAGAATTCGCCGGCTTCCGGAAGAACATCGAAGCGCTGGCCGACCTGGAGAAGCAGCGCGAGCGGCACCAAAAGCGGCTGGAAGAGCTGCATGCGTTTTCGGAAGAGATGAAGACCGACCGCCCATTCGATGAGGCTGCGGATAGCGCGAAATCCGCAGCCGACGAGGTGGATCGGCTCAATCGGGTTTACGGCGCGTATCAGAGCAGCCGTGCCCATAGCAATCGCGTGACCTTCGCGCGGGGCGCGGCTGATGCCGCCAAGAAGGGCCTGCGCGATCTGATCGGGTATGCGGAGGGCACCGACAAGGGGCGCGGCTACAACGAGACGCTGGGCTACGGCAAATTTACGGGCGGCGACGTCAATCCGGTTTCGATGACGCTCGACGAGGTTCTCGCGCTGCAAAAGCGCATGCTGGCGCATCCCGACAATGACTACAATTCCTCGGCGGTCGGGCGCTATCAGATCGTGTCCAAGACCCTGCGCAGCCTGATGGAGGAAATGGGCCTTTCCGGGAACGAAAGGTTCTCGGAAAACCTTCAGGACCAGATGGCCGATATCCTGATCGAGCGCAGGGGGCGCTCGCCCTCGGCGCTGCGCAATGAGTGGGAAGGGCTCCGC
Source organism: Salipiger abyssi (assembly GCF_001975705.1). Lineage (NCBI taxonomy): Bacteria > Pseudomonadati > Pseudomonadota > Alphaproteobacteria > Rhodobacterales > Roseobacteraceae > Salipiger > Salipiger abyssi. Next base: position 2,801,367 of record NZ_CP015093.1, read on the forward strand.
CGTGTGTCGGATGAGAAGATCCTCACGGCTTACGATGCGGGGGCCGGGAAACGTGCAGAGGATCTGACCGAAGCGGCGCGAGAGCGTGCTGACGCGCTGGAGAAGGTCTTTGCGGTCGGGCGCGATCAGATAGAGCAGCTTCAGCTCGAGGCCGATCTTGCCGGGCGCACGGTGGAAGAGCAGGCGCGGCTGACCTTCCAGTACGAAGCGCTGAAGCGTGCGCGCGAGGCGGGGATCGATCCGCAGAAGGCGCTTGCCGAAGATGGCCGGGTGCTGATCGACGTGATCAATGAGCAGGCTGTTGCCTATGGCCGGCTCGTGGCCGCGCGCGAGGAGGAACAGAGGACAGCCGAGGAGCAAAAGGCGGATATCGACGGTTACGCCAGTCAGATCTCGGGCGTTTTCGACAACCTCAAGCCGGGCGGTGCCGGTGTCGAGGCGTTCTGGAACGATCTGACGCAGATGATCCTCGACAAGCTTTGGTCGCTCGCGCTCGATCCGGTCTGGGAACAGCTCGCGGTCCTGATGGATCAGGCCTTTTCCGGGATCGGTGGAAGTGTGGCGAATGTCGGCTATTCGGCCTCTGCCGGAACTATGGCCTCCGCCGGGCTGTACCAGGATGGCGGCGGTTTGCCGAAGCGCGCCGGGGGCGGCGGGTTCCGCGATGTGCCGCGCGCGGTGGGAAAGCTGCAAGGGCTGGGCGGAAAGCGTCAGGACAATCTGCTGTTCTGGGGCTCGCGAGGCGAGTTCATGCAGCCGGCGGCGGCGGTCGATCACTATGGCATCGAGTTCATGGAGGCGATCCGGACCATGCGCCTGCCGAAATTCGCTGATGGCGGGTCGCTGGCCGGTGTCGCCTCCGGCAGTACCTCTCCGGCCACGCCAGCCGTGAACATGCCGATCACGAACGAGGATCATGTGGGCGTGCGCATCGAGCGGCAGAAGAAAGCCGACGGGTCTATGCGCCTGGCCATCCGCGATGCGCTACGCGATGAAATCCGGGGCGGGGGCGTCGATAGCGCGATGCGCGATCGCTACGGCACCCGGCCCAAACCGAGGGGGCAGTGACAATGCCGGAATGGCCAGCGGATATCCCGTTTTTCACAAGCAAGTCGGGCTACCGGCATAGCGGACCTGACGGGCATATCCTCCGCTCTGACATGGATGTCGGACCCGCCAAGCGCCGGCGGCGCACCAGCGCCGCGCCAGAGCCGTTCGCGGGCAAGATAGACCGGCTGTCGCAGGCTCAACTGGCGGCGTTCAAGGCGTTCTATCGTGTCGCGCTGGCCGATGGGGTGCTTTCGTTCGACGCGACAGACCCGTTGACAGGCGAGACACGACGCTACGCCTTCGACGGCCCGTATCAGGTTGGCGCGCATAGCAACAAGGTTGACGCCACCTTGTCGGCAAATCTGGAGATCCTGCCATGAGCCGGGAGATCAGCGACCGGCTTCTCGCCGCGACCTACGGGCAGGAAAGCGCGGAGATCCTGGTGCCGATTGTGCGCTTGACACACGGCGCCTGGGAGCAGCCCGTTCGCCTGGTGCGCGACACCAGGGCGCTGACACATGCGGGCGAGATCTACGAGCCGTTCCCGTTCGATATCTCGCTGCCGGACGATGAGGACGAAGGGTTTCCGGTGCTGCGCTGGAGCGCGCAGAACGTCACGCGGGAGCTGATCGGGCAGTTCCGGGCGATCACCGGCGAGATCCTCGGCACGGTGGCCTGGGTGCTGGTGGCGACGCCGGATATTGTCGAGGCCGGGCCCTTCGAGGTGCAGATCACCGGCATCGAATACGACGCGCAGCGCATCAGCGGCGTGATGACGATAGAGCCGATCCTGGACGAACAGTTCGGCTATCTGGAAATGACGCCGGGCAACGCGCCGGCGCTGTTCTGAGGGAAGGTCCACATGCTTGAGATCATGCAGTTTTACGTCTCGGGGTTCTGGGTTTGGCTCGGGCTTACTGCGGGGCTCGGCTTGATGGTGCAGGGACTCGTTGCCGCCGCTCTCCTGGGTGGGAGAAATCAACGGCTGGGGCGTCGTTATCCCAGGCCTGATCCGTCTACTTCCGGTCTGGCGTGCCGGGTCCGGGATACTGAAAAGGGGGTTTGCGCGAGCACGGAAGCAGTCGCGCGACTACGGACCTTCGATGATCATTGAGGCAACTTCATCCAATTCCTTGCCTGTTTCGCCACCATGCTTGTCCGCGAACTCCCCGAGTGTCCGAGCGACCCTGCTTCTGGCTCCTTTGCTGACCACCTCGAGTTCGGAAGCCAGTGCGGCTACCGCGATGAGCAGCGCAGTGTTGGTCTTGCGCAGCTCCATCGTCGTCTTGTGAAGCTGGATCAGATGCTCTTCCGTCGACTTATTTTTGCTCACGCTTAATTTCCATCTTTGGTTGCGGTGTTCTGAGGTCAGATCAAATCGTCAATCGCGACCCCGAGCGCCTCGGCGATGCGCTTGAGGGTGTCGACCGATCCCTGTTTCCGGCCGGTTTCGAGCTCGGCGACGGTCACGCGGTTGACGCCGGCGTGCTCGGCGAGGGCGCCTTGTGTCAGGCCGCGCAGGTCGCGGAACACCCGCACCGGGCTTTCGCCGTCGAGAATGCGCTCGACATAGGCGGCGGGGATGCTTTCGCCGCCTTCCGCCCTGGCGCGGTCATAGGCTTCGATGTCTTCGAGATCCTCGCGCGCGGCAAGCAGCGCCTCGTATTCCGCGCGGGGGATGGTGATCATGTCGTTCATGATGGCCTCCGTCAGTCGTAAACGCCGCCACGCGGCCCGATTTTGAGAACGTCCAGAACCTCGCCCTGGTCGTCTATGATCACGCGCCAGTCGCCGACGCGCAGCCGGATGCCGTCCCGGCCTTTCAGCGCCTTGACGTTGTTCGCCAGCGCCGCCGGGTCATCCGCGTATTGCGCCACCTTGGCCATGATCCGCTTCGAGTCCGGGCGCGGCATCTTGCGCAGAGCCTTCAGGGCGGCGGGCTTGTAGGTGATCGTCTTCATGTCTGTAGCTATAAGCTACAGTGGGGCAGCAAGCAAGAGGAAAGTAGCGTTAAGCTACAAATCTTGGAGGAACGTCAGATGTGGTCCGATGACTGGATCGGCCTGCCATACGCGGAGCGTGGGCGGGGGCCGGATGCCTATGATTGCCTGGGGCTTTTCCTCACGCTGCACCGCGCCCGGTTCGGAAGGGATCTGCCCGATCCGGGCTGCACCATTCGCGAGGCCGTCCGCGAGGACGCCGTTCAAATCTACCTGCCGCGATATGAGCGGGTGAGCGTCGCACAGGAGGGTGACGCTCTCCTGTTCCGCATGGCCGAGCGCCCGCTGCATCTCGGCTTCGCGCTCGACAGCGACGACATGCTGCACATCGACGCCATCGCCGAGAGCCGCGTGGAGCGCTGGAGCCGTGCCTCCTGGCTCAGCAAACTCGAAGGGATCTACCGCATTGTTTGACGACACTTTCCTGCTCGATGTGGTCGGCCAGCGCCATCCGCTGGTATCGGATATCGTGCGCCCGCCGATGCCCGCAGGCTCGACAGTGGCGGAGATCGTGCGGGCGATGGATCTCGATACGGCGCGCTATGGCCTACCGGTCGTGCTGCTGATCCGTGGCGCCGAGATGAGCGTCGTGCCTGTCGATATGTGGCGCAAGACGCGCGTCAAGGCGGGCACGCGGGTGGAGGTGGCATTCGCGATCCATGATCCCGGCTCGCTTGCTTTGATCGCCTCGGCGGCACTGCCGCAGGCGGCGACATGGCTCGCGGGATCTGTGCTCGGTATGACCGGGCTTGCCTACAGCCTCACCGTTGCGGCGATCACCATTGTCGGGTCGCTGGCGATCAACGCGCTGATCCCGCCGGCGCAGCAAAGCGGCGGCGGCGGGCCGCAGAACTATGCGATCACCGGCGTGGCGAATGCCGAGAACCGCTATGGCGTCTATCCGACGGTGATCGGGCGGCACCGGATGTATCCGCCGAAGACCGCCACGGGCTATTCCGAGACCATCGGCAAGGACATCTACTATCGCGGTCGGATGACCTTCGGTCACGGCCCGGTGGCGCTGGAGGATCTGCGCATCGGCACCACGCCGATCTGGGAATTCGATGGCATCGAGCTTGAGTTCCTCAACGTTGACGAGGCTCTGACGCTGGCGGCGATGCCGGAGCTTGCGGCGCTGGTCAAATCACGCATGGAGGAGACGCAGAGGCCGAAGGCGCGGCTGCGTGAGCTGGGCGACGCCTATACCTTCACGCCAGCGGCGGCAGCGCGCACGGCCTCGCTCGAGATCTCGGTGATGGCACAGCGCGACATTGCCAGCCTCGATCTGGTGCTGGAGGTGTCCGAGATCGGCAGTGACACCTGGTCTGAGGTGCAGAGCTGGGCCGCAGTGAGCAGCGATGTCAGCTGGACCTCGGAGGATTTCGGAACCGACGGCATTCGCCGGCGCTGGCGCCTGCGGGTGACCGGTGTGACCTTGCAGGCCGAGGCCGGCACCAGCCAGTTCGCGCTGCTCACCGGCCGCGCCGATGCCGCCACTGTGACGAGCGCCAAAGCGACCTATCAGGCCGAGGCGGCGGGCTGGCGCCATGGGGCGGAGACCATGCGTCTTTACCCGAACGATGTGGCCGAAGAGCCCGACAACGCGCTGCCCGACCAAGACGATCCGGTCGTGCGCTACACGCGGGACCAGAGCATTTCGGCCAGTGTCGATATCAGCTTCACCTCGGGGCTCTATGACAGCAACGACGGCGACACCCACAAGCACGAGGCGCGGTTCCGCTTTTCCTGGCAGCCCGTCGCCGGCGGCATCAATGAGGCGGATTGGGTCGATGCCGGCAGCGAGACCTACCGCGCCAAAAGCACGACGCTGATCCGCTTCACCAGGGAGATTTCGTTCCCCGAGCCCGGCGCCTACGCGATCCGCATCGAGCGGCTCAACCAGATCGACAATGACACCGGCGACCAGAACGCGGGATACGTGACTGCGATCCGCTCGGTGCGCGACGGCGCGTTGCCGAGCCATGACGGCATTGCCGAGGTCGCCTTCCGGATCAAGGCGACCGATCAGCTCAACGGGCAGGTCGATAGTCTGAATGCCATCGTGCAGCAGCTCGCGCCGGAGCTCGACGGCGATCTGCAATGGACCGAGCCGCGCCCGGTGCGCCATCCGGCCTGGGGCTTTCTGCAGGCGATCCGGGGCCGGCATCTGCGCCGCCCGGTGCGCGACGAGCGGATCGACCTCGCCGCCTTCTATGCCTGGGCGGCAGAGGAGCCACACTGGACCTGCGATTACGTCGTCGACAGCGCAACGCAAGTGGGCGAGGTGCTGGACATCATCGCCGCCGCCGGGCGTGCCAAGCGCACGCTGACGGATTTCAGATGGTCGGTCATCCGCGACGGCGCCGCCGGGCCGGTGCGGCAGGTCTTCACGCCGCGCAACAGCTGGGGCTATTCCGCCAAGCTGACCTTCCCGCGCGAGATCCACGGCTTTCGCGTCCAGGCGCGCTCCGAGCGGCTGGAGTGGCAGGAAGACGAGATCCTTGTCCTGATGGACGGCTTCACCCGGGACACCGCGAGTGAGCTGGAAACGCTGCCGCTGCCCGGGGTGGTGGTGACCGCCGATGACGAGGACGAGGGCAATGTCTATCGCCTCGGGCGCTATCACCTCGCGGTCGCGCTCAACCGGCCCGAGCGGCACAGCTTCCATGCGGATTTCGAGCACATCCGGGTGACGCGCGGCGACAAGATCCGGCTGGTGCATGACGTGCCGCTGATCGGCGTGGGCGCCGCGCGCATCAAGGCGATCACCGATGACGGGGCCGGCAATGTCGCGGCCATCCTGCTCGACGATCTCTTCGATTTCGACCAGGACACGTTCCGGTTTTCGGTGCGCAATGTGGCCGGAGAGCGGATCTTTGGCGCGATCTCGCCCGCCGATCCGGAGACGCGGAGCTGGCAGCCGAACGCGCCGGTTGCGGTGGGCGATATTGCCGTGGGCGATCTGGTCGCCATCGAAGAGGTGACGCAGGCGAGCGCGGAAATGCTCATCGTCGGCATCTATCCCGATAGCGACGAGAGCGCGCGGATCGAGGTCGTGGACGCGGTGCCGGCAATCCTCGACGCCGATACCGGCACGATCCCCGCCTATTCGCCGGTGGTGACACAGCCGCGTGACCCGGCCTCTGACCTGCCGCCGGCCCCGGCGGTGATCTCGGCCTATTCCAACAGCCTGACGCAGCTTGTCCTGCCCGATCTCTCGGTGCGCCCGCGCATTGCCGTGCAGCTCGCGCCGTTCGCCTCGACCGCGACCACCGAAGGCATGACGCTGCAACTGCGCTGGCGCGAGGATGAGGAGGGCGCTGCCTGGGCCTATGGCGAGCGGGTGGACGCGGGCGAGTACAGCCTGCTCACGGGCGCACTGGAGGAGGGTTTGCCCTATCTCGGGCAAGTGCGGTCGGTCGGCCCGGATGGCAAGACGCGCGGCTGGGTGGACTGGCCGGCAGCGGTCACCGCCACCACCGCGCCGCCGGCACCGCCATTGATCTCCGCCACCGTGAGCGCCGCAAGCGTGCCGGATGCTTCGGGTGCGGGGCGTCGCCCCGCGATCTCCCTGAGCTGGACGCCGCCGGCGAACAAGGCGCTGCGGGTGACCTGGCAGCTGCGCGTCTCTGCGACGGGGGAGTTGGTCCAGAGGGGCCTGTTCGCTGAGGCCTCGGAGGGCTCCGCACGTATCGCGGACGGTATCCTGCCAGCGACCGCCTACCAGATCCGGGCGAGCCTCGTGACCGGTGCAGCCGATCAGCGGAGGTGGAGCGCCTGGTTTGACGTGACCACGCCCGATCTGCGCATCTCTGCGGCGGATCTCGGTGACGATCTGGCCGGGCAGATTGCCACCGCGTTCGACCGGCATGACGAGGCGCTGGGGGATGCCACGGGCACGGTTGGCGCGTTGCGCGACTCGATCCTGGCGAGCTTTGCGGGTGTTCCGAGCTTCGAGGCGCTGGACGTCTATCTGCAACAGACGCCGCTGATCACCGCGATTGAAACCGCTCTCGGCCCGCTCTCGGCGCCGGTCTCGCTCTCGGTGCAGATTGATACGGAACGCGACCGCCTCGATCTTGCGCTCCCCCGCATCTACGACATGGAGGACAGCGCAGATGACATCTGGCAGCGCCTCATTGATCTCAGAGAGGGGCTGTTTGCGACGGAGACCATGATCCGGGACGCCGGCATCTATGTCGATCCAGAGAGCGGCACGGTCAGGATCGTTGCGGTCGAGCATCTGGAAGGCCGCTACAGCGACGTGCAGATCAATCTCGACGCCGTGGAAGCCGAGCTGTCGGCCCGCGCAACCGTCGCCTATGTCAATCAGACCGTGGCAAACGCGGTGCTCGACCCGACGCAGATCCCGCTCATCGACGATCTCTCGGCCCGGATCTCCACCGCCGAGATCACCCTCGATGCGGTCGAGGGAACGATCACGACGCTCGCCGATACGCTCACGGTCGAGGGCGGGCTGGTCACCATGACGACGGTCACGCAGACGCTGGACAGCCTGCAAGGGCAGATCTCCGACCGGGTGACCTATACCGAGTTCAATACGACAGAGGCCCGGCTGACCGCCGCCGAACAGACGATCTCCTCGTTTTCCGACGAGGCGGCGATCACCAGCGCGGTCGAGGCTTCCCGTGTGCTGTCGGATGATCTCGACGATGCCCTGCAACGCTCGATCATCGAGACCTGGGAGCGTTTCTCGGGAGACGACGCGATCCGCGTGGCCGACGCGCAAGGCAGGGCGGATCTGCGGGCCTATATCAACGAGCGGGACGAAGCCATTGTCGAGGATGTGACGCAGCTGCGCAGCGCGGTAGGGACCAGCGTCGCGCAGATCGAGCAGACGCTTGAAACGCGCGCATCGGACGCCGAAGCCGCGGCGGAGGCGATCACGCAATTGCAGGTCGATCTGACCGCCACCGGCGGCACGGTTGCGGCGCAGGCGGATGCTCTGGACGATCTGAGCACCCGTGTGAGCGAGACCGAGGGCGGGCTGGAGGCGGAGGCCGAACGTCAGACCGTCCTGACCGCCTCGGTGCGGGACATCGGCGACGACCAGGAAGATCTCGCCGAGCTGGGCATTGTCGAGCTGTGGGAGCGTCACCGGGGGCAGGAGGATCTGCGCGCGGGGATCGCCGTTGCGGGCGAGCAGATGCGCAGCTGGGTGGAGGAGGGCCTGGAGGCGGAGGCGTCGCAACGTCTGGTGCTGGGCGCGGCGCTGGCCGATGCCGAGGCCTCTATCGTCGAGGAGCGCACCGCCCGCGCGACGCATGACGAGGCGCTTGCGCAGGACATCGCGCAGCTCACCGCCGATCTGTCCGATGCCGAGGCAGGGGTTGCCGGCAATGCCGCTGCGATCACCGAGGTTTCTACGCGTGTCACGAACGCCGAGGGCACGATCACCGCGCAGGCCTCGGAGATCAACAATCTGGAGGCGACGCTTTCGGTTGCTTCCGGGGCCATCTCGGCGAATGGCGCCGCGATCTCCGGCATCGACACGCGCGTGACGTCAGCAGAAGGCACAATTACCTCTCATGGTCAGGCGATCACGTCTCTGGGGGCCGGCCTGAGTTTGGCGGAAGGGAGCATTGCGGTAAACGGCTCGGCAATCAGCGCGCTCGATACCCGTGTCACGAGCGCCGAGGGCACGATCACCTCTCAGTCGAACGAAATCACGCAGCTCCAGAGCGGGCTTGCGGCTGCGGAGGGCAATATCGTCGCCAACGGAGATGCGCTTTCCGGGCTGACCACGCGCGTCACGAGCGCCGAAGGGACCATCACTTCGCAGGGGCAGGCGATCACGGCGCTGGAGACTGATCTGACCTCCGCAGAGGGGACTATCAGCTCCACTGCATCGGCCATCTCGACCCTCGACAGCCGCGTCACCAATGTCGAAGGCACGATCACCTCGCAGGCCAGCGATATCGTGACCCTGCAATCGGGCCTCTCTGCGGCGGAAGAGGATATCGCGGGGAACGGCGCCGCAATCGCCGGGGTCGATACGCGGGTCACATCTGCGGAGGGCGCAATCACCTCGCAAGGCCAGGCGATCACCTCGCTGGAAAACGACCTGACCACGGCAGAGGGGAACATCGCCGCGACGGCCACCGGTCTGTCGAACCTGTCCACGCGGGTGACTGACGCAGAGGGGGAAATCTCCTCGATCTCGCAGAGCTTGATCACCCTGCAAGCCGATGTTTCGGATGTGGCCAATGGTGTCGATGCCAATGGGTTCGCACTTGCCTCGCTCGATACCCGCGTCACAAGCGCCGAAGGGACCATCACTTCGCAGGCGAGCGAGATCACACAATTGCAGAGCGGGCTGACCGCCGCCCAAGGCGATCTCACGGGACAGGCGTCGGCGATCTCCAATCTCGACAGCCGTGTCACCAGCGCCGAGGGCACGATCACCTCGCAGGCCTCGGAGATCACGCAGTTGCAGTCTGGCCTGTCGAGCGCCGAGACGGGCGTTGCCGGGAATGCCTCGGCCATCGCGGGCATAGACACGCGCGTGAAGGACACCGAGACCGGGCTCACCGCGCAGGCCTCGAGCCTTTCCGGGCTCGAAGCCTCTGTCGGGTCCGTCGAGGCGCGGGTGACGACCATCGAGGGCGCTTATGTGACCTCTACCGAGGCTGTGGCCGCGGTCAACCAGCAGATCTCGGCGACCTATGGCGATCTGGAAGCCATGGCCGAGGCCACGGCATTCGCCGAAGCCACGGCGGACGGCCTCTCGGCGGGCTTTGCGTGGCGGCTGAACGGTGAGAACATCGCCGAGGCATTCAGCGTCTCCGACGGGGTGGGCGGGCCAGTCCGCACTTTCCGGCTCTCGCCCGACTACGTGCAGATCACCGGCATCGCGCAGATCGACACGGCGGTGCTCGGATATATCGCGGCTGATGAAGCGTTTATTGGAAGCCTTACCGTCGGCACTGCCAACATCGAGAGTGGCGCAGTAATCGCTGATCACCTCGACGCTGAGAGCTTTTCGACATCCGGTCTCGCTATTTTTGGCGGTGGGCTTGAAAGCGACGATTTCGTTTCGGGAGTAAGCGGTTGGCGTATCACCACGGCTGGCGACGCCGAGTTTAACAGCCTGATCACCCGGGACTCGATTGTCGACGGCGCGGTTTCCAATGGCGCCCGGGCGCGTCTCTACGCGGATGGCGCTCAGGTTTCGGATGAAACGATCATCTGGGAGGAATTGGGCATCGGAGAGTATGCGCCTGAGATCCTCTACACGCTGATGCTTCGGGCAGATCTCAGATACGCCACCGCCTCCGGCGAAGTTGGCGGGGAAAAGAACACCTACCTGAAAACTCAGGTCAGAACCGATGGCGTGACCTGGCACACGCTGTTGAACTGGGACGCCGAGTCGAGCTGGCAGCGCCGATCTCTGTTCGACCCCATTCAGCTGCTGGACGAAACCGACATTCTGCAGGCTGGCACGCTGGATATGCGGCTGCTGTTGCAGACCGAAGACAACGCCGAGCCGGTCCAGAACAATATCCGAAATCTGCTGATCGACGTGCGGGCCATCGTGCGCTGAAGCGAAAGGAGCAATCATGGCAAATTGGTACAGAACCGGCACTGTGTCGGTCTCAACTGGCAGCAACACGGTGACCGGAAGCGGCACCGCATGGGTCGCGAACGCCAAAGTCGGGGAGGAGTTCAGGCTCCTGAATGGCGACGGCTACGAGATCGAAGCCATCGTGAGCGACACGGAGCTGACGCTGGCGCGGAACTTCACGGGATCGACGCAGAGCGGGCAGAGCTATGAGATCGTGCCGATCAAGGGGTTCCTGAAAGCGGCCTATGACGCGCTGCAATCCGGCATCTCCACGATCAACGGGCATATCGACGGCGCGCTGTCCGGCCGTTTCGGCGATGGCTCGGCCGGGGCGCCGGCGATCAGCTTTCTCAGCAACACATCGACCGGCCTTTATCGCGCCGCTGCAAATCAGATGGGCCTTGCCACCAACGGCATTCGCCGCGTGCTGCTGACCACCTCGGAGATGCAGGTGGACGTTCCGATCACCGGCAGCGCCGTGCAGAGCGATGACGTCGACCATGACCTCACAAAGCTGATGAAGGTCGGCGCATTCGGCCTGGGCGACACAGCGGCAGCCCTTTCCGGCGGCGACAACCTCAGTGACCGTGACATGCAAAGCGGGTTCTACTCTTTCGGCGGGACCACGCAGCCCGGCGGTCCGGAAAGCCTGCCCTACGCCTACTCGATGCTGGCCCATAAGAACTTCACGGGTCGGCGCCGGTTTCTTGTCTATCGGGATGGGTCGACCCAGGCCGAGTGCTTCGCGTGGATCGGCGAGCAGCAGGGCGACAACAGCATTCTCTGGCATCGCATCGTCACGCAGGAGACGGGGGTGGTGGGCGCGGTCGCTCAGACTGCCGGCACGCCCACCGGCAAGATCATCGAGCGCGGCAGCAACGCCAGCGGCGAGTATGTCAAATTCGCCGACGGCACCATGCAGTGCTGGCGCATCGTCAATCACGATCTCGACGATGGCCAGGGGCAGGATTGGTCGTTCCCCGTGACCTTCGTGGGCACGGTCGCCGGCGGTGACATCGGCGTCAACGGCGGCACGGGCGCCATCGCGCAACAATGGAGTGATCGCGGCGGCGTCGCCTTTGCCAACGGCACCACGAAATGGGTGACCCGCGCGTCGATTGGCGCATCGGCGGGCAACGGCGACACGATCCCGATCCACCTCTTCGCAACCGGACGCTGGTTCTAAGGAGCAACCTCATGAAAATCATCCTGCACCCGCAACGTCGCAATGAGCCGCTCACGCTTACCAAAGCGGGCGACGTGCTGACCTTCAACGGGGAGGCGTTCGACTTTTCGGCTCTCCCCGCCGGAGCCACGCTGCCGTCCGATGCGATCTCTTCGGACTGGATCACCGGCAAGGTGGAGCGCGACGAGGCCGGCGTGCTGATCGTGCCGGTAGCCCTGCCGCACGGCCCGACCGCGCCCGAGGCCACCCGCTTCCCCGCGCCGCTGGAGAATGTGCCCGACGGCACGGTGGCGCTACCGATCTACGACAACCCCGCAGAGGAGCCCCAGGCATGAGCAATATCGACCTCACCAGGATCATCACCGCCGAGGACAAGACGGCGGCGGAGCAGGCGCGGCGCAAGTCGGCGCTGCATGCGGAACGCCGCCGCCGCGTCGAGGCCGGCACTGTGCTTGCCCTGTCATTCGGCTCCATCCCCGTCCAGGGGCGCGCATTCGATCAAAGCGTGATCCTGGGCCTGTCCCAGCGCGCCGCGGCACTCCAATCCGCAGGGGACACGACCACGACGCTGACCTACCGGGATGCCGACAACGCCATGCACGAGCTCACGGCGGCGCAGTTCCTTGAGCTTGCCGCAGCCGCGACCGCGTGGATCGAGGCGGTGATGCAGGCGAGCTGGACCATGATCGACAGTGGCCAGATCCCGGCAGACTTCGCCGACGATGCGCACTGGCCGACCTGACCACGCTCAAAACCTGACAACGACAGACCCCGCCGCCGGCGGGCTTTTTTACGGGGACACAATGACTTCTCCAAGATTCGAAAACCGCTGGAACTGGTCAACGATTGCCGCCCTCGTGGCGGTGGTCACATCGCTTGGGGGTTTTTTTGTCACCTACGGCCAGATGCAGACGCGGCTCGATTACATCGAGGAGCGGCGTGAGGCATCCGCGAGTTTGATGCTTGGCCTTGAGGGTCGCATTCGGGCGCTGGAAGCGTCCGGGGCGCGGCAGGACGAACGGCTTGCAGGGATCTACAATCTGCTGAACCGGATCGACACGCGCTTGGAGCGCATCGAGCGCGCAGACTGACGGCCATTCACACACCACCAAACCACCACCGCCCGGCCTCGCGCCGGGCTTTTTCATGGGAGATCTCCGATGATCAATATCGACCAGCTGGCGGCCATTGCGGGCCGGCCGGCCAATGACAATATGCGCTCCATTCTTCTGGGGCTTGAGGCCTACGGTAAGGCGGCGGGGCTCGATCTGCCGCATCGCCTGGCGCAGTATCTCGGCCAGCTCGCCCATGAGATGGGCGGCTTTCTCTGGGATGAGGAGATCTGGGGCCCGACCGCGGCGCAGCGCCGCTACGACACCCGCACCGATCTCGGCAACACCGCTGCGACCGATGGCGACGGGTACAAGTATCGCGGTCGCACCGGTATGCACATCACCGGCAAGGCGAACACCCGGGCCTTTCGCGATTGGTGCCGGGCCGAGATCGACCCCGCCGCGCCGGATTTTGTCGCCGACCCCGACCTGATGAACACCGATCCCTGGGAAGGGCTCGGGCCGGTCTGGTACTGGCAGAGCCGCGATCTCAACCGCTACGCCGATCAGGGCGATATCGAGATGGTCACCCGGCGGATCAATGGCGGGCTCAACGGCTACAGCGACCGGCTCGCGCGCTACACCCGCGCGGGGCTGGTGCTGCTCGGGTACGGTCCCGAGGCGGTACGGCTGTTCCAGGACGATGCCGGGCTGGCGGTCGACGGCATCGCCGGCCCGAAGACCCGCGCCGCGCTGCATGCGGCGCTGGTGGCCGCCGGGGCAGGGGCGCCGCCTGCGCCGTCGCGCTCTGACACCCTGGCCGATGCCCTCGCGCAGATCCGCGACACGGCAAGCCGCGCCCTGGCCGGCGCGTGACCCTCATCAATTACTGGCCGGCGCCTGGCGCCGGTCTTCCCTGCCGCCGCGCGCGGCATCTCCACGCGCCTATGGCGCTGACCGAAAGGACATCCTCATGACTGGCAAAATCGCGCTCTTCCTTCGCGTCTTCATCCTGCTCCCCGCCGCCGGGCTTCTGGCGGCGCTGCCGTTCATCGACCTCGACAGGGCCGCTGGGGTGCTGGCGATTGACATTAACGCCGCCTCGATGGCGCTGGCAGCGCTGATCTATGGCGCCGGCGCGGGCGGCACCTTCGCGTGGTCCCGCTGGGCAAAGGCGCTTGGTGGCGAGACGTGAGGGGGGCGGACGCCCTGTGATGTGATTGATAAGCGAAGGGCTGGTGCGTCTGTAGCCGGCCCTGAGCCGTCGTCCAGTGATGTACTCGATTTCTGCAGCCGCGACCCGCTTTGCCGCCATTCGCCGCAAGCGTGAAACTCGGCGGCTGCTGTGGGTCGGTAGCGCGGACAAACCTTCCGCTCGAATTAATCGAAGCATTGACTGCTTAAAGCACACACCGACCGATGCTATATTTCGGCTAAAACGTGTGTTGGCTTGAGGGAACGGATTTGAATGAAAACGCTAGATGGGCATTCATCACCGCGCTTGACGACGAACTGTTGAAGGGCGGCGCAACTATGTCGGAATGGTGCGCCTTCATCGTTCGCGATTGCGATTATGCCTTCGTCGGTGGCGCGAACCTAGCAACCGTAATATCCGCTACCGCTGCAATCGAAACGTATCTTCGCGCCGAGTATGCAGGCGGGAAGCGTATTCGCCTTGCTGATTTGATTGATAGCTCGCCTATCCAACAGGGACTTCGAGACGACATTCATAAGCTGCGAAAGTACCGCAACACATGGGTTCATGTGGCAACGCCGGAAGACAATGAAGAAATTCTACAGAACCCAAAGGCATATGAAGAGCAACTAGAAGAATGGGCCAAGCTGGCGCAACGTACACTGCGTCGGACAATCTATGAAAATCAGTGGGTATAAAAGGGTCTGCCCGCGCGAGCGTCCGCTACCTACGCATAGCTTGTCATTGGGGCGAAACGCAGCATCTGAGCTCCTAGTGGACATGCGGCGACGCAGCGGGTCGGGTGCCTCGTAGGCAGCGGCGATCTCGGCCCCGAGCTCCCACTAGTGAGGCCGACAGCTTGCTGCGCTGAAGCCCGTCGAACCGGACATGCTCCGCAGACACAAAACTGCCAGCCGTTTCACTCTCACTGTCGACTCGATGCGGCCCCGGGCGGCTGCCAACTCAGGTGACGACCTCGTTTTAAGGCAGCACCTTTGCCGCCAGAAAGGTACGAGTTGGCTCAGCATTCCTTGCATGGAATACTGCTTTGCCGTAAGAACGGGCAAAAAAGAGAGGTCAAGATGGGCAAGCTCACAGGAACAATCGTAGAAGCACAAGCCGTTTCAGTGGCTGACGGCACAGCCATGGTCGGACCAGAACTGCGCAGGCTGCGACTTCTGGCTGATCTGACCCAGAAGCAGATCGCGGCGCGCATGGATGTGCAACAGGCCGCCATCTCGAAAATCGAAAAGGGCGGCGAGATATACCTCAGCACGGTGCAGCGCTATGTCGAAGCGCTTGGAGCATCACTGCGTCTTAACGCGCATTTTCCGACTGACGCACCGCTGTCTCTCCGGCTTTGCGAGGCCTTCGATGTTGAGCGGGGGCACGATGACCAGTTGGTTCTGCCGTTGTTGGGAGATGAGCCGTTCAAGCCGCAGCGGGACGTCGTCTTGTCGATCAAGCCCGTCTACTCCGAAAAGATTCTCGCAGGTCACAAGACGGTTGAACTGCGGCGCAGGTTTCCGGTCTCCGCACCAAGCGGCGCCCTAGCCTATATCTATTCAACCTCTCCGGTCAAAGCGATGGTCGGCACAGCATCGATCCGCGAAGTCCTCAAGCTCCCCGTGGAGCAGATTTGGGCCGAATTTGAGAGCACTGCATTTATCGAACGGCCACACTTTGACAGGTATTTTGACGGCTTGGACCACGGTTTCGCATTGGTTTTTGACGATGTGAAAGCTTTCTCGCGTCCCCTGCCTTTAAGCGAACTACGGGAAAAGTTTGGATTTGAGCCCCCCCAATCCTTCCTCTATGCAAAACGTGACCTGAGAAAGGCCCTTAAAGATGAGCCAGCAATCGTATCTCATTGATACGAACATCCTGATTGGGCTCGAAGATTACCACACAGTTGAAGCAGCCTACGCCAGGTTCCACGCTCTCGCCTCGGCCCACAAGGTCGACATCTATGTGCATGAAGCCGCGAAGGATGACATCGCGCGCGACAAGGATGTCGAGCGGCGGAAAATCTCGCTCAGTAAGATTGCGAAATACCGCGCGCTCAAGAAGCAGCGCGGTCTAACCGACTCCGATCTTGATACAGCCTACGGTCCGTTCAAAAAGCCCAATGATGTTGTAGATGCGACGCTTCTCCACGCCCTCGAGAACGGCGCTTCGGATTTTCTTGTCACGCAGGACAAGGGGCTTCACGAGCGTGCACAGAAACGTTCGCCCGATCTCGCACGACGTGTCCTGTTTATAGGTGACGCGACCGAACTACTGATCCAGACCTATGAGCCCAAGGAGGTTCCGATCCGTCACGTGGCGGAGGTTGAGGCCCATGAAATCAATCATCAAGATCGGTTTTTCGACAGCCTGCGTGACGGATACCCCGAATTTAACGGCTGGTGGCGCGAGAAATGTGTCAAACAACATCGCTCATGCTGGGTGGTTTATGATGACGGCCATCTTGCGGGTCTGATCGTCCGTAAGAACGAGACGGCGGGCGACACCGACGCGATCACTCCAGCCGAGAAGGTCCTGAAAATCTGTACCTTCAAGGTCGCTCCCGAAAGCCGCGGTGTGAAGCTCGGCGAGTTGCTGTTGAAGCAGGTCCTCTGGTATGCGCAGACCAACGGGTATGACCTGACTTATCTGACCACGTACGAGGATCAGGTCTCGCTAATGGACCTTTTAGAATACTACGGTTTCCGGAAGGCTGGCACGAATGCCAATGGCGAATACATCTACGAACGTGGGTTTTCCTCTGCAGCGCTGGTCCCCGCTGAAGGGAGTTCTCCCTTCGATCTCGCGCGCGAAAACTATCCGCGATTTCTCGTCGACGAAAAAACGCGCGGGTTCGGCATTCCGATCAAAGAAGGCTATCACGACACCCTTTTCCCGGATCTCTGGCAACCGCGCCAGCCCGATCTCTTTTCCGGCGCGTCCCCTGCGGAGACAATCACCCGTCCGGGCAATACGATCCGAAAGGTCTATCTGTGCCAGGCGCAATCGAATCTCGGCCCCCAGGGTCGATCCTATTTTTCTACAAGGGGGTCTCTAAAGACCCGCCCTCCCAAGCGATCACCGCGCTTGGCATTTTGGAAAGCATGACGTTGGCGCGATCGACAAAAGAATTGATGCAAATGACCGGCGGCCGCTCTGTCTACAGTGAAGCGCAGTTGGATGCCTGGAAGGCGACACCCGAACGACCAGTCAAGGTGATCAACTACCTACTGATCGCTTACATCGACCCACCCGTGTCGAAGGATGAGTTGGAAAACATGGGCGTCATAAACGGGCACCCGCAACAGTCCATCTATAAGCTGCGCCATGATCTGATGACGAGGCTCGTCGAACGTTCGAACCTAGAGTTTGCCGTATGAGCCAGCAGATAGTTGCATTTACAGGACTGTCCGGCGTTGGAAAAACGACCTTTCTCCGGCATTTGGCCGAACACATCCCATTCCAGCATCTCACCGGTGGCAGCCTTATTGCCGCGGCACGCGATGCGCGCCCGGACGAGAGAGACGCGATGCGCCATGCGGATCTCGACGAAAATCAACGGCTCTTGATCGATGGCTTTGCGCTGGCACGCGATACCGCTGCGCGGCTTGTCATCATGGACGGTCACGTTGTCATCGACAGCAGCGCAGGCTTACAGGAACTGCCAGCCGACGTTTTTCGTGCGCTTGGCATCGCAAAAATGGTACATCTTGAAGACGAGCCCGCACGCATCAGCACCAACCGTTCAAACGACGCCTCACGACGTCGGCCGACTCATGATCTCGAAACACTGTCTCAGCATCAGCTTGCTTCCCGCGCACATGCCAAGTCTATTGCGGCCGCACTGAACGTCGAATTTCACATCGTCACGCATAATGATATTGCGCACTTGGCCTTTGCTCTTCTGAAAGCCTGACCACTGCTGCACGGTTGCGGCAGAGATGATCCGTGTTCGCATTTGAATGGCGGCTTTCGCGATATCCCATTGCGAGTACGCGCCTGCAGCGAAAGTCGGTGACCTGCCCATCGCTTTCAGCCGACGTCCTGAGCACGTCTCGTCGGTTCGTCTTTGTGGCCAAGAAATCGTTGTGTCGGGGTGGTCGCTCGGTTCTCATAATTGAATGTGTGGCCGATTCGTAGATCCAAACCTGCGAGGAACCGATCTCGAGCATTCCGAGATCAAGATTGACCCGATCCCGCGACGCTTCAACGTGAAGCCGACGCAGGAGGTTCTGCTGCTCGCCAAGCCGCAGCTCGAGCCGCATTACGCGCGCTGGTGGTTTGTGCCGTCCTGGCACAAGGGAGAACTGAGGGACTGGAAAGCCACGACGTTTAACGCCCGCATCGAAGACGCGGCGAGCAAGCCGACTTTTCGGGCGGTCTGGCGCCATGGCCGCTGTCTGATCCCGGCGGCGGGCTATTACGAGTGGACGGGAGAGAAGGGCGCCAAGCAGCCGCATTTCATCCGTTCGGCCGGCAATGAAGAGACCCTGTGGTTTGCGGGGCTTGCGTCTCGCTGGGGCGAGCTGCTTACCTGCACGATCATGACGAGAGCGGCGAATGCGGAGGTCTCCGATGTCCATCACCGGATGCCGGTGATCCTCAATTCCGACGAGCAGGACGCGTGGTTGGGCGGCAGCGACTGTACCAATCTCGGGGCAGGGGCCATGCTTAGGCATCACCCCGTCGCGCGGTTCGGGATCAAGGAGGATAGCCCGGAGCTCATCGAGCCGTTCGAATAATTGGTGCTTCGTGTTGGCTGGGGCGTTCTGCATGGGCCCCCCGTGTCCCGCCGCTCGCTTCCTTAAAGAAAGACCGATGATCGCGCCTTTCCGGTCGGTCGCGAGACTGGCGCCGGCATCGGCCTGATCTCATCACAGTAGTTTGCCCTGAAACGGGCAATTGTCGTGTCTACTGCTCGTTGAATGGGAGGTTCCCTCTCTCTGTCATCAAACTGTCCGATCCTCGCTTTACCGACGTTGCTATGTGCTGCTGACTCGATTTGTTGCCTTCAATGCGGCCCGACGGCCCGCCGTTATCGGTTCCGGAGGAGTAGAAGATGACCGTTTACACGCTTTGGGGATATCGGATTCTCGAATCCGAAGACGACACGCCGATCGCGCTGCGCCCGGCATCGCTGGCCTTCGTGACAACCGGTGAGCGGTATTTCACCTATGCGCGGTCGGTGGACGGAGACGGCAATGCGACCTTTCGCATTTCCCCGTACAATCTAAGCGCCTATCTCGACGGCGACGCCGTTACGTCACCCGTTTTCGATTATCCAACCAATGAGGAAATCGTCCGTGTGCTCTGGAACGGCGGCGCTAGCGAAGCATTTCTCTACATCGAAGCGGCAGAGCAGGACGACGACAACCCTTTGTTGGACGAGAGCTTTACCTACATCTTTTCCTTTGGACCTTCGCCGCTTCCGGACTTCGCATCGGTCGGCGCGTTTAATGCCTTTCTCGATGCGGCGGAGGCCTATCCGGTGAACGCCGGTTCCGGTTTCGCGCCGGGTGAACAGATTCGGTTCGACGTCCTGCCCGCGATTGTCACGCCCGGCAACACGATCTACGGCAGCGATGCGGCCGACAGCCTCATGGGCGACGCGAATGCCGTGACCTTTTCGGGCCTGGCGGGCGCCGATACTCTGGATGGTGGCGATGGCACGGATACGCTGATCGGCGGGGAGGGCGACGATGTGCTGATCGGCGGCACATCCGAGGCGGATCTGCGCGACGTGGTCTATGGTGGCGCCGACGACGATTCCATCGACGGCGGCTACGGCAATGACGAGCTGCGCGGCGATTCCGGAAATGACACGATCATCGGCGGCTACGGCGCCGACACCATCATCGGCGGTGCGGGCGACGACGTGCTGACAGGCCAGGCCTGGTCGGACGCGATCTTCGGCGGCGACGGCATGGATTTCATCAATGGCGGCTTCGGCCACGACCGGGTGAATGGCGGCGCGGGCGCGGACCGGTTCTATCATCTCGGCGTGGAGGGGCACGGGTCCGACTGGATTCAGGATTTCTCCGATGCCGAGGGCGACGCGCTGGTCTATGGCGGCAGCGCTGGGATCGGGGATTTCCTGGTCAATTTCACCGAAACCGCCAACGCCGGCGCGGCGGGGGTCGAGGAGGCCTTCGTGATCTACCGGCCCACCGGGCAGATCCTCTGGGCGCTGGTGGACGGCGCCGCGCAGGATCACATCAACCTTCTCATTGGTGGCGTGAGCTACGACCTGCTGGCGCTCTGAGCGTAACGCTAGCACGAGGAAGCAGTGAGGTTCTGGTGGGTAGGCCAGCGCCGTGATCTGGATGCGGATCACGGTTTCATCGCCATCTGCGTTTGCTACTGCCATATCGGCCGCCGGGTTTGACTGTGCTGTCGCGTTTTTCGTGATCGCTTCCACCGTTCACATATCTCGATTCGTTCCCGATATGTCCGTGTGATCCGATTTGGTCTACCTTTTTGATGTCGCAGCAAAACGAGACAACTTAAAATCCCCAGCCTTCGGGCGTGCCGGTTCGAGTCCGGCCGCGGGTACCAGATTGGCTTTTCCGGATGCCGCGCGCTCCCGCCCGCGGCGGAAACGCGCCTCATATCGCTTACAAGCGTTTTGCGCCGCCAATCCCATGGCGGCGATCCGTTCCGTCCGGTGAAGAGAGCCGGGCGAAGACCGCCCGGCATGAGCTGCAAAACGTTATGCGAGCAGGTCGTAAGACATGCCGTCGAGTTGCAGCATGATCTCGTCCTGCGCGCCGCCGTCCACCAGCGCCCAGAGGATCTGCCCGGTGGGTCGGTAGATCACGAAGGTTTCTTCGACCCCCGCCGCGCCGGCGTTGGCGGTTTCGGTGAAATTGACTTGGAAATCTTCGACGGCGGCGCCGGTGCCGCCGAAGACGAGCAAATCGCCCTCCTCATCGGAGAAGTCCTGGATCCAGTCCGACCCGTGGCCCTCCACGCCGAGATGATAGAACCGGTCGGCGCCGGTGCCGCCGTTCACCCGGTCATGACCAAAGCCGCCATTGATGAAATCCATGCCGTCGCCGCCGAAGATTGCGTCCGACCAAGTTTGGCCGGTCAGGGCGTCGTTGCCGGTGCCGCCGATGACCGTGTCGGCGCCGTAGCCGCCTACGATCGTGTCGTTGCCCGCATCGCCGCGCAGCTCGTCATTGCCGTAGCCGCCGTCGATGTCGTCGTCGCCCGCGCCGCCATAGATGACATCGCGCAGATCCGCGGCGCTGTTGCCGCCCCGGAGCGTGTCGTTTCCGCCGTCGCCGGCCATCGTGTCGCTGCCGTCACCGCCCAGCACGAGGTCATTGTCGTCGCCGCCGAAAAGCTGGTCGTCGCCGTCGCGGCCTTCCAGCGTATCGTTGCCGTCGAGGCCGCGCAGCGTATCGTTGTTGGCCGTGCCCACAAGCCGGTCGTCGCCGGCCGTGCCGATGCGGACCACCGGTGTGTTGGCGCCCGGATCCTCTGGCATGCCCAGGAACAGCCCGTGCATATAGTCGGCCACCCCGCCCACCTGCACGCCCGAGGTGTCGGCCAGCGACATGAAGACATCGCCGTCGGGCAGGGCCGTCAGATCGCCGAGCAGCTGGTAGTTCGCGGTGTTGGGATTGATCACTGCCGGCGCGCTGTCCAGGCTGCCATCGGCATTGATCACCACGGCCATGATGTCGGTATCGCCATAGGCCACGACATGAGACCAGGCAACCAGCAGGCGATTGCCCGACAGTTCGAGGATCTCATAAGGGATCGCACCGGGCTGCTGGACGGTATCGTCCGGAACCGGAATGCTGACGGTGGATTGATACCCGCCTTGCGCATCGAAGCGGTCGATCCGCAGAGATTCGTCGTCATCCGCGCCGAGTTGTACGTTGTAGCCATACAGGACGGCAAACCCACCATCGCTCAGCGCCGCGATGCGGGGGGCCGAGCCGTAGCCGCCCGCATTCTGATCCGGCTGCGGATCGTGGTCGATGACGACCGGGCCGGACGCGCCAGCGATCGTTGCCGGGGCCGAGGTCAGGTCGGCGGCCGACAGCCGCACGCGGTAGCCGCTAAGATCGCCGGCGAATTCAACGAAGGCCAGATCGCCGTTGCTCAGTTGCACCGCGTCGAGATTGAAGAGCCCGCCCTCCCAGACGCGCACCGGCTCGCCCAGGCTCTGCCCGTCATTGCCGACGATCCGGGCGTGGGTGCCGCCATAGCTGTAACCGCTTCCGCCGCCACGATATTCATAGATCACCACCGCGCCGCCAGCGGCGAGGCTGACGATGTTCACGTTTTCGATGTTGCTGGCGAGGATCGAGTTGTAATCCGCCGGATCGTAGGTTTCGAGATCCGGAGAGACGAGCACCGCGGGCCCTTCGGGCGCGCCCGCCGCGGTGAAGCTGCGCACATGGGCATCGTAAGTGTAGACGGTCTGCGTGCCGCCCTCGACCGTGGCCCGGTTCATTGTGATCCAGCCGATGACATAGCCGCCATCCGACAGCGCCGTGATCTCGGCGGACGCATGGGAGCCGACGCGCGTGTCGTTGACCAGCATGGCCTCCGTTGCCGGGGTGCCATCGGCGTTCAGGATGCGTGTCCAGGTGTCGAAGTCTATGCCCGGAATACTGCCATCGCCGGGGTATTGGTATTCGTTCCAGGCCACGGCGATGCGCCCGTCGCTGAGGACCGTGCTGACCGGGTTGGTGCCGGAGCGTCCGAAATAGCCTTCGCCGCTGCCAAAGATGACATCGTTGTCGTTGGTGATTGTCATGAAAGGGTCGTCCTGATCGTCAAAAAAGAGATTGGTAGGATGTGTTAGAAAGAACCGATGTTGCCGGGTTTTCCGGAACGTTCGCAGAATGCTGTGAATTTCAGCACCTGTCCAGTCTGTAGAGCAGCGTGCATTGCTACGGTTTCGGGCTGCCGAGCCAGCGCATTTTGCGTGCGGGCAGGCCGGCAGCCGACCGGATTGAGCGTAGGCGCAGAGAGCGCTAGCATCACCGCGGGTCAGGACAGGAGATCCGCGCCATGACATCCCGCATCGACCAGATTCTCGAGCGTATCGACGCGCTGCACGCGGAGCTCGACGAAGAGATCGCAAAGCGGCGCGAGGCGTTCCGCTACCGGCTGGAGCACAACCGCGTGCGCTTCGAGATCGAGGCGCTGCGCCGGCAGCGTGCCATGCGCGTCCGGCTGAGGACTTTTCTGGCGCGCGCCAATCCCTGGCACATCCTGACCGCGCCGGTGATCTATTCGCTGATCATTCCTTTCGCGCTGCTCGACCTCTTTGTCACGGTCTATCAGGCGATCTGCTTTCGCGCCTATGGCATCCCCCGTGTCCGGCGCGGCGATCACATCCGCATCGACCGCCACCATCTCGCCTATCTCAACGCGCTGCAAAAGCTGAATTGCGTCTATTGCGGCTACTGCAACGGGCTTTTGTCCTATGTGACCGAGATCGCCTCGCGGACCGAGGCGTTCTGGTGCCCGATCAAACATGCCGCCCGCGTTTCCCAGCCACATCGCCGCTATGCCCAGTTCATGGATTATGGTGATGCCGAGCGGTTCCAGGAAGGTCTGGCGGACTCGCGCCGCGATGTGATGCGGCGCAACTCGCCGGACTAAGCTATGCGTCCAGCGTAAAGTTAAATGATATTGCTATGCATTTTGGGAATGCCCGTCTTGCGGAGGCTTTCTCCCTCTGGCACGCGCCGGGGTGGATTGCATAAATGCTGCGCAAGTTTCGAACAGATGACCCGGCCTCGCGCGACATATTCCTGATCGCCGGGGTGGGCAAAGGAGGACCTTCGTGACCCTGCATTCCCGCATTGCCCGCCCCGACCTGAAATCCCGCGTGATGAGCGCCGAGGACGCCGCCGCGCTGATTTCCGACGGCATGACCATCGGCATGAGCGGCTTTACCGGCTCGGGCTATCCCAAATCGGTGCCGATGGCGCTGGCCGCCCGGATCGAAGCCGAGCACGCCGCCGGCAACCCGTTCCGGGTCAAGGTCTGGACCGGCGCCTCCACCGGGCCCGAGCTCGACGGCGCCCTGGCCAAGGCCGACGGCATCGAATTCCGGCTGCCCTACAACTCAGACCCCATCGCGCGCGAAAAGATCAACGCGGGCGAGATGAACTATTTCGACATGCATCTGAGCCAGGTGGCGCCGATGGCCTGGGAGGGCTTTCTGGGCAAGCTCGATGTGGCGGTGGTCGAGATCTCGGGCATCACCGAGGACGGCGCGCTGATCCCGTCCTCCTCCATCGGCAACAACAAGACCTGGCTCGACGTGGCCGACAAGGTGATCCTCGAGCTGAACCGCTGGCAGAGCGACGCGCTGAACGGCATGCATGATATCTACTATGGCACCGCGCTGCCGCCGAACCGGGTGCCGATCCCGCTGGTGAAGCCCGACGACCGCATCGGCCAGCCGCATTTCCGCGTCGATCCGGAAAAGATCGTCGCCATCGTCGAAACGGACGCGCCCGACCGCAACCTGCCGTTTGCCAAGCCCGACGCGGTGGCCGAGGCCATCGCCGGCCACCTGCTCGATTTCTTCGCCCATGAGGTCAAGCGCGGGCGGCTGCCGGCCAATCTGCTGCCGCTGCAATCGGGCGTGGGCAATGTCACCAACGCGGTGCTCTCGGGGCTGATGGAGGCACCCTATGAGGGCATGACCGCCTATACCGAGGTGATCCAGGACGGCATGCTCGACCTGCTGGATGCGGGCAAGCTGCGCATGGCCTCGGCCACGGCGTTTTCGCTGAGCCCGGAGGCGGCGGAGCGCTTCAACCGCGACGCTATGCAGTTCCGCGACAAGCTGATCCTGCGTCCGCAGGAGATCTCCAACCACCCGGAACTGGTGCGTCGTCTTGGCTGTATCGCGATGAACGGGCTGATCGAGGCGGATATCTACGGCAATGTGAACTCCACCCATGTGATGGGCTCGCGCATCCAGAACGGCATTGGCGGCTCGGGGGATTTCGCCCGCAACGCCTATGTGTCGATCTTCATGACGCCCTCCACCGCCAAGGGCGGCAAGATCTCGGCCATTGTGCCGATGGCCAGCCATGTCGATCACATCGCGCAGGACGTGCATGTGATCGTGACGGAGCAGGGGCTGGCGGATCTGCGCGGGCTGGCGCCCAAGCAGCGCGCCGAGCTGATCATCGAGAACTGCGCCCATCCCGATTACCGCCCGGCGCTGCGCGACTACTACGCGCGGGCGCTGGCGGGCTCTTACGGCAAGCACGCGCCGAACCTGCTGGGCGAGGCGCTGTCCTGGCACCAGCGGTTCGTCGAGAGCGGCTCCATGGGCTGAGCCGCCTTGGCGTGCAACGACGGGTGGGCAGATTGCCCACCCTGCGGGGCCTGCCGGATGACGGGGCGTCTGGTGTTCAGAGCGCGCCCTTGGTGGAGGGGATGGCATCGCCCTTGCGCGGATCGGGCTCGACCGCCTCGCGCAGCGCGCGGGCGACGGATTTGAACGCGGCCTCGGCGATGTGGTGCGAATTCACCCCGTGCAGCGCGTCCACATGCAGGGTGATGCCGCCATGGGTGGCCAGCGCCTGAAAGAACTCGCGCACCAGCTCGCAATCGAAACTGCCGATCTTCTGCGTCGGCAGATCGACATTCCAGATCAGGAAGGGCCGCGCCGAGAGATCCAGCGCGCAGCGCACAAGCGCGTCATCCATCGGCAGCAGGCACGCCCCGTAGCGCCGGATGCCGCGCTTGTCGCCAAGCGCCTTGACCAGCGCCTGACCCAGCGCGATGCCGGTATCCTCGACCGTGTGGTGATCGTCGATGTGATAGTCGCCCTTGGCGCGGATCGTCATGTCGATCAGCGAATGCCGCGAGAGCTGGTCCAGCATGTGATCGAAGAACCCCACGCCGGTCTGATTGTCATAGGCGCCGCTGCCGTCGAGGTCGATCTCGACCTCGATCGCGGTTTCGGCGGTCTTGCGGGCGATGCTGGCCTTGCGCATGGGGGCACTCCTCGTGTCTCGCGCCGCTTATAGGCGGGCAGGGGGGCGGCGCCAAGCCGGGCAGATGCGTCTCTTGTGCGGGCGTGGCGTCTGTGCCAGCTTCGCGGCACCAAGGAGACCGCCATGACCACCTGCGTATTCGTCCAGATCCGCTGCACCCCGGGCACCACCTACAGGGTGGCCGAGGATATCGCGCTTCGCGAGATCCATTCCGAACTCTATTCGACCTCGGGCGAGTGGGACCTGCTGGTCAAGCTCTACATCCCCGACGGCGCCGATGTCGGCCATTACATCAACGAGAAGCTCGCCGACGTGCAGGGCATCGAGCGCACGCTGACGACGCTGACCTTCAAGGCATTCTGAGCGCCGGGCGGCCTCAGCCAGCGGCGGCCTTTTCACGGGCGTTGGCGAGCGAGCGCACGGGCTGCGCGGCGGTGAATTCGCGGCTTTCGGCGTAGCGGTCGAGATATTTCTCCACCTTGCCGAGATCGTAGAGGTAATTCACCATCACGCCGCCGGATTGCCGCATGCCGTTTTCCGAGATGTCGGCGCCCGCATGCACCGCCTGGATCATCGCGCCATTGCCGAGATGGAAGCGCGCCACCGGGTCGACCGGCTGGCCGTCGGGGCGCTTGGCATGCAGCAGATAATGCGCTGCGAGCGACGCCATGCCCTTGGCGTCCTTCGGGTCGTAGGGCACCTTCTGCGTCTCCAGCCAGCGCACCAGCCCGGGGACCGGCGACAGCGTGACAAAGGTCTTGAGCCCCGGCAGCTCGGTCGCGAGATCGGAGACCACCTGCTTGATCAGCGAATTGCCGAAGGAGATCCCGGCGAGCCCCGGCTGGCAGTTGGAGATCGAATAGAACACCGCCGTGTCGGCCTCCTCCGCGCTCAGAGGCGCGCGGTCCTCGGCCAGCAGCGCCTGGATCGAGCCGGGA
The DNA here is from genome assembly GCF_001975705.1 of Salipiger abyssi. Lineage (NCBI taxonomy): Bacteria > Pseudomonadati > Pseudomonadota > Alphaproteobacteria > Rhodobacterales > Roseobacteraceae > Salipiger > Salipiger abyssi. The sequence continues at coordinate 2,828,372 of NZ_CP015093.1, forward strand.
ATGCCGCGCGTCAGGGCGACCTCGACAAAGATCAGCGGCTCGTCGGGCATCGCCGGGTGAAAGAAGGCAAAGCAGCGCCGGTCCTCGGGCACGAGGCGGCGGCGCAGATCCTGCCAGCTTCCGATGGCGTGCACCGCCTCATAGGCGATGATCTTTTCCAGGATATGCGCCGGGCTTTCCCAGCTGATCGGGCGCAGCACCAGAAAGCCGCGATTGAACCACGAGCGGAAGAGCTGCCTGAAATCCAGATCCAGCGCGTCGAGCGCCGGCTCGCCGCTGCCCAGCCGGCGCAGGTCGGCGCGCATCTCGACCAGCCGCTCGGTGGCGCCGGGCACCTGGTTGAGCCGCCGGATCAGCTCCTGCCGGGGCGGCTCGCAGGCGGCGGTGAAGGCGCGGTAGCTGCTGCCCGAGGGCTCGGCCTCATAGGCGTCGAGCGCCGCGCGCAGGGCGGCGGCGTCGAGATCGTGGCCCTGCGCGATATGGCGAAAGAGCGCCAGCCGCGCCGCCTCGTCCATCTCGGCATAGCGCTGGAGGATGCGCCGGGCGAGCGCCAGCGCCGCGGTCTCCGATTCGGCCTTCATCAGATCGGCGATCAGCGCCTCGGTGCTGCGCGGATCGCGGCGCAGGATCGGCCCGATCCGGGCGCGGCGTTCAAAGACGGTGCTGAGCAGATCCGCGAGCAGGGTCATGGGGCGGGCCTCCTGTAAGCGGCCCGGTCGTCGGCGAAATGCGCCGGTCCGGGGCAGGGTGGGGCGGTCGGGCGGACGAGCCGCGACCGCGTCGCCCGCAAGGGTCTGCTTCCCGGCGGCGGAGGTCAAGCGGCGCGTGGCCCTGCGCCGGCGCCCTGCCGCTCAGGCGGCGATCTCCGCGCCGTCTGCCGCCATTTGCCGCGCCAGCGATTTCGGATAGCGAATGAACAGGATCGCCGGGTTGCAGATCTCTTCCCGGGCGATTGTATCGGCCAGCGCGCCCAGCGTCGTGCTCACATGGCGCTCGCGCGGGGTGCTGACGGCGGCGACGATCTCCACCGGGCAGGCCCCCGGCGCGCCGGCACCGAGCAGATCCGCCTGCACCTGCGCCGCGCGCTCCACCGCCATGTAGAACGCCATCGAGGTGCCGGGATGCGCCAGCCGCGCGCGGTCGGGCCGCGCGTCGCCCGGTTTGCAGGTGCCGGTGGTCAGCGCGAAAGTGTCGGTCTCGCCGCGCTCGGTCAGCGGCACGCCGATGGCGGCGGCGGCGGCAGAGGCGGCGGTGATGCCGGGCACGATCTCGACGGCGATGCCAGCGGCCTTGGCGGCTGCGATCTCTTCGCAGGCGCGCCCGAAGATCGACGGATCGCCGGATTTCAGCCGCACCACGCGCAGCCCCAGCTTCGCCTTGGCCACGATCAGCCGGTCGATGCGCCCCTGCGGCCATTTGCAGCGGCCCACCTCCTTGCCGACATAGATGCGCTCGGCGCGGGGATTGGCGAGCTCCATGATCTCCGGGTCGACCAGCCGGTCATAGAGCAGCACATCGGCGTTCTGGAGCCGGTTGAGCGCGCGCAGGGTGAGCAGATCGCGGGCACCGGGGCCGGCGCCGACAAGGGCGACATGGCCGGTTTTTTGCGGATGGGTCATTATGCCTGTCTCCTGGCAAACGCAGTCTGAAAAACAAAAAAAGCCGCCGATACGCCGCAACGAAGGATGCGACGGACCGAGCAGCTTTGCTCATGGATCCCGGACTTTCGGGAGACACATGCGGCGCCGTTGCCGCATGACGCCTTTCAGAAACGGGCTTTTGGGGCCTGAGGCAAGTCTTTTCAGGGCGGGGCGGCGGGTTTTGTCGCGGTTCCTGCGTATGGGCCGGGGAAATGCGCGTTTTTTGCACGCCGGGATGCGCGGCAGGGCGGGCCATCCTGCGCGCGGAACGCCGCGTGAGGCTTGATTCCGGCCCCGCCGCAGGGCACAGCCAGAGCGACCCCGAACGTTCCGATGCAAGGCGAGCCATGTCCGACGCCAGCCCAGCCCCGAAACAGAATGGCCACGGTCATCTGCGCGACATCGTCTATGGCGCGATCGACGGCTCGGTCACCACCTTTGCCATCGTCGCGGGGGTGGCGGGGGCGGGGCTGTCGCCCTTCATCATCCTCGCGCTGGGCTTTGCCAATGTGCTGGCCGACGGGTTTTCCATGGCGGCGGGGAACTACTCCGGCACCAAGGCCGAGCTCGACGATCTCAACCGGCTGCGCCGCGTCGAGGCCGGGCGCATCGCCCGTGAGCCGGAACGCGCCCGCGCCGAACTGCGCCAGATCCTCGCGGGCAAGGGGCTCTGCGAAGAGACGCTCGACCATGCGGTCGAGGAGATCGCGCGCGATCCCGAGCATATGCTGGCGATGATCCTGGAGGGCAGCTACGGCCTGTCGTCCGTGGACCCGCATCCGATGCGCGCGGCGCTGGCGACCTTCGGGGCGTTTCTGGTGGCGGGCATGGTGCCGTTGCTGCCTTTCCTGCTGTCGCTGCCGCAGGCCTTTACGGTGGCCACGCTGCTGACGCTGGCCACCTTCTTTGCCATCGGTGCCTATAAGAGCCGCTGGTCGCTGTCGCCCTGGTGGCGTTCGGGGCTGGAGACACTGCTGATCGGCGGGGTCGCCGCCGGCATCGCCTATGTGGTGGGGAGCCTGTTCGCGATCTGAGGCGGGGTGGCTGGCGGTCTGGAAACCACCCACACGATAGATGCTGACGATCCGGCGTCAGTCGGTGAGGGGCAGGGCGACCTGCTCGGTCTCGACGAGCCGCGCCTGCGTCGCCTGCCACGCATCAAGCGCCACCAGCGCGGCGAGGGCAAGAAGCACCACAAAGACCGCCGCCGCGGCACGGTCGATCACCCGCAGGAGCGGATCGGCGGGAGCGGCAGACTGGAGGGGCAGGTCGTCTTGGGAACGGAACATGGAACGACTCGGGACGGGAGAAGGGCAGCTGGCGCTGATTTGAGCCTTTTCGCGGCGTCTGTCGCGCCCATTTATCGCGGACCACGACCATGCGCGCCGCGCCGCCCAGGGTCTGCGCGTGCTGCGCCACTTCCTGCCGATTCTGCCGATCTGGAGCCGCCGCATGCTGTTTATCCGTCGTTGTGGCAAAGGGGCCACTCCCGCCCGGGCGATCCGTGAGTGATGGCCGGGCACGCCGCGAAGTGCGTGGTCCGGGGCTCCGGGCGGGAGTGGCGAGGGCCGGCGGCTTATTCCGCCGGCGCGCTGGGCGTGGCGGGTGCCGTCTCGTCGCCGAGCACCGGGGCACCGGCCTCGGGCGTGCTCTGTTCGATGGCCGCGGGCGCTGCCGGGCCGTCGGTGGGCGCGCCGCCGCCCAGGACTCCCACGCCGACGATCAGCGCGACGATCACCGCGACCGCGACCACGAGGCCGACCACCGTGCCGCCGGAGCGGCCCGAGGGCATGCGGGTCTGAGGATCGGCGCGCAGATGCGCGGCATAGGGGTTGGAGGCGTGGGTCTGGTCGTTCTGATAGGCCATGACGGAACTCCTTGTCCGGATTGCGTCGGTTTCAGTTCACTTGCCAGGCGCGGGGCATGTGCTGCGCCATCGGTGATCATGAAACCATTTCCGCACGTCAGAGTTGCCGCCTAACGCGGGAACTCCCGGTTTCCGGCAGGAGCCCGCCTTAAATGCCGGGGCGATGCGCCGAACCCCGCCGCGCCGCGATGCGGCGTGGCGCGAAGCTGCCGGTTTGCGGTGCCGGGATGAGGGGATTTCCGCCCGTTCCGCGCCTGGCGCGCCCTGTCCGCAAGCTCTGGACCATCGCGAGTCGCTTGCCTATAACGCCCGGCATGATGGGCCGTCTCGCGATCATCATTCGAATTACATGCCCGGCGCTCTAAACCGCAGAGCCGCCGGGACAAGGCGTATGGACTTTCGCGCCGACCAGAGTTTCCCCCAATTTCTCAAGAACCGGGACCGCAGATCATGTGCGCCGAAACGCCTGACTACAAGGACACGCTGAACCTTCCGAAGACCGATTTTCCGATGCGCGCGGGGCTGCCCAAGCGCGAGCCGGAATGGCTGGAGCGCTGGGCAAGGATCGGCATCTACGACCGCCTGCGCGAAACTGCCGCCGGGCGCACGCCCTTTACCCTGCATGACGGCCCGCCCTATGCGAACGGCCACCTGCATATCGGTCACGCGCTGAACAAGACGATCAAGGACATGATCGTGCGCTCGCATCAGATGATGGGGCATGAGGCGCGCTACGTGCCCGGCTGGGACTGCCACGGCCTGCCCATCGAGTGGAAGATCGAGGAACAGTACCGCGCCAAGGGCAAGAACAAGGACGAGGTGCCGGTCGTCGATTTCCGTCAGGAATGCCGGAAGTTCGCCGAGGGCTGGGTGGATATCCAGCGCGAGGAGTTCAAGCGGCTGGGCATCACCGGCAACTGGGCCGATCCCTATCTGACGATGAACTACCACGCCGAGCGTGTGATCGCCGAGGAATTCATGAAGTTCCTGATGACCGGCACGCTCTATCAGGGCTCCAAGCCCGTGATGTGGTCGCCGGTGGAAAAGACCGCGCTGGCCGAGGCCGAGGTCGAGTATCACGACAAGGAAAGCTTCACCATCTGGGTGAAGTTCAAGGCCGTCGCGTCGGATGCTGCCGGTGAGGCCCCGGATCAGGTTCGGGGCGGGGATCTCGCCGGGGCCTATGTGGTGATCTGGACCACCACCCCCTGGACCATGCCGTCGAACAAGGCCGTGGTCTATGGCGAGGACTTCCAGTACGGGCTTTACGAGGTCACCGACACCCCGGAGGAATGCTGGGCGAGCAAGGGCGAGCGCTATATCCTCGCCGACAAGCTGGCTGGGCAGACCTTTGCGCGGGCGCGGCTTGAGGAAGGCCAGTGGACCCGGGTGCGCGACGTCCCGACCGACGAGCTGGCCGGCCTGTCCCTCATGCACCCGCTTGCCGGTGCCGACGGTGCCAATGGCGAATGGGACGATCCGCGCGATTTCCGCGCCGCGCCCTTCGTCACCGACGAAGAGGGCACCGGCTTTGTGCATTGCGCGCCCTCTCACGGGATGGAGGAATTCGAGCTTTACCGCGATCTGGGCATGCTCGATCAGGTCATCACCTATAACGTCATGGAAGACGGCTCCTTCCGCGAGGGGCTGCCCTTCTTCGGCGGCAGGATGATCCTCAAGCCCAACGGCAAGGAGGGCGATGCCAACAAGGCGGTCATCGACAAGCTGGCCGAAGTCGGCGGGCTCTTGGCACGCGGCAAGATCAAGCACAGCTATCCGCATAGCTGGCGCTCCAAGGCGCCGGTGATCTACCGCAACACGCCGCAATGGTTCGCCGCCATCGACCGCGCCGTCGGCGACGGGCAGGACAGCTACGGCACCACGATCCGCGAGCGCTCGCTGCGCTCCATCGACGAGCTGGTGAAATTCACCCCGCAATCGGGCCGCAACCGGCTCTATTCGATGATCGAGGCGCGCCCGGACTGGGTGCTGTCGCGTCAGCGCGCCTGGGGCGTGCCGCTGACCTGTTTCGTGAAGAAGGGCGCGCTGCCCACCGATCCCGATTTCCTGCTGCGCGATCCGGCGGTGAATGCCCGCATCTGCGAGGCCTTCGAGACCGAGGGCGCCGATTGCTGGTATGTCGACGGCGCCAAGGAGCGGTTCCTCGGCAACGAGTATAACGCCGAGGAGTGGGAACAGGTCTTCGACGTGCTCGACGTGTGGTTCGACAGCGGCTCGACCCATGCCTTTGTGCTGCGCGACCGCCCGGACGGCACCGAGGACGGCATCGCCGATGTCTATATGGAAGGCACCGACCAACATCGCGGCTGGTTCCATTCCTCCATGCTTCAGGCCTGCGGCACCATCGGCCGCGCGCCCTATCGCAACGTGGTGACGCATGGCTTCACGCTGGACGAGAAGGGCAACAAGATGTCCAAATCGCTCGGCAACACCATCGTGCCCGAGGAGGTGGTGAAGCAATACGGCGCCGATATCCTGCGGCTCTGGGTGGCGCAGACCGATTACACCGCCGACCAGCGCATCGGGCCGGAGATCCTCAAGGGTGTGGCCGACAGCTATCGCCGGCTGCGCAACACCATGCGCTTCATGCTGGGCGCTCTGGGGCATTTCTCCGAGGCGGATCGTGTGGAGGCCGCCGACATGCCCGAGCTGGAACGCTGGGTGCTGCACCGCCTCGCCGAGCTCGACGCCAAGGTGCAGGAGGGCTATCGCGCCTATGATTTCCAGTCGGTGTTCCAGGCGGTCTTTACCTTCTGCACCGTGGATCTCTCGGCCTTCTATTTCGACATCCGCAAGGATGCGCTTTACTGCGACGGCGACACCGCGCGCCGCAAGGCCGCGCGCACGGTGATGGATCTGCTGTTCCACCGCCTCACCACCTGGCTGGCGCCGATCCTTGTCTTCACCATGGAAGATGTCTGGCTCGACCGCTTCCCGGGCGAGGAGAGCTCGGTGCACCTTCAGGATTTCCCCGAAACGCCGGCAAGCTGGCGCGACGAGGCGCTGGCGGCGAAATGGGCGCAGGTCCGGGCGGCACGCCGCGCGGTGACCGCCGCGCTGGAGATCCAGCGGACCGACAAGGTGATCGGCGCCTCGCTGGAGGCGGCGCCCATCGTGCATGTGGAGGATGCCGAGATGCTGGAGGCGCTGAAGACCGTCGCCTTCGACGATATCTGCATCACCTCGGGCATCATGCTCACCGCCGATCCGGCGCCGCAGGAAGCCTTCCGCATGGCGGAGGTGCCGGGCGTCGGCGTGGTCTTTGAAAAGGCCGATGGCGGCAAATGCCAGCGCTGCTGGAAGATCCTGCCGGATGTGGGCAGCCACAGCCACGCCGCCACCTGCGCGCGCTGCGACGCCGCGCTGGGCTGAGGCGAACGGCACAATTTGCGATCAGACGGGGCGCTTCACGGCGCCCCGTTTTGTGTCAGCTGCCCTGCCTGCCCCCGGAGTCGTGCGATTTTATGGTATGAGGATACCATAACAACAGCGAATCCGGGGGAATGGAGATGAAGAGACGCGCAATGCTCGGGCTTGTTTCGGCGGCCCTTTTGGTCGGCTGTGCCACGGGTGGGCCGGTGCGGCTGGCGGCGGATACGACGCTTTATATTACGCGGCACGGCGACCGCAGCGGCGCTGATGAGTTGCTTAACGACAGGGGCCAGGCCCGGGCCCTTGCGCTGGTTGCGGCGCTGGAGGGCGAGCCGCTGGACGCGATTTACAGCCCCGGCATTCAGCGCAATCTCGACACCGCCGCGCCGCTGTCGCAGGCGCGCGGGCTCACAATCGAGCGCCGTCCGCAGGAGGCACCCACGGCGCGGCTGGCGAGCGAGGCGGCGGGGCGCGCGGCGATCTGGGTCGGCAACAAGGGCAATATCGCCGAGATCTGGGAAGTGCTGGGGCTGCCGGAACCGGCACCGCTGGAATATGGCGACCTTGCAGTGGTCCGCACCGATGCGCAGGGCCGTGTGAGCGTGGCGCGCCGCCGCTACTGAGCGGCGCTCAGCCCTTTTCGGCGCCCTTGACCAGCCCGGTCAGTGCGGTGCGGATGATCGCCCGCACCGAGGGGCGGCTCTTGCCACGGAAGGGCAGCGGGCGGCAGACTTCCATCGCGGCGACGCCGACGCGGGCGGTCAGCGCGCCGTTTACCAGCCCCTCGCCGAAGCGGCGCGAGAGCTTGGCGAGGATGCCGCCGCCGAGGATCGGTTCCAGCATGTCGTCGCCCACCGCGACGGCGCCGGTGGCGACCAGATGCGACATCACCGCCCGGGTCAGCCGCCAACTGCCCAGCGTGCCGGAGCGGCCGCCATAGATCTCGGCGATGCGGCGGATCATCCGCAGATTGGCGGTCAGCGCGGCGGCCACATCCGCCAGCGCCAGCGGCACCAGGGCTGTGACCGTGGCGACCTGCCGCGCCGCCGCCTCGACCTCGCGCCGCGCGGCGGCGTCGAGCGGGGCCAGCAGCTCGGTCTCGGCGAGGCCCAAGAGGCCCGAGGCGTCGAAGATCTCGTCCTGTCGCTCGCGCAGCCGCTCGCGGCCCCAGCGCGTGTCGTCGCGCCCGGCGTAAAGCGCGGTAAGCTTGGCCGTCACGTTGCGTGCGCCGCTCAGATCCTCGTCGGCCAGTGCGGTGTCGGCGGCGCGGTGCAGCGCATCGACGCGGGAGAGGCGCGAGAGCGCCGCCAGCTCCTTGATCACGATCAGCACGATCACCAGCAGGAAGAGCGCGATCAGCGCGGTCACCGCATAGCCCAGCAGCGGCACCGAGGCGATGAGATCCGTCGCAAAGCGCCAGACGGCGATGGAGACCAGCGTCGAGACCAGCGCCCCCAGCAGCGCCCAGAACCAGCGCGCCAGCCGCGACGGGCGCCGCGCCGCCAGCGCCGCCGCCGTGGCCATGGCACGGCCTTCGGGCTGGGTGGGGGCGATATCGGGCTCGGGCACCGGCGGCGCCTCGGAGGGGGAGGCGGGCCTTGCATTGCCGCCGAGCTCGATCAGCACCGGGCCGGATCTGTCTTTCGGGTCGCTCATCGGGCGCTCTCCTGCGGGGCGGTGGCATTTGCCTGCCAGCGATAACGGATGTCGGGCAGGCCCTCGTCGTTCCGCGAGCCATCGCCGCGTTCGATCACGGCAAAGCCCGCACGTTCGTAAAACCGCTGCGCGCCCTCGTTGGCGGCAAAGGTCCAGAGGTCGAGCCGCGGGCTCTGCGCCTTGGCATGCTCGATCAGCGCCCGCCCGATGCCCGCGCCCTGCGCCTCGGGCGCGACGAAAAGCGCATGCACATAGGCGCCGTCGCGCGCGAGAAAGCCCAGCGGCGCGCTGCCCGGCGCCTCGGCCACGGTGACCCAGCCGCGTTCGATCATCTGGCCGGCATGGGCGATGTCCTCGGCGCCGCTGTGCAGGCGCGGCTTCCACGGGCGGCTGGCCACCGCCGCGCCGATCATCGCGCCGAGCCGGCCCGCATCGGTGGGCGTGGCAGGGCGGAGGCGCGGGCTCACAGCCGGTCTCCGATCAGGAACTGCGCGGCGCGGTCGAGGCGGATATGCGGCGGGCCTTCGCCGGGTTTCAGGCTGAGCGCTGCGGGGGCGAAGCGCATGATGGCATAGTCATTGTCGAGCCAGCTTTCGGCGCCCTCGCGCGCGGGACCGAGCAGCCTTGCGGGATCCTGCGGCAGCTCGCCGGGGTAGAAAGCCGCCTCGCGCCCGCGCGTGCCGTCGTCTGTCAGCAGCGTGCCGCGCACGCAGTCGAGGCGGCGCCCGTCATGCGGCAGCGTCTCTTCCACGGTGGCGCGCAGGGCGGCGATGGACATGGCGCCGGTCTCGGCCCCGGCAAAGCGCGCGCGGTCGCGGGCCTCGCGGGTCAGCGCCTCCATGATGGCGGTCAGGCGGGCGTGCTGGGAATGGTGCAGATGGTCGGCCTTGGTGGCGGCGAAGAGGATCTTTTCCACCCGTTTGCCGAGCAGCAGGCTGCTCAGGAAGGCGTTGCCGCCGGGGCGGAAGGCGGTGAGGATATCGGCCATGGTGCGGCGCAGATCCTCCATCGCGGCGGGGCCGGCATGGATCGCGCCGAGCGCATCGACCAGCACCACCTGCCGGTCGATGCGGGAGAAATGATCGCGGAAGAAGGGTTTGACGATCTGCGACTTATACGCCTCGAAACGCCGCTCCATCTCGCGCCAGAGCGACTTGCGCGGCGGATCGGAGGGTTTCGGCAGCGGCGCGAAGGTGAGGACCGGGCTGCCCTCCTTTTCGCCGGGCAGCAGGAAACGGCCCGGGGTGCAATCGGAGAAGCCGGCGGCGCGGGCGGTTTGCAGGGCTTTGGTGAAGGCGCTCGCCAGCGCCTTGGCGCGGACCTCGTCCAGCCCTTGCGTGCTGTCCTCGGCCCTGGCCATCTCCAGGTACTGGGTGCCGCCGGGGCGGTGCTGCATGCGGGTCAGGGTATCCTCGGCCCACTCCGCATAGCTCTTGTCCATCAGTCCAAGATCGAGCAGCCATTCGCCGGGATAATCGACGATGTCGAGATGCAGCTTGCGCGCGCCGGAGATCCCGGCGAGCAGCCCGGTGGGGCGGATCTTGAGCGACAGCCGGAGCTGCGAGACCGCGCGGGTGCTGTCGGGCCAGTGCGGGGCGCTGGCGGTGAGCGCGGCGAGATGGGTCTCGTAATCGAAGCGCGGCATGGTGTCGTCGGGCTGCGGCTGGAGATAGGCGGCGAGGATACGCCCCTCGGCCTCGGCCACGAGCTGCGGCATCCGCCCCCGGTCCATCAGATTGGCCACAAGCGAGGTGATGAACACCGTCTTGCCGGCGCGCGACAGCCCGGTGACGCCGAGCCGGATCACCGGCTCGGTGAAGGGGGAGGTCAGCGTGTCGGCCACGTTCTCCACCCCGCGGGTGAGCGTATCGGCGATGTTTCCGATGACCAATGCCTGCCCCTCTTGCCTGCTCTGTCCCCTAGATAAAGGCCCCGTGTCGCGGATGCCAGAGGGCGGCGCGCTTTCGACGGGGCGGGCTCAGCCCTTCTGCCGCGCCCGCCACAGCGTAAAGAGCCCCGCCGCCACGACGATGGCCGCGCCGAGCGCCACATTGGGGCGCAGCGTCTCGCCGAAAACCAGCATGCCCAGCGTCGCGGCGAAGACCAGTTGCAGATAGGCGAAGGGCTGCACCGCCGAGGCCTCGGCCACCTCGTAGCATTTGATCAGGGTGAAATGCCCCAGCGCACCGGTGAAGCACAGGAGCACCATCCAGCCCCAGTCGGGCGCGCTCATCGGCTCCCATACCCACATGCCCGCCAGCGTGGCGGTGATCGCGCCGGAAACGCCGGTCCAGAAGAACGAGGTCGCGGCGCTGTCCTTGCGCGCCACGTAGCGGGTCAGCAGCCCGTAGAGCGCGAACATCAGCGCCGCCAGCAGCGGCACCGCGGCATAGGGCGAGAACACACCGCCCGAGGGTTGCAGGATGATCACCACCCCGACAAAGCCCACGCCGATCGCGGCCCATCGCCGCCAGCCGACCTTTTCCCCCAGAACCGGCCCGGACAGCGCCGCGATCAGCAGCGGATAGGCGGCAAAGACCGCGTGGCTCTCGGTCAGCCCGAGCAGTACGAAGGCGGTCACCATGACCCAGATCTCGGCCACCAGCAGCACGCCGCGAAAGCTTTGCAGGATCGGCTGGGTCGTGGCCGCCGCGGCGCGCAGCCCGCCGGCCTGGCGTGCCGCCACGGTCATCACGAATGCGGCGAAGAACCAGTAGCGGATCATCACCACCATATAGACATTGTAGGTCGCCGACAGATGCCGCGAGATACCGTCCTGCAAGGCGAAGACGAGGGTCGTGGCGACCATCAGCCAGATGCCGAGCCTTGTATTCTGTTCCGCCATCAGCCGCGCCTCGCCACGCTCATGTGTCGTTTGCGCCCGTAGCCCGGTTCGCGGCTGACCTCGAACCCCGCTGCCGCCAGCGCGCGACGGACATGGCCCGCCGCCGTATAGGTCGCCGCCGTGCCACCAGGCACCGTATGGCACGCCACCTCTTCCATCAGCTCCGGCCCCCAGAGCTCGGGGTTCTTCGCGGGCGAGAACCCGTCGAGAAACCAGGCATCGGCAACGCCTTCCCAGCGCGGCAGGGTCTCGCGCGCGTCGCCGGCGATCATCCGGAAAGTGAGATCCGGCAGCGTGATCTCGCGCACGCCGGCGCGCCAGTGCGGCGCCAGCTCGGCGGCGATCCCGGCCAGCTCGGGAAAGGCGGCCTGGGCGCGGATCATGTCGTCGGCGGCCATGGGGAAGGCCTCGAAACTGGTGACCCGCAGCGTGCCGGGCGTGGCCGCCTCGCGCCAGAGATGCAGCGCTGCCAGCAGGTTGAGCCCGGTGCCGAACCCCAGCTCGGCGATATGGAACCCGTCGCGGAACCGCTCCGGCAGGCCGTTGCCCGCAAGAAATGTGTGGCGGGTCTCCGCGAGCCCGTTTTCCAGCGAATAATAGGGATCGTCGAAGCGGGGCGACACCGGCACCCCGCCATCGCGCCAGAGCGGCGCATCAGGCTGGTAGGTCATGATCGTCTGTCCTAGAACTGGCGCGAGATTGGACGGGAGGCGCAGGAATGGCAAGTCGGGACGTGACGGTGCGCGGTGCGGGGATTTTCGGCCTTTCCATCGCCTGGACCTGCGCGCGGGCGGGCGCGTCCGTGCGGGTGGTGGATCCGGCAGGGCCGGGAGCGGGATCGAGCGGCGGGCTGGTCGGTGCGCTGGCGCCGCATGTGCCGGAGAACTGGAATCCGAAGAAGGCGTTCCAGCTCGACAGCCTGCTCATGGCCGAACGTTTCTGGGCCGAGGTGGAAGAGGTCGGCGGGGTCTCGCCCGACTATGCCCGCAGCGGGAGGCTGCAACCGGTGGCCGACGACCGGGCGCTGGAGCTGGCCCGCGCGCGCGAAGGCACGGCGCGGGAGCTCTGGGGCGCGGCGGCGGTCTGGGAGGTGATCGCGGCGGAGGCGGCGGGCGCCTGGGCGCCGCTGACGCCCACCGGCTGGCTGATCCGCGACACGCTGAGCGCACGCATGTCGCCGCGCCGGGCGGGGGCGGCGCTGGTGGCGGCGCTCACGGCGATGGGCGTGGAGATCGTCACCGAGGCGCCGGACGAGGGCGCGGTGATCTGGGCGACCGGCTGGCGCGGGCTGCTGGATCTGTCCGAGGAGCTGGGCAAGCCGGTCGGCAACGGGGTGAAGGGGCAGTCGCTGCTGCTGCGTCACCATGCGGGCGATGTGCCGCAGGTCTTTGCCGGCGGGCTGCATATCGTGCCGCATCACGATGGCACGGTGGCGCTGGGCTCGACCTCGGAGCGGGAGTTCGACGCCCCGGATACGACCGACGCGCAATGCGACGGGCTGATCGAGCGCGCGGTGGCGGCGATGCCGGTGCTGCATGGCGCCGAGGTGGTGGAGCGCTGGGCCGGGGTGCGCCCGCGCGCCAGGAGCCGGGCGCCGATGCTGGGGCGCTGGCCGGGGCGCGACGGGCATTACATCGCCAATGGCGGTTTCAAGATCGGCTTCGGCGTGGCGCCCAAGGTGGCGCAGGTCATGACCGCGCTGGTGCTGGAGGGGCGTGACGAGATCCCGGCGGGATTCCGCGTGGAGGATTCGCTCTAGATCGTCTCGTTTTCCGCGCGTGCGCGAGACGGATCGGTGGGCAGATTGCCCACCCTACGGTTACGCGCTGCTATTGGAGTCGTTCCGGAAGAGCACCTGCCCCTCCGCATAGGGTGGGTGTTCAACCCACCGTCCGCGTCAATCGAACTTGCGCGACGGCGCCAGCACCTTGGCCTCGCCCACCAGCACCTTCTTGCCGTCCACCGTGCAGAGGCAATCCAGCGTCACATGGCGCTTGGCGTGGTCGATACCGGTGACCTTCACCTCGGCATAGACGGTATCGCCCGGGCGCACCGGGCCGAGGAATTTCAGCGTCTGGCCCATATAGATCGTGCCGTGCCCGGGCAACTGCTCGCCGATCACCGCCGAGATCAGCCCGGCGGTCAGCATGCCATGCGCGATGCGGCCCTCGAAGATCGTGTCATGGGCGTAATCGTCGTCCAGATGTACCGGGTTCCGGTCGGTCGAGACCTCGGCGAACAGCTCGATATCGCGATCCGTAACATGTTTGCGCAGATGGCGGGTCATCCCCATCTCGATATCCTCGATGCAGATCGTCCCGCGCGGGAAATTATCGAACATCTCAGCCTCCATGATTCTCGGCCCGGTAATAAATAATCGGCATGACGCCAGTTTCGGGTAACTTTATTACTTCGCGGTCGCAGAAAATCAAGAGAATTCGCCCGCCATGGCACGAAAGTCCTGTGGCGGGCGGGGTCGGATCAGCGCAGGAAGCCGATGGAATAGGTCGGCGTGATGCCCTCGCGGCCGAGGAAGGCCAGCAGCGCCTCCTCATGCGGGTGCTCGTCGGTGAGGGTCTCCTCCGCCGCGAGTCCGCCGGTGATGAAGAGCGAATCGATATCCTCGCCCTGGGCGCCGAGAATGTCGGTCTTGACCCCGTCGCCGATGGCCAGGATCGACGGATCGGTCAGATCCGGCGCCACCTCGAAGAGCCGGCGGCGGGCGAGGTCGTAGATCGGCGGGTGCGGCTTGCCGAAATAGAGGCTCTCGCCGCCCATCTCGGTATAGAGCGCCGCCACCGCACCCGCGCACCATTCACGCCGCTCGCCCCGGTCCACCACGATATCGGGATTGGCGCAGAGCAGCTTCAGCCCCATCTGCTTGGCATAAAGAAGTTGCGGGCGCAGCGTGGCCGGATCGGCGGCGGCGTCGAAGGGGCCGGTGCAGACGATGCCCTCGGCGTCTTCCAGCGCCACCCGCTCGATCGCCACCGGGTCGGTGATCAGCTTCATCGGCTCGAAGAACGGCGCCTCGGCCGGGACGCCGACGAACCAGACCTTGTTGCCCACCGCGCCGGTGAACATCGCGGCGCGGGCGGAATCGCCGGAACTGGCGATATTGTCCCAGCAATCCTCGGGCACGTTGAAGCCCTCGAGCTGTTTATAGACCTCGGCGCGCGCGCGGGGCGAGTTGGTGACCAGCACCACCACGCCGCCATCGGCGCGATAGGCGCGCAGCGCCTCGACCGCTTCGGGATAGGCGGTGACGCCGTTATGCACACAGCCCCAGAGGTCGACGAACATCGCCTCGTAATTGCCGGAAATCTCGGAAAGCGCGCGGATGATCTGGGTCATGGGGGCCTCTGGCTGACATCTGGCCCCTTGATAGGCGTCGCCCCCCTGCTTGGCCAGTCCCTGCGGCGCTCAGAGATGCGCGGTGACGTGCCAGGCAAAGCGCGCGGTATCGCCGGGCGCGAGCGAGAGGCTGAAGGGCCGCTTGGCGATCTGCGGCGAGGCGCCGGTTGCGGCGGCCATGCCGTGCCAGGGCTCGACGCAGAGATAGGGCGCGCCGGGGATCGTCCAGAGCGCCAGGTTGGGCAGGTTCTCGAAGCTGAAAGCCAGTTCCGGCCCGCCGGGCACACCGTAGCGCAGCCCGTCGCCGGCGCCCTCGGGAAAGATCATCGCATCGGCGTCGAACTGCTCGGGCGCCAGCACCAGCCGGCCAGCCGCAAACGGCGAGGGTTCGCGGTCGGGCGGCAGCAGCCCGTCTTGCAGCCGCGCCATCGGCGGTTCCGCGCCATTGTCGAGCCGGATCTCGTGCGGCGCGCCCCCGGCGCCGGGCAGCGGCCAGGCAAAGGCCGGGTGAAAGCCGAAGCCGAAGGGCATGGGCTTCGGGTCGCGGTTGGCGATCTCGACGCTGACGCTGAGCCTGTCGCCGGCGAGCGCATGGCTGACCGCCAGCTCGAAGGCGAAGGGGTAGAGCGCGCGGGTCTCGGCGCTGTCACGCAGCACATGGCGGCAACTGTCTGCGCCCTGTGCATCGAGCTCAAAGCGCGACCGGCGGGCAAAGCCGTGCTGGCGCATATCGGCCTCGTGATCGCCCACGGCGATGCGGTCACCGGGAGCCTTGCCGACGATGGGGAAAAGGATCGGCGCGCGCCCGCTCCACCAGGCCGGATCGCCGTGCCAGAGCAGATCGGCGCCCCCGGCGGTGCGCAGGCTCTGCATCTCGGCGCCGAGCGGCGAGACGGTGGCGGTGAGGCGATCGCTTGCGATGCGGATGAGATCGGGGTCCATGGGGGCTCCTGCGCGTGTCCGATAGGCGCACAGTGCCGCAGAGTGCGCTCGGAGGCCAGCCACCTCCGGGGTCTGTTTTCCAAAGGGCCCCGGTACCGTCCCCGTGTGGCGCCGTAGCGGCAGGCAATCTGCCAACCGCAGCCCCGTCAGAGGCGGACACGCGACCGGCTAGCCGCGCAACAGGCCCATCGCCGGCGGCTCGTCCTTCACCGGCTTTGTCACGATATAGCTGTAATAGCGCCGCACCCCGGCGCGGCTTTCCAGGAGCCCGTCCATCAGAGTCTGGAACGCCGCCACGTCCGGCGCGACCACCTGCATGAGATAATCGTAGCCGCCGCCGATGGCCCAGCAGCCGGTCACCGCGTCGAGCCGCGCCACCGTGCGCTCGAAGATCTGAAAGCTTTCCGCCCGGTGGCTCTCCAGCTCGACGGTCACGAAGACCTGCACATGCGGGCCGATGCCGGCGAGGTCGATCTCGGCGCGGTAGCCGCGGATCAGCCCGACCTGCTCCAGCCGCTTCATGCGCTCCCAGCAGGGGGTGGGCGACAGGTTCACCCGCGCCGCCAGCTCGGTCTTGGCGATGCGGCCCTCGCGGCAAAGGGTTGCTAGGATGGCGATGTCTCTGGCGTCGAGGCGGGTGGCATTCATAGTCTGCTTGTTCCGGTCGGCGGCGGGTTTGTCAATCTGGACAACCCTCGCAAGCCTCCGGGAGGCGGCACTGGACATTGCGACGGGCCCGGCCAATGCTGCGGCAAAGGGGCAATGGCAGGGCTTATGGTCACTCTCGACGACGTCACAGCGGCGCGGTCGCGGATCCGGGACAGGGTGCGCCTGACCCCGGTCAAACAGTCACCCGCGCTGTCGGAGCTTGCGGGCGGGCCTGTCTGGCTGAAATGCGAGCATCACCAGGAGACCGGCGCCTTCAAGCTGCGCGGCGCCGCCAATGCGGTGGCGCGGCTGGGAGATGTGGCCGGCGTCACCACCGCCTCCACCGGCAATCACGGCAGGGCGCTCGCCTATGCGGCGCGGCAGGTGGGGCTGCCGGCGGTGATCTGCGTTTCGCGTCTGGTGCCCGAGAACAAACGCGCCGCGATCACCGCGCTCGGCGCCGAGGCGCGGGTGACCGGGGCGAGCCAGGACGAGGCGTTCGAGGAGGCGCGGCGGCTGGAGCGCGAGGAGGGCTTTGCGCTCATCCCGCCCTTCGATCACCCCGATATCGTCGCCGGGCAGGGCACGCTGGGGCTGGAGATTCTCGACCAGCTGCCCGATGCCGCCACCCTCGCCATCCCGCTCTCCGGCGGCGGGCTGCTGGCCGGTGTCGCGCTGGCGGCCAAGGCGCGGCGACCGGAGATCCGCATCATCGGCATCAGCATGGAACGCGGCGCGGCCATGGCGGCAAGCCTCAGCGCCGGGCATCCGGTCGAGGTCGAGGAGGTGGAAACCCTTGCCGACAGCCTCGGCGGCGGCATCGGGCGCGACAACCGGCTGACCTTTGCGCTCTGCCGTGACCTTATGGACGGGATGATCCTGCTCTCGGAGGCCGAGATCGCCGCCGGCATCCGCCATCTCGCGCGCGAAGACGGTGAGACGGTCGAGGGCGCCGCCGCCGTCGGTGCCGGGGCGGTGCTGGCGGGCAAGCTGCGTGCCAGAGGTGGCCCGCTGGTCCTGCTGCTCTCGGGCGGCAATATCGACCCGGCGCTGCACCGGGAGATCGTCGGGGAGACATCATGAGCGACATCCGCATTCTGCACGAAACCGACCTGCGGGCGCGCATCGCGCTGGATCTCGCCGCCATCGATGTGGTCGAGCGCGCCTTTGCGACCCTCGCCGGCGGCGGGGTCGAGATGCCGCCGATCCTGTCGATGCATATGCCGGATCTCAATGGCGAGGTCGATGTGAAGACCGCCTATGTGCCGGGGTTGCCGGGTTTTGCGGTGAAGATCTCGCCGGGGTTTTTCGACAACCCGGCCAAGGGGCTTCCCTCGACCTCGGGGCTGATGGTGGTTCTGTCGACCGAGACGGGCCGGGTAAGGGCGGTATTGCTCGACAACGGCTATCTTACCGATGTGCGCACGGCCGCCGCCGGCGGCGTGGCAGCGCGGCATCTGGCCCCCGAGGGCGCGCGGCGGGCGACGATCTTCGGGGCCGGGCTTCAGGCGCGGATGCAGTTGCAGGCGCTGCGGCTGGTCCGCCCGATCGAGGATGTGGCGATCTGGGCGCGCGATCCCGAAAAGGCGCGCGCACTGGCGGCAGAGCTGAGCGAGGAGGGGCTGCGCGTGCGGGCCTGTGCCGATCCCGCCGAGGCCGCCGCCTTTGGCGAGGTGATCGTGACCACGACCCCCGCGACCGAGCCGATCCTGCGCGCCGAATGGCTGCGCCCGGGCCAGCATGTCACCGCGATGGGCAGCGACCAGCCCGGCAAGGGCGAGCTCGATCCGGAATGCCTCGCCCGCGCGGACCTCTATGTCGCCGACCGGGTCAGCCAGACCCGCACGCAGGGCGAGCTGCGCGCCGCGCTGGCGGCTGGCACGGTGCAGAACGCCGATGGCATTCCCGAACTGGGCGATGTCATCACCGGCCGCCACCCGGGGCGCACCGCACCCGATCAGATCACCATTGCCGATCTGACCGGCACCGGGGTGCAGGACACCGCGATTGCCACCCACGCGCTGTCCGCCTTCGACTGAGCGGTTGGCCGGGCCCGGGAGGCCTGAGGCAGCACACGTTTAGAGCGATAGCATATTTTTTCGGCAGACCCGGCCCGCCGCTGCGGCCTGCGTCTGGTGTCAGCCCAGGAGGGACGCGACGTCACCTTTGTCGCGATGGGCGAAACCCTGCCCATCCATGCTTCAGGGGGTGAGGAGGCGGCGGAAAATCCTGATTTCATATGGATTTGCTGCCTGGGCTGACGCAATCTTCCTGAACAACGAAAAACTGTAACAAAGCCCTGCCATCACCCGGGCAGCGAGTACATCAGGGAATCACCATGGGTCATTTTCATAGAGGCGCCCCGCGCGCCGGGTTCTGGAATACAACTATCACGGGCACGGAGCGGAGAGACATTTTGCTCGGGTCCATGCGTGACGACACGATCTCGGGGCTGGGCGGCAACGATCTGCTTCTCGGGCGTCACGGGGATGATCTGATGGAAGGCGGTGCCGGGAACGACCTGATCGTCGGCGGACGCGGATCGGACACGGCGGTCTATGCCGGTTCGGTCCTGGAGTACCGGATCGGGTCGCCCTGGCAGCACAACCATGGCCATGGCCACGGTTTCGGGCATGGTTTCGGACATCGCCCGGGGCATGTTACCGGACCGGTCATCGTGACCTCTGTCTCGCCGGGTGTCGCCGATGCCGGGCGCGATATGCTGACCGGTATCGAGGCGCTGTATTTCCGCGCGGACGACTACACGCTCTATCTCGACGGCACCAACAACGCCGTTCTCGCCGCCGACGATGCGGTCTCCACGTCGGAGAACGGTGCGCTGGTCATCGACACCGCGCAGCTGCTCGCCAATGACCGCGAGTTCGATGGCGATACCATGGCGGTGTCTGCCGTCGACGGTCTCAGCGCGTCGGGTGCCACGGTGTCGCTGGACGGCACGCAGGTCAGCTACGATCCGGGCACGCTGTTCGACCATCTGGGCGCCGGCGAAACCGCGACCGATACTTTCACCTACACCGTCGATGACGGAAAAGGCGGCACCGATACCGCAACCGTCACGGTCACCATCGCGGGCGAGAACGACGCGCCGTCGCTGCTGACAGTCGACAGCATCTGCCTGATCGAGGGCAATGCCGAGGCGCCCACCGTGCTGGCCGCCTCCGATGCCGAGGGCGACACGCTGAGCTACGCGATCACCGGCGGGGCCGATGCCGCGCTGTTCGGGATCGACGCGGCCACCGGCACGCTGGCTTTCCTCTCCGCGCCCGAGGCCGGCGCACCGCTCGATCACGGTGCCGACAATCGCTATGATGTGGAGATCACCGTCAGCGACGGCAACGGCGGCAGCGTCAGCCGCGCCGTTCAGGTGGCGGTTCAGGCCGCGCCGCTCGCGGGCCGCCAGACCGTCGCTTATGACATGGTGGGCAGCGCCAGCCAGAACCTTGTCGGCTACAGCAACACCGCGCCGGTCTTTGGCAGCGCGGGGGACGGGTTCGGCCTGTTCTCGGTCGCGACCGGCGGCTCGATCCCCTTCGCCGTGCTCGACGACAGCGCCGGGGTGTACGCGCCGGATTCGCTGGGCATCATCGACTCGGCCTCCAACACCGACACGTTCTTCGGCGTCACCGACACCCAGAACGGCGACAATAACGGCCCGGTCTCGGCGAGCTGGAGCTTCGATATCGGCGGCTATAGCGACCTGTCGCTCGCGGTCGATGTCGGCGCCATGGGGGATTTCGAAAGCTCCGACAGCTTCACGATCACGTACAATATCGATGGCGGGTCCGAGACCATCCTGTTCGACTTCGTCGCCGACGAGGCCGCCTCGCTCGACTACACTCTGGCCGGGGGCAACACCTTCTCGCTGAACGATCCGCTGACCGTGGCGGGGACGGCTGAGGTGCTGTCCAACGTGCTGCAAACGCTGAGCGCGGATATCGCCGGTACCGGGTCTGTGCTGAACGTCACGCTGACCGCCGAGGCCGATGGCGGGTCCGAGGCGTTTGCCATGCAGAACCTGGTGATCGAGGCGGCGGGCGGCGGCAGCGCCCCCGTGGAGCCCACCGAATACGCCATTGCGGCGCTCGGCGAGGATGCGTTCGAGGGCGACAGCGGTACCGCCGGTTACACGTTCCAGATCACCCGCAGCGGCGATGTGAGTGCGGCGGGCAGCGTCGATTTCACCGTCGGCGGCGAGGTCGATGCGGCGGATTTCGGCGGCACGCTGCCATCGGGCACCGTCAGCTTTGCCGCCGGCCAGACCTGCGCGACCTTCACGCTTGAGGTGACCGGCGATCTCACCGTCGAGGATGACGAGCTTTTCGATGTGATCCTGTCGAATCCCTCCGATGGCAGCCTGACCGATGCCAGCGCCTCGGTCACCGTGCTGGACGATGACGACCTGACGCTGATTTCCACCATCCAGGGCAGCGGTGCCGCCAGCGACTATGTCAATCAGGTGGTCACCGTATCGGCCATTGTCACGCAGGTCACCGGCAGCGGCTATTACCTTCAGGAAGAGGATGCCGATAGCGACGGCGACGCCGGCACTTCCGAAGGCGTCTTCGTCTTCACCGGGGGCGACAACCCGGCGGTGGGCGATCATGTGATCCTGCGCGGCGCGGTCGAGGAATATTTCGGCGAAACCCAGATCGATCAGGAAACGGTGCGTGTGGTGTCCTCGGGCAATGCGCTGCCCACAGCGGCGGCGGTGCTGCTCAGCCCGGATGTGGCGCAGGATTTCGAGGCCATCGAGGGCATGCGCGTGACACTCGACAGCGGTGTCGCGGACGAACGTCTGACGGTGATCGAGAATTTCAATCTCGACCGCTACGGCGAAATCGTGCTCTCGGCCGGCACCCAGATGCAGCCTACGCAGCTCTACGACGCCCAGACCGAGGCCGAAGAGATCCAGGCGCTGATGGAGGCCAACACCAACAACCGCCTGCTGATCGACGATGGCGTGTCGTCTCAGAACCCCGATGCCTTTACCTTCATCCCCAACGCCACGGCGGGCGACAATGGCAATGGCTATCTCGACGCGGGGGATACCTTTACCGCCGACGGGCCGACGCTGCGACTGGGGGCCGAGCTCAACGCGCCGGTCACCGGGGCGATGGGCTATGCCTATGGCGAGTATCGTCTGGTGATCGATGGCCAGCTCGATATCGACGAGAGCACCAATAGTGGCGCGCGTCAGGCGGTGCCCGATCCGGTGGGGGGCGATCTCCAGATCGCCTCGGTCAACGTGCTGAACTATTTCACCACGCTGAGCGGCGGGGTCGGGCCGAACAGCCTGGATCCGCGCGGCGCCAGAACCGCGGCGGATCTCGATCGCCAGACCGCGTCGCTGGTCGATGCCATTCTGGGCACCGGAGCCGAGGCGCTTGCCTTGCAGGAGCTGGAGAATGGCGGCTTTGCCGACGGTTCGGCCATCGACACGCTGGTCGATGCGCTGAACGCCGAGGCGGCGCTGCGCGGGCTCTCCGCCAGCTATGCCTTTGTCGATCCCACCGGCGGCGATCCCGACGGCTATATCGGCACCGATGCAATCACCACCGGCATCATCTACGATACGACCAGCCTGACGCTGGTTGCCTCCGACCACATCGTCTTCGACGAGCCTTCGGCAGCCACCACCTATGCGCTGGCCGAGGTGCTGAACGCGGTGGTGCCGGCGGGCGACCGGCTGGGCGATTTCCAGCGCAACCGCCCCTCCGTCGCCGCCACCTTCGAGGATCCCGAGACGGGCGAGCGCTTCACCATCGTCTCGAACCATTTCAAGTCGAAGGGCGATAGCGGGCTGGTCGATCTGGTCGCCGCCGCGCAGGACTATCTCGACAATGGCGGCATGGGGATCACCCAGGCCGATATCGACGCGCTGACCAGCGATCCGAACTACGATCAGGGCGATGGCCAGGGGTTCTGGAACGCGGTGCGCGCCGATGCGGCGGGCGAAGTGCAGGACTGGGTCGAAACCGCCTATAATGGCGGAGGCGTCACCGACTATCTGCTGATGGGCGATTTCAACGCCTATGCTCAGGAAGACCCGGTCCAGACCCTGACCGACGATCCGGATATGGTGGACCTCATCGACGCCTTCATCGGTACCGAGAACGCCTATAGCTATGTGTTCGACGGCCAGCAGGGCGCGCTCGATCAGGCGGTGGCCTCCGCCGGGCTTGCGGGCGATGTCACCGGTCTGACCGAGTGGCATATCAATGCCGACGAGCCGGATCTGCTCAGCTACAACAGCGCGTTCAACGATCCGGGCTTTTATGAGGACAGCCTGTTTGCGTCCTCCGATCACGACCCGCTGATCCTCGGGCTGGATCTGACGCCGGACAGCTTCGATCTGCTCACCTGAGCCGAGGCCCTGAACCCGAAACCAAAGACGCCGCGCTGTCACAGCGCGGCGTTTTCATGTCTGGCGGAGGGGGGCGCTCAGTAATCCTTTTCGAAGAACACCCCGAAGCCGGTATTGCCGCTGGTCGAGACCTGACCGCGCGCCTTGATGTTGCGGTTGATCTGGATGTTCAGGTTCACATCTGTGTTGCCGTCCGAGCCGATCTCCACATCGGTATAGACATTATCGCTGATATATTTGCCCAGCCGCAGCCCGGCATTGCCCTGATCGTCGGTGGTCACGTCGAAATCGTCGAGCCCGAAGCCCTGGCGCAGATTGCCGACGATGCCCTCGCCGCCTTTGCCGGCCAGCGTGTTCACCGCCGCCGCGATGCGCAGCGCCTGAAGTGCCGAAAGCTCCGACACGTCGCGGCCAAAGAGCAGGAGGGCCAGCACCTCTTCCTCGGGGCGCGAGGGGTTCGAGCGAAAGCTCACCTCGGGCGAGGTCGCCTGACCCTCCAGCGCCACGGTGATCACCGTGCCGTCGCGTTCGGTGGTGGCCTCGACCTCGAGCGTCGGGTCGAAATTGCCGGTGAGCCGCAGGATCGCGGTCTCCAGCGTCAGGCGCTGGCCGAGAATGTCGAGCCGCCCCCGGATCAGCTCGAAGCGGCCCACGGGCACAATATCCTGCGAGGTGCCGGTCAGGCGCAGCGTGCCGCCGAGTTCCGCGTCGAGCCCGCGGCCACGGACAAAGATCCGCGACGGCGCGCGGATTTCCAGATCCAGCGGCAGGACATAGGGCGCGCCGCCGCCGTTCTCGCTTGCCTCCAGCAGCCCGGCGCGGGCGCGGGTCTGCCGCACGGCGCCGGGCTCGGCGATATGGGTCAGGGTAAAGCTGCGGCTGCCGGGCCCGAGCCCGGTTTCGGGGATGCGCAGCTCGGCCTGGAGAATGTCGATCGCGCCGGCGATACGCGGGCCAGTTGCCAGCGGACCCTGCACGGTGATGTCGCCCTCGGCATTGGCCTGAAATAGGCGCCGGTCCTGCAACACCAGATCGCGCAGCCGCATGCTCAGATCGGCGTTGAAGGGCGCGGCGAGGCTCACGGTGCCCACGGTGCGCAGCGTGCCGCCCGAGGAGAGCTGACCCTCGACCGTCAGTTGCGACTGTCCGCCGCCAAGCGTGCTGGAGATATCCACATTGGTCAGCGTCAGGGCAGGGCCCGGCAGCACCACCTCGGCGCCGTTCACCTGGATGCTGCCCGAGAGCGAGCTGGGCGCCAGAGGACCGTTCAGTCGCAGGTCGAGCCGGGCCAGCCCCGACAGCAGGTTCGGCGCCGCGATACGGTTGGCCAGCGCCAGCGGCGCGGTTCCGTCGATGGCTAGGTTGGCGCTGTCGAAGGCGCGGGCGAGGCTGCCGGAGATCCGCGCCTCGGTGCCGCCGGGTGCGGTGACGCTGGTGTCGACCTGCCACGGCCCGGCGCCGCTGGCGCTCAGCGTGCCGGTGGCTGTGGCGCGGCCGGGGAGCTGCTCGACGAGGAGCCCCAGATCGCGCAGTGCCACGTCATAGGTCAGTGCGCTGTCGCCCTGCTGCGCCATGCTGCCGCTCGCGGTGGCGGTCAGTTCGGGGGTACTGAGATCGAGCCGTTCGACGGTGATCAGCCCGTTGCCGTCGCGCTTGACCGAGACCGTTGCCTGACCGTCGCCCGCAAGCAGCGCGTCGGCCTGGGCGATCCCCAGCCCGACATCGTTTGTGTTGAGCGTGCCGTCTGCACTCAGCGACCCGTCGGCGAGGCTGTAGGAGGCGGTGCCGTCGAAGCTGGCGCTGCCGCGCAGTGGGCGTCCGGCCAGCGGCGCATAGGCCGAGAGCGCGTCGGCGGCGGCCGTGCCGGCAAAGCGCAGGAGGCCGATGCCGCCATCGGCGGCTTTCGTGGCGGTCAGATCCCCATTGGCGCGCGTGTTTCCAGGGCCGGTGGCGTTGAAGGTCAGCGCGTAATCACCGGGGCTTTCCTGCAAACCGCCGCTCAGCGAGGCGCTCCCGCTCATGCCGGGCTGCACCCGCGACAGCTCGGGCAGGCTGAGCTCGAAACGGCCAGAGCTGGCATCGGTGCGGTATTCGCCCTGCGCGGTAAGCCCGATGCCGGGGCCGTCGATCTCCAGCCGGCGCAGGAAGGTGCCGGCCTCGCTGCGCTCCATATTGGTGACGAGCGCCACGCGCCCGGCGAGCAGCCCGTCGAGCTGCGCGATATCGGCGGAGAGATCGGTGGCGCTGCCGTCGAGCGCCAGATCGAAGCGGCCCGAAAGCGGCTCCAAATGGCCGCTGAGCGCGAGATCCGCCGCGCCGCCAAGATCGCGCCCGGCAAGGCCGGAAAAGCGATCCAGACCGCTGGTGCGCAGGGTGATATCCGGTTCGATGGCGGGGTCGTCGCCCTGCGACAGGCCGGAGAAGGTGATATCGCCGGCGATATCCAGCCCGGCGCCGCTGAGGTCGATATCGGTGAGACGCAGCGGCGCCCCTTCCTGCCAGTCGAATTGCAGCGTGCCGCGCAGTGCCTCGCCGGCGGCACGGGCCAGCGCCGCGTCGGCAAGCGTGAGCCCGCTTGCGTCCATCGCCAGCCGGCCCTGTACCTGGCCGGGCAGGGGGCTGCCGGCGTTGCGGTCGATGCTGCCCTCGCCGGTGATCCGCGCCTCGCGCAGCGCCATCTCGGGCCGGTCGAGCCCGCGCGCCAGCATCTCCAGCGTGAAGCCGTCGCCCTCTGCGGCGTCATAGTCCAGCGTCAGCGTCGCCTCGTCGAGCCGGGTCACCTGCTCTGCGAAGGCCAGCCGCACCGGGCTGCCATCCTGCGAGGCGATGCGCCCGTCGAGCGCCAGCCGCTCGGGCCAGCCATCGGCGCCGATCCGCGCCGCGCCGGTCAGTGCAAGGCTGGCGGTTCGCAGGTCCAGCTCGTCGAGCGCGAGGGCGCCGCCGGATTCGAGCATGCCATTGGTGCGCAGCGACTGGCGCGCGCCGAGAAAGGCGCGCTGGTCCTCGGGCAGCAGCGGGCGCAGGTCGCCGGCCAGATCGGCGGCAAAGCGATAGCCCTCTTCGGCGGCACCCTGAAGCGTGATCTCCCCGGCGAAACGGTCCTGCCCGTCGGTGGCGAGCGCCAGGTCGGCGGTGAAATCGTCGAGCGGATCATCGCCCTGCAGGGTCAGCCGCAGCGCCGGGGCGCCGGGCAGCCCGGCCCTGGTGGTCAGCAGGCCGCCCGCCGCCTCCTCCAGCGCCAGATCGACACTCAGCCGGCGCGTCTCGTTGGCGTAACTGCCGGTAAAGGTCAGCGCGTCGCGCGGCCCGTCGATCCGCTGCACCGAGAGCTCGGCATTGCCCTCGCCGCCGGCGAGCTGCGCCGATCCGGCGATGCCGAGCGCGATCTCCTCGCCGATCACCGGCGCGCCGAGCTCGACGCGCTCGATGGCAAATTCGCCGATATTCACCGAGACCGGCAGCTCGGGCAGCGAAAAACTCCTGCCGCTGGCTTCCGGCGTGGGCGCGTCGCTGCCCGAGGCGGGCAGCCGGGCGATCTCCAGCCGCGCCGCGGTGAGGGCATTGACCTCGACCCGGCCGGTCAGCAGCGCGGCGCGGCTCCAGTCGAGCTCCGCATCCTCCAGCGTCAGCCAGACGCCGTCCTCGTCGGCGATGGTCATGCGGTCCATGGTCGCCTGTGCGCTCAGCGCGCCGCGAAAGCCGCGCACCTGCACATTCATCCCCTCGGAGGAGAGCGCGTCCTCGATCAGCCGTTCGAGCCGTGTGCCCTCGTCCTCGTCCTGCGCGTGGGCCGGCAGGGCAAGACCGAAGAGCAGCGAGAGCAGAAGTAGAAAGCGTTTCAAAATGCCTGACCTATGCCGAGATAAAGCTGCACGCCGCCGGTGTCGTTGCTGCCGCCGGTGGGGGCGGCGACGTCGAGCCTGAGCGGACCGATGCCGGTCTGATAGCGCAGACCGAGCCCGGCGCCGGAATGCCAGTCGCCATCGCTGCCGGGCGTGCTGCCTTCGCCGATGAACCCGGCATCGGCAAAGGCCACGAGGCCCCAGGTTTCGCCGATATCCTGCCGGATCTCGGCGGAGAGCCCGAGGAAACTGCGCCCGCCGCTTTCGTCGCCGCCGCCGAGATCGACATTGAGCGACTGATAGGGCTGGCCCCGCACCGTGCCGGCGCCGCCGGAGTAGAACAGGAATTCCGGCTGCGTCTCGGTCAGCTCCGATCCCATGACCGAACCGGCTTGCACCCGCCCGGCCAGCACCGTGCCCTTGTTTTCGCCCAGCCCGTAATAGCCGCGCAGATCGGCGTAGAAGCGCGCGCCGTCGCCGGGCCCGTCGATATCGAGGAACGGCGTCAGCTCGGTGCCGACATACCAGCCCGAGCGCGGATCGAGATCGTTGTCGCGCTTGTCCCAGGTGAGCGACAGCGGCATGGTGAAGAGCAGGAACTCGCGATGCCCGAGATCGTCGTCGGTTTCGGAATAGATTAGGCCGAGGCCGATCTCGGCGCTCAGATCCTCGTTGAAGCGGCGGGTGAGGCCGGCGGTCAGTTCGAGACTGTCGGCGGAATAGGTCGGCTCGTTCTCGGTCGACAGAGCGGCCTGAAAGAAGGCGTCGGTATCGGGGCCGAGCCGGGCGATGGCGGCGGGCACTTCGAGCCGCGCCGAGAGGCCGGCGTCGATCTCGCCGGTATTGTTCGAGATATCGGAGATGTCGCCTTCGATGCGCAGGCGCTCGGCGCCGCCCATGAAGTTGCGATGCATCCAGAAGCTGCTGAGCGCCAGCCCTTCGAGCGAGGAGATCTCGGCACCGAAGCCGAAGCGGCGCGGCTTGGCATCGGCAACGCGCAGCTCGATATCCAGCGTGCCGTCGGGGTTGGCGGTCTCGGCCTCGGTCACGGTGACGCTGGAAAAGGCGCCGGTGGCGGTCAGGCGGCGGGTGACTTCGGTCAGCTCGTCGGGGTCGAAGCGTTCGCCATTGGGCAGGCCGGCGATGCGGCGCTGCGCGGCGGTGCGCACGGCGCTGTCATTGACGGTGACGAGGCGACCAAAACGCAGCTCGGGGCCGGGGGCGACGATCATGTCGACGTCGATCCGGCTATTGGTGTGGTTGGCGGTGATCTGCTGGCGCGAAAGCTCGGCCTTGGCATGACCGAGCTGGCGCCAGCCGTCGATGGCGGCGTTGGCGGCATCGCCGATCAGCCCGGAGCGCGCGGTGGAGGTGGGCGCAAAGCCCTCGGGCAGCTCGGTGCCCGGCGCCAGCGGTTGCAGCCGCGTGTTGCCGAACTTGAACTTGGGACCGGTGGTGACCGTGACCACGACGGTATTCACCATGTCCGGTGTCGAGAGCAGCGGAATGTCGGAGGCCTCGCGCCCGTCGAGCAGGATGCTCACCGTGCCGCCGTAGTAGCCGTTGGCATAGAGCGTTTCGACCAGGATGCCGTAATCGGAAAGCGCCGCTGCCAGCGCATCCTGCCCGGTGACCCGGCCTTCGTCCTGCGCGGCGGCGAGGGCGGAGTTGCTCTTGATCTGCGCGCGCAGATCCTCGTCCATGGCGGGGGTGGAGAAATTCAGGCTGTCAAATGCGGCGGCCGGGCCGCTGGCGAGGCACAGGGCAAGGCCAAGGGCCATCGGAATGCGCCGTAGGGTCACTGGAAGTCCTCTCCTCTGGCCAAACGAGCGAATGCGCGCAAATCGGCGCTCCGCCACTCTATGGCAGAGCTAGCGCAGACGCTAGTGTGCGCAAGCATATCTTGTGGGCTGTGCGAGGATGCGCAGGGTGCATAGGCTGGTCGGCTGTCTGTTCGAAACCGCAGTGCTTGCCTGTGCCCGCGCCAGCTTCTATCCCGGTCGGAACCGGATCCGCAGGCATGAGGGGGCAGCGCATGGCGCGTATCTATATCACCGGAACCTCCGGCGTGCTGGGCTATGAGCTTCTGGCGCATCTGGGCACGCAGGCGGCGCCCGTCACCGGGGTTGCGCGGCGCGATCTGCCGGTCACGGAGACCGGGCTCGCGCAGATCGTCACGCCCGACGTGCTGGCGCCGGACTGGCTGCCCGACGACGACCGCGACAGCACCATCGTGCATTGCGCCGGGCTCGCCAGCCCGCGCGTGGCCTTTGCCGATTTCGCCGATCTCAGCCGCCGCGAGATCGAGCCGCAGATCGGCTTTGCCGAGGCGCTGGTGGCGCGCGGCTGGGCCGGGCATCTGGTCTATGTCTCCTCGGCCGGGGTCTATGGCGATACCGACGAGCTGCCGATTGCCGAGACCGCGCCGTTGCAGCCGAAATCCCATTACGCGCTGCAAAAGATGGCGGTGGAGCAGGGGCTGACGCTGCTCGCCAACCGCCACGGCTTTCGCCTGACGATCCTGCGGCTGGCCAATGCCTATGGCTCGCCGCTGGCCGGGCCGCGCTATGGCGTTGTGAACATCCTGCTCGACGCGCTGGAGACCGGCGCGCCCTTCAAGCTTTTTGGCACCGGCGAGAGCCTGCGCGATTATATCCATGTCTCGGATTTCTGCCGTTCGGTGGCGCGGGTCTGCGCGCTGGCCTTCCCCGAGCGGATCGTGACGCTCAATATCGGCACGGGGCAGGGCACCTCGCTGGCAAGGCTGGTGGCGCTGGTGCAGGAGGTGACGGGGCGCGAGCTGGTGCTGCAACGCGAACCGCTCGACAGCGAGATCAAATCCAACGTGCTGAAGATCGACCGCGCCCGCGCGCTGCTCGACTGGGCGCCGCAGGTCGATATCGAAGAGGGGCTGCGCCGCACCGTCGCGGCGATGGGCTGAGGCTCAGTCCTCCTCGAACGGGTCCCACTCGTCCTCGACCTCGGGCAGCGCCTCGGCGACGGCCTCCTGCGCGGCCTCTTCGGCAGTGTGCACCTTGAGGATTTCCGCCTCGGGGAAGACCGCGAGCGCGGCCTGCACCAGCGGGTGCTCGCGCGCCTCGGCCTTCAGCGCCAGCTCGGCGGCGTGTTCCTTTTCATAGACGGTGGGCGCCTCGCAGCCATTGACCAGGATCACCGCCCAGCGGTTGCCGGTCCAGCGTTGCAGCGCTGAGCCCAGCTTCTGTGCCAGATCCGCCGGCGCGCCATCATCGGGAGTGAACTCGATCCGCCCGGGCTGATAGGCGGCGAGGCGGACATGGCGTTCCACCTGCGCCAGCAAAAGCCCGTCGCGATTGGCGCGGATCAGCTCGATCACATGCTCGAAGCTCGGGTAGTGCGCCAGCGCCGCCTCGGGCGCGACCGCGCGCACAGCATTGCCCTGATGCGCCACCGGGCCGGAGGGCGCCGCATGGGTCGGCGCCGGGCCGCCCATCGCATTGGCGCCGCCCGAGGGGCCGTGCGCGTAACCGCCGCCTCCGCCGGGGCCCGGGTTGGGCGGCGGCGGGGTGTCCTGCAACTTGCGCAGCAGCTCTTCGGGCGAGGGCAGCTCGGCCACATGGGTGAGCCGGATCACCGCCATCTCGGCGGCCATCATGGCGTTGGGCGCCTGCGCCACCTCGTCCAGCGCCTTGAGCAGCATCTGCCACATGCGGGTCAGTGCCCGCATGCCGAGATTGGCCGCCAGCGCCTGGCCGCGCGCGCGCTCGTCGGGAGAAATCGTCGGATCTTCAGCGGCTTCCGGCGTGATCTTGACCACCGAGGTCCAGTGCGTCAGCTCCGCCAGATCGCGCAGCACCGCCAGCGGGTCGGCACCGTCGGCATATTGCTCGCTGAGTTCGGTCAGCGCGCCGGGCGCATCGCCATGCATGATCTTCTCGAAAAGATCCATCACCCGGCCCCGGTCCGCGAGCCCCAGCATGGCGCGGACCTGATCGGCGGTGGTCTCACCGGCACCATGCGAGATTGCCTGATCGAGCAGCGAGGTCGCGTCGCGGGCCGACCCCTCGGCGGCGCGGGTGATGAGTGCCAGCGCGTCGTCGGTGATCTCGGCCTCCTCGGAGGTGGCGATCTTGCGCAAGAGCGCGATCATCACCTCGGGCTCGATCCGCCGCAGGTCGAAGCGCTGGCAGCGGCTCAGCACGGTCACCGGCACCTTGCGGATCTCGGTGGTGGCGAAGATGAATTTCACATGCGCCGGCGGCTCTTCCAGCGTCTTGAGCAGCGCGTTGAACGCGCTGGTCGAGAGCATGTGCACCTCGTCGATGATGTAGATTTTGTAGCGCGCAGAAGCCGCCCGGTAATGCACCGAGTCGATGATCTCGCGGATGTCGTTGACGCCGGTATTCGAGGCCGCGTCCATCTCCATCACGTCGACATGGCGGCCCTCCATGATGGCGGTGCAATGCTCGCACTGGCCACATGGCTCGGTGGTGGGGCCGCCATTGCCGTCGGGACCGATGCAGTTCATGCCCTTGGCGATGATCCGCGCGGTGGTGGTCTTCCCGGTGCCGCGAATGCCCGTCATGATAAAGGCCTGCGCGATGCGCCCGGCCTTGAAGGCGTTTTTCAGCGTGCGCACCATGGCGTCCTGACCGACGAGATCGGCAAAGGTCTCGGGGCGGTATTTGCGGGCGAGGACCTGATATTTCGGGCTCTGGTCGGACATGGTGGCCTTTTGCGCTGCGGGGTTGCGGCCAAGGTATGCGCGGCGCGGGCCAAGGTAAACCGGCTGTCGCGCAAAAGCCGATTGCGCCGGTCGCGCTTTTGCCTATCCTGCGCGCAGGCCCGCCGGCAGGGGGCCGCCCGGTCCGCGGAAAGCGCCCGCACCTGCCTTTCGGATTTTCGATGAAAATTCGGTTTCCTTCGCCCGGCTTAGCGGACCATCGGGCGGTCACGGAGGTAACCGACCATGTCCGAGATCTCTCTCGATTCGCTGCGTTTCGACGCCAAACGCCTGCAACGCGGGTTCGAATCCGGCGCGCCCTGGGCGCTGGAGCGGCTGCGCGTGTATCCGCCGCGCGCCACGCTGTCTGGCATGAAGCGCGCCGATTTCCTGCACGTGGTGGCGCGCGAGAACGGATTCGAAAGCTGGCCACGGCTGAAGCTCGCCGCCGAGACCCAGGGGCTCGACCGCGCCGCAAGCGTGCAGCGGCTGAAAGTGGCGCTGTTTCAGGGGCAGACCCGGGTGGCGGCGCAGTTGCTGGAAGACACTCCCGATCTTGCCGACGGGCTCTTTGGCCTGCAATGCGCGCTTTACCTTCGCGAGGCGGTGGCGGCAGCGCTGGCGGAAAATCCCGCGCTGGCGGTCGCCCGGCACGGCCCGCGCAGCCCGATCCTGCATCTGGCCTTCTCGCGCTGGATCCACGAGCGCCCCGGGCTGGAGGCGGATATGCTGGCGGTGGCCGAGCTGCTGCTGGCCCATGGCGCCGATGTGAATGACGGCTATCCGCATCGCGAGGGTGAGGCGCATCTGCTCTCGGCGCTCTACGGCGCCATCGCGGCGGACAATATGCCCATGGTGCGCTGGCTGCTGGAGCATGGCGCCGATCCCGATGACGGCGAGTCGCTCTATCACGCCACCGAGCTCGGCCATCACGAAGGGCTGCGCATGCTGCTGGCGCATGGCGCGGATCCGGCGGGCACCAATGCGCTGTTGCGGGCGCTGGATTTCAACGATCATGCAGCGGTCGAGATGCTCATTGCCCACGGCGCGCGGGTCGATGAGTTCAACGCCGAGGAGGTGGGCGGCGAGGCGCCCTGGGTGATCCCGGCGCTGTTCCAGGCGGCCCGGCGTGGCTGCGACCGGCGCATGGTCGAGCTGCTGCTGGAGGCCGGGGCCGATCCGCGCGGGCAGTGGCAGTGGATGACACCCTATGCCTATGCCCGGGTCTATGGCAGCCGGGCGGTGGCGGACGCTATGGAGGCGCGCGGCTTCGCGACGCCGCTGTCGCGCGAGGAGGCGCTGCTGGCGCGCGCGGCGGAGGGGCTGGAAAGCCCCGGCGAGTATCTCGACCCCGCGGCGATCCCGCCCGCCTGCCGCGATATCCTGCGCGAGATCGCCGACAGCGCAGCGCATCTGCCGCAAATCCGCGCGCTGGTGGCGCTGGGCGTGCCCTATGACGCGCCGGGGCCCCAGGACGGGGTGACACCGGTGCAGTCCGCCGGCTGGGCCGGCAGCCCGGAGGTGATGGGCTATTTCCTGAGCCTGCGTCCGGATCTGTCGCATATCAACGGCCATGGCGGCACGCTGCTCTCGACCATCCTGCACGGCTCGGAAAACGCGCCTCGGCGCGACGGATGCGATCATATCGCCTGTCTCGAACTGGCGCTGCGGGCCGGGGTGGCGCTGCCGCGCGCGGTGCTGCGCGGGGCAGGGCGTGCGGATGTGGCGGCGTTCCTGCGGGACTGGGCCGAGGCGCATCCGGGGCAGGTGGTCTGACCTCGGACGCCGCGCCGGTCATTTTCCTTTCTGCCGCCGCCGGTTCTGCGTATCATCCCTGCGAAAGTCATTGGTTGTGAGGGATTGGGTATGCGTCTCAGGGGCGTCCGGCGGAGCCGCAATGTCGAGGACCGGCGCGGTGCCGGGGGAGGCGGGAAAGCCTCCTTCGGCGGTGTCGCGCTGCTGCTTGTGCTGGCCATCGGCTATTTCGCGGGGGTCGATGTCACGCCGCTGCTCGACGGTGCGACGCAGCAGTCGGACGCCGGGCGCGAACCCACCGCCGAGGAGGAGCGCGCGGCGGAGTTTTCGGCGCAGGTTCTGGCCACGACCGAAGACGTTTGGGGGCGGATCTTCGAGGAACAGCTGGGCCGCAGCTATACGCCGCCGGTGCTGGTGCTGTTTCTGGGCCAGACCGCATCGCCCTGCGGCGGTGCCAGCGGCGCGACCGGGCCGTTCTACTGCCCCGTCGACCGCAAGGCCTATCTCGATACCGAGTTCTTTGCCACGCTGTCGCAGCAGCTCGGCGCGCGCGGCGATTTTGCGGCGGCCTATGTGATCGCGCATGAGGTGGCGCATCACGTCCAGAACGAGCTGGGTATTCTGGCGCAGGTCAACGAGGCGCGGCAGGCGGTGGGCGAGGTGCAGGCCAATGCGCTGACGGTGCGGCTGGAATTGCAGGCCGATTGCTTCGCCGGGGTCTGGGCCACCCATGTGGACGGCTTGCTGGAGCCCGGCGATATCGAGGAGGCGCTGAACGCGGCGCGGATGATCGGCGACGATCATTTGCAGCGCCGCGCCGGCCGGGTGCCGCAGCCGCACAGCTTCACCCACGGCACTTCGGAGCAGCGCGAGCGCTGGTTCGCGCGCGGCTACGAAGCCGGCGATCCCGGTGCCTGCGACAGTTTCGCGGCGGACCGGCTTTGAGATGATCGTGCATGCGCTTCCTGTTGCCGGCGGCATCCTCGCCATCGCACCGCTGCCGGGGCGCGATGGCGATTACGCGGGCGACATGGCGCATCTCGACGAATGGCGCCCGGCCATGGTCATCTCGCTGGTGACGATGGCCGAACTGAACGCTGCCGGTGCGCAGGAGATCGGCCAGCATGTGCAGGAGCACGGCGCGCGCTGGGCGCATCTGCCGATTGCCGATTTCGGAACGCCCGACGAGCCGCTTCTGGAGCATTGGCCGGAACTCAGTCGATTTGCGCGCCGCGCGCTCTCGGGCGGCGGGCGCGTCCTGGTGCATTGCCGGGGCGGGTGCGGACGCTCGGGCATGGTTGCGCTGCGGCTGATGATCGAGGCAGGGGAGGCGGGTGACGAGGCGCTGGCGCGGTTGCGCGCGGTGCGGCCCTGTGCGGTGGAGACGAGCGCCCAGATGCGCTGGGCGATGGCGGCCCGGCGCGAGGCGGCGCAGTTTCTGCGGCACGAGGACTGAAAAAATTCGTACGAATTTTTTCGTTCAAAGATTTTTCGTACGAAAAATCTCTGTTCCCCCGCCCTCGATTAACCGGGAAGGCCGTCACGAAATTGCGGGGAAAGAGGTGAGAGGCTGGACAACGACCCAAGCGGGGCTCGTTACGGCTGCTTCCTTCCGGACCTGACCGGGTTGGCGAGGCGCCTGCCCGCGCCAACCTCTCAAGAGCGCAGATAATGCGGCGGCGACGGATTCGCAACCCCGCCGTCTTTGCCGGATGTCAGAGCGCGATGCGGAACCGCGCAAAGCCCTCCGGCGTGTCGCCCGCATCCTCGAGATCCAGCGCCTGCATGTCCTCGACATAACCGCGCGCCGCCGGGCCGGTCTCGAACAGCACGGTGGTGCCTGGCATCGGGGCAAAGCGCCAGTTGTCGTCGGCGCTCGGGTTGATGGTGCCCTGTTCGACGATATAGCGCACGATCACGTCGCGGTTGGTGTCCGGCCCCTCGAAGATCACCGTATCGCCGGTGCCCGGGAAGCTGCCGCCGCCGGAAGCGCGATAATTGTTGGTGGCGATGATGAATTCCATCTCGTCGGTCACCGGCGCACCGTCATGGCGCAGATCGACGATCCGCTGTGCCTCCGGTGCCGCCAGTTCGCCGCTGGAGGTGAAACGCGACGGTTGCGACAGGTCGATCCGGTAACTGACGCCGTCGATCACGTCGAAATTGTAGCTCGGGAAATCCGGGTTCAGCAGCACCGCGTCCTGCGATCCGGGCGCGATCCGGTTGAACATGCCCGCCGAGCGCTCAAGCCAGCCGCGCAGCTGCGCGCCGGTCACCTTCACCGCGCGCACGGTGTTGGGGTAGAGGTAGAGATCGGCC
Organism: Salipiger abyssi; assembly: GCF_001975705.1. NCBI lineage: Bacteria > Pseudomonadati > Pseudomonadota > Alphaproteobacteria > Rhodobacterales > Roseobacteraceae > Salipiger > Salipiger abyssi. Next base: position 2,863,720 of record NZ_CP015093.1, read on the forward strand.
ACGTTCTTGATCGCCACATCGCCGGCGGGCACATCGGTGTAGTACTCCGGCCCGCCGCGTCCGCCAGCCTTGAAGGGCGCCGCCGCCGAGAGGATGGGCAGCCCCTCGTATTCCGTGCCCTTCATCATCTGCGCGATATACCATTGCTGCGCGTTCGAGACGATCTGAACCGAAGGATCGTCGGCCACCAGCGCGAAATAGGAATAGAGCGGCGCCGAGGTCTTGCCCACGGCGCGGCGCACATAGGCCAGCGTCTCTTCATGCGCCTGCGCGGCGGAGGCCAGAACCGCCGGGTCGTCCTCGACCAGCGCGGTGACCGAGCGGTCTTCGTTGCGCTGCGCGATGGGCCGCGCCTCGGAACTGGTCGAGACCACGCGCCAGCCCGCGCCGTCGCGTTCCAGCAGCAGGTCGATCAGCCCCATATGCGAACCCCAGAAGCCGCCCATCACCGCCGGTTTGCCGTGGATCGTGCCGGCGCCGGTATCGACGCCCGCGTAATCCGCATAGGTCGGCGAGGGGAAGACCAGATGGCTGTGGCCGGTCATCACCGCGTCGATCCCGTCGATCCCGGCCAGCGGCACCGAGGCGTTCTCCATCCCGTCTGCATGATCCGCCGCGCCGATGCCGGAATGGCTGAGCGCGATGACCAGATCCGCGCCCTCCTCGACGATCTGGGGTACCCAGGCGCGGGCTGTCTCGACGATGTCGCGGGCTTGGACATTGCCTTCGAGATGCTTGCGGTCCCAGTTCATCACCTGCGGCGGTGTGAAGCCGATCACGCCGACGCGGATCGGATGGCTGTTGCCGGCGCCGTCGGTCAGCACGCGGTCGAGAATGACATAAGGCTTGAAGAGCGTCTTGTCGGCGCGCGGATCGGCGCCGGCCTCGGTCGCGACATTGGCCAGAACGATGGGGAATTCGGCACCGGCGGTGGATTTCATCAGGAAATCCAGCCCGTAGTTGAATTCGTGATTGCCGATCGTGCCGGCGTCAAACCCGACCGTGTTCATCGCGGTGATGACCGGATGGGCGTCGCCCTCCTTCATGCCGCGCTCATAGGCGATGTAGTCGCCCATCGGATTGCCCTGAAGGAAATCGCCATTGTCGAGCAGCATCGCATTGGTCGCCTCGGCGCGGATGCCCCTGATGATCGACGCGGTGCGCGACAGCCCGACCGTATCGACCGGTTTGTCGGCGTAATAATCGTATGGATAGACATGCACATGCAGGTCCGTGGTTTCCATGATCCGGAGATGGGCCTGGTTCGGCGCGGCATTCGCCGAATAGGGATGAAGTGCGATCAATGCGGAGCCTGCGGCTGTTCCGGCCAGAAAGGACCGGCGGGTGAGTTGGGACGTTCGGGGCCGGGTCATGGAAGCATTCCTTCGCTGAGATCTGATTCGTGCGTAAACCAGTTTCCCAACAGCCCGGCGACATGAGGAAAGAAAAATCGGCGTCGTTCAACCTCTGGGAGATCGTTCCGTCGCGGCAGCGCGCACTCCGAATCCGATTTGCCAGGCGGCGGCTGCCATGGCATGGCAAGACGGACGGTGCGAGGGAGCGGTGACGATGCGACATGCGGAAGAGGTGACCTTTGGCGGTTCGGGGCTCGACCGTGCCGCCGAGCTGCGGGGCGATATCCCGGCCATGGCCGCGCTGATGCAGGCCGAGAGCAGCCGCACCCTGGCGCTCTGGCGAGGCAAGCTGCTGGTGGCGGGAGAGGCGGCAGAGCCCTGCCGCCTGCCGCTCGATCATCCGGTGCTGCGCGAGGCGCGTGCCGCGCCGCTGTTTCTGGGCCGAGAGGGCAAGGCCGCGATCTTTGCGCATGATCTTTCGGCCTGGGAGCCGGAGGCGGCAGGCGATGCTGAGGGCGGCTTTCTCGACCAGAGCGAACAGTATCACCCGGCCTGCGCTCCGGACGAGCGCTTTGTCGAGCTGCGCACGCTGCTCACCCGGCTGACGCCGCGCGACGCCGAGCTCGGAGCGACGGCCCGGGCGCTATTCGGCTGGCATGCGAGCCACGGCTTCTGTGCCCGCTGCGGCACCGCCAGCGATGTGTTCATGGCGGGCTGGCAGCGGATCTGCCCCTCCTGCGGCGCGCAGCATTTCCCGCGCACCGATCCGGTGGTGATCATGCTTGTCACTCGTGGCAATGCCTGCCTGCTGGGGCGTTCGCATGGCTGGCCCGAGGGGATGTATTCCTGCCTCGCGGGCTTTGTCGAACCGGGCGAGACGCTGGAGGCGGCGGTGCGCCGCGAGGTCTTTGAGGAGAGCGGCGTGCGCGTCGGTGCGGTGCGCTATCTCGCCAGCCAGCCCTGGCCGTTTCCCGCCTCGCTGATGATCGGCTGCCATGGCGAGGCCGAGAGCGAGCGTATCGAGATCGACCCGGGCGAGATCGAAGAGGCGCGCTGGGTCAGCCGCGAGGAACTGGCGGAGTCCTTCGGCGGTGCCGTGCCGGAGATCAAGCCGGCGCGAAAGGGCTCGATCGCGCATTTTCTGCTGCGCAACTGGCTTGCGGACCGGCTGGCTTGACGCGACACTGCGGGCAACAACAACATCTTCGGTGATGGGGCAGAGGGCAGTATGGAGTTTTCGACCAAGGAAGATATCGAGGCGCCGCTTGACCGGGTATTCTCGCAGGCGAGCGATTTCGACCATATCGAGCGCCAGGTGATGCGCCGGGGCGTCGATGTGCGGCGGGTCTCGGGCGATCCGGCGCAGCCGGCGGCGGGAATGGGCTGGCTGGCCGGGTTCCGCTTTCGCGGCAAGCCGCGCGAGGCGGAGATCACCCTGACCGAATACGATGTGCCCAACCGGCTGTGCTACCGCACGGTTTCGGGCGGGATCGAGGCGGTCACGCAGATCGACTTCGTGGCGCTGTCGCGCTCGCGCACCCGGGTCGGCATGGAGATCGCGCTGGTTCCCAAAACGCTCTCGGCGCGGGTGCTGCTGCATTCGATGAAGCTTGCCAAGGGCAATCTGGAAAAGCGCTTTCGGGTGAAGATGGCGGATTTTGCCAAGGAGCTGGAGGACCGGCTGAAGCGCGAGGGTTGAGGCGGTTCGGGTGCGGTGGGCATTCTGCCCACCGCACACCCGTCCACATCGACCTCCTAACCCTCCTCCCCAAGCCGGACCACCTCGCCACCCGCCGCATCGGCATCCGCCTGATCGTGGGTCACCAGCAGCACCGGCAGCCCCTGTGCCTTTGCACGGCCGAAGACCAGCGCCCGGATCTGCCCGCGCAGCGCCGTGTCGAGGCGCGAGAACGGCTCGTCGAGCAGCAGCGCGCGCGGCTCCGCCAGAAGCATGCGCATCAGCGCCACCCGTGCCTTCTGCCCGCCCGACAATGTCGCCGGGTCGCGCGCCGCAAACCCCGCGAGGCCGATCTCTTCCAGCGCCGCGTCGATCCGCGCCCGCCGGGCGGCGCGGCCCCGGATCTGCGGGGAGAGGCCAAAGGCCAGATTGCCGCCCACCGAGAGATGCGGAAACAGCAGTTCGTCCTGGAACAGGATGCCGGTGCGCCGCGCCTCCGGGGGCAGGGCGGTGATGTCGCGCCCGTCGAGCAGGATGCGGCCCTCCAGCGTGAAGCCCGGCGCCAGCGTGCCGGTGATCGCCGCCAGCAGCGTCGATTTGCCCGATCCCGACGGCCCCATCACCGTCAGCACCTCGCCCGGCGCCACGGCGGCGTCGAGCGCCAGCAGCAGGCGCGGCCCGAGCGAGATCCGCACATCCTCCAGCCGCAGCCCCTCAGCCATGGCGCAGCCCCCGCCGGTTGCGCCAGATGAGCGCCGGCAGCAGCAGCGCCAGTGCGAAGGGCAGGAAGGCCGCCGCGGTCTGGGCAAGGGCTGTAACCCCGATCACCCGCCGCGCGCCGCCCGAGGCGAGCGCCACCGCCTCGGTGGTCAGCGTCGGCACCCGGCCGCCGCCCAGCAGCAGCGTCGGCAGGAACTGCCCGACCGAGACCGCGCAGCCGACCGCCACCGCCGTCAGCACCGGGCGCAGCAGCATCGGCAGCCGCACCCGCCAGAAAACGCCCGAGGGCGAGGCGCCGAGGGCGCGGGCCACGGCGGCGTGGCGCGTATCCCAGGCGCGGTAGGGATCCGAGAGCGACAGGAAGAGATAGGGCAGCACAAAGATCACATGCGCGGCGATCACCGCCGCCCGGGTGCCGTCGATCCCGCCGACCAGCGCGAGGATCTGGAGCCCCGGCAGAAAGGCGATCTGCGGCACGATCAGTGGCAGGTAAAGCAGCCAGAGCGCACGCTGCGTCGGGCGCAGCCCGTGGCGCTGCTCGGCCTCCAGACAGGCGAGTACCAGTAGCAGCGCGATGGCCACCGCCGGCAGCGCGATGCGCAGGGTCTCGGTCGCCGGCGCGATCAGCATGCCGCCCTGCCGCATCCAGCTTTTCAGGGTGAGCGCGTCGGGCAGCAGCGCCGGAAAGCCCCAGAACCCCGCCAGCGACCACACGGCGAGCGCCGCGAGCCCGAGAACCACCGCCGCCGCCGAGAGCGCGCCGAGCAGCAGCGACACGCCCCGCAGCGCGCCGTCGCGCGCGCCGCGCCGGCCCGTCGCGATCCGGCTCCGGCCCAGCCCTGCAACCACCGCCTCGCCCAGCCGCCAGAGCCCCAGCGCCGCGACGGTCAGCGCCAGTTGCAGCAGCGCCCCGGCGGCGGCGCGCAGGCGCAGCGCCAGATCCGGATCGTTCATCCAGCGCAGCACCTGCACCGAGAGCGTCGGCGGCGTGCTCGGCCCGAGGATCAGCGCCACGTCGACCACGCTCATGGAAAAGGCCAGCACCGCATAGACCGGCAGGCGGATCTGCGGATAGAGCCTCGGGAACACCGTCAGCAGCCAGCCGGTGCTGCGCCCGTAGCCGAGGCTGCGCGCGGTGGCGAGGCTCTGGCCCGGGCGCAGCGCCGGCAGCGCGGCCAGCGTCATCAGCAGCAGGAAGGGCACTTCCTTGACCACCAGCCCGGCGATCAGCGACAGACCCAGCGGGTCTTGCAGGATTAGCAGATCGGGCGGGCGTTCCCAGCCGGCGAGCGGGGCGATTGCGCGGGCGATCCAGCCCGACGGCGCGATCAGGAAGGCCAGCCCGAAGGCGGCGGCGGCATGTGGCACCGAGAGCAGCGGCGACAGCGCCCGCTCCAGCCAGCGAAAGGCGCGTGTGCCCTGCCAGCCGGCGCAGATCAGCACGGTGAGCCCGAGCGCCAGCGCCGTGGCGGCGAGCCCGGTGCCGGCGCTCAGCGCCATGGCGCGCGGCAGGCCGGGCCAGGCCATGAGATCGCGGAAGGGCATCAGCCCGGGCTCGATCCGCCCCAGCGCCGGCATCACCCCGAAGGCGGGCAGCAGCGTGCCCGCCAAGCCCGCCGCCACCGGGCCGAGCATCACCAGCAGCGTCAGGGCCGGGGCGAGCCGTAACACCTTACTCGGCGATCCCGTAGCGTGCCGCCCAGTCTTCCTCCAGCCGCTCCATCCAGGACGGGTGCGGCTCGGGCAGGGGGGCGCCGAGCTCGGCGGCGCTCAGCGTGGCGGGGCCGGCGGCGATGGCCTCGAAGCGGGCGCGGTCGGCATCGTCGAGCCGCGTCATGTCGAGCACGGTGCCCAGCCCCCAGATCTCCGGATCGGCCATGCGCGCCTGCGCCTCGGGCGAGAGCAGGATATTGGCCACCACCATCGCGCCTTCCCTGGCATTGGCGTTGTAGGGGATGGCGACAAAGCTGGCATTGCCCAGCGTGCCGCCCTCATGCACATGGCTGCGCACGCTGTCCGGAAGCTGGCCGTTGGCGATGGCATTGGCGGCGGCGTTGGGGTTGAACTCGAAGCCGATGTCGATCTCGTTATCGGCCATGAGCTGAATGAGCCGCGCGCTGTTCTGCGGATAGGCCCGGCCCTGACGCCAGAGCAGCGGGGTAAGGGCGTCCATGAACTCCCAGAGCGGCGCGGTGACGGCGGCGTAATCGGCCTGCGTCACCGGCAGCGACAGCGCGTCGCGATCCGGCGTCAGCTCGATCAGCGCCTGTTTCAGGAAGGTCGAGCCGAGGAAATCCGGCGGCTGCGGAAAGGCGAAGCGGCCCGGGTTGTCCTCTGCCCAGTCGAGCAGCGCCGACATCGAGCGCGGCGGCTCGGGCAGGCGGGCGCTGTCGTGGTAGAAGACGAGCTGTGCTGTGCCCCAGGGGCTTTCCAGCCCGTCGGTGGGTACGGTGAAATCCGCCGAAAGTGCCGCGTTCTCGGGATCGGTCAGCGCGCGGTTGGGCAGCGCCTCGGCCCAGGGGCCGAAGAGCAGGCCCTCTTCCTTCATCGCGGCGAAATTCTCGCCATTGATCCAGATGAGGTCGATGCCGCCACCCGTATCCCTGCCGGCGGTCTTTTCCGCCAGCACGCGGCTCACCGCCTCGGCGGTGTCGCTGAGCTTGACATGTTCCAGCGTCACGCCCCGATCCGCCGCCTGCGCGCCGATCCAGGCGATGAAGGCGTTGACCGAGTCCGAGCCGCCCCAGGCGTTCCAGTAGACGGTCTGGCCCTGCGCCGCCTCGCGCACCGCCTGCCAGTCGGCGGGGTCGGGGTCTGCCCAGGCGGGCAGGGCGAGCGTGGCGGCCAGTGTTGCGGCGGCGATGACGGATTTCATTGGCGGGCCTCCCTGAGCCGGCTTTTGTCGGCATTTCCGATGCTTATGGCAAGCGCCGCCGGCGCCGGTCAAATGACATTCCGGTGGGGAAGGTTACAGACCCCGGCTTGTTTCGTCAGGCGCGCGCGCCTAGGTCTCTGAGGCAACAGATATGGAGATCCGCATGTGGGAAGAGCGCTACAATACCGAGGATTACGTGTTCGGGCGCGAGCCGGCGGCCTTCCTACGCCGGCACGAAAGCTGGCTGAAGCGGGGGGAGTTTGCGCTCTCGGTGGCCGATGGCGAGGGGCGCAACTCGGTGTTCCTGGCGGAAAAGGGCCTGAAGGTGATCGCCTGGGACGGGGCGCCCACGGCGGTGGAGAAAGCGCGGGCGCTCGCGCATGAGCGCGGGGTCGCGGTGGCCTATGAGGTGGCCGATATCGAGCACTGGGCCTGGCCCGAGGCACGGTTCGATCTGGTGCTGGGCGTGTTCATCCAGTTCGTCGGCCCTGAGGCGCGGGCGCGGCTTTTCGAGCGGATGAAACGCGCGGTGAAACCCGGTGGCGTGCTGATGCTGCACGGCTACACGCCGAAACAGCTTGATTATGGCACAGGCGGGCCGAAGGCGGTGGAGAACCTCTATACGCCCGAGCTGCTGCGCGAAGCCTTTGGCGATCTGGAGATCCGCGAGCTCGAAGCCTATGAGGCGGAGCTCGACGAGGGCGGCGGCCATGTCGGGCGCTCGGCGCTGATCGACCTCGTGGCGGTGAAGCCTTTGTCGTGACGGTGGGGGCGGCCAAGACCCTTCGAAGGGTCTTGCAAATTCCTTCGAAGGAATTTGCTCAGGCGCGGGCGGAAAACAGCCCGCGCAACCCCTCCGGCAGCGCATCGTGGCGCAGCGAGCCCAGCACCAGCGCGCCGTCGAACGCCTCGCCTTCTGTGTAGACCGAGGGTGTCACCAGCACCTCCAGCCCCGCGCCGCGCGCCGATAGCACCCCGTTGCGGCTGTCCTCCAGCGCCAGCGCGTTGCTTGCGGGCAGGCCCAGCCGGTGGAGCGCCAGCAGGTAGACATCCGGCGCCGGTTTCTTCGCCGCCACCTCGTCGCCCGCCGCGATCACGTCGAAGACGGCATCGCCCGGGCTGCCCCAGCAGCATTGACAGAGCGCCTCGACATTCGGCCGGCTGGTGGTGGTGGCCACCGCGACACGCAACCCGCTTGCCCGGGCTGCGTCGATCAGTTCGGCCACACCCTCGCGCAGGCGCAGCCCGCCGGTTTGCAGGATCTGCACATAGCGCCTTGTCTTGGCCGCGTGCAGGGCCGCGACATCCGGCACGGTCTCCCCGGTCTCAGCCAGCCAGGCGCGGATGCGCTCCTTGCCGCCGGTGGTGCGCAGCAGGCGCCGGTATGCCTCCCGCGTCCAGTGCCAGCCCAGCCCCTCCGCGGCGAAGGTTTCGTTAAAGGCCTGCCGGTGCGTCTCCTCGGTCTCGGCCAGCGTGCCGTCGACATCGAAGATGAGCGCCGCGGGCGTCATGCCTTCACGTCGGCGAAGTGTTGGGCAACCAGATCCGGCAGCTGGTCGAAATGATCGAAAACATAGCTGTGGTAGAGTTCCGCCACCGGCGTCTTGCGATAGCCTTCGGTATAGAGTGCGAAGGGCAGGCCGGCGCGCTCCGCCGTCTCCGCGTCGACCTCGCTGTCGCCCACATAGAGCGCCGTCTCGGCGCCAAGGTCGCGCATCACATGCAAAAGCGGCGCCGGATCGGGCTTGCGCTGGGGCAAGGTGTCGGCGCTGGCGACCTTGCCGAGGAAGCGGTCGAAGCCGAAATGCCGCAGCGCGATCGCCGTCGGTTCGCCCGGCTTGTTGGTGCAGAGCCCCATGGCGCAGCCCATCGCTTCGAGCCGCCCCAGCGCGTCCATCACGCCGGGATAGACGAGCGTATGCGCGGGCTCGCCCTCGTAGTGGCTCATGAACTTCGCCAGCAGGCGGGCGTGTTCCGCCGGATCGTCGCCCAGGCCCACCGCCTGCATGACCCGGCTGATCAGCACCCCCGCGCCCTTGCCGATGAAACTGCGCGCCTGTGCAAAGCTGATCTCGGGCAGGCCCTCGTCGCGCAGCACCAGATTGGCGGCGAGATGCAGGTCGGGGGCGCTGTCGATCAGCGTGCCGTCGAGGTCGAAGACGATGGTTTTCATGGGGGTATTCACGGAGAAGATCCTTCGTGGCGGAGGTCGCGCCCCTGACCGGAAGGTCGCGGCGATGGCGCTGGAGCATGCGTATTTGGAAAGAGAAGACGCGCAGGGCGCGCGCCTCTCAGGCGGATTTCCACTTGATCGAGCAGCCCATGGAGGGGATCTGCTCTCTCGGGCCATGGCCGGTCTCGGCCACCTGTTTCATCGCCTCGTAGAGATCGCGGCGCAGATCCGCCGGGCCGGCCTCGCGGCGCGAGGCGTCGAGCCGGCCGCGATATTGCAGCCCGCCGCCCGCGTCGAAGCCGAAGAAATCCGGCGTGCAGGCGGCATCGTAGGCGCGTGCGACGCCCTGCGCCGCGTCATAAAGATAGGGGAAGGGAAAGCCGCGCTCCTCCGCCATGCGTTTCATGTTCTCGAAACTGTCCTGCGGATAGGCCTCGGCATCGTTGGCCGAGATCGCCACGACACCGATGCCGAGCGCCTGCAGGTCGCGCGCGTCGCGGATGATCCGGTCGAGCACCGCCAGCACATAGGGGCAGTGATTGCAGATGAACATCACCAGCGTGCCCCTGGGGCCGGCGATATCCGCATAGCCGTAGCGGCGGCCATCGGTGCCGGGCAGGGAAAAGCCCGGCGCCTTCCAGCCGAAATGACAGACGGGCGGGATCGCGGCCATGGCTCAGGCCGCCTTTGCCCGCGCGCCCTCCGCCGCCTCGCGGATGGCGCGGATGTTCTGGCCGTAGACCTCGGGCGCATCGACCGAGCCGCCCTTGAACACCGCCGAACCCGCCACCAGCACATCGGCGCCGGCCTCGACCACCAGCGGCGCGGTCTCGGGGGTGATGCCGCCGTCGATCTGGATATGGATCTCGCGGTCACCGATCATCTGGCGGATCTTGCGCGTCTTCTCGATGCCGGAATGGATGAATTTCTGCCCGCCGAAACCGGGATTCACCGTCATGATCAGCACCATGTCGCAGAGATCGAGCACATCGGCCACCGCCTCCGCCGGCGTGCCCGGGTTCAGCACCACGCCCGATTTCACCCCCTGCGCGCGGATCGCCTGAAGCGTGCGATGGATATGCGGGCCGGCCTCCACATGGGCGGTGATCATGTCGGCGCCGGCCTCGGCATAGGCCTCGATATAGGGATCGACCGGCGCGATCATCAGATGCACGTCCATGAAGGTTTTCACATGCGGGCGGAACGCCTTCACCGCCGGCGGGCCGAAGGTGAGGTTCGGGACGAAATGCCCGTCCATCACATCCACATGCACCCAGTCGGCGCCCTGCGCCTCGATGGCCCGGATCTCGGCGCCGAAATTGGCGAAATCGGCCGAGAGGATCGACGGGGCGATCTTGATGGAACGGTCAAAGCTCATGCGCGTGTCTCCTCATGCGCGCGGTCCACGTCCAGCCCGCCCTGAAAGACCCGGCTGGGGCGGATATCCGCCTCTGTAATCGTGCTCAGCGCCTTTGCGTCGAGCGGGCCGGTCGAGGTCTCGAACAGCCGGTTGGCCTGCCGCAGCCGCGCCCGGTCGAGCGCATTGCGGATGGAGCGCGCATTGGCGAAATGCGGCTGCGCGCGCCGCTTGCCGATATACTCCTCCATCGCATGCTTGCCACCCGCGTCAAAGACGTAATTCTGTTCGGCGAGCATGGTCTCGGAGATCCGCGCCAGCTCGTCGTCGCTGTAATCGGGAAATTCGATATGATGCGCGATGCGCGAGCGGAAACCGGGGTTGGAGTCGAAGAACCGGTCCATCCGGTCGGCATAGCCCGCCAGCACCACCACCAGATCGTCGCGGTTGTTCTCCATGACCTGGAGCAGGATCTCGATGGCCTCCTGGCCGTAGTCGCGTTCGTTCTCCGGGCGGTAGAGGTAATAGGCCTCGTCGATGAAGAGCACCCCGCCCATGGCCTTCTTCAGCACCTCCTTGGTCTTGGGGGCGGTGTGGCCGATATACTGGCCGACCAGATCGTCGCGGGTAACGGTGACCAGATGGCCCTTGCGCACATAGCCCAGCCGATGCAGCAGATCGGCGATCTTCAGCGCCACCGTGGTCTTGCCGGTGCCGGGATTGCCGGTGAAGCTCATGTGCAGCGTGGGGGTCTCGGTGGCGAGCCCCATCTCGCGCCGGGCGCGGTCGACCAGCAGCAGCGCCGCCGTCTCCTTGATGCGCTTCTTGACCGGCGCCAGGCCGATCAGCGTCTCGTCGAGCTCGCGCAGCACCTCTTTCACGCCGGAGTCCTCGTAGGCGGCGGCAAGATCCACGGTCTGCGGCGTCATCTCCTTGGGCTCGGCAGTCATGAGGGCGACCTTCCTGTCTTCCATTGGCTGAAAATATCCATACGGGGCGCTGCCCGTCCCGCGACCGGTCGGGCGGGGGCGCGAGGCCCCCGGCACCGACGTCTCAGGCGTAGCGCGCCCCCTCGGGTTCGCGCACCGCGTAGCTTTCCACCGTGTAGCGGATGCTGCGGCCCTCGCCTTCCTGCCGCACCACGCGGAAGCCGGGCTCCTCGGCGGGACGGTTCACGATGAAGCTCATGCGGATCGATTCCCAGCCCGCGGTCGCGTCGAAGGCCAGCACGCGGATATATTTCCCGCCATGCTCCTTGCGGCATTCGTTGACCTCATAGACCACCGCCGCCGCGTCCGGATTGTCGAACATCGGGTGGCCCCACATCTCCCAGTAGGAATTCCGCGGGTGCGGATCGTCGGTATATTCCACCGAGACCGCCCAGCCGTTGTCGATGGCGTATTGCGCCTGCGTGCGGATGTCGTCGTCGGTGAGATCGGGCAGGAAGCTGAATTGACCTTGTTTCAGTCGCATTATGTGTCCTTTCGCTGTCGGGATGCGCCACGGGCGCAGAGAGGGGGCGGGGGAGAGAGGCCTCTCTCCCCCGATATCGGTCAGGCGGAAACCTCGGGGGTCGGCGCGAAATCGGGCGCGTCGGTCGAGGCGTAATCGAAGGTGACGTCCTTCCAGGTGTCGAGCGCCTGTTTCAGTGGCGTGCAGGTGCGGGCCGCGTCGCGCAGGATGTCCTCGCCCTCGTTCCAGATGTCGCGCCCGGCATTGCGGGCAAAGACCATCGCCTCCAGCGCCACGCGGTTCGCCGTGGCGCCCGCCTGGATGCCATGCGGGTGGCCGATCGTGCCGCCGCCGAATTGCAGCACCACATCCTCGCCCAGATAGGTCAGCAGCTGGTGCATCTGGCCGGCGTGGATGCCGCCCGAGGCGACCGGCATCATCTTGTTGAGCGAGGCCCAGTCCTGATCGAAGAAGATGCCGTTCTCCAGCGCCATCGGATTATATTCCTCGCGGAAGATATCGTAGTAGCCCTTGGTGGTGGCCGGATCACCCTCGAGCTTGCCCACCACGGTGCCCGCATGCAGGTGATCGACCCCGGCAAGCCGCATCCATTTGGCGATGACGCGGAACGACACCCCGTGCGAGCGCTGGCGGGTATAGGTCGAATGGCCCGCGCGGTGCAGGTGCAGGATCATGTCATTGTCCCGCGCCCATTTCGCCATGGACTGGATCGCGGTGTAGCCGATCACCAGGTCGATCATGATGACGACCGAGCCCAGCGACTTGGCGAATTCCGCCCGCTCGTACATCTCTTCCATCGTCGCGGCGGTGACGTTGAGATAGGTGCCCTTCACCTCGCCGGTGGCGGCGGAGGCGCGGTTGACTGCCTCCATGCAATAGAGAAACCGGTCGCGCCAGTGCATGAAGGGCTGGCTGTTGATGTTCTCGTCATCCTTGGTGAAATCGAGCCCGCCCTTCAGCGCCTCATAGACCACCCGGCCATAATTGCGCCCCGAAAGCCCGAGCTTGGGCTTCACCGTGGCACCCAGCAGCGGGCGGCCATAGGCGTTGAGCCGTTCGCGCTCCACCACGATGCCGGTGGCGGGCCCCTGAAAGGTCTTCACATAGGCCACGGGCAGGCGCATGTCCTCGAGCCGCAGAGCCTTCAGCGGCTTGAAGCCAAAGACATTGCCGATGATCGAGGCGGTCAGGTTGGCGATGGAGCCGCCTTCGAAGAGATCGAGATCATAGGCGATATAGGCAAAGAACTCGCCCTCGCTGTTGGGCACCGGGTCCACCCTGTAGGCCTTGGCGCGGTACTTGTCGCAGGCGGTGAGCCGGTCGGTCCAGACCACGGTCCAGGTGGCGGTGGAGCTTTCGCCCGCCACGGCGGCGGCGGCCTCGACCGCGTCCACACCGTCCTGCGGGGTGATGCGGAACAGCGCGATGATGTCGGTTTCCTTGGGCGTGTAATCCGGCTCCCAATAGCCCATCTGGGCATATTTCATCACGCCCGCGCTATAGCGCTTCTTGGCGTCGGTGACGGTCTTGGCGTTGTCCAGCATGGTGGTTTCCTCCTCTGGGGTCTGGTCAGGCCGCGTGGGCGGCGGCGATCCGGGGGGCGAGCGCGCCGCTGGCATAGCGGTGCGCCATTTCATCGAGCGAGATCGGCCTGATCTTGGCGGCCTGACCGGCGGTGCCGAAGCGCTCGAACCGGTCGATGCAGAGCTTGGTCAGCTCCTCCATCGCGGGGATGTTGAATTTGCGCGGGTCGAATTCCTCGGGCTTTTCCTGCGCGATCCGGCGGTACTGCCCGGTCATCGCCATGCGGCAATCGGTGTCGATATTCACCTTGCGCACGCCCATGCGGATGCCGTGCTCGATCTCCTCGACCGGCACGCCATAGGTCTGCGGCATGTGCCCGCCATGGGCGTTGATGAGATCCTGAAGATACTGCGGCACCGAAGAGGAGCCGTGCATCACCAGATGCGTGTTCGGCAGCTTCTCGTGGATGCCCTGGATGGTCTTCATCGACAGGATGTCGCCATCGGGCTTGCGGGTGAACTTGTAGGCGCCGTGCGAGGTGCCGCAGGCAATGGCCAGCGCATCGCATTTGGTGGCCAGCACGAACTCCACCGCCTGATCGGGATCGGTCAGAAGCTGGTCGTGCGACAGCTTGCCCTCGGCGCCCGAGCCGTCCTCCGCCGCCGCCTCGCCGGTCTCCAGCGAGCCCAGAACCCCCAGCTCGCCCTCGACCGAGGCGCCGACCGCATGGGCGGCTTCGGTCACCCGGCGGGTGATCTCGACGTTATACTCGTAGCTGGCGGGGGTCTTCATGTCCTCCTCCAGCGAGCCGTCCATCATCACGCTGGTGAAGCCGTGGCGGATCGCCGAGAGGCAGGTGGCGTCGTTGTTGCCATGGTCCTGATGCATCACGACGTGGTTGTCGGGATACATCTCGCACAGCGCCTCGACCATGTGGCGCAGCATCACGTCGCCGGCGTATTTCCGCGCCCCGCGCGAGGCTTGCAGGATCACCGGCGCGCCGGTGGTCTTCGCGGCCTCCATGATCGCGAGGCCCTGTTCCATGTTGTTGATGTTGAAGGCCGGCACGCCGTAGCTGTTCTCGGCGGCGTGATCCAGCAATTGTCTGAGCGTTATCAGTGCCATTCTCGGTCCTCCCTCAGGCCGCTTGCTTGGGCGCGCAAAGCGCCGCGATGCCGGGCAGCGTCTTGCCTTCCAGCCATTCCAGGAATGCCCCACCGGCGGTGGAGACATAGGTGAAGTCCTGCGTGACCCCTGCCGCGTTCAGCGCCGCCACGGTGTCGCCGCCGCCCGCGACGGTGACCGCGCGGCCCTCGTGGGACAGCGCCGCAGCCTTGCGCGCCACGGCCACCGTTGCCGCGTCGAAGGGCGGGATCTCGAAGGCGCCGAGCGGGCCGTTCCACAGGATCGTGTGGGCGTGGTTGAGCCGCGCCATGAAGGCCTCGGCGGATTGCGGGCCGGCATCGAGGATCATCGCATCAGAGGGGCAGCGGTCGGCGGGCAGGATCTCGTTCGCCGCGCCGGCCCTGAATTCGCGGGCCACCACCACATCCTCGGGCAGCAGGATCTCGCAGCCCGACGCTTCGGCCAGCGTCTCGATCTCGCGCACGGTGGCGATCTGGTCGGCCTCGTGCAGCGAGCGGCCCATCGGGCAGCCGCGCGCATAGAGAAAGGTGTTGGCCATGCCGCCGCCGATGATCACCGCGTCGAGCTTGCCCACGAGGTTCTTCAGCACCGCGATCTTCGACGACACCTTGGCCCCGCCCACCAGCGCCACCGAGGGGCGTTCGGGCGTCTCCAGCGCCGTTGTCAGCGCGTTGATTTCCTCCAGCAGCAGCGGGCCGGCATAGGCGGGCAGGCGCCCGGCAATGGCGGCGGTGGAGGCATGCGCCCGGTGTGCACAGGAAAACGCGTCGTTGACGTAGAGATCACCCAGCCGGGCGAGCTCCGCCGCGAAGCCCGCGTCATTCGTCGTCTCGCCGGGGTTATAGCGCAGGTTCTCGCAAAGCAGCACCTCGCCGTCGCGCAGGCTTTCGGAGAGGATCACCGCGCTTTCGGTGGCACAGTTGTCGGAAAACCGCACCGGCACGCCCAGCGCGTCCGACAGGGCAGGGCGCAGCTTGTCCACCGAAAAGGCAGGGTCCAGTTCGCCCGGTTTCGGGCGCCCGAAATGGGTCAGGATCACCAGCCGCGCGCCCTTTTCCAGCAGCGGCCTCATGCCCGCGGCAAAGCGCGCGATGCGGGTGGCATCGGTGACGCGGCTCTTTTCGACGGGCACGTTCAGATCGGCGCGCACCAGCAGGCGCTTGCCCGCCACATTCGCCTCGGTGATCGGGGTGATGCGCATCAGATGGGCCCTCCCATCGCCACGGCCGTATCGGCCATGCGGTTGGAGAAGCCCCATTCGTTGTCATACCACGACAGGATGCGGACCATGCGCCCATCCATCACCTTGGTCTGGTCCATGTGAAAGACCGAGCTGTGCGGGTTGTGGTTGAAGTCGATGGAGACGTTGGGTTCGTCGGTGTAGCCGAGGATGCCCTTCAGCGGTCCGTCGGCAGCGGCGCGGATCGCGGCGTTCACCTCCTCGACGGACGTGTCTTTCGCCGCCTCGAACACCAGATCCACCACCGAGACATTCGGCGTCGGCACCCGGATCGCCACGCCATCGAGCTTGCCATTGAGCTCCGGAAGCACGAGGCCCACGGCCTTGGCCGCACCCGTGCTGGTGGGGATCATCGACAGGGCGGCGGCGCGGGCGCGGTAGAGATCCTTGTGCATCGTGTCCAGCGTTGGCTGGTCGCCGGTGTAGGAGTGGATCGTGGTCATGAAGCCCTTTTCGATGCCGATGGCGTCGTTCAGCGCCTTGGCCACGGGCGACAGGCAATTGGTGGTGCAGGAGGCGTTTGAGACGACCTTGTCCGCCGCCGTCAGCGTGCCGTGGTTGACGCCGAACACGATGGTCTTGTCGGCGCCCGAGGCGGGGGCGGAGACCAGAACGCGTTTCGATCCGTTCTCCAGATGCAGCGCCGCCTTGTCGCGGTCGGTGAAGATGCCGGTGCATTCCAGCGCGATATCCACGTCGCCCCAGGGCAGTTCGCGCGGGTCGCGCAGCGCGGTCACCTTGATCGGACCGCGGCCCAGGTCGATGCTGTCGCCCGACACCGTGACCTCGCCGGGAAAGCGCCCGTGGACGGAGTCGTAGCGCAGCAAATGGGCGTTGGTCTCGACCGGGCCGAGGTCGTTGATGGCGATGACCTCGATATCGCTGCGGCCCGATTCCGCGATGGCGCGGAGCACATTTCGCCCGATACGGCCAAAGCCGTTTATCGCAACCGTGACAGTCATGGATGTCCCTTTGTTCTTTTATTTCATATCTTTGGCGAGGCCGGCCACGGCCTCTGCGGTGATGCCGAAATGGCGGTAGAGATCGGGCGCGGGGGCCGAGGCGCCAAAGCCCGTCATGCCGACAAAGTCGTCCTCGGGGCGCAGGAAAAGATCCCAGCCCTGTCGGATCGCGGCCTCGATGCCGATGCGCGGGGCGGTGCCCAGAACCTCGGCGCGATACTCCGGGCCCTGCTGCGCGAAAAGCTCGAAACAGGGGGCGGAGACCACGGCGGCCTTGATCCCGTCGGCCTCCAGCAGATCGGCTGCGGCCATTGCGATTTCCACCTCCGAGCCGGTGGCGATCAGCGTCACGTCGCGGGCACCGGGATCGCGCAGGAGATAGGCGCCGCGCGCGGTCAGGTTGGCCTCTGTGTGGCGCGTGCGCAGCGTGGGCAGCCCCTGCCGCGACAGTGCCAGCGTCGAGGGGGTGGCCTCCTGCGTCATGGCGATCTGCCAGGCCTCGGCGGTCTCCACCGCGTCGGCGGGGCGGAAGACCAGATGGTTGGGCATGGCGCGCAAGGACGCGATGGTCTCGACCGGCTGGTGGGTCGGGCCGTCCTCGCCGAGCCCAATGCTGTCATGGGTCATGACATAGACCACCGGCACGCCCATCAGAGAGCTGAGGCGCATCGCGGGCCGGCAGTAATCGGCAAAGGCCAGGAAGGTGCCGCCATAGGGCTTCATGCCCCCGTGCAGCGCGATGCCGTTCATCGCCGCCGCCATGCCATGCTCGCGGATGCCGTAATGGATGTAGCTGCCGGTGTAATCTCCGGGCTTCACAGGGGTTTGCCCCTTGGTCTTCGTGTTGTTCGAGCCGGTCAGATCCGCTGAGCCGCCGACCGTGTTGGGCAGGGTGCCGTTGACGATCTCCAACGCCATTTCGCTGGCCTTGCGGGTGGCGACCTTGGGCCGGTCCTCGGATAGCCGGTGCTTATAGGCGCAGATCGCGGCATCGAGCGCCTTCGCATCGACGGCGCCATGCGCGGCGCGGAACGCCTCCGCCTTCGGGCTCGTCGCCAGCCGTTTGGCCCAGTCGGCGCGGGCCTCGACGCCGCGCGCCGCCACCGCGCGCCACCCGTCCCGGACCTGATCCGGGATCTCGAAGGGCGGCCATCCCCAGCCAAGCGCCTCGCGGGCCGCGGCAATCTCTTCCTCGCCCAGCGGTGCGCCATGTACATCGTGGCTGCCCTGCTTGTTGGGCGCGCCGAAACCGATCACCGTCTTGCAGGCGATCATCGACGGGCGGTCGTTCACCCGCGCGGTCTCGATGGCGGCGGCGACCGCCTCCTTGTCATGCCCGTCGACCGCCTGCACATGCCAGCCGGCGGCGGCAAAACGCGCCCGCTGGTCGGTGGAGGTGGAAAGCTCGGTGCCGCCGTCGATGGTGATGCCGTTGTCGTCCCAAAGCACGATCAGGCGCGACAGTTTCAGATGGCCGGCAAGGTCGATGGCCTCGTGGCTGATGCCTTCCATCAGGCAGCCGTCGCCGGCGATCACATAGGTGAAGTGATCGACGAGATCCTCGCCGAACCGCGCATTCATCATGCGCTCGGCCAGCGCCATGCCCACGGCGGTCGAGATGCCCTGACCGAGCGGCCCGGTGGTGGTCTCGATCCCCTTGGCATGGCCGTATTCCGGGTGCCCGGCGGTGCGGCTCCCGAGCTCGCGGAAGCGCTTGAGCTGCTCCATCGGCATGTCGTCATAGCCCAGCAGGTGGTTGATCGCGTAGACCAGCATCGAGCCATGGCCCGCGCTCATGACAAAGCGGTCGCGGTCGGGCCATGTGTCGTGTTTCGGATCGAGCGTCATGAAGCGGTTGAAGAGCACGGTCGCCACATCCGCCATGCCCATGGGCGCGCCGGGATGGCCGGAATTCGCCGCCTGCACCGCGTCCATGGCAAGCGCGCGGATGGCGTTGGCCATGAGGTCTTCGGTGGTCGAGGCGATGGGTTGCTGAATGGTCATGATGCTCTCCTTCACGCGCGCTTGGAGTCGTTGACGAGCCGCTGCACCATCGGGGTGAATATCAGCTGCATGGCGAGGTCCATCTTGCCGCCGGGGATCACGATGGAATTGGCCCGGCTCATCCAGGAGTTCTGGATCATCGAGGTGAGATAGGGGAAATCGATGCCGCGCGGGTTCTTGAAGCGGATCACCACGAGGCTCTCGTCGGCTGTGGGGATCCAGCGGGCGATGAACGGGTCGGAGGTATCGACCACCGGCACGCGCTGGAAATTCACATCCGTTTCAATGAATTGCGGGCAGATGCAATGCACATAGGCATGCATCCGGCGCAGGATCGTGTCGGTGACCGCCTCGGTGGTATAGCCGCGAGAGGCCTTGTCGCGGTGGATCTTCTGGATCCATTCGAGATTGATCACCGGCACCACGCCGATCTTGAGATCGGCCAGTGCCGAGAGGTTCACCTCGTCATTTTTCACCGCGCCGTGCAGCCCCTCGTAGAACAGCAGGTCGCTATCGTCGGCAAAGGGCTTCCAGTCGGTGAAATGGCCGGGCGGGGTGCCGTGGCGCTCGGCCTCGGCATCGTCATGGATATAGTGGCGGGTGCGCCCGGTGCCGGTCTCGCCATAGATGCGAAAGATCTCTTCCAGCTCGTCCAGCTCGTTGGCGTCATAGGAGAAATGCGAAAAGGTCTCGTCGCCGGCCGCCTTGCGGCTGTCAAGCTCGGCCTTCATGTCGGCGCGGTTGTAGCGGTGAAAGGCGTCGCCCTCGATGCTAACCGCCGAAATGCCCTCGCGGCGAAAGATCTGGTCGAAGGTCGCCTTGACCGTGGTCGTGCCCGCGCCGGAGGAACCGGTGACAGAGATGATCGGGTGTTTCTTGCTCATGGAAGGTATGGTCTTTCTGTCCGGGGGCGGGTCAGACGCGGAACAGGCCGCGATTGCCGAAGAGGGCGGAGACTTCCTGTTCGGGAAGGTCGAAATAGGCGCCGACGCGGTCGACCTTGGTGGCCGAGCCGAAGACGAAGGGCGTGCGCGCGTGCAGGCTGTCGGGGATCTTGTCGAGAATGCGCGTGGTGCCGTCGGTGGCATGGCCCTGTGCCTGCTCCACCAGCATGGCGATGGGGGCGCATTCATAGACCATGCGCAGCCGGCCCATGGCATAGCCGGGGCGGGCGTCGCCGGGATAGAGAAAGAGCCCGCCGCGCGCCAGGATGCGGTGGGTTTCGGCCACCAGCGAGGCGATCCAGCGCATGTTGAAATTCCGGGCGCGGGGGCCTTCGGCGCCAGCGAGGCAATCGTCGATATAGGCGCGCACCGGCTGCGGCCAATGGCGGTAGTTCGAGGCGTTGATGGCGAATTCCGTGCTTTCCTGCGAAATCGTCAGCGCGCTGTTCACCAGGGTGAAGAGGCCGGTCTCGGGGTCGAGGATGTAATCCTGCACACCGTCGCCGAAGGTGACGAGCATCATGCATTGCGGCCCGTAGATGATGTAGCCGGCGGCGATCTGTTCGTGACCGGGGCGCAGGAAACTGGCGGCGCCGTCCTCGTCCGCCTCGCGGATGGAAAAGATCGTGCCGATGGAGACATTGGTCTCGATGTTGGACGAGCCGTCCAGCGGGTCGATGGCCAGCGCCAGCGGGCCGGCCGGGTCGATCTCGGCCACGGTCTCCTGCTCTTCGGACGCGTACCAGCGCACGCCGCTGCCTTTCAGCTCGGTCGCGAAGGCCTCGTCGGCCATCACGTCGAGCGCCTTTTGCCGGTCGCCATCGGCATTGTCGCCGACGGTCGCGGCAAGCTGGCCTCCGAGCGGGCCGCGGGCAATGCGGCGGGACAGGTCGCGGCCGACCCGGCCGAGCGCCTCCATGGCGGGGCGCAGACGGGCCGGGATCGGCGCATCCGGGGAATAGGGGTTGCGGTCGGTCATCAAGGCCTCCTCCTCCTCGACGGGTGACTTCGGCTTGATCATGAAGATCGCGGCTTGTAAGAAAATTTAAAAATTCTGACCTTGGCTTTGGGAAAATTGAATGCGTCGACTGGCCTCGCTGACCTTCAAACAGCTTCGCGCGCTGGAAGCCGTTGAAAGAACGGGCTCAATTTCCCGCGCGGCGGAAGAGCTCGGGCTCACGGCGCCGGCGGTGCACAGCCAGCTCAAGGCGCTGGATGCGACTTTCGGATGCGCCATGCTGTCGCGGGAGGGGGCGGGGCCGTTTGTTGCGACGCCGGAGGGCAGGGTGCTTTTGCAGGCCCATGAAAGGGCCGATGCCGGGTTTCGCCTGGCGCTGCGCCGAATCGATGCGCTCCAGACCGGGCTGGCGGGCACGGTGGTGCTGGGGGTGGTCTCGACGGGGAAATATTTCGCGCCCGGCATCGTGGCGCGGCTGCGCAAGAGCTGCCCCGAGATCGAGGTGCTGTTGCAGGTCGGCAATCGCGACACGATCATCTCGGCGCTTCAGGACGGGGCGCTGGATCTGGCGATCATGGGGCGGCCGCCGCGCGATCCGCCGCTCCAGGCGATTTCGCTGGGCGATCACCCGCATGTGCTGATCGCGCCGCCGGATCATCCGCTGGCCCACGCGCCGCGCATCACCCCCGAGGATGTGCTGAAGGAAACCATCCTGATGCGAGAGCCGGGATCGGGCACACGCATCCTGGCGACCCGGTTTCTCGACCGGATCGGCGAGGGCAAGACCTATGAGCGCTCCGAGATGGGCACCAATGAGACCATCAAGCAGGCGGTGATCGCCGGGCTGGGGCTGGCGCTGATCTCTTATCACACGGTGGTGGAGGAGCTGCGCAGCGGGCGACTGGTGACGCTGGATCTGCCGGGGCTGCCGATCGTGCGGCACTGGTTCCTGCTGCATCCGGAGGACGCGCCGCTCAGCGGGGCGGCCCGCACCGTGTGGGAGTTCATCGCCGCCGAGAAGGACAGTTTCTTGCCGCGCTGGCCCCCGGCCTGAGGCCCAAGATTTTTCGTACGAAAAATCTCTGGCGCGCGGGGGTCAGCGGAAGCGGTCGGGGGCGTAGGGCGCGAGGTCGATATTGGGCGTGTGGCCAGAGATGAGCTGGGCCAGCAGCCGCCCGGTCTTCGGCCCGCCGGTCAGCCCGACATGATCGTGGCCGAACCCCATATAGGCGCCTTTCAGCGCCGGCGCCGCGCCGATCACCGGCAGCGAATCCGCCATGGACGGCCTGTGCCCCATCCAGCGCACGGTCTTTTTCCAGCTCAGCCCCGGCATCGCCGCCCGGATCTGGCGTTCGAGCAGCGCGAAGGGCGCGTCCGAGGCCGGCAGATCCAGCCCTCCAAGCTCGACGATGCCGGCGAGCCGCAGCCGGCCCTCCATCGGTGTTGCGACGAATTTCCCGGTGGTGACCATCGCCGGCGCCCGCGGCATGACCGAGGGCTCGTAGAGCTCGATATGATAGCCGCGCTCGGATTCGAGCTGTGGCCTGACGCCAAGCTTTGCCGCCAGCGGGCCGGACCAGGCGCCGGCGGTCAGCACGGCGGCATCGCAGGCAATGGTCTCGCCGCCGATCCGCACGCCGCTGACCGCACCGCCCACCTGCACGATATCGCTGACGGCGCCGGTCACCAGTCGCGCGCCCTGCGCCTCCGCATGTGCGGCCAGCGCCTTCACATAGCGGCCCGGGTCGGAGATCCGCCCGTGGCCCGCAAAGCGCACCGCGCAGCTCAGGGCCGGGCTGAAGGCCGGGTCGTAGTCGCGCAGGGCCGGCCCCTCCAGCAGCTCCCAGCCGAACCCGTTTTCCCGCTTCACCGAAAACCCGAACGCATCGGCATCGAAGGCGGCGCGGTCGGCATAGAGATGGAGGTAATCCGCCGCATGCAGCCAGCGCTCGGCGCCGGTGCCGGTGGCGAGCGCCAGATGATCGTTATAGCTGTCGCCGATGATCGGGCGGATCGCTGCGGCGCGCCGGCGCACGGCGCCGGCAGTGGCCTGCGACAGGAAGCGCATGAGCCAGGGCGCCATTTTCGGCAGGTAGGACCACTTCACGAAAAGCGGCTGGTTCGGATCGAGCAGCATCCTCGGCGCGCTGCGCCACAGGCCGGGGCCGGGCACCGGCACCACCGAGGAGGCGGCCAGCACGCCGGCATTGCCGTGGCTGGTGCCCTCGCCGGGGCCGGTCCTGTCGATCAGTACCACGCGATGCCCCTCGCGCTGCAACCAGATCGCAGTCGAAACCCCGACGATCCCCGCGCCGATCACTGCCACCGTCTTTGTCATCCTGTCCCCTCGGTGTCGCGCAAACGCGCCTCCCGCCGCGGATCAAGCGCGTATTTCGTCGGCCTGTCAACGCGGTGGCAACCGCTGCCGCACCTTCGGTCCGGGGCAGGCGGCGCGTGCAGGGGTGCGGCATTCTGACCTGTCTGCGGCGGGTTTCCTCTCGCGCTGCGTAAGAGAGAATGCAGGGCCGGCGCCTCCGGAGGGCCGCCTGTGCCAAGGTAAGAGTAGGGAACGGGACGATGGGACGCAGCAGCGCCGAGATTTCGCAAACGCTTCAGAAGGCAAAACAGCGGCGCAACCCGCTCTGGATCGGGCTTGTCGTGGTGCTTCTGGCGGCGGCGGGGGCGTGGATCTGGCTCGGCAGCGCGTCTTCGCAGGACGGGGTGCGCTATGTGACCGAACCGGTGCGCCGGGGCAGCTTTCAGGTCGATGTGACCGCCACCGGCACCGTGCAGCCCACCACCGAGGTCACCGTTTCCTCGGAGCTGTCGGGCACGCTGGCCAGCGTCGAGGTCGATTACAACGACCGGGTGAGCGTGGGGCAGGTGCTGGCGCGGCTCGACGACACCAAGCTGCGCGCGCAGCTGACCAATGCCGAGGCCTCGCTGGCCTCTGCCACGGCTAAGCTCGTGCAGGCGGAGGCAAGCGCCCGCGAGGCGCAGTCGAATTACGACACGCAGAAACGGCTGGACGAGCGCGGGGTGACCACCCACACCGATCTCATCGCCTTCGAGGCGGCGCATGACCGCGCACAGGCTGCCGTCGAGATGGCGGCGGCGGATCTCAAGCTCGCCGAGGCCAATCTGGTGCTGGCGCAGGCGGATCTGGAGGACGCGGCCATTGTCTCGCCCATCGACGGCATCGTGCTCGACCGGCTGGCGGAGACCGGCCAGACCGTCGCCGCCAGCCTCTCGGCGCCCGAGCTCTTTACCCTGGCCGAGGATCTGCGGCGGATGGAGGTGCAGGTGGATATCGACGAGGCCGATATCGGTCGCGTCTCCGAGGGCAACCCCGCCACCTTCACAGTCGATGCCTATTCCGGCCGCCGTTTCGAGGCGCAGCTTGCGCAGCTGCGCTATGCGCCGGAAGAGACCGACGGCGTGGTGACCTACAAGGGTGTGCTGACCGTCGACAATGACGAGCTGCTGCTGCGCCCGGGGATGACGGCCACCGCCACCATCGCCGTGGCGCAGGTCGAGGACGCGCTCCTCGTGTCGAACTCGGCGCTGCGCTACGTGCCGCCGCAGACCGCCAGCGACACGGGCGGCGGCGGTGGCGGCAGCGGGCTCGTGGGGCTCGTGATGCCGTCCCGTGGGAGCCTGGGTGGCGTGAGCGGCCGTGCCGATGCCTCCACCGTCTGGGTGCTGCGCGACGGCGCGGCCGCCGAGATTGCGGTCGAGACCGGGCAGAGCGACGGTCGCAGCACCGAGATCCGTTCCGGCGATCTGGCCGAGGGCGACCTCGTGATCATCGACCAGACCGAGGCGCAATGACATGGGCGAGGAGACAACCGGCCCGCTGATCGTCCTGCGCGATGTCAGCCGCGTCTATGGCGAGGGCGAGGCCGAGGTGCGGGCGCTCGACGGGGTCGATCTGACCATAGACCAGGGCGAGTTCATCGCCATCATGGGGCCTTCGGGCTCGGGCAAATCCACCGCGATGAACATCGTCGGCTGCCTCGACCGGCCGACCGGCGGCAGCTACCTGTTCCACGATGTGGAGGTGGGCGGGCTCGACCGCGACCAGCGCGCGATCCTGCGGCGCGAATATCTCGGCTTCGTCTTTCAGGGCTTCAACCTGCTGCCGCGCTCGACGGCGCTGGAGAATGTCGAGCTGCCGCTGATCTACAAGGGCGTGCCGCCCGCCGAGCGCGCCGCGCGGGCGCGGTCTGCACTGGAGAAGGTCGGGCTTGCGGGCCGCGAGCATCACCAGCCCTCACAGCTATCGGGCGGCCAGCAGCAGCGCGTCGCCATTGCGCGGGCCATTGTCGACAACCCGATGGTGCTGCTCGCTGACGAGCCGACGGGCAATCTCGACACCCACCGCTCGCGCGAGATCATGGAGCTGCTCGTGGCGCTCAACCGCGATGACGGTATCACCATCATCATGGTCACCCACGAGGAAGACATGGCGGAATATGCCCACCGCATCGTGCTGTTTGTCGACGGGCGGGTGCAGAGCGAAGATTACCGGCCGGCGGAACGGGAGGGTTAGATCATGCTTTGGGAAACCGTGCGCCTGGCGCTTCTGGCGATCACGCGCAATGCGCTGCGCTCCTTCCTGACGGTGCTGGGGGTGGTGATCGGCGTTGCCGCCGTCATCGCCATGGTGACCATCGGGCAGGGCTCTTCGGAACAGGTGACCGCGGATGTGGAGAGCCTCGGCAGCGACGTGCTGATGCTGCGCCCCGGCAGCAGCTTCGGCGGCCCGGGCGTGTCTGACACCGTCGCCGAGTTCACCCTGCGCGATGCCGATGCGCTGGGCGAGCTCAGCGTGCTTTCGGCGGTGGCCCCGGTGGTCAACAGCCCCGCCACCGCCGTCTATGGCAACGCCAACAGCAGCACCACGGTGACCGGCAGCAGCAACGATTATCTCGACGTGGCGAACTGGACGATCCTGCGCGGGCGCAGCTTCAGCCCCGCCGAGGAAAGCTCGGGCGCGGCGGTCTGCATCCTCGGCGAAAGCGTCCGCCAGGAGCTTTTCGGCAATGCCGATCCCACCGGCGAGACGATCCGGATCAAGACCGTGTCCTGCGATGTGATCGGCTATCTCGAAGCCAAGGGCGCGGGCATGATGGGGCAGGATCAGGACGACCTGATCCTGATGCCGATCCGCGCCGTGCAGCGGCGGCTGGTGGGATCCACCGATGTGTCGAGCTTCCAGCTGGCGCTGGCGCCCGGGGTCTCGGCGGATCGTGGCACCCGCGAGATCGAGGCGCTGATGCGCGAGCGCCGGCGGATCCAGATCGACGAGGCCGACGATTTCCGCGTCATGGACATGGCGCAGATCGCCTCCATGCTGACCTCGGTGAACTCCGTGCTGACCGGACTTTTGTCGGCGGTGGCGGCGGTGAGCCTGCTGGTGGGCGGCATCGGCATCATGAACATCATGCTGGTCTCGGTCACCGAGCGCACGCGCGAGATCGGCATCCGGCTCGCCATCGGCGCCACCGCCCGGCAGGTGCTGACACAGTTTCTGGTCGAGGCGATCGTGCTGTCGGTGCTGGGCGGGGTGATCGGTATCCTGCTGGGCTTTGCCATCGCCTTCGCGGCCGCGCAGCTCATGGCGATTCCGTTTACGCCGAGCATCGAGATCGTCGGCCTCGCCTTTGTGTTTTCGGGGCTGGTTGGCGTGGTCTTCGGCTATTTCCCCGCCCGCCGCGCCGCCCGGCTCGACCCGATTGAGGCGCTGCGCCACCAGTGATCGCCGTTCCCTGTCGCCGGTTATGCCGGGGAAGGCGATTTTCGGTCTATTGGAAAATGCAGATGGGGTCTTTCAAGGTGAGTAAGCTGTCCGAACATCATTGCCACAAGCTGCACCAGCTCTAAGAGGTGGACGGCTCGGAAATCGTCTGGACGCCCACCGACCGGGAGGCTTTCAATGCGGGTGCGCCGGAATGGGTGCGCCGCATTCTCTGCGAAGCCTGCGAAACCAGGTTGCGCCCGGCTGACCTGATCAAGCTGACCCCGGCCCACGTCGAACAGACCCCGCGCGGTTGTCGCCTGCGTGTCAGGACGAACAAGCGCAAACGGCTGGCACATATCCCGATCACGCCGGCGCTGGCCGAGGGGATCGACACCACCCCACCGGGCCGATTGCTGATCCTGAAGAACGCCAGCGGCAACGCGCTGACCCCGCACCGCGCGTCGGAGGGGGGCCGCCAGTGGCGCGACAAGGCAAAGCTGTCCGATGAACTGCGCCTGTACGATGCGCGCGACGCGGCTGCTGAACGCGGGACTGTCCCTCGCTGAGATCGCCAATCACATGGGGTGGCCCGTTCGCTATGCGGCGAATTTGACCGAGCGCTACGCCCGCGTCTCGCCCGACGAAACCGATGCTGCTCTGGTCAAACCGGCCCAAGCGAAAGGGGCGTAGCAGGAACAAAACTGTAAACGCTCATGTAAACAGTGAAGCCCGCGCAAGCACCGGTGACACGCAAGTGCTTGAAAGTAAATGGAGGCGAGTACCGGACCCGCTACCGTTTTTCTAAACCACTGGAAGGCATGAACAATCGAGTGCGAGGTTGAGTTGTGTGTCGCACTTCGTGTCACACTTATGCTGTCTGGGTTGTGTTTTTGTCAACCGGCGCGTTTCGGCTGCGGTGGCCTTCTATCCTCCTATGGATAACCAGACTGAGGCCTTTGCTTGAAGGGAGGACGGGTTACGTCTTGCCATTTCTTTCCCTGCTATAGGTGGCCCGGATGCTGATCCTCCCGGTCCTTCCTGTGTCCTTTGGTGCGGGCGAAGCGCGAGGCGGGGCGTATCCTTGCCCGCGCAGGTAGGGTGCGGGGGGGAAGTTCGTACTTGCAATGTATGGATAGCGCCACGAAAAAATGTTTCGGAAAATCTCGGCGTGCTCACTATTTCTTCGAAATGTCCAGAACGAAAACATCAAGTAGGCCTCTAAGTTCTAAAGGGATTTCGGCTTCTAGTTGACGCTTTAACTCCATCGGTTCTTTGATTCCGTGTCTCTTCCTCCCTGCCACCTTTTCATTCTCTCCGAACCAAAGGACAAGATATATACCTTGTTTTTCTGCGTCCGGATGGATTGCATACAAGTTATTCAGTTGTTCCGAGGCAGCCTCGTAAAGCTTTGGGTGCCATTGCCCCTTGACCTCGGTTACCAGCAGACGCCTTGCGCTGCCTAATAGTTTTCCAGCCGTAAAGTCGCAGCGCTTATCATGCTTTAGATGGTGTTCTGGCGTGATTGTAATGCTTTGAGGTCGCAGTATCAGGTCTAGCCGTTCAGCAATGATCTTGGTGCACGGTTCTTCGTCTAGCCTATCTTCTCCAGCGTAGAAAAGCTTTGCCGTATCGAACTCTCCACCGTCTATTGCTGCTTGTAGTTGCGATAATTCGTGCAGCACGAGTTTTCTCAGTCCATCGACCGTAACCACCGCGCCGTGGTCTAGCATTTCCACAATTTGCTGTGGTGTCGGTGGGGTGAAATCTGCAAGAGCTTTCTTTCTGGTCTGAGCAGAGCGTATGCTTTTGAGGTCTTTGACGATATCAGCGTAACGGCTATCAGCGATCAGACGTCTCAAAACGGGTATTGCTGCGTCAGGATGATCGCTGGAAATTGTCCACACCAGCTCAGTGAGGCAGCGATACGCAACTTCTCCTTTTGGACTGTCCGATACATAGCTGTTTGGCAAAGGAACCTTTGGCCAAACGCCTATGAACGCATCAAGGATGGCCTCGACCTTACAAGAGGTCAGGCTTGGCCATGCTTCATAGTCGATGCGATTACCTCGTCCGCTCCGCTCATAGATTGCGAGAACCGTATCCTTGTCTGCTGCAAGCCAATCAAAGTAGACGTCTGGTAACGCAGGAATGAAATACAGCGCGCGCAAGAACCAAAACTTTCGCCTTTGCTCCAGCTCTTCGTCTTCAGTCTGATTTGGCCAGAAAAACATAAACTCGGCACAGCGTTCGAGAACAAGTTCTTTAAGTCGCTCACGATCCGCAAATCCTGCGGCGATGTTGAATAGTGTATCTAGAGTGTGGAAGGGCAGTGCTCGATAGCGAGCCAGCCAGTCAATAGACAGTTTTGCGCGGAGCGGGTGGAACTCCTCTTTGTATCCAAGCCAGCTTGAATTGGTATGACCTTTGGTGCCCTGAGCCAACTGAGGCTCTACATATCTACGCAAGAAGCTTTCCACATCAGCCATACTCGGGAAAATTTTTGCGTCGATTGCGGTTTCAAAAGCCTTCGCTTCGTCCTCGGAGACGCCCTGATAGTTACCAAGGTCGGTTTTCACAATCTCTAGGGTTTCTTTCGAAATGTGGGATATTTCCCCTGTTGCTCGAAATTCAGCAATGCAGGCAGCGTGCAATACGCGAGCCACATTGTGCCAGTTGCCAAGCGCGACATCTTTCAGCGACGGAACGTACTCAGCGAGAAAGTCAAAGCAGTTCCTCAACGCTTTCTCGTGGTCGACACGCCCGCCAAGCTCTTCCTCTAAATCATGCGGCTGGATCAGGTAGAGGCATGCAATTCGATAAAGCCATGGCCAGTGCCTGCCGTTCTCGATCAGCTGTCTATCTCTAAGCAGCGACGCTTGGTTCGCATCTGCAACGGCCTTATCGCGCCTCTTCCATCTCCTTTCGGACCAGTATCTCCTTTCACGACGCTCACGCATCATTTGTTGATAGTTTCGATTCCTTTTCGACCACTCCTCCAGAAAAATCCTTTTCTCTTTGGCTTGCATTCGCATTTTTTTGCGGAGTTTATCGGGGCCACGTTGCTCAGGTTCACGATGGTAATTGTGGGCGGCAAGAAACTCACTCCACAGTGCAACATTATCGCGGTCGAATGCTAGGTCGGCCATGAACTCCCAGTCATTGGGTTGGAAATGCAAACCAGAGTGGGATTGCCATTCAAACTGCTCAAACCGTATTTCCCGAATACGTTCCGCATCCGTCTCATGACCCAATGCGATTTGCATGATACCTTGCCGAAGATCGTCGTTATCCCTCAGCAATCGGACAGATGCTGAGCGATCTGGCGACATAGAGCTATGGAAATTTAGCTTCTTTACCCAACCCCAGAAACGCTTTGGGTCGTGTGGTTTGTCGCTGACCTCGCAATAATGATCCAACAATAGCCCGATGATCTTGCTGATCCCATTTCGACAGTGGCAGTCATGGGCTTTCTGACCACATTTACACGTCAAATCCACCGATAGAGAGTCAAGCAAGTCTGTGGTCTGCTTGCAGTCCAGTGTTTCGATAAGGTTACGTAAAAAGTACCTAGCGCCAATAAAACGTTCGCTAGACCGTCTCGCTCTTGGGTATAGGTTTGCAAAGACACGTAGATAGCCCGTTAGGTAGCTGTTCGAGAATTGAGAAACCCCCAACTGTTGGATTATCTTTGCAGCTACCTTCATAGACACCGGATCGGCTTGGAAGATCAACTGAGCCAAGTTGGCATTATGGATAAAGCCCGGTGTTGCTAGTAGCAGCGTAGCCGCCATGACACGTGTATGTTCATTTGCTTCGGTCGAAAGACAAAGTGCACTCAACTCAACAGACAATTGCGCCGTCGCTGGCGAGCCTTCCAGCAGTTCAAGAATTAGGTCGCGAAACTGCCCGTCTGATTGTGGGGAAAGGTGAGGTCTAACCTCATCAACAACTTCTGCACTGAACAAGCCAGCTACACTAAAACGCCTCCAAAAGTCACCTCTACGAAAATACGGGTCTTGGTCCTCGACGTCCTTCAAACGCCGAACAAGGCGGCGCTTTGATGTCGAGGCCAGTTGAGATGGATCGCCGTTCGCAAGAACAGCGTAGGCGTCGAGGTCAATCGCGGCTTCTTGTATGGGCTTGTTTCCAAGCGAAGCCATCCAGCCGACAAGCCCTCGTAGTTCATCACGTACAGTTGAGTTTGGGGCGATGATCGGCAAGCTTCGCCCAAGTGTAAGTGCGTCACTTGGATCGGCTATTCGTTTTGTAAGGTAGTCGGCTGCAGCGAATTCCGCTATGATCTTGTGAACTGGTCGATGGGTGTCTACTATTTCGCCCGGCTTGAACATTCGGGTTGCTAGGATTGTTTGCTTGCTGCCCGCGTCCGCAACCAGAGTATCCATGAGTGGATATAGAGCGTCTTCGTTTGCCTCACTGGTTGTCACGCCTTCTGCGCCTGACATCAGCAATTTTGCGAAGACCTCCGATGCTTCTTGCACCTTCTGGCCGGCAGGCAAAGAACCGGCAGTTCTTCTCACACTAGCATTGGCTTCTTTGGCCAATCTTTCCAGCGCTTGTTGAAAGATTGATCGTTTGTCGGAAAATTTGCGACCACTCTCAATGTATGCGTCTGCAAACAGCTTTAGAAATTGAGGATTGGGGAGGATTGCCTCTAGGTCAAACCTCGCAACTTCGGATTGGAAAGCTTCAAAATCTTCGCTTGGGATATAGTTTTCAAAGATCCTCTTTTGTTCATCTACCGTGAACTCGGACAATCTCACAACAAGTGGCGTTTCGCCAAAAAAGTCCTGAAAGGCTCTATTTGCTGAGTTGCCCCATTCGCTTGATCTACTCGAAATTAATAGCTTTGACGGGTCTGCGGAAAGCGCGGATGCGAGCAACTTATCAATGCCGCTGGCGTCAACCTTTGCCAATTCATCGTAAGCATCGATGACAAGTGGTGCGCCCTTTCCGACTACACCAGTATGGATAAAACGGTTCGCTGTTAGGACAGGCGTTTTCAGTTGCCTTCCCAAGCTTTCCATCAAGCTGGTTTTGCCTCCGCCCGGTTCCGCCAAAACGACGATGAAGCGCGGTCCTACAAGAAGCTGGGCTTCACTGTACGTTTCGCTTACCTCTAGGAGTGTGCGCGGCAAATAAAAATCTTTACTCATGCTTGCAACATATGGTGCTGGGTTGCATCCTTCCAGCTAAATTTGGTGACGACGTTGCGCTTGTCGCCATTCTCTAAGTACTCGTTGGACTGGACGTATCCTGAACTCAAGCAGATGAAGAAAACAGATAGATACGCACACGAAAACGCTCGCCCGTTTGACCCTCAGTGGACTGCCGGAACAGCGAGGCTGATCGAGTTTCTGGGTGGCTTGTGCGCGGACCTGACCGCCGCGAGAGAGAAGCCACACAAGGCCGATGCACGGCCGCGTTTTGAAGCAGCCATCAAGGCCCTTGTGCTGGACCTGTTCCGGGCACATGAGAGCGACCCCACACTTGAGGTTGGTGTGGCGACCGGCAGGACCTCTGTACAGGAGGTTTGCAAATCTCGCTACGGGGCTTCCTTCGTAAACGGTGTCGCCACCCCACATTGCCGACGGGATCAGCCATTGCGAGTTGATACGCATCCAAAGAAAAGGAGTGCGTTTCGCAATGTTCGCAAAGAGTTCGTTCCTCACGGCGCTTGGTGTTGAAGTCTTCGCCTCGGGGCAGAGGCGCTGGCCGGATCATGTGAAGGCGCAGGCGGTGGCCGAGACCCTGGAGCCTGGGGCGACGGTGTCAGGTGTCGCCGCGCGCTACGAGATCATGCCGAGCCAGCTGACGGCGTGGCGGCGGCTGGCCAAGGATGGCAAGCTCGTGCTGCCTGCGGTCGAGATCGATGAGCCGGTTTTCGCACCTCTGGTCGTCCGGGATGAGACCACGACGGCCCCCGAGCCCGAGCGGCACCGCGCCGAGGCGCCAGTTAGGGTTGTCCGGGGTTCGGTCATCATCGAGCTCGCACAGGATGCGCCCGCGGCCCGGATTGCCGAGATAGTCCACGCGCTGGAGGCGCATCCATGTTGATGCCCTCGCAGGGCGTGCGGATCCTGGTGGCGACACAGCCGGTGGACTTCCGGAAAGGCCATGACGGTCTCGCAGCGCTGGTCCAGTCGACGCTGGCCGAGGACCCATTTACCGGCACCGTCTTCGTCTTCCGCTCGAAGCGGGCCGACCGGTTGAAGATCCTGTTCTGGGACGGCAGTGGGCTCGTGATGGCCTACAAGCGGCTGGAAGAAAGCACCTTCACCTGGCCGGCGATCCGCGACGGGGCCATGACCCTGAACCGCGCGCAATTCGAGGCCCTGTTTGCCGGCCTGGACTGGCGCCGGGTGCGGTCACTGGAGGTGCGTCGGCCGGCTGTGGCAGAGTGACTCGCCCCGACGAATGACGGGGCATCGGCGCATTTGGCGCGGTATGATCTGCGCATGTCCAGCGCCCCACCCATCGATCTGTCCGCGATCCCCGAAAGCCAGCGCGCCGCCGTGCTGGCGGTGCTGCAGGAGCG
The DNA here is from genome assembly GCF_001975705.1 of Salipiger abyssi. Lineage (NCBI taxonomy): Bacteria > Pseudomonadati > Pseudomonadota > Alphaproteobacteria > Rhodobacterales > Roseobacteraceae > Salipiger > Salipiger abyssi. The sequence continues at coordinate 2,896,428 of NZ_CP015093.1, forward strand.
TGACGCGCTGAAGGACGCGAACCGGCGGCTCGAGCATCTCGTGGCCGAGCTGAACCATGTCGTGCATGGCAAGCGGTCCGAGAAGCTGAGCGATGATGACCGACAGCTGGCCTTCGAGGACCTGGAAACCGCCGTCGCCGAGGTCGAGACCCGCAAGGAGCAGGTTGCGCCGTCGACGGCCACGCCGCGCCCGGCACGGCGTCGCAACCTGGGCCATCTGCCTGCCGAGTTGCCGCGCATCGAGCGTGTCCTGGAACCCGCAAGCCTCGATTGTCCATGTGGCTGCGGCCGGATGCACCGGATCGGCGAGGACCGCACCGAGCGCCTCGACATCATCCCGGCGCAACTCCGGGTCCTGGTCGACACCCGGCCGAAGTATGCCTGCCTTGTCTGTTCGGACGGGGTCACCCAGGCGCCAGCAGCACCTTGGCTGATCGAAGGTGGGCTACCGACCGAGGGCGCCATCGCGCATGTCCTGATGTCCAAGTTCGCGGACCACCTGCCGTTCTACCGCCAAAGCCAGATCCTGGCGCGCTCCGGCATCCAGATCGACCGCAGCACCCTGGCGGACTGGGCCGGCACAGCAGCCTTCCATCTCGGCCCCGTGGTCGACAGGCTGACCGAGCATCTCAAGTCGTCCGGCAAGCTGTTCATGGACGAGACCACCGCCCCGGTCCTCGACCCAGGCCGTGGCCGAACCAAGACCGGCTACCTCTGGGCGCTTGCCCGGGATGACCGCGGATGGGGCGGAGAGGACCCGCCCGGCGTGGTCTTCACCTACCATCCCAGCCGCGCAGGGGCGCATGCAGAGCAGATCCTGCAGGGCTTCGACGGAATCCTGCAGCTTGATGGCTATACCGGTTACGATCGGTTGACGCGCCCCTCCCGCAAGGGCGGCGCGCCGATCACGGTTGCCCACTGCTGGGCACACGCTCGCCGCAAGCTGAAGGAAGTCTTCGACCGCGACGGCTCCGAGATTGCGGCCGAGGGACTGCGCCGGATTGCCGAGTTCTATCGCATCGAAGCCGAGATCCGCGGTATGGGCCCCGGCCAGCGTCTGTCTGCCCGACAGGCCCGCAGCGCGCCCCTCGTGGCCGCGTTCGGCGATTGGCTGCAGGCGCAACGTCTTCGCGTCTCCGCAAAATCCCGGCTCGGCGAGAAGCTGACCTACATCCATCGCCACTGGCCCGGCCTGCAGACCTTCCTCCACGATGGCCGCGTCGAGATCGACTCCAACGCCGTCGAGAACCTGATCCGACCGATCGCGTTGACGAGAAAGAATGCCCTCTTCGCCGGCCACGATGAGGGCGGCCGCACATGGGCTCGCGCCGCCTCCCTGATCGCCACCGCAAAGATCAACGGCGTCGAGCCTTTCGCCTACCTGAAGGCGACCCTCGAGGCCATCGCCGCCGGTCACCCGGCCAGCAGGATCGACGAGCTCCTGCCCTGGAACTTCAACCCGGCAAGCTGATCCCGCGTGGGGCGCAGACAGCGCTTACCTTCCTTCCTGTCAGCCCGTACCTTTGTGGATGCGGTGAAGGCGCTTGAAAGCGCCGATTTGATCACTGTCAGCACGTCGCATTGGGACGATCCCGCGAAGAAGAACAGCCGTGTGGCCCGATACATGGCGACCCCTTCTGACCTGCTCCCCATAGAGTCCGCGTTTTTTAGTTCGCTCTGTTCAGGGTTTGGTCCTCTACTGACCGTTGGTGATACTCCCACGGTGTGAGCCCGTCGAGGCTCGTGTGGGGGCGATGGTGGTTGTAGTCTTCGCGCCAGGCCGAGATAAGCTCCCGGGCGTGGCGCAGGTTGGCGAACAGGTGCTCGTTCAGGCACTCGTCGCGCAGGCGGCCATTAAAGCTCTCGACGAAGCCGTTCTGCATGGGCTTTCCTGGCGCGATGTAATGCCACTCGACCTTGCGGTCCTCCTGCCATTTCAGGATGGCATTCGATGTCAGCTCCGTTCCGTTGTCACTGACCACCATACATGGATAGCCGCGCACCCGGGCGATGCTGTCGAGCTCACGGCCGACACGTTGCCCCGACAGCGAAGTGTCCACGACCGTCGCCAGGCATTCCCGGCTGAAGTCGTCGATGACGCACAGCACCCGGAACCGGCGCCCGTCTGAGAGGCTGTCCGAGACGAAGTCCAGGGACCATCGCTGGTTCGGCCCTTGTGGGATCGCCATCGGGGCCCTCGTTCCGATCGCGCGCTTGCGACCGCCGCGCTTGCGCACTGTCAGGCCCTCTTCCCGGTAGATCCGGTAAAGCTTCTTCCAGTTCACCTTCCAGCCTTCGCGACCAAGAAGCAGGTGCAGCCTTCGATAGCCGAAGCGACGCCGTTCGCTGGAAATCGCCTTCAGCCTCTCCCGCAGCTCGGCGTCTACAGGTCTAATTGATCCACGTCGATACACACGCGGGTCGATCCCGGCCAGGGCACAGGCCCGCCGCTGGTTGTAGTTCTTCTCTGTCATGGCCCAGTCCACGGCTCGTCGCCTTGCACCGGGCTTCAGAAGTTTTTTCCCAGCATCTCCTTGAGCGTGGCCACATCCAGCATCTGCTCCGCGAGCATCTTCTTGAGCTTCGCATTCTCAGCCTCCAGCGCCTTCAGCCGTTTGGCCTCCGACACCTCCATGCCGCCATACTTCGAGCGCCACTTGTAGAACGTGCCGTCACTGATGCCATGCTTCCGGCACAGCTCCTTGGCACCTATCCCGGCCTGGTGCTCCTTTAAAATGCCAATGATCTGCTCTTCGCTGAAACGGCTTTTCCGCATTGTCTGTCTCCTCGTTTGGAGAACAGGCTAACTTCAAAACGCGGACTTTTCAGGGGAGCAGGTCAGTCGCGGTAGCCTTCTTTGATGATCCCTTCACTGTGGCTCTGGATTTCGGCGACAGTTCGCAGGACATCTCGCACCTTCTGTTCAAACTCGCTTTCGGAGTTGAAGAAAATGTTGCCGTTGGCATGCGCCGTGTTGTTCCGCTCGCCCACTAGCTTGGCGTAGGTCCCGATCTTGCTGTTGTCGCATTGGATCAGCTTGAGGAAACGCAGCACCGTGCTTTCATTCACCACACTGAACACGAACGGCGATGTCGCCGCCATCAGGTCCTTTTCCATGTTCTTGTTGAACCCGACCATCGCGGTTTCAAACTGCACCGGACGGATCAACTTGATCTGCCAGATGTTGAAATAGACAAAGCTCATCACGAGCATGTGGTAGGCAAGGAAGGCGAATTGGTATTTGTCGTGCTCGACATTGGTTTCGAACGCCTCCCAAAGAAAGCGGACATAGTCGCGTTCCTTGGCGGTGTTATAGGAAACTGGGAGGTAGTCGTGGATCTTTTCCGCCCCTTCGATCATGCCGCCGCCTCTTCGTCTACCTTCGCCTCGCCCCAGACACGATTAATGGCGGCGTCGATCTTTTTCTCGAAGCGAGCGATCAGGTCGCGGTTGCCATCGACAATGACCTGCTCAGCATCTAGCTCTTTGACGATTTCATCTTGCTCGTCTGACGAGGGCAGTCGGATGTCCCATTCCTTAAGCTTTGAAAAGTGACGGCGGTAGCCATCTTGTGGCAACGGATATGCCCGAAGGAAATAGGCAAGGTAGCGCGGCAATACGCCGTCCTTTGCCTTCAAAATCTTGATGCCGTCAGCGCCCTGAACAAATGGCTGATCTACAAACTTGACGACGCACGTATGATCCCCAAAAATTACCAGCCCTTTGCCGGGTTGGATTGCGCCCTGCACCTCGTTTGTCCAAGCAGCGATAAGCTCCTTTGACTGGTCAATGATCGGGATTTCACCTTCTGCCTTGTAGGCTTCTGTTTGGAGTTTGAGCGGGGGTGTCACCGTGTCGATCAGGTTCTTGAGCTTGTCACTCCCCCACTCAGGGTCAATGGGGATGTGGGGGCGGTAGTTTTCGATGACGGCGCGAGCACCATCAATGACGCGCTGATAGCCGTCGATCTCGGCCACAATCTCCCGCTGCACCTCAATCGGCGGTAGTGGGATTTTGAAGCGCTCAACGAAAGTTCTCGGCACGCGCTGCAAACCGCCAGTGCCCGTCATCTGCGGTATAGCCTGAGCACGAAACGCTTCATGCGTCACACAGCGATAGACCCATTCCGGCAATACCTCTTCCCCCGTCCGCAAAACGTAGAACTCGCTCGACCCAAAGCCGATGCCACTTTCAAGGTCCTTGGCGATCCCGGCTTTACCGTTTTCGAAACAGGGGGTGACCTTCGCGAGCAAGACGTCGTTGTCAGCGAAGTAGGTGTAGCTGTTCCCGACTTCCCCGAGCGCCTTGGTCTCTGACGGGCGGAAAGAGATATCCCACTCGCGCAGATCGGCCATCGGAACAAACGAAACCACAGTGTCGCTGGGGAGATCGCGAACCTCGCGCTTTGGCGGGTTCAGGGTGCAAATCTCTCCTATAGGCACACGTGGGATTTCGAATTGATCGTCATTCTCCGGTCTGTATCTTTCGCCGCTTAGGTTGAACTCGCCGTCCTCCCCGATCACCTTACGTTCGACAGAGTAACCGAATACGCTCTCCAACTCTTCCCCAGCACCGCCCCGCGCGGCTTGCATCCATGCGGTCAGCTCCGCCTTTACCTTGGGCAGCTGCGAACCCTTTTGCGCCTTGCGCTGCGCGCCGAGCTGGAAGCCATCGTTCTCGACCTTGAAGAAAGCAACGTGTTTGCTGGCCTTGGCCACCGCGCGGTCGAGTATCAGGATTGAGGTCTTTACGCCCGAATAGGGGTTGAACACCCCCGCAGGCAGCGAGATCACGGCGGCAAGGTGGTTTTCGACCAGCATTTTGCGCAGGGCCACATAGGCGCTCTGGCTTTGGAAGATGATCCCCTCGGGCACGACGATGGCAGCGCGGCCATTCGGCGTCAGGTGCTCGGCGATATAATCGACGAACAGCACTTCGCTGCGCTTCGATTGCACCTGAAACTTCGTGTGCGGTTTGATCCCGCCTTTTGGCGACATGAAGGGCGGGTTAGCAAGGATGACGTCCGCCGTCTCGGTCCATTTGTCCTCGGACGTGAGCGTATCGTATTCCTCGACCTTCGGATCAGCAAAGCCGTGCAGGTAGAGGTTCACCAAAGACAGGCGAACCATGTCAGGAGAGATGTCATAGCCCTTGATGTTGCGCGAAAGGCGGGCCCGGTCCTCAGGCTGTAGCATGTCACCCGGATAGCGCATCGGACTTTCCAGCGCCTGTTCGGCAGCATCGCCCTCGGTACTTGAGCCGTTGCCGTTCACCACCCCGGTCGAGTTCTGTTTCAGAATGTGCTTGAAGGCCGAGATCAGGAAGCCCGCCGTGCCGCAGGCTGGGTCAAGGATGACCTCAGTCTTCTTCGGGTCGATGATCTCGACCATGAAGTCGATGATGTGGCGGGGCGTGCGGAACTGACCCGCGTCGCCTTGGCTACCCAAGACGGACAGCAGGTATTCGAAGGCATCGCCCAGCTTTTCGCTGTGGTCGTATGTGAAGCTGTTGATCTCGCGTAGGAAGGCGCGAAGCGTTTCAGGGTCGCGGTAGGGTAGGTATGCGTTGCGGAAGATGTCACGGAACAGCTTGGGCAGGCCTTCGTTCTCGACCATCTTAGTAAGCGCTTCTGAGTATGTGTTGAGCATCTCTTGCCCCGACACACCGGGTGCAACCAGCTTGGCCCACCGATACCGCTCAAACTCCTTGGTGAAAAAGGTCGGGGTGCCACCCAAGTCGATGGTCTCCGCGTCCATGTCGTCCATGAACTTGTAGATCAGCGCGATGGTGATCTGCTCAACCTGACTCTTGGGATCAGGTACTTTGCCCACGAGGATGTCGCGGCAAGTGTCGATGCGGCGCTTGGTGTCAGAATCGAGCATATTCGGTCTTTCAGAGGAACGGGTTCAGGGACACGTAGTCCTTGATATATTCGGGGATACGCTTGCGCCACGGCGCTGGAACTTCCCTCAGGTCGCGCGTGGTGAAGGTGGGGTTTACGTTCAGATCGGCAAAGTGGCCAGCGTCGATCTTGGCGCGGACATTGGCATCACGGATGTAAGCCTCGAAGAAGTAGCGCATTTCGCGAATGCGGTCGGCTTCTGCGGGCTGCTGATCGGCTAGGAATTTCTGGAACTCGTCTTCGATCAACTCTGCCTTTGTCTTGAAGCCAGGGATGAAGCCGAACGCCTTTTCTACCAGTTCACGCACCGAAATGCGACGATCCACCCCTGCCGCCCGACGCAGCTTTTCTAGGGTGTAGAACTCGCTAGGCTTGTCGAAGATTTCTTCGATAACATGGCGAGTGGCAGCCTCCCAATTTTGGGCAGCAACGAGATCGGCGAGCGCTGTGTCTGATCGTGCGGTGTCTTCGAACTTGCGGAATAGTTCGCGGTCGATCCGCATCCCGTCCTTGCCGATCTGTGTCTCGACCTGGCTTACGACATCGTCGGGGTCGAAATGCTCGTAGATGCCGATGCTGCTAGTGACGGTGGTCTGCCCATCCCCGCCTTCGCCACCCATGGACAAAGCCATAGCGGGTGACGCTGGAAGGCTGATTTCCTCGTCGTAGTCGAAGGTCTCTTCGAAATATTCGCAGTTGGCAAAGAAGTCGAAGAGGCGGAAGGTTGTCTTCTCGACCTCACCCAAAATGGCCTTCTTAGCCGGGTCGAACATCTCTTCCGCAAAGTTGTGTTTGCGCGTTCCCCGTCCCTTGATCTGTACGAAGTCAGACGGCGAGAATATCGGCCGCATCAGGGCGAGGTTGAGAATGTCTGGGGCATCATAGCCGGTGGTCATCATGCCTACGGTGACGCAGACACGCGCCTTGCTGGTCCGGTAGTTGTTGACGAACCCGCTGTGACCGCCGAGGTTGTTGTTGGCGAAGTTGACGGTCATCTTCTGTGCGTCGGTGACATGGCTTGTCACCTGCATGGCAAAATCAGACGTGTAACGACCCGGCCAAAGCTGATCGGCCATTTCATTCAGGATTTGTACTATTTTTGCCGCGTGTTTTTGGCTGACGGCGAAGGCGATAGTTTTGCCGAACTCGCCTGAGATCGGATCACGCAACCCATGCTGCAAGAGCGTCTTGCAAAAGGCCTGGTTTGTTGGTTCAGCAAAGAACTTCTTCTCAAAGTCACGCCCAGCGAAGGCCTCTTCAAGCTCGTTTCCATCAGCATCTGCCGTCGTGATGACAAATCCTTGATCTGAGAGAAGCTGCGTCGTTACGGTTGTGCGCGCGTCCACCACATATGGGTTAATCAAGAACCCATCCCTCACGCCGTCAATCAGCGAGTAGCGATAGGTCGGCTCACCAGAGGTACAGCCGAATGTCTTGTAGGTGTCCAGCATCATCCGTCGCTCTGTTTCGCGCGGATCGCGGTCCGAAGTTCTGTTGCTCGACTGCTTAAGATAGTCCTTGGGGGTAGCCGTCAGGCCTAGCTTGTAACCGATGAAGTTTTCAAACACCGCTCTTGCATTGCCGCCAATCGAACGGTGAGCTTCATCTGAAATGACCAAATCGAAATCGGTCGGAGCGAACAGGCGGCGATACTTGTCATTGAAAAGAAGAGACTGGACTGTGGTGACAACGATGTCGGCCTTTCGCCAATCGTCCTTCTGTTCCTTGTAAACGACAGAAGTAAAGTCGTTCTTGAGATACGCCTTAAATGCTTTGTCAGCTTGAACCTCTAACTCCAGGCGATCTACGAGGAACAGTACGCGTTTCGCATTCCCAGTCTTGAGGAAAAGCTTGATGAGCGCAGCCGACGTCAATGTCTTTCCGGTTCCTGTCGCCATTTCGAAAAGGAAGCGGGTCGAGCCCTTCAGGGCGTCCTCCTGTACCCGCTCAATTGCTCGCTGCTGATAACGCCGAAGAAACCGAAGCTTGCTTTTCTCAATGAAGGAAGTACGCTCAGCCTCGACCTTCCATCCTGCTTCCTGCTTGAAAGATGGCATCTGGGTTAGCGCGATGTAGTCGAGCCCTACCTGTTCCCCTGCGAGTCTCTCTGCATTCGGCGTAAAAGCGTAATGGTTCCCGATTTCCTTGGGGCTTGGGAATTTTGAAATGACTGCAGGGCTACCCTGCTCCAAATCCCAAAGATAATGAATGTTACCGTTGCTCAGAATTATGAAGCGGGCGTTCTGTGAACGGGCGTATTTTCGGGCCTGTTCCTTTGCTGATAGAGGTTCTTTATCCTCCGACTTCGCCTCCAGAACAATAAGCGGCTTACCTTGCTCATCGAGAAGAAGGAAATCCACAAATCCGTTTGATGTTCTTTCCAGGTCTGCACCAAGATCATCAATATCGTTCTGTGAAATTTTGATGTTCGGTTCTAGGACGATATTGGCAGGGCCAGCTGCATCGTCAAAGAAACGCCATCCAGCCTCGTCGAGTAGCCGGTTTATCTTGATCCTGGCTGTTGCCTCTTTGCTCGCCAAAACTGCCCTCGCGTTCGAAATTCTGCAACTCTCCTAGTCTATATGCGAGCTCAGCGCATGTGCCAGACCAATCGCGGCACACAATCCGATTTTCTTCTGGAAAACCTACGGTTGGCCATCGAAGCAAGGCTCCCACCGAGTTGCTTTGGCAATCGTCGGGGGTCCAGGTGGTGGTGGGCGTCCTAAGAAGGCCAATTTAACGCCAAGTGTTGCAGCTCGGTACCTCTGGCTGATCGCCTTGGCATAGAGACTTGCCCGGAGGCTTGGGCTGATCGGCCTTCGAGGATGGGGGTTGTGTCGGTCACACAACGGTCACGCAAGTTGGTTTCAACGCTATCGGCACTGAATTGCTCAGCCCGGATGAGGGCGTTTTGACCCCTTGGTGGTATATCCGCCAATAGAACGCGCGATCGAATAAGGCATAAGCCTCCGGCTGCAGGCCATAGGGACTTCACCTTTTTGTACGGTTCACTGTGGCGTCGTCCAGCGCGACCTGCGAACGCTTGCCAGCCGAAGGAGCGCCTCGTGGTTCAGGATGTGGAAGGGAAATCATCTTCTGTCGCTTCTGGGGCGAAGAGTTTGCTATGGAGCATGAGAATATCTCCACCATCAATTTCTTCGTTTATCTCTGCGCGTCGCATATATGCAGTGACCAAATTACGCCGCTCTTCGGCAGACAAGTTTGGGAATGTCTTTTGGATTTCTTCTGCGACCCGCAAAACCAATTCCGAGAACGCCTCTTTCCACTCAGGACTAGGCGCATGAGGGTGGGCCGTAAAAAGCTGGTGAATATCTATGCCGAACTGTGCAAAAATCTCCGAAATGAGATCTGCAGGCAGAGCGCGCGCCCCTTTCTCGTAAAGCTGCATACTTCGAAGCGAAATGCCAAGGCGTTCGGCCATGTCTGACTGCTTGATGTTGAGCCGTAGGCGCAGCGCTTTCAGGTTTTCTGGGAGATTCACAAGCTGCCGTCGCAACTCCACTTCCCTCTGAAGCGCAGGTTCCCAGAAGTCGCGCTCTCCCTGCGCTTCAAATTCAGCCCACTGCTCGCGGCTCAGGGTTGCTTGCCCTGGCAAAGCGCGATGCTTTGAGTTGGGCCGATCTTGCGTGCTCATCGCTTCGTCCATAGGTACCCACCTCCTTAATGTGCACATTTGTGCTTATAAGACTTGACGTACGAAGTGCCTGGAGTCAAGCTTAGTGCGAACATTCGTACGCATTAGATGAGGCTCAGAAGGTTGTGAACCTCATTGGTAGCACATCTTGAGGTCCAGAAGGCGAAAGAGCGGAGACATGCCTAAAATTGTGCCGATTTTCGCTACGGAGAGCACTGCTGCGAAGCTTTTGGATTTGAGCATCAAGGCGTTCCGTGCACTCGTGGCCGATGGTTACCTGCCCGCAGGGCAGCAGATAGCGCCTGGAATTTTCCGGTGGCGAGTCGACGAACTGAAGCGCATCGCTAGCGGCGAATCTGTCGAAGGGCTGGGAGACGTCGATTGGTGAGGAAGAAGTACATTTTTCGTTCGGATGGAAGTCGTCACTACGTCAGGATCAAAGGGCGCTATTTCCGCATTCACGCAGCCGAGGGCACCGCTGCCTATGATCACGAGTACTGGGAAATTGTGACAGGAAAACGGATGTCCTTGAAGACATCTTGGCGAGCCTTGATGGCGGACTACCGATCATCTGATCGATGGACCTCCCTAAAGCCTCGCACCCGCCGAGACTACGAGAAGGTCATAGAGTATTTGCTCGAAAAAATTGGCGATCGTAATGTTAGGGACCTCAGGCGGTCAGACGTCATCAGGGCGCAGAAAGCAAACGCGCATCGGACACGCTTTGCCAACTACATCCCACAGATGATGGTTATCTTATGTGAGCATGCCATCGATATTGGTTGGCTTGAAAGCAACCCGGCGAAAGGTGTGCGACAGCTAAAGACGCCGGAGAACAAACGGCAGCAACACATTCCGTGGCCAAATGAAGCTGTCGAGAAATTCCGCCAAGAGGCAGGGAAAGTTGAGCGTCTGATTTTCGAGATCGGGGTTGGCACCGTCCAGCGCCCCGGGGATTGGGTCGATTTCACCTGGGGCGACTATAACGGTGAAGAGTTGGTTCTGCAGCAGAACAAGACCGGTGTAGCACTCAGGCTACCCTGTACCCCGGAATTGAAGGCGGCTTTGGATGACGCAAAGGGATTGCTGAACGCTGTCCCCATTGCGGCTCGGCCCATCCTCTCAAAGCAGTCAGGTGGAGCCATGTCTTACAGGTACATGGCCCAGATCATGCGTAAAGAGCGCGTCAGGCTTGGGCTGGAGACGTACGATCTTCACGCGCTTCGATACCGGGGGATACAGGAGTTGGCGTGGTTGGGGTGCTCTGATGACGAGATAGCCAGCTACAGTGGTCACAAGTCCAAGAGCATGATCGTCAAGTACGCGGGCGAAGCTAGACAGGTCATGCGAGCCCGTCAAGCGGCTGCTCGCCGCACCTGAACAGAACAAGTACAGAACGAGAAACTGATACGGAGGGTGATACGTCATGAGATTTCAAGCTGCTAAGTGCTTGAAAATAATGGAGGCGAGTACCGGAATCGAACCGGTGTACACGGATTTGCAATCCGCTGCGTCACCACTCCGCCAACTCGCCAGAGCTGCGCCTGATTAGGGCGTGTCGCGGCGCGCGTCAAGCAGGAACCTCGCTCGATATGGAACCTTGTGCGCCGGGCCGGCGTTTGTCCGGGAACAACGTCACAGCGATGGAGATGGACCAATGGCACAGACCGCCGCGAGCAATGGGAAAAGCGCCACGACCGAGCGCGATATCGACGCGCTGAGCGAGCAGATCGCCACGCTGAGGGGCGATATCTCGAGCTTGGCCGAGCTGGTCGGCGAGATCGGAACGCGCCGCGGCAAGGCTGCCAAGTCGCGGGTCGAAGCTCAGGCAGAAGAGCTGCGCGGCAAGGGCGAGGATGCCCTGCGCGATGCCGGGCGCCGTGCCGCCGAGTTCGAGCATGACGCCGCCGACCGGATTCGTACCACGCCGTTTCAGGCGGTCGGGCTCGCCGCCGCAGCCGGCTTCCTGCTCGGATATCTGGGCGCGCGGCGATAGGATCCGGCATGCTGTTCGGACTTGAAGCAAGAGTGCGTGCGGGCCTCTCGCGGCTCGCGCGTTCTTTGGCGGGAATGTTGTGCCTGCTCGTCGCGGCGGTGTTTTTGACCCTTGCGGCGTGGATGGCGCTTTCGGCCGCGCACGGGGCGCAGATTGCGGCCCTTGTTATCGGCGGCGTCTACCTGCTGTTGGGCGCCATTCTGATCGCCTCCACCGGGCGCCGGCGCCCGGTCGCGCCACCGCCGCCCCCCGCGTCGGTTGGATCGCTGGCAGAGGCATTCCTGGCCGGGCGCGCCGCTGGACAGGCGATGGGGCAGGGCCGCGAGCGCGGATAGCCCGCCTTTTAAGAGATTACCCCGGCACAAGTGTGACTCTCTTGTGCCGGTCAAGATTTGTCTGATCTAGGGTCATTGCGGCATTCCGAAGAGTGTGGCACAACCGTTCGTGTCGATACTGAACGGAAGAGTTTAGCTCATGACCGACTTCGCCACGCGCCGCCGTATGATGGTGGATACGCAGGTCCGGCCCTCGGATGTCACCAAATTTCCGATCATCGAGGCCATGCTCAAGATCCCGCGCGAGGCTTTCGTGCCGGATGGCCGGCAGGAGGCCGCCTATGCCGGGCGCAATGTCCGCCTGGCCGATGACCGCGTGGTTCTGGAGCCGCGTACCCTGGCAAAAATGCTGGATTTTCTCAATATCGATACCGACGATCTGGTGCTCGATATCGGCACGGGCATGGGCTATTCCTCGGCTGTCATCGCACGGATCGCCGAGGCGGTCGTCGCGGTCGAAGAAGACGAGGCGATGGCCGAAGAGGCGCAGGCGCTGCTGAGCGAACATGCGGACAACGTGATTCTTCACACCGGCCCTCTGGCCGAGGGTGCCGCCGGGCACGGTCCCTATGACGCGATTGTGATCGAGGGCGGCGTCGAGGAGTTGCCCGCCGGTCTGAGCGAGCAGCTCAAGGATGGTGGGCGGATCGCCTGCCTGTTCATGGAAGGTGCGCTCGGCACGGTCCGCATCGGCTGGAAGGTCGATGGGGCGATTACCTGGCGTTTTGCATTCAACGCGGCGGCGCCGGTGCTGCCGGGATTCAAAAAAGAGGTGGCCTTCGCGCTGTAGACCGCAGACCGCGAAAAGGCGATAATCGAGCAGAGGAGCCAGTCATGGCGCGCAGAACAGTGTTCGGAATGGTGGCGGGGCTATGCTTTGCCGCAGCAAACACGGTGCCGGCCGCGGCAGAGACGCTCGCAAGCGCTCTCTCCAGCGCCTATGTCACCAGCGGTCTTCTCGACCAGAATCGCGCCGTGCTGCGCGCCGCTGACGAGGATGTCGCGCAGGCGGTTGCTTCGCTGCGCCCGGTGCTCAGCTGGTCCGGTACCGTTGCGCGGAGCTATGGGTCGTCACGGAGCTACGTCTCGTCGCCTGGGCAGCCGCTGCTCGGCGTGCCCCCGAGCGGCGATTGGCAATGGCAGGCCTCGACCACCACGACCGCGAGCATTGATCTCATCGCCTCGATGACCGTCTATGCGGGCGGCTCGCGGGTCATGGGGTTCAACGCCGCGCGTGAAGCGGTCCTGGCAACCCGCGCGGCGCTCGTCGCGGTCGAGCAGGACGTGCTCTACGATGCCGTCTCGGCCTTCATGGACGTGCGTCGGGCCACCGAGACCGTGATGCTGCGTCGCAACAACGTTCGCGTGATCGGTGAGGAACTGCGGGCCGCGCGCGACCGGTTCGAGGTGGGCGAGGTGACCCGCACCGACGTGGCCGCCGCCGAGGCGCGCCTGGCAGAGGCGCGCAGCGCGCTGGCCGGTGCCGAAGGCGATCTCGCGATCAGCCGCGAAACCTATAAATCCGTCATCGGCCATTATCCCAACGGGCTCGTGCCGCCGAGCGGGCTGCCGCGCCTGCCGGCAACGGTCGAAGGCGCAAAGGCGCAGGCGCTGCGCAACCACCCCAACCTGACGCAGCTGCGCCACTCGGTGGCGGCGAATGACATCTCCGTCAAGATCGCCGAAGCGCAGATGGAGCCCACGGTGACCGTGCGCGGCACCTGGGGTGTCGACGAGACCTTCGACTCGCGTTCCGCGTCCCGCGGGGGCACCGTGTCGATCGGTGTCGACGGTCCGATTTATCAGGGCGGGGCGCTTTCGTCCGCCGTGCGTCAGGCCATGGCCAACCGCGACGCCTCGCGCGCGCAGCTCTACACCGCCGGCAAGAATGTCGAGCGCACCGTGGGCAGCGCCTATGCCTCGCTGCGCATCGCGCAGGCCTCGCTGACATCGACCGGCGAACAGGTGCGCGCCGCGCAGGTTGCGTTCAACGGGATCCGCGAAGAGGCGACGCTTGGCGCGCGCACCACGCTCGACGTGCTCGATGCCGAGCAGGAGCTGCTCGATGCCCGCGCCGCACGGATCTCGGCCCAGGTCGATCAGACGGTTGCCGCCTATGCCGTGCTGGCTTCGGTGGGGCAGCTCACGGCCGAGGCGCTTGCGCTCGACGTGCCGCGCTATGATCCGTCGGAGTATTACAACCTGGTCAAGACCGCGCCGGTGCGCTCGCAGCAGGGCGAGGATCTCAACCGTGTCCTGCGTGCCCTCGGGAAAAACTAGGGGTTTCCACATCTGTTGTCTGGAATCGCGCCGCGCGCTACAGTTTGCGCGAGGCAAGAGTGGAAAATAAATGTCAGATCCCGTGACGAATGTGGAAATCGAGGATGTTCTGTCCTCCATCCGGCGGCTGGTATCCGAGGATACGCGCCCCAAGGCGCCGCCGCAGCCGCCCGAAAAGCCGGAGCGGCTTGTCCTGACGCCGTCGCAGCGGGTGCCGGAGGCGGAAGCGCCGGCCCCCGAAACATCCGAGAAAACCGCAGCCCTTCTGACCGAGCCGACGCTGGTGCCGGATGCCGAGGATGCCGATTGCGCGGAGAGTCCGGCCGAGGACCGTGTGTCTTCCGAAGCGCAGGCCGCGCCCGACGCGGCTGAGCCCGACACCGGAGTGTTGCCGCTCGGCCGTCTGGTCGAGCAGGAGGTGGCGTGCGTGCTCGATGAGGACGAGGCAGAGCTCGCCGAGCCCTCGGCCACTGTCACCCCGGAAACCGGCGATGTGACGGCGCCTACCCTCGCCGAGGATGCGGATGACGCCGCGAGCGACGAGGGCGAAACGGACGACCCCAAGGCGTTGGCTGACAGCGACGATCCGGAGAGCGGGCTGGCCCGCAAGATCGCCGAGCTCGAAGAGATGATTTCGCGCAGCCCCGGGGTTTTCGAGGCGGACGCGCCGGAAGAGGGCGGGAACGCCGCCTTCGTGCATCACCCGCGTGAGCCGCTTGCCTGGGAAGATCATTTTGCCGATGCGTTCGATCCGGCCGAGCCGGAGGTGCCAGAGGCGACCATTCTGCGCGGTCCCGCCTGGAAGGGTGAGCCGGAGCGTGAGCGGCCGGAGCTTGCCGCTGTGCCGGAAGCCGGGGCCCAGGATGTGCCGGCAACGATCGATGAGGACACGCTTCGCGAGATGGTTGCGGCAATCGTTCGACAGGAATTGCAGGGGGCTCTGGGCGAGCGCATCACCCGCAATGTGCGCAAGCTCGTGCGCCGGGAGATCCACCGCATGCTGGCGAGCCAGGATTTCAACTGACGCGTTGCCTGTCGGGGAGGCCCTGGCGCTTCGGCACCGTCTGAAACGACCGAAAACGAAAGGCGCGCTCGTTGCGGAGCGCGCCTTTCGTACATTCGGGCAGATGTATTTGTCAGATCAGGCTGCTTCGCGCTCGGCTGCGGCCGCGGCATTGCGGCGCTCGCTTTCCTCACGCGACAGCGCGACGGAGGTGCGCACACCCTTGCCAACGAATTCCATCAGGCCGGCGACAACCCGCTCGTTGGGGTCGATGCCGGCACAGCTGAGAACCTCGCGCCCATCGCGCGAGCGGGCCCAGCGGGCAATCTGTTCGGGACCATTGCCATACTTCTTGTCATCGGCGATGGCGTCGTCGAGCGCAGCCAGAACCACAGCGGCAAAAAGCTTGCGCGCGCGGTTGCCTTGTTCGGCATTAAAGGCTGTGCTGTCCACGAAATCCTTCATAGTTCGACCTTTGATTATTGCTCTTGTCTTTTCCGGCGTGAGTGGCGTTATGAACCATTCCGTTCGATTCGGATACACCACAAACGCATGACACCTATGCGTATGTTGCATGGGTTTGTTCGAGCGCACACGAGATATCGTTGTCTTGCACGGGCACGACTGGCCAGATATAGGAGCGGCCAGACAATCATCAACCTTTTGCCAAAGATTAGTCCCATGCCCAAGATCAACGGTAACGAGATCCGCCCCGGCAACGTGCTGGAACACAATGACGGCCTCTGGGCCGCCGTGAAGGTGGACCATGTGAAGCCCGGCAAGGGCGGGGCGTTCGCGCAGGTCGAGCTGCGCAACCTGCGCAACGGCTCCAAGCTGAACGAGCGCTTCCGCTCCGCTGACAAGGTCGAGCGCGTGCGGCTCGAGCAGAAGGACATGCAGTTCCTCTTCGAGAGCGACGGCATGCTGACCTTCATGGATACCGAAACCTACGACCAGGTCGAGCTGCCGGCGGAGATTCTCGGCGAGCGCCGTCCCTTCCTTCAGGACGGCATGACCATCGTGGTGGAGTTCTACGACGCCGAGGCGCTGAACGCGACGCTGCCGCAGAAGGTGACCTGTAAGGTCGTGGAGACCGAGCCGGTGGTCAAAGGTCAGACGGCGGCCAACAGCTTCAAGCCCGCGACGCTGGACAATGGCGTCAAGGTCATGGTGCCGCCCTTTGTCGGGCAGGACGAGGATATCGTCGTGAACACCGAAACCATGGAATATTCGGAACGCGCATAACCCGCGCGCCGATGTTCTTCCGTCCCCGTGCGATCCGGGGGCGCATATCGAGACAATGACCAGGGCCTCCGGCGCAAAGCCAAGGAGGCCCTTTTCATGATCGACCATTTCACCGAGACCGACCTGTCGGATGTGGCGGTGCTGCTGCGCGGGCTGAACGCGCTGCACGCGGCACGTCTGCCGCAGCGGTTCCACGAGGCCGCCGACGCGGCGGCGCTCGGCAGTTTTCTGCAGGAGCGCATGGGGCAGGGGGCGCGGGCGCTGGTCTACCGCGCCGGGGGCGTGGCGCGCGGCTACCTGCTCTGGCATCCGCGCGATGTGCCGGCGAGCGCGGTGGACCATGCGCGGCGCGTGGCGGTGCTGGAGCATATCGCGGTGGCGCCCTCCTGGCGGCGGCGTGGCATCGCGCGGCGACTGGTGGCGCGGTTCGAGGCGGAGGCGGCGGGCGCGGGCTGTGAGGCCTGGCTGACGGCGGTGCACGATTTCAACGCCGCCTCCGCCGCGCTGATGCGGCAGGCGGGAGCGGCGCGGGCCATCGACATTCTGGAAAAGCCGCTGGCATAGGCGCAAGATCCTTCGAAGGATCTTGCAAATCTCTTCGAAGAGATTTGGGCGCTCAGACCCCGGTGGCGCTCAGCAGCCGCGCCACCATGCCCTGATAGCTCGCCCCGAAGAGCCGGAAATGCACCAGCGCCGGAAACAGCTGATAGATCGGCCGCCGCTCGGCCCGGCCCGGCTCCTGCGGCCCGTAGCCTTGCCAGAACGCGTCCGTTGGGTTGCCGAAAAGCTCCAGCATGGCCAGATCCACCTCCGCATGGCCGTGATAGCAGGCCGGGTCGATCATCCAGGCGTTGCCGTCGCCGAAGAGCGCGTTGCCGGTCCAGAGATCGCCATGCAGCAGCGCCGGTGTCGGTCTTGCGGGCAGACGTTCGGGCAGTGCCCGGGCCAGCGCCTCGAGCCGCCGCGCCTGCGCCATGGGCAGCACCGGCAGGAAGGGCAGCAGCCGCCGCCGCGCCCAGAAATCCGGCCAGTCCCCGGCATGGCCGTTGGGGATCGGCTGCGGCCCGAAGGCGTAGTCCTCCGGCCAGCCATATTGCGCGCCCCGGCAATTGTGCAGCCGCCGCAGCCCTTGCCCCAGCGCCTGCCAGCCGACGGCGGAGGCCGGCGCCTCGTCCAGCCATTGCAGGCAGAGCAGCGATCCGGCCTGATGCAGCACCTCGGGCACCGGTGCCTCTGCGGTGGCCATGGCGGCGAGCATGCGCGCCTCGCTGTCGACCCGCTCGCCGCGCTTCACCGCCATCACCCGGCCGTCTTCGAGCGTGACCTTCAGCACCTCGGAGAGATCGCCGCCATGCAATGGGCGCGCCGAGGCGATCCCGGCGCCGAAAACCTGTGCGAGCCCGTCCAGGCTCATGGCGCGTAGCGCACCACGGCGCCATCCGCCCGCATCTCGTCGCTGGCCCGGTCAAAACGCAGATGCGCAATGCCCTTGCCGCCGGCCTGGGTGTAGAGCGTGCCCGCGAGTTTCTCGCCCGCCATGATCTGGGTGCCCGGCGCGGCGCTGCCCTCGACCCCGACCGTGACCAGACCCTTGCGCAGGGAGGTCTTGTGCTTCATCCGCGCGGTCACTTCCTGCCCGACGAAACAGCCCTTGTGGAAATCCACCCCGTGCAGCCGTTCGAACCCGGCCTCCAGAATGAAGGTGTCGGGGGTCAGCTCGATGCCGCTTTCGGGCACGCAGGCGGCGACGCGCAGCGCCTCCCAGTCGGCGGCATTGCCGGGCTGGCCGTCATAGCCGCGCCAGCCGAGCGACGGGTCGCGCGGATCGGCAAAGGCGCCCTCGGGCGGGGTGCCGGTGCCCCGGGTGACCTCGATATCGGTTTCGGCAATCTCGACCTTGCTGCGCAGCTTGTAGAGCGTCAACGCGCGCATCAGGTCATCGGCCTGATCCGCCGCCACGTCGATCAGGATATCCCCGCCCGCCGGCACCAGCAGGAAATCCGAGCGGTACTTGCCCTGCGGCGTCAGCAGCGCCGTATAGACCAGCCCGTCCTTCAGCAGCGTGACGTCATTGGTCACCAGCCCTTGCAGGAAATGTTCGGAGTCCGGGCCGCTCAGCCGCAGCACCTTGCGTTCGCCATTCATCGCGTTCTCCCGTCTGTCTCCCGCTATGTAACGGTATGGGCGCGGGGTTGCGAGGGGCCGGGATCAGCTTTCGGTGAACTGCATGGCATGAAGCCGCGCATAGGCGCCGTTGCGGGCAAGCAGGTCGTCATGCGTGCCCTCTTCGACGACGCGGCCCTGATCCATCACCACGATCTTGTCTGCATGGCGCACGGTCGAGAGCCGGTGCGCGATGACCAGCGTGGTGCGGCCCTCGGCGAGGCGCTCCAGCGCCTGCTGCACCACCGCCTCGGATTGCGCGTCGAGCGCCGAGGTCGCCTCGTCGAGCAGCAGAATCGGGGTGTCGCGCAGCAGCGCGCGGGCGATGGCGACGCGCTGGCGCTGCCCGCCCGAAAGCGCCGAGCCGCGCGGCCCCACCGGCGCGTCGAGCCCGCCTTCGAGCCGGGGCAGGAAATCCGCCACATGCGCGGCTTTCAGCACCTTGTCCAACTGCTCTTCCGAGACATCTTTCCGCCCCAGCAGGATGTTCTCGCGCAGCGATTCGTCGAAAAGCAGCGCCTCCTGACTGACCACCGAGAACAGCCCGCGCAGATCGCCGAGTCGCATCATCGCCACCGGCACGCCGCCGATCTCGACGCGGCCGCTTTCGGGCTCGGCGAGCCGGGTCAGCACGTTGAAGACGGTGGATTTGCCCGCACCCGAAGCGCCCACCAGCGCAGTGGTCTTGCCGGGCTCGGCGACCAGGCTGGCGCCGCGCAGCACCGGCGCCTCGCCATAGGCCAGATGCACGTCGTCCAGCAGCACGCCGGGCACGCCCTGCGGCGCCGGCTGCGGCGTCTCGGGGTCGCGCAGCGCCGGCACCATGTCGAGCAGCTCCTTCAACCGCTCGATGGAGGCGGCGGCGATCTGCCAGTTGCCGCTCACGGCGCCCAGCCGGCGCAGCGGTTCGAAAGCCAGCGCGATGGCGGTGAAGAAGGCCATGAAATCGCCGACGGTCTTGGATCCGGCGAGGATCTCGCCGCCGCCATAGAAGAGCACCCCCATGAAGCCGATGCCCGACATGATGTCGATCAGCCCGGGAATCGAGCTTTGCCCCAGCGCGGCGCGGGTCTCGGCATTGATGCGCTTGTCGGTGAGCTTGCGATAGCGCGCCGCCTGATACTCCTCCAGCCGGTTGAGCTTGACCGGCACGATGCCGTGAAACACCTCGTTGAGCCGGGTGGAGAGCCTGGCGGCGATATCGCGGGCGTGGCGGGCATTGCCGCGCACATAGCGCTGCACCAGGATCGACGGCAGCACCATCAGCGGCGCGCCGACCAGCGCCACCAGCGTCCAGCGCCAGTCGATCCCCAGCGCCACGCCGAAAAGCGAGATGAGCGCAATCACGTCGCGCCCGGCGCCGGTGATGATGATGCGCCAGACCTTGCTGATCTGGCCGACATCGCCCTCGACCCGCTGCATCAGGTAGCCCGGCCCGTAGGCCTGGTGGAAACTGCCGTCGAGCGTCATCAGATGCCTGAGCAGGTCGTTGCGGATATCGCCCACGGTGCGCTCGGAGACCTGCGTCATCAGCACCTTCTGCGCGATGCTTGCCAGCGCCCGGATCATGAAGCTGGCAAAGATCACCAGCCCGACCCACCACAGCGCATCCGCGTTGCCGCCGACAAAGACATTGTCGAACATCGGCTTCATCATGTAGCTGAGCAGCCCGAACATGGCGCCCTCGACGCTCATGAAGACCAGCGCCACCACCAGCAGCAGCCGGTAGGGCCAGAGATAGGTCCACCAGAGCCAGAGAAACAGCCCGCGGGGTTTCTTGGGCGTGTCGGTCACGCCAGTTCCTCCGGCGGGCGGCGGGCGTCGAAACCGGCCTGAACCGGTTTGCTGTTATATTCGGTGGCGATCCACTGCTCGAATGGGATCGGATCGCGGCGGTTGCGCGCCGCGTAGACGTCGAGAATATAGCCCTGAATGCCGGTGCGGGTGAATTCCAGATGGATGTATTTCAGCCCGAGCTGCTTGCGTGCCTCTTCCACCGGCACGCCCTCGAACACCATCAGATAGACGGCGGAGGCGAACCCGGCGCGGTCGGCGCCGGACTTGCAGTGGAACATCATCGGACGCTCCGCCGTGCGCATGGTCTCGATCAGGGTGAGGATGCGCTCGCGCTTGGGCGCCATGCGCGCCCAGAGCTTGGCATGCAGCAGTGTCAGCCCGAGTTTCTCGCAGCTCTCCTTTTCAAAGAGGTAATGCGAGTATTTCTCTTCGCCGCGCAGGGTGATCACCGTCTTGATGCCCATGCGGGCGTATTTCTTGAACCGGCGATGCGTGGGCTGGTTGGAGCGCCAGACCCCCGGCGCGATCTGCCAGAAATTCGTCCAGACGCTGCGCAGCCAGGCGTGATCGAAGAGATTGTAATGCAGGGTCGACAGCGCCCGGGCCCCGGGCGACGAGATATCCTTGCCGAAAGACCGGCGAAACCGCCGTTCGGCCGTTTCGATCTTTTCCCAGAGCTGCGCGAGCATTGTGCCGTCCCGTTGATCTGGCGGGGGGTTTAGTGGGCCTGTTCCGTCAAGGCAAGCATAGCGCCGCATTGACGCCACCGCATCGCTGGTTAGGTTGGCCGCCGTGCCGCCATTTCAAGGGGCGCATTCACGGAGAAAATCGGTAGTGCCCCGAGAGATGGTGTAAGAGCGCCGACCTTCGGAGAGGTTCAAGGCTGATCAGGTCGCCACGGCGGACAGCCTGACGGTTGTAGTGTCGGTGACACGCGCCAGGCTTTCAAGCGACATGTATCTCCGCGCAACCGTCCATTCGTCATTGGTCTCGAGCATCAGCGCGCCGACGAGACGGACGATGGCCTCGTCGTTCGGGAAGATGCCGATGACGTCAGACCTGCGCTTGATCTCCCGGTTCACCCGCTCCAGTGGGTTCGTCGACGCGATCTGGGCCCAATGCTCACGTGGAAAATCCATGTAGGCGAGGACGTCGTCGCGCGAGGCGTCCATGAGGGCGCCGAGCCGCGCCTGCTTCTCGCGCAGCGCGTCAGCCACGACCTCCCACTGGGCTTCGGCATCCGCCTTGTTTTCCTGGGCGAAGATCGTCTTCAGCATTGCCGCCACGGCCGTGCGCTGCTTGGTCGGAGCATGGGCAAGCGCGTTTCTCATCCAGTGAACGCGACAGCGCTGGTGCGTCGCGTCGAACACCCGCCGCGCGGCAGCCCGCAGCCCCTTGTGGTCATCGGAGACCACCAGCTTCACGCCGCGCAGGCCACGGTCGGCGAGAGAGCGCAGGAAGTCGGTCCAGAACGTTTCTGCTTCGGATGGACCGGTGGCGACGCCGAGAACTTCGCGCTTGCCGTCCTCGTTCACAGCTACCGCTATTATCACGGCGCGGCTGATGATCCGCCCGCTCTCGCGCACTTTCACGTAGGTCGCGTCGAGCCAGAGATAGGGCCAGGCGCCTTCGAGCGGCCGGGAGAGGAATGCATTCACCCGCTCGTCGATTTCGACACAAAGGCGACTGACTTGGCTCTTCGACATGCCGCCAGCGCCCATCGCCTTCACCAGATCGTCTACGGAGCGCGTCGAGACCCCGTGGACGTAAGCCTCCTGGATCACCGCCACCAGCGCCTTCTCAGCAGTCCGTCGCGGCTCCAGGAAGCTGGGCAGGTAGCTCCCCTTTCTCAGCCGCGGGATTTCCAGCGCGATCCGACCGGCACGAGTGTCCCAGTCGCGGTCCCGGTAACCGTTTCGCTGAACCTCCCGCAGGGGAGAGCGAGCGCCCTTCGCGGCACCGGTTCGCGCCTCGACCTCCACTTCCATGATCCGCTCGGCCGCGAAGGCCAGCATCTCGCGCACGAGATCGCCATCGGCCTGCTTCGCAACCAGCTCAATCAGCGTCATTCTGTCATCGGTCATCGTCATCTCCGTTCTTGGTTCAAGGTCTCGCAACCCGAACCTTCTCGAAGATCGGCGGTGGCCGCCAGCGTCACACCCGGCCGCGCGCTGCGCTACGCTGGGGGCTCCGCGCGCGGCCTCCTACACCAAGCGTTGGGACACTACCAGAAAATCGATGTCGCTTGCCCATGGTCGCCCGTATCTGGCCATTCCCGGCCCCTCTGTCATGCCCGACGCGGTGCTGCGCGCCATGCACCGGGCCTCGCCCAATATCTACGAGGGCGAGCTGGTCGAGATGGTGCGCGGGCTGGTGCCGGATCTGAAATACGTGGCGCAGACCGAGGGTCATGCGACGATCTATACCACAAACGGCCACGGCGCCTGGGAGGCGTCGCTGTCGAACGTGGCGAGCGAGGGCGACACCGTGCTGGTGGCGGCCACTGGGCGCTTTGGCCATGGCTGGGCGGATGTCGCCACGGGGCTGGGTCTCGAGGTGCAGCTTATTGATTTCGGGCGGAAATCGCCGCTCGATCCGGCGCGCGTCGAAGAGGCGCTCACTGCCGACAAGGCGCACCGGATCAAGGCGGTGCTGATGAGCCATGTGGACACCGCGACCTCGGTGCGCAACGACGTGGCGGCGGTGCGCGCGGCGATCGACGCGGCGGGTCACCCGGCGCTGCTGATGGCCGATTGCATCGCCTCCATGGGCTGTGACCGGTTCCTGATGGACGAGTGGGGGGCCGATGTGGCGGTGACCGGCTCGCAGAAGGGGCTGATGGTGCCGCCGGGGATGAGTTTCGTGTTCTTCAACGACCGCGCGGCGGCGCGGCGGGCCGAGATGAAGCGGGTCAGCCGCTACTGGGACTGGGTGCCGCGCGCCGAGCCGGAATTCTTCTACCAGTATTTCGGCGGGACGGCGCCGACGCATCACCTTTACGGGCTGCGCGCCTCGCTCGACATGATCCGCGCCGAGGGGATGGAGGCGATCTGGTCGCGCCACGCGACGCTGGCCCGGGCGATCTGGGCGGCTGCGGATGTCTGGGGCGCGGAGGGCCCGCTGGAGATGAACATCGCCGATCCGGCGCAGCGCTCGCACGCGGTCACTGCGCTGCGGCTGGGCGCGCCCTATGGCGCGCAGCTGCGGGAATGGACGGACAAGCGGGCGGGGGTGACGCTGGGCATCGGGCTCGGCATGTCGGAGCCCGAGGATCCGATGGGCACCGGCTTTTTCCGCATCGGCCATATGGGCCATGTGAACGCGCATATGGTGCTGGGGTTGCTGGGCGTTGTGGAGGCGGGTTTGAAGTCGCTGGGCATCCCGCACGGGCGCGGCGGTGTCGCAGCGGCGGCGGAGGTGATCGGCGCGGCCTGAGCTTTGCGCGGGGCGGTGGGCAGATTGCCCACCCTACGGTTGAACGTTACCTAGGCGCGGGACAAGGCCGAAGGCCGCCTCTCACACATCGCAAAGCGATGTGTTGCCGGCAGGCGTTTGCAAGCAAACGCCGAGAGGCGCGCCATCGCCGGCCCGTCCCCCGGGCTGGCGATTTGTTGACATCGGCGCAAAGTGTCGAGGTCTTTCGGACTTGGCCGGGATAAATCGAGAGGCTCGGAGCTTGGCTCGCCACCCCACGGGCCGGCGATGGCGCGGCTCCTCACCCAAGGTTGAGTGGGCAATCTGCCCACCGCGCACCTATCCCCGCCGCGTCAGACGCCGCTCCAGCCGGGTGATCAGGTGATTCACCACCAGCCCCGCCAGCAGCACGGCGTCCAGCCCCCACTGCACCCAGAGCACACCGAAAATCCACAGCATGTTGATGAACAGAAACACCAGCGCGGGGGTGGTGAAATCCGGCGCGGGCTGGCGGGTGCGGTCGTCCATTGCGGGGCATCCTCTCGGCAGCGGCTCTTGGCGCAGGTTAGCACAGCCTGCGCCCGGCTCACCCGTCCGAAGCTCACCTTTGCGTGCGCCGCGCGCTCAGGTGGCGGGTTCGGAGGCCTCTGCCAGCGCCTTGGGCAGTTCTTCGGCGAGGATGTCGAGCTCTGCCCCGGTGCCCGCGCTGATCCGCAGGCAGCGGTCCTGCGGCGCGACGAAGGGCATGCGCACAAAGACCCCGCGCGCCACCAGCGCCTTCAGTACCGCTCGGGCGAAATCGCCGTCGTGGCCGCAATCCACCGCGACGAAATTCGTCGCGCTCGGCAGGCAGCTCAGACCGTTCTCCGCCGCGATCTCCACGATCCGCGAGCGTGCCGCGCCGACCCTGTCGCGGATCTCTGCCAGCCAGGCATCGTCGCGCAGCGCCGCCAATACGCCGGCCTGGGCCGCGCGGTTCATGGCGAAATGGTTGCGCACCTTGTCGAAGGCGCCGATCAGCGGCTGGGCGCCCACCGCATACCCCACCCGCGCGCCCGCCATGCCATAGGCCTTGGAGAAGGTGCGGAAGCGGATCACCCGGGGATCCTCGGGGTCGATATTGGGCGCGGTGCCCTCGGGGGCGAACTCGATATAGGCCTCGTCCAGCGCCAGAACCGTGCCGTCGGGCAGCGTGTCGAGCGCCGCCTCGATATCGGCGCTAGCGTACCAGCTGCCCATCGGGTTGTCGGGATTGGCGAGATAGACGATCTTGGCATCGACCTCGGCGGCTTTGGCGAAAAGCGCCGCGATATCCTCGGCATCGTCGCGATAGGGCACCTTGTGCAGCGCACCGCCATAGGCGTTCACATGGTAGCTGAAGGTCGGGTAGGCGCCGTCGGAGGTCACCACCGCGTCGCCCGGTTCCACCAGCAGCCGCACCAGATAGCCGAGACAGCCGTCGATGCCCTCGCCGAAAACGATATTGCCGGGCGTGCAGCCGAGCCGGGCCGAGAGCTCGGCCTTCAGATCGAAATGGCTGGGATCGGCATATTTCCAGATCTCCGCATCGGCGCTGTGCAGCGCCTCCAGCGCGCGGGGCGAGGGGCCGAAGACATTCTCGTTGGCGCCGAGCCGGGCGCGGAACCGGATGCCGGCGGCGCGCTCATGCTCTTCCGGGCCGACAAAGGGCACGGTGGCGGGCAGGCGGGAGATGAGGTCAGGAAAGCGCGGTCCGATCATGGACGGGGCCTTTACGCCTCGCCGGCCAGCCCGGTCAAGAAAAATGCAGCGTCAATTCGACGCTTAGCGCAGGAATTTGCGGCGCGCGTCGCGGGCGATCTCGTGGCGCATCTGAAGATCCGCGAGCTGCGCCATCAGGCGCTTTTTCTTCGCCGGTTCCTCTGTCGCCTGCCAGGCCGCGCGCACGGCGTCGAGCTGGGCCTTCAACCGGAGCTCTTCCGGGAGCGCCCCGGCCTCAGCCATCATGCGGAACCCCACCGCTTCGCCCGCGTCGAGCATGGCATCGCCCGGCCGGTCGGGCAGCGGTTTGCCTTCGCCGGCGAGGCCCGTGAGCTTGCCCTCGGCTTCGGCCTTGCGGATCTGCTGTTCGGTGAGTCGGGCCCAGCGTGACATGGGGAGAGGTTAGGGCGGTCGAATTGAGGCATCAATGGTTTGGAGCGCTCATCTTGTTTGTGACGAGGAGCGCGCTCTTGCAGCGCCCAAACAGTGCGCCCGGGCGCGGAACAAGCCCGAAGGGCGCCGCGCCATCGCCGGCCCGTTCGGGCGGGCTGGCGATATGGTGACGACAGCGCTGCGTGTCGAGGTCATTCGGATTTGGCCGGGATAAATCGAGAGGTTCGTAAGTCGGATCGCCAACCCACGGGCCGGCGATGGCGCGGCTCGCGACGGTGCGGCGCTTTGGCGGCAGTTGCGGCCGCCACGAAGCCCATGACCTTCAGATCGCCACCCCATGCCCCGGCAGCAAGCTGCCGGCAATCACGGCTTCCTGCCTTGACCGCACCGGGCGGAACGGTCAGGTTCTCGCGCGAGCAGCGGCAATCACAAAGGCGCCCGTCGAATGGCCAGCACACCGCCCCCCTTCGCCCGTTTCGAATGGATGATCGCCTGGCGCTATCTGCGCGCCCGGCGCGCCGAGGGCGGCGTCAGCGTGATGACCTGGATCAGCCTCATCGGCATCACCCTCGCGGTCTTCGCGCTCATCGCCACGCTGGCGGTGCGCTCGGGCTTCCGGGCGGAGTTCGTCGACACGATCCTCGGCGCCAATGCCCATGTCACCGTCTATGCCGGCCAGCGCGAGGACGAGTTCGGCCGCACCGTGCGCACCTTCCCGGATTTCCGCGAGCGCGCCGAGCGGGTGGCCGAGGTGCCGGGGGTGAGCCGCGTGGCGCCGCTGGTCAAGGGGCAGGTCATGGCCAATGCCAACGGGCGCAATGCCGGGGTCGAGGTGTTCGGCATCGACGGCGCCGATCTCGCCGCGATCCCGCGCGTTGCCGATCCCGAGACCGGGCGCGGCTCGCTCGACCGCTTCGACGAGGGGCTTGCCATCGGCTCGGGCGTGGCGCGCGAGCTGGGGCTGGGCGTCGGCGACCAGATCAAGCTGATCTCGCCCGACGGGGTGAAGACAGCCTTTGGCGTCTCGCCGCGCGTCAAGGTCTATGAGGTGGTCTATGTCTTCACCGCCGGGCGCTACGATATCGACCGCACCCGGGTCTATATGCCGTTCTCCGAGGCGCAGCTCTATTTCAACCGCGAGGGCGTCGCCGACGAGCTGGAGGTGATGACCGCCGATCCCGAGAATGTCGAGCAGGTCGCCGTGCCGGTGCAGATCGCGGCGGGCGAGGGCGCGCTGATCTGGACCTGGCAGGATGCCAGCGGCGCCTTCCTGCGGGCGCTGGAGGTGGAGGACAACGTGATGTTCGTCATCCTCTCGGTGCTGGTGCTGATCGCCACGATGAACATCGTCTCGGGGCTGATCATGCTGGTGAAGAACAAGGGTGGCGATATCGGCATCCTGCGCACCATGGGGCTGACCGAGGGCTCTGTGCTGCGGGTGTTCTTCATCTGCGGCGCCTTCACCGGGGTGATCGGCACGTTGCTGGGCGTGGTGCTGGGCTGTCTCTTCGCGATCTATATCGACCCGATCTTTTCCTTCGTGAACTATCTCGCGGGGGGCGGGGTCTGGGATCCGGCGGTGCGCGGCATCTATTCGCTGCCCGCCAAGCTGCAACTGGACGACGTGCTGAGCGCGATGGCGCTGTCGCTGGGGCTGAGCTTTGTCGTCACGATCTTTCCCGCCCGTCGCGCGGCGCGGATGAACCCGGTGGAGGCGCTGCGCTATGAGTGATACGGTCCTGCGCCTCACGGGCATCGAAAAGCGCTACAACGCCGGCAAACCCAACGAGGTCACGGTGCTGCGCGGCGCCGATCTGGAGGTCGGGCGCGGTGAGGTGGTGGCGCTGGTGGCGCCCTCCGGGGCGGGCAAGTCGACGCTGCTGCATATCGCCGGACTGCTGGATACCGCCGATGCGGGCGAGGTCGCCATCGCCGGCGAGGTGCTGGGCGGCCGCTCGGACCGGCGCCGCACCGTCGTGCGCCGGCAGGAGGTGGGCTTCGTCTATCAGTTCCACCACCTGCTGCCGGAATTCACCGCGCTCGAGAACGTGGCGCTGCCGCAGCTTGCCAATGGCGTCGCGCGAAAATCCGCCGAGGAGCGCGGGCTGGCGCTTCTGCGCAGCGTCGGCGTGGACGGTCGCGCGGCACACCGCCCGGCGGCGCTTTCGGGCGGCGAGCAGCAGCGTGTGGCTTTCTGCCGCGCTATGGCGAACGCGCCAAAGCTGCTTCTGGCCGACGAGCCCACGGGCAATCTCGACCCGGCGACCTCGGATACGGTGTTCGGTGCGCTCATGAGCCTGGTGCGCGACACCGGGCTGTCTGCGGTGATCGCGACGCACAACCTGGAGTTGGCGGGCCGGATGGACCGGCGCGTAAGGCTCGATGAGGGACGGCTGGTCCCCGCCTGAACGCAGATCTGAGCTCAGCCGCGCTGCGCCAGCCAGACCCCGAGCGCCATCAGCCCGATTCCGCCCGCGCGATTGAGCGTGAAGGGGACGACGCGGGCGCCGAACAAGCCGAAATGGTCGATCACCCCGGCGCTGATAAGCTGGCCGATCAGCACGAAGAAGATCGCCCGCCCGACACCGAAATGCGGCGCGACGAAGGTGATGCTCAATACGTAGAAGGCGATCAGGATGCCGGCCAGGAAGAGGTGCCTCGGCGCGTCCACGGCCCGGGCGATGGGGCGCGGATCGAGCGTGACCAGTGTCACCGTAGCGGCCACCAGCGCAATGCAGAACAGGATCACCGCGGCGGCGGCGGGCGAGCCGATATAGGTTCCGAGCCGGGCATTCAGCGCGGCCAGGATGGGCACCGCAATGCCGGCGGCAAGCATGGTCAGCGCGTGAATGGGCATGGGCTCTCCTCTCCGGTTCGCGGGCACAATGGCAAGCTGGGGAAACGGTGTCATCCCCAGAACGTCACGGGGGCTTGATCTGTGGCGCGGGCCGGGCGAGACAGGGGGCCGAAGGCAAAGCAGGGAGAGACTGGCATGACACGGCTGCTGATCGGAGCATGGCTTGGCGCGGCGCTGGGCATCGCGGCCTGCGTGCCCAATGAAATGCCGCAGGCGAGCGACGGGCGGGGCCTCTACATGGAGTATTGTGCTGTCTGCCATGGCGCGGACGGCAAGGGGGATGGCGAGATGGCGCGCGCCACGACCACGCCCCCCAAGAACCTCACGCTGATTTCGCTGCGCCACGGCGACCGTTTCCCGCGCGCCAAGGTGCTGTCGACGATCGACGGCTATGCGCGCTCGGATCTCGACGGGCCGGGCATGCCGGAATTCGGCGAACTGCTCGAGGGCGATCTGGTGCCGCTCGATACCGGCGACGGCACCATGACGCCGACGCCGCGCAAGCTGGTGGCGCTGCTCGAATATCTCGAATCGATCCAGCAGACCCGCTGAGCGGGGCTGGACGCGGCGGCCTCCGGATGGTGGCCGCCGCAACCCTGTCAGTAGACCGGCATCGAGCCGCCATTGACCCAGTAATCCGAGCCGGTGACAAAGCTGGCGCGGTCGGAGGTCAGGAACAGCACCACCTCGGCCACTTCTTCGGGCTCGCCGATGCGCTGGAGCGCGAATTTCTTGTGCTCCTTTGCGAAATGGTCGATGACCTTGTCGCGTTCCATGCCGCCATACATCTCGGCAAGCAGGTCGATGAAGCCGCCGGGCTTCTCCCAGATCGGCGTGCGTGTCGCGCCGGGCGAGACGCAGTTGGCGCGCACGCCCTGCGGGCCGAACTCGATCGACAGCGATTTCATGAAGCTCAGGACCGCCGCCTTGGACATGCAGTAGTCGTAGAACAGCGGCTCGGGCATGCGGCCGAAATCCGATGCGATGGCCACGACCGAGCCCTTGCCCGCCTTGGCCATATGCGGCACCGCCGCCCGCGCGCAGCGCAGCACGCCCAGCACGTTGACGTCGAAGGTGTTCATCACGTCCTTGTCGCCGGTATCGCTCAGCCCCGTGCGGGTGGGCGCCACGCCGGCGCAGCAGACAAGCACGTCGATCTTGCCATAAGCGTCGAGCGCCGCCTGCGCCAGCCGCTCTCCGCCATCGCCGCGCAGGTCGACCTCGACGCCGGTGACGCTGCCGGGGCCGGACAGGCCAGACACGGCCGAGACATCGAGATCCCCGGCAATCACCTGCGCGCCCTCCTCGACAAAGCGTGTGGCGGTGGCGAGCCCGATGCCGGATCCGGCACCTGTGACGATCACGGTCTTCCCCTGAAATTCCTGTGACATTTCATTCTCCTCCCAATGCAGCGAATGTGTGGTGATGGCGACCGGGCGGGCTAGAACAGCGGCCAGATCAGCCGGTCGAGTGAGACGGGGCCGCCGCCGTAGAAGACGAAGAACAGCGCGCAGAAGCCCCAGAGCGCGTAGTGCTCGAACCCGTTCTGGTTCGAAAAGAACCCGTCCTTGATGTGGTGGATTGCGGACAGGAACAGCAGCGCCGCGCAGGTTAGCGCGACGGGCCGGGTGAACAGGCCGAGCGCCAGCAGGGCGCCGCCCACCAGATTGTTCACCGTCGAGAGCCAGGCCCAGAACATCCCCGGCTTCCAGCCGAATTTCTCCATATAGGCCGCCGTTCCCGCGACGGTCTGGACCGGCATGCCGGTATTGGGGAAAAACTGGAAGCTGGCCCGGAGTGCGTAAAGCACCAGGACCACGCCGACCCAGACCCGCAACACCAGCGCCCAGATCGCAAAAATCGCGGGGAAGGATGTTTCGGCAAATTGAAAAAGCGACGGTGAGGCTGTGATGTCCATGACGGTTCCGGCTGTTATTGAGACGCCTGTCGGCCCTGTTTCGCGGGGGCCGGCTCAGGCCGTTTCATGCGGTGTGTCGGCCTGTTCGAGCGCCCAGCAGGCGATCTCGTCCTTGCGCATGAAGACGACGCCGGGATGCCCC
Source organism: Salipiger abyssi (assembly GCF_001975705.1). Taxonomy (NCBI): domain Bacteria; kingdom Pseudomonadati; phylum Pseudomonadota; class Alphaproteobacteria; order Rhodobacterales; family Roseobacteraceae; genus Salipiger; species Salipiger abyssi. The sequence goes on from NZ_CP015093.1 coordinate 2,927,268, forward strand.
TGCGCATAATCGACAAAATCGCTGACGACCTTGGCGATGCCGGGCTGGCCGCCGATGCGGTCATGCACGCTGACCGACATCAGCCTGCGGCGGGTTTCGGCCTCGGCATAGAGCATGTCGAACTCGTCGCGCAGATCCGACCCGAACGCTGCGCCCGAGAGCGAGAGCATATGGAACCGGTCGATATCGTTGTTGCGGCGGGTGTAGGGGACGACGCCGAAGCGCCCGCCATCGACCTCGACGGTAAAGGGCTCGTCGCGGCTGGTGTCGTCGATATAGTAGAGAAAGCCCAGCGATTTCAGAATGCTCAGCGTGTTGAGGCTGTTGCGCAGCGCAAAGGCGTTGAAGCCCACGGGCCGCGTGCCGGTGGCGGATTCGATTGCCGCGATGTTGCGGCTGTAGGAGGCGCGCTCCTCGTCGGGGCTCATCCGCCAGTGAGGCTCCCAGGTGTGCCCGTGCGCCGCCGCCTCGTGGCCGCGTTCGACGATCTCGCGGGCGATCTCGGGATGACGCTCCACCGCCTGGCCAACCATGTGCGATGTCACCTTGATCCCCTTGCGGTCCCAAAGGTCCAGAAGCCGGGGCAGCCCCTCTTTCACACCGTAATCGAACCATTTGCCGGTCGCGATGTTGACGGTCTCCCGGTCCATCTCGGCAAAGGGGCTGTAGGGCGCCTTGTCGGGCTGCGCGCCGGCCTCGAACTGCATCGAAACCGAAATGACCAGGCGGGCGCCGTCGGGCCAGTATCCTGCTGACATCGGTCTTCCTCCCATTTTATTCGTTTAGCAACTAACGATAAGGTGGAACTATTATGGAGCACGGATCTATCTGTCAATCCACTGATAAATGAACAGAATAGGAAAAATTTGATATCTACACTATTGACTCATCTATGGTCCCGCATCTAGCGTCTATCTAGTTCATTACTATCCTAATGATAAATGCTCTGGGAGGAGAACAGGATGGCCAGAACCGGAGAGGTCCGGCGCCGGGCAGGTTATGACCTGACCCTGTGGCCGGCCTGCGTGCGGGGATATCCGCTGCGCGAGCAGATCGCAGCGGCATCGGCGGCCGGGTATTCCTGTATCGCGGTCAACTCGGCAACCTATGTCGCGGCGCTGTCGGAGGGTCTCTCGGGCGCAGAGGTCGCCGAAATCGTCAAAGACCACGGCCTGCGGGTTTCTTGGGTGGATGCGGTCACCGGCTGGCTGCCCGTCCGCTATCCGCCGCGCGCGCCGGAGCTGAGGGATTTCCTCGACCACGACCTCGATATCGCCTTCGAGATGGCAGAGACGCTCGGCGCGACCTCGCTTCTGGCGGTCGGCAGTTTCGATCACGCGACCATTCCGATGCAGGAGCTCGTGGACCGCTTCGGCAGCCTTTGCGACCGCGCCGCCCGGCGCGGCCTGCGCGTGGGGCTGGAGTTTATTCCGTTCTGGGGGATTCCGACCCTGCGCACGGCGCTGGATATCGTCGCGGCGGCGGGGGCATCGAATGGCGGTTTCGTGCTCGACAGCTGGCACTTCTATCGCGGCGACCCCGACCTTGCGCTGATGGGCGAGATCCCGGCGGGCAAGCTCTATGCGGTGCAGCTCGCCGATGCCGCGCTGCGGATCCGGGGCGTCAACCTGCTCGACGATTGTCTGCAATATCGCTGCGCACCAGGGCAGGGGGCGCTGCCGCTCGACGATTTCATGGCGTCGGTAACACGGCTTGGCGCGAGTGATTTCGGCCCGGAGATCTTTTCGTCGGCGCTCGACACCCTGCCGGCGCAGCAGGCGGCGGAGCTCTGCGCCGATGCGACCCGCGTGCTGCTGAAAAAACATCACATCGCCGCCTGACGGCGGCATTCAAGTGGAGGAGAAACATGGATCTTGGTCTTGAGGGAAAGGTCGCCGTTCTCAGCGGCGGCGGGCGCAAGGGCGGCATCGGCTGGGCGACCATCAAGGAGCTGACCCAGGCCGGCGCCAAGGTGCTGATGGGCGATATCCAGATCGACAGCGCTTATGAAGAGCTGATGGCCGACGGGTCGGTGCAGGTTCTGGAGCTGGACCTGTCGCAGCCGGGCAACCCCGAACGTCTGGTCGAGACCGCCGTGGAGCGCTTCGGCAAGCTCGACATCCTGATCAACAACCTGGGCGTCACGATCTTTCGCGGCGGGTTTCTCGATGTCAGTGATGAGGATTGGGATTTCACCTTCCGCACCAACTTTCTGTCGAATGTGCGCGCCTCGCGGGCGGCCATGCCGCATCTGATCGAGTCGAAGGGGGTCATCGTCAACCTGGCCTCGACCCTCGGCACCACGCCGGTGCCGAGCCTTGTCGATTACAGCGCCTTCAAGGCGGCGACGCTGAATTTCACCAAGGGGCTGTCGGAGGAATTCAATCCGCAGGGCGTGCGGGTCGTCGCGGTCTCGCCGGGCGCGGTTCTGACGCCGCACTGGACCCGCAAGGGCGGCGCGTTCGAGATGATGGCGGCGGAACAGGGCGTCGATGTCGACACCCTGCGCGACGAGATCATTCCGCAGATGTTCGGCATGACGACCGGTCGCATGGTGCTGCCCGAGGAGATTGCCGCGACCATCTGCTTTGCCGCCTCCAAACAGGGCGGATCGCTCTCGGGGCTGGCGCTGACCGTCGATGCCGGCTCGGTGAAAACAATCTGAAATCCGGCGTCTGGGAGGAGCCAAAACAATGTCACAAGAAGCCGTATCCAAGCTTACCCCGGATGCGAAGACAGGCGGCCCGTCGCTTTTCGCGCGGCTGACACGGTTCGACGAGGCCGGTCTGCTTTTGGGCTTTGTCTTTCTGGTGCTGCTCATCGGCATCCCGCATCCGGAATTCTTCAACCCCGGCTCGATCGAGGCCACGTTGCGCCAGACCGCCTTTGTCGCGATCATTGCCTTCGGCATGGTGTTTCTGGTCGCCATGGTCGAGATCGACCTGTCGATCAGCGGGATCTATGCGGTGGCGGGCATGTCGATGGCGCTGCTGATCAAGGCCGGCGTCGACCCCTGGGCGGCGGTCTGCGTCGCGCTCTTGGCCGGCACGCTGCTGGGGCTGGTCAACGGGCTGCTGTCGGTGCTGCTCGGCGTGCCGCTGATCATCGTTTCGCTGGGCACGCTGTCGGTGTTCTTCGGGCTCAACCTGATCATCTCGGGCGGGCTCGCGGTGTTCGGCATGCCGCGCGATCACTCGTTCTTCCAGATCATCGGGGGCAATCATTTCGGCCTGCCGATGACGGTCTGGATCACCATCGCCACCGGCATCGTGCTGCATTTCGTACTCTGGCGGACGCGCTACGGCGCGCAGGTCCGGGCCATCGGCTCGAATACGGCGGCGGCGAAGTTCCTGGGCATCAAGGTGGCGCGGACACGGGTGCTGACCACCGCCTTCGTTGGCTTCCTCGCGGCGCTTTCGGGGGTGCTTACACTCGCCTTCTTCAAGGCCTCGGAGCCCACCATCGGTGCCGGGATCGAGCTGCGCGTGATTGCGGCGGTGGTGATCGGCGGCACGTCTCTGGCGGGGGGTTCGGGCACGATCCTGGGGGCCGCGCTCGGCGCGCTCATCATCACGCTGATCGACAGCGGCATCGTCTTTTACGGCATCGACCCGGATTATTCGCAATTCGTGACCGGTGTCGTGATCGTCGTGGCCATCGGTCTCGACCGGCTGGCCAAGCGGCGCAAGACATCCTGATCGCGGACAAATTTCGCAAACGACTGAATGAGAGGGAGGAGCTCATGTCTATTCGAACTGCAAAGACGACCCTGAGGAAGGGCACCATCGCGGCGCTGGCGGCATTGTCGGCAACCGCCGGGGCGGCCCAGGCGCAGGACAAGGTGACGATTTCACTGATCCAGATCCTGACGGTTCAGGAATGGGCCTCGGAGGTGGAGGCCGGCGCGCGCGCCGCAGTGGCCGATATCGGAGAGGACAAGATCACCCTGCGCGTGCAGGGGCCGGCTGGGTTCGAGCTGGCGAAACAGGCGCAGGTGACGCTGAGCGAGGTCGAGCGCGGCACCGATGCCATCATCCTGTCCAATGTCGCACCGGGCGCGATGATCGAGCCTGCCGCCATTCTGGCCGAGCGCGGCGTGCCGATCACCTGGATCGTCTCGGCGCCGCCGAATGAGGTGGAGAACGCGTTCTTCGTGGGCAGCGACCCCTACGCGGTGGGCGAGGCCGGGGCCAACCTGATCGTTGACGCGCTGGAAGAGAAACACGGCAAACCGGCCTCGGAGCTGTCGGGCGAGATTGTGCAGGGGCTCTGCGTCCCGGGGCTGCCGGTTTTGACCCGGCGCATGCATGCGGTCGAGGCGGCGGTGTCGGAAAAGATCCCGAACGCGACCTTCCTGCCGCCCTTCGACTCCAAGCTGGATTTGACGCAGAGCTATGCGTCGTGGAACCAGGCGATCCAGAAATACCCCGACGCGCTGTTCTATACCGACCCTTGCGAGGACGCGAACAAGAACATCCAGAAGATCCGGGTGGATGACGGCATTGACGTGCCGCAGGTCTATTACGACAACCCCGAGATCGCGCGGCAGGCGGTGCTGGATGGAGAGGTTACGGGCCTTGTCTCGTCGAACCGGTTCACCGAGGGCTATGTCGCGGTCTGGGCGACGGCCAAGGCGCTGATGGACGAGGAACAGCCCTTCCCGACGGGCTGGCTGCATGTGCCCTATAAGGTGGTCGATCAGGAGAATATCGGCGCATACATCGCTGCCTGGGACGACAACGGCGCCGGGCTGCGCGAATTCTACGATCCCGAGATCACCACCACCCGCGCGTTGCCGCTGACCGGCCTGCCGCCGACCAGCGACTATAACGGCGGCGCGCAGTGACATTCCGGCGGCGCCGCTTCGGTGGCGCCGCCTTCCCCTATCTGTCGGAGGCATCATGACCCGTGAGATCTTTAGCGCGCGCGGCATCGGCAAGACCTATGGCGCGACCGTGGCGCTCGACAATGTCGGTTTCGAGCTGCGACCGGGTGAAATCATCGGCCTGGCCGGGATGAACGGGGCGGGCAAATCGACGCTCCTTCAGATCATCGCTGGCGCCATCCGGCCCTCCGCCGGCGAGCTGACCATCGACGGCCACCCCGTCCAGTTCGGCTCCACCGCCGATGCGCTGCGCGAGGGCATCGCCATCGTCTCGCAGGAGCTGAGCCTGTTCTCCTCGCTCTCGGTCGAGGAAAACCTGCGCATGCTCAAGGGGCAACGCTCCTGGCCGTCGCGGTCCGCCTTCCGCAAGGAGGCCCGCAAAATCCTGAGCGAACTCGGTTTCGACTACGATCTGGGCCGCCGTCTGGAAGGGCTCAGCCTCGGCGAGCGGCAACTGGTCGAGATCGCCCGCGCGCTGCTGCAAAGCCCGCGCGTGCTGATCCTCGACGAGCCCACCTCGTCGCTGCATACCAGCGAGGTCAAGCGCCTGCACGACCAGCTGCGGCGGCTGCGCGATCTGGGCGTGGGTATCGTCTATGTCACGCATTTTCTGGAAGACCTTATCGACGTCTGCGACGAGGCGGTGGTGCTGCGCAACGGGCAGCGCGTGGCCTCGCCGGACCTGAAGGATCCCGACAGCCTGCCCGCCCTGGTGGCGGCGATGCTGGGCGACGACCCGCTGGCCGATCCCGAGACCGAGGACGAGTCAGACCACGCGCTGGAGGGCTACAGCTTTCCCGAGGGCGGGCCGCTGGTGATCTCGGATCTGCGCGGCACGTCGGGCTTTGCTGTCGAGGCGCTCGAGGTAAAGGCGGGCGAGGTCTATGGGGTCTCAGGGCTCGTTGGGTCCGGCGTGTCGGATCTCTTCGAGATCCTGTTCGGCGTGCAGAAACCGGCTGCGGGCCGGGTCCGTCTGCCCTCGGGCGCCTCGATGCAGCCCGACCCGGCGGCAGCGGTGAAGGCGGGCGTTGCCTATCTGCCCGCCGACCGCAAGGCGCTGAGCCTGATGCAGCGCCAGTCCATCGCGGAAAACGTCGTCAGCGTGCGGTCCCTCGCCCAGGGCCGCGACGGCATCGTGCTCGACCGGGCGCAGACCGTGGCGCTGGCGCAGAAGCGCTGTGCCCAGCTCGGGGTGAAGCTCGCCACGGTGGAGCAGACGGTCTCCGAACTGTCCGGCGGCAATCAGCAGAAGGTGGTGTTTGCCAAATGGCTGGAGGCGCAGCCGACGCTGTTGCTGCTCGACGATCCGACCCGGGGCATCGACATCCATGCGCGGCTCGAGATTCACCGCATCGTCCGGCATCTGGCGCAGGCGGGGCTTGTCGTGCTCGTCTATTCCAGCGACCCGGGCGAGATCATCGACCTGGCCGACCGCATCGGCGTGTTTGTCGATGGCAGGCTCGCCGGAGAGCTGAGCGGTGCCGAGATGACCGAGCACAACCTGCTCGTGATGATGAACTCCACCAAAGACGCCGGAGCCGTATCGGGCCCGGGTCTCCCCCGGAAACTGGAAGCAGAGGGACTGTCATGATTTTGGAACTGGTCGAGATCCGGACGAAACCGGGGTCAGAGAGCGTGTTTGCGGACGGGATGACGGCGGCATTGCCGCTGTTTCAGGCCGCGCCGGGCTGCCACGGGATCGAGGTCGTGCGCTCCAAGGAGAACCCGCAGACCTTCTTCTGCCTGGTGAAATGGGACAGCGTCGAGGACCACACCGAGAAGTTCCAGAAATCGCCGGCCTATGAGACGCTATTCGGGCTCATCGGAGAGGCAATCGACGGCGGTGTCGCCGCGTCGCATTGCGATTACGTAGTCTCTGAGGCAGGTATGCCCTAAAGTTTCTGCGTTTGCAGGGCCGGCTTCGTTCCGGCCCTGCGGTTATTGCGACTGGACCTGCGCCCGATGAACAGCCTGCCCCCCGACCGGAGCTTCGGTCACCTGATCCGCGATGTGAACCGCTATTTCCAGCGCGAGCTCGGCCGGCGGATCGCGCCTCTCGGGGTCTCTCTGGGGCAGTGGTACGCGCTGCGGGTGCTGTGGATTCAGGACGGCATCTCGCAGGCCGAGATCTCGCAGCGCGCGGGGGTGGCCGCGCCCAGCATCGTGGCGGCGCTGCGCAGCCTGGCAGAGCACGGCTATGTGGTGCGAGACCGGCATCCCACGGATCAGCGCAAGAACATCATCTTTCTGACCAAGGCGGGGCGGCAGCTCGAATCCATCTGTCTGGCACAGGCCATCGAGGTAAACGCCTTTTCGCTCGCGGGGTTGCCCGAGGAGGATGTGGAAACCTGCATGCGCGTCTTGCGTGCCGCCTGCGGGCGCTTTGTCGAGCAGGCCGAGGACGCCGGCGCCGCACCCGAGATCTGAAGGCTTTCCCGACCGGTTCGGCTTGGGGTCACCGAAACCGATCCGGCGAAGGTGGCGGATGGGCCTTCTGCGACTCTGAATGAATTTATTTGCCTAACGAACCTATCGCCCGCGGCCTGCTCGGTCAGCCGTCGGAATGTGCGCGACGGGTGGAATGGCCGCGTCGTTCCATGTCGGGCCGCCACGATGCAAGACGTCCTGAGCACAGCGGTGCGAGGGCAGGGGGCATGTGCCCGACCGATGCTTGACACGGGTTCTCTCTGCGAACATCTTCGTTAGGCTACGAAGCTTGCAGGATCTTCTGTCAATTGTGCCTCCGCCGAACCGGTGGCGCTTTGCGGGCGTCTCGGCGGATCCGCCGCCTGTCCTCTTCCCAACAACGGAGCTGCCGCCGCGACGATGCAAACGCTTCACCCCGATGAAAGTTTTGGTCATATCGTTCGCAACCTGAACAGGCTGCTGCAACGCGAGCTGGCGCTTCGGCTGGCGCGGCACGGTGTCAGCATCGGACAATGGTACGTGCTGCGGGTGCTCTGGCTTCAGGACGGGCTGGCACAGGCGGAGATCGCGCAGCGTGCGGGGATCGCCGCGCCGAGCGTCGCGGTCACCCTGCGCAGCCTTGCCGCCGAGCGGATGATTGTCCGCGAGGGCCATCCGACCGACCAGCGCAAGAACGTTGTCTATCTCACCAAAAAGGCCAGGCAGCTGGAGGCCCCCTGCCTCGCGGCGGCGGCCGAGGTGAACGCGGCGGCCTTGTCCGGAGTGGCCGGGCCGGAGATCGAACAATTGCTTGTCACACTCGGCGTCGCGCAGCGCAACCTGACGGGTGGCGACCGGGCGGATGCGGCAGAAGGTCCGCAGGAGCTGCGCCCGCCGCTGACGGGGCGGCCCTGACAGGCCCGTCATGGTCTCTGCGTGGTCCGGCCCCCTGCCCGGGGAGGTCGCGCGGTTGCCGGTGACGGAGGGGCGTGACGATCCGGGGGCAGTCGAGGAGGCGCTGACCGTCGAACCCAACAGAGTCCGCCATCGTCTCGCGCCATGCGCGGCAATTTCGACGAGACCGTCGTTACAACGGCATGAAGAGACGGCCACGCAAATCGGAGCTGTCACTCCAGTTGCTCGGATGACTTTCCGCCCGAAGAGGTCGATCAGCGCGCTGTGGCGTCAGGAGGGCGGCGTTTCCGCTTCGGGGAAGGCCACGCGGCACCGCTCCATATCCGCTTCGGCGGCTCGGCGCAGCTCGGGCAGGGCGCGCGCCAGTTCGGCGTCGCGGGCGCGCAGCGCCTCTGCGTCAACGGGGATCCGCCGTGTCACCGGCTGCGCGTCGCTCTCCCAGCAGGGGTAGAGCTGGCCGGTGCCGCCGGCGCACCAGCGAAAGCGGGTTCGTTCCTCGAATTTGGTCTCATAGGTGAAGCCCCGCGCCAGATCCTCGGCGATGCGCTCCCGCTCCTTCAGTGCCGCGCGCCAGGGGCCGGCGGCATCGCGCAGGCAGCGCTCTTGCGGTGTGGCGCAGGCGGCCAGCAGGAGAAGTGCCGTGAGAGGGATCGCGAGAATCGGGCGCATGCCTGTAATTTAGGCCGTAATGGCGCGCTGTCGATCCCTCAGCGCAGCCGTGCGGCGATGCGCATGGTCTGCGTGTCGATCTGCCACAGCCGTGCCGGGATCGCTGTGCCGGCGCGGGTTTCATAGGGCATGAGCTGCAACTGGCTGCCGGCGAGCCTGCCGCCGGTGCGGCTGCCATCGGCGAAGAGCATCACCACCGGCCCGTCGGCGAGCGCTCCCTCCTCGACGCGGCACAGGGCGCCGGGGTAGAGATGGGAGGAGGGGGCGGAGAGTTCCAGCATGGGCGCAGTCTGCTGTATTCCGCGCGGTGGCGAAAGACGGCGCTTTGGACGGATCGGGAGGACGACATGACGAAGTTCCACATGGCTGCGCTTGGCGCGGCGCTGATTTTGGGGTGTAGCAGCGCGGGGGCCGAAACGCCCGTGAACATCGCCCGCGACCTGCCCTCGGTCACGGTCGAGACGGAGCACGGCCCGGCGGAGATCTCGCGCATCCAGGATCCGGAGCACCGGCTGACCGGCGATTGGGCGCGCACCTCGCGCCCCTGTCCGGATTTCTGCATCCAGCCGATGCAGCCCGCTCCCGGCGTGACGACGATCGGCGAGCTGGAGCTGCTCGAGATGTTGCAGGATCCCGAGGCGCTGGTGATCGACAGCCGGACGTCCGACTGGTTCCGGCAGGGCACGATCCCCGGCGCGGTGAGCATCCCTTATACCTATATCATCGACGAGCTGGGCCGGCTCGGCTGCGAGGTGGATTTCGACGGCTGGGATTGTGCCGAGGCGAAGCCTGTTGCGCTCTTCTGCAACGGGCTCTGGTGCGGCCAGTCGCCGACCGCGATCCGCAACATGCTGGAGGCGGGCTATCCGGCGGAGCGGATTTACTACTATCGCGGCGGCATGCAGAGCTGGCGCCTGCTCGGGCTGACGGTGAGCGGTGGCGAGGATATGGCGGAGGAAGCGGAGGGGCTGTGCAACCCGTCCGACTACGCGGCGCTGGTCGGCCAGAACATCGCCGCGGTGACGCTGCCCGCTGGCGAGGAGATCCGCGTGCTGCGCGAAGGCCAGCCTGCGACGACGGATTTCAACCCCGCAAGGCTGAACATCGAGACGGATGAGGCGGGTATGGTGCTGCGGGTTTTCTGCGGCTGAGTAGGGTGGGCAATCTGCCCACCGCCGCCTCGTACTTAACCCGTCCTTTACCGCTTTCGCGTCATATCGGACGGATGCCGAATTACCGTCGATTGCAGATACCCGGGGCGTCGTATTTCTTCACCGTCGCGCTGGCGCGGCGGCCTTCGGCGTTATTGCTGGAATATGTCGACGATCTGCGCGGCGCCTATCTCGACACCATACGCGAGGCGCCGGTGTTCTGCGACGCGATGGTGATCCTGCCCGATCATCTGCACGCAGTCTGGACGCTGCCGCCTGGCGACAATGCCTTTCCCGAGCGCTGGCGCAAGATCAAGGCGCGGTTTTCGAGGCGGGTGGGTGCGGGGTGTGCCGGAACAGGGGCGGTGGGCAGAATTGCCCACCCTACGCGGGTCTCGTCCAGCAAGCGGGCCAAGCGCGAACGCGGAATCTGGCAGCGGCGCTATTGGGAGCACATGATCCGCGACGAGGCAGATTACCAAGCGCATGTGGCCTATTGCTGGGGCAATCCGGTGCGGCACGGGCTGGCGGCACGGCCCTCGGATTGGCCCTGGTCGTCGATCCATCGCGACATTCGCTTGGGGCGCGTCGATGCGGATTGGTCGGGTGGCTTGGGCGAAGGGATGTTCGGCGAGTAGGGTGGGCAATCTGCCCACCATTCGCTCTTCCGGCCCGGCGCAATGACGGTGGGCAGATTGCCCACCCTACCGCTTCCGCCGCTTCACATTCCCGCCGCGCTGGCCCGGGCGGCCCGCCGTGGAGCGGCCGGATGACTTGACCGCCGCGTCCGACGCCGCCTCGACCGCCGATTGGCGCGCCAGCGGGTCGTCGTGAACGGCAAGATCCACCGCCTCCAGCCGCTTGATCTCGTCGCGCAGCCGGGCGGCCTCCTCGAATTCCAGATTCTCGGCGGCCTTGCGCATATCCGTGCGCAGCCCCTCCAGAACCGTTTCCAGATTGGCGCCGGCGCGCTCCTTGTCGACCACCGCCGTCACCCGGTTCATGTCCACATCGCCCTGATAGAGCCCGGCGAGAATGTCCTCGACATTCTTCTTCACCGTCGCCGGTGTGATGCCGTGCTCCTCGTTATAGGCGATCTGCTTCACCCGACGCCGCTCGGTCTCGGCCAGGGCGCGCTCCATCGAGCCGGTGATGCGGTCGGCATACATGATGACGCGGCCCTCGGCATTCCGTGCCGCGCGCCCGATGGTCTGGATCAGCGAGGTCTCGGAGCGCAGGAAGCCCTCCTTGTCCGCGTCCAGAATGGCCACCAGCCCGCATTCGGGAATATCCAGCCCTTCGCGCAGCAGGTTGATGCCGATCAGCACGTCGAAGGCGCCGAGCCGCAGATCGCGCAGGATCTCGATCCGCTCGATCGTGTCGATATCGGAATGCATGTAGCGCACCTTGATGCCCTGTTCGTGCATATATTCCGTCAGATCCTCGGCCATGCGCTTGGTGAGCGTGGTGCAGAGCGTGCGGAAGCCGTCCGCCGTGACCTTGCGGACCTCGTCGAGCAGATCGTCCACCTGCATCTCGACGGGGCGGATCTCGACCTGCGGATCCAGCAGCCCGGTGGGACGGATCACCTGTTCGGTGAAGACGCCGCCGGCCTGCTCCAGCTCCCACGCCGCCGGGGTGGCCGAGACAAACACCGATTGCGGGCGCATCGCGTCCCATTCCTCGAATTTGAGCGGGCGGTTGTCCATGCAGGAGGGCAGCCGGAACCCGTGCTCGGCGAGCGTGAACTTGCGCCGGTAGTCGCCCCGGTACATGCCACCGATCTGCGGCACGGTGACGTGGCTTTCATCGGCAAAGACAATCGCATTGTCGGGGATGAATTCGAACAGCGTGGGCGGCGGCTCGCCCGGCGCACGGCCGGTGAGATAGCGCGAATAGTTCTCGATGCCGTTGCAGACGCCGGTGGCCTCCAGCATCTCGATATCGAAATTGGTGCGCTGCTCCAGCCGCTGCGCCTCCAGCAGCTTGCCCTCGCTCACAAGCTGGTCGAGCCGCTGGCGCAGCTCTTTCTTGATCTGCACCACCGCCTGATTCATCGTCGGTTTCGGCGTCACATAGTGCGAGTTGGCATAGACCCGGATGCGCTCGAAGCTGCCGGTTTTCTGGCCGGTGAGCGGGTCGAATTCCGTAATGGCCTCAAGCTCTTCCCCGAAAAAGCTCAGCTTCCACGCCCGGTCTTCGAGGTGGGCGGGCCAGATCTCCAGCGAATCCCCGCGCACCCGGAACGAGCCGCGCTGAAACGCCTGGTCGTTGCGCCGGTATTGCTGGGTCACCAGATCGGCCATCACCTTGCGCTGATCGTATTCGTTGCCGGCAATCAGATCCTGGGTCATCGCGCCGTAGGTCTCGACCGAGCCGATGCCGTAGATGCAGGAGACCGAGGCCACGATGATCACATCGTCGCGTTCGAGCAGCGCACGGGTGGCCGAGTGGCGCATCCGGTCGATCTGCTCGTTGATCTGGCTTTCCTTTTCTATGTAGGTGTCCGAGCGCGCCACATAGGCCTCGGGCTGGTAATAGTCGTAGTAGCTGACGAAATACTCCACCGCGTTGTCCGGGAAGAAGCCCTTGAACTCGCCGTATAGCTGCGCCGCCAGCGTCTTGTTGGGGGCGAGGATGATCGCCGGGCGCTGGGTTTCCTCGATCACCTTGGCCATGGTGAAGGTCTTGCCGGTGCCGGTGGCGCCCAGCAGCACCTGATTGCGCTCGCCGTCGCTCACGCCTGTCGACAGCTCGGCGATGGCGGTGGGCTGATCGCCCGCCGCCTGGAACTCTGTCTGCATGACAAAGCGCTTGCCACCTTCGAGCTTTTCGCGCTCGCGCACATCGGGAGCGGGGGCGTGCATCTCGGGGGCGGACTTGTCGGAATGGGCATAGGGCATGGGAGAGGTTCCTGGACCGGGCGCCTGACAGAATTGTTGCCATGGCGCCGAGATTCAAGGGGCCGTGACGCCGCGGCGATCTGCATGAAAAACGGGCAGACGTCCACCTGTCTCAGGAACCGCTCGTAACGCGTTAGGAATGTGCGACAATCGGCTTACCTTAGGTCATTTGTCGCTCATTCGGCCACGGAAGGAACGTGTTTTTCGATTGATTAAAGGCGCAGGCGATATTTACCTTTTGAGAGCAAGCAGTGGCACAGGCCCCGTTCGGAGCGCACAACCCACCCCTCGCTCCCCCGTGTCTCTTCGATGGAGCGTGCCCTGTTTGCGCCTGCCGGCGTCCAGGCCTCGCGAAATGCCGTCAAAATCGCGCAGATCCCTTGCCCTGATGGGCCAAATCCCCGATACCGTTCCATAATGTTCAGGAGGGATTCCATGCGCGCACGGATTTACCAGCCAGCCAGGACGGCAATGTCCTCGGGCCAGGGCAAGACGAAACACTGGATTCTCGACTTTGCGCCGAGCGAACCGCGCGAAGTGGATCCGCTGATGGGCTGGACCTCCTCCTCCGATACCCAGTCGCAGGTGCGCCTGAAATTCGACAGCAAGGAGCAGGCGCTCGACTATGCCAAGGAACATGGCATCGAGGCGATCGTGACCGAGCCGCACAAGCGCAGCCCGAACATCCGGCCGCGCGGCTATGCCGAGAATTTTGCGGTCGACCGCAAGGGCGCCTGGACCCACTGAGCGCGGTTACAAAGGCCGGCCCGGCGCCCGTTGGCGCGGGCAGGCGGATGACATGAGCGATATCACCTTTCGCGGCGGGCCGATCTTTGACGGTTCGCAACTGTTGACCGGCCATGCCCTGAGCATGGCCGGTGGCAAAGTCGTTGCGCTGGCGCCCGAGCGCGATATGGCGCCTTCGGGTCGCGTTTTGGAGCTCGACGGCGATCTGCTGGCCCCTGGCTATGTCGATCTTCAGGTGAATGGCGGCGGCGGGGTCATGGTGAATGATGGGCCCACGATTGCCGATCTCGCGCGCATCGCCGAGGCGCACCGCCGTCTCGGTAGCACGAGCATTCTGCCGACTCTGATCACCGACACATTCGAGCGCACGCGGGCGGCGGTCAAGGTGACGGTACAGGCCATTGCCGAGGGCATGCCGGGCATCGGCGGGCTGCATCTGGAAGGGCCGCATCTGGCGTTGTCGCGAAAGGGGGCGCATGACCCTGCGCTCATCCGGCCCATGCAGACGCCTGATCTGGAACTGCTCTGCGAGGCAGCAGCGCGGCTGCCGGTGCTGATGGTGACCGTCGCGCCGGAAAGCGTCAGCCGCGAGCAGGTGGCGAGACTGGCGCGTGCCGGTGCTGTCGTGTCGCTTGGCCATTCCGATACGGATTTCGAGACGGCGCTGGATTATGCGGCAGCGGGCGCGCGCTGCGTGACGCATCTCTTCAACGCCATGAGCCCGCTCGACAAGCGCGCGCCCGGGCTGGTCGGCGCGGCGCTGCACAGCGACACGCTCGCCGCCGGGCTGATCGCCGACGGCATCCATGTGCACCCGGCCGCAATGCGCATCGCGCTCGCCGCCAAGGCAGGAGAGAGCGGCGTCTTTCTGGTGACCGACGCCATGGCACCGGCGGGCACCGATGCGACAGGGTTCGAGCTCAATGGTCGCCGCATCACCCGCGAGCAGGGCAAGCTTGTGCTGAGTGACGGCACGCTGGCGGGTGCGGATCTCGATCTCACGCGCGCGATCAACCTGCTGGTCTCCGAGGTCGGGATCGGGCTGGAGCGGGCGCTTGCCATGGCCACGTCCGTGCCGGCGGGGGTGGCAGGGCTGCCGCAGGGTGCCGGGCGGCTGGTGGCGGGCGGGCGCGCGGCGGCGATCCGGCTGGCGCAGACGCCGGATGGGCTGGTGTTGCGCGGTACGGTGTGACGCGCCTCACGCTTCCGTGATACAAACATCTGAAACTTCCGATCAGAGCGCTGCGTGACTTCGGGCAGGACCGGCCAGAGCGGACCGGTCGATTGTCAATTCGGAGGACCCACAGATGACCACGTTCAAGACCACCATTATTGCCACCGCCCTGACCGCGCTTGCCGCTCCGGCCTTTGCCGCAGAGAATCCCATGGTCGGCGGCGCGCCGATGTATGCGGACAAGACCATTGTCGAGAACGCGGTGAACTCCGCCGATCACGAGACGCTGGTTGCCGCTGTGAAACAGGCCGGCCTGGTCGATACGCTGAACTCCGAAGGCCCCTTTACCGTCTTCGCCCCGACCGACGCCGCCTTCGACCGGATTTCGGACGAGAGCCTGAGCCAGCTGATGATGGACGAACACAAGGCGCAGCTCGCGGAAATCCTGACCTGCCATGTGGTTGCGACCAGTGCCATGTCCGATGCCATCGCCGGCATGATCGCCGATGACGGCGGCATGCACCCGGTGCCGACCGTGGGCGGCTGCACGCTTCAGGCGAAGCTGGAGAGCGGCACGATCACCCTCACCGATGAGCAGGGGCGGTCGGCCAATGTCACCATCGCGGACGTGCAGCAGTCGAACGGCGTGATTCATGTCATCGACCGCGTGCTGCTTCCCGCGATGTAATGCACAGACCGGGCCGCGCCGCGACGCGCGCGGCCCAAGGGATCCGTCCGGCCCACCCGGAACTGTCGGGCGGTATGACGCGCAGGAGGAGCGGCGAGCCTTAGCGATCCCCAAGATGACAGGGCTCTCGCGCAATCGTGCGCAGCCCCCGGCTGGACGTATTCCCGCCGGGGGCGCATCGTTTCAAGGGGAAATAGGAGGAGAGCCATGACCCGCCGAGGATTTCTCGCCACCACTGTCGCTGCCCTGGGGCTTGGCGTCACGCGCGGCACCGCCGCTGAGCGCTTCGAGATCACCCGGAGCGAGGCCGAATGGCGCGCCATGCTGAGCGATCTGGAATACCGCGTGATGCGCGAGGAGGGCACCGAGCGCGCCTTTACCTCACCGCTGAACGACGAAAAGCGCGCCGGGACGTTCCTGTGCAAGGGCTGCGATCTGCCGCTCTATGCGTCCGAGACGAAATTCGACAGCGGCACCGGCTGGCCGTCCTTTTATCAGGCGCTGCCGAATGCCGTCGAGACAAAGCCCGACCGCAAGCTGTTTATCACCCGGACCGAATGCCATTGCCGGCGCTGCGGCTCGCATCTCGGCCATATCTTTGACGATGGTCCGCCGCCTACCGGAAAGCGTCACTGTATCAACGGGGTATCGCTGACTTTCCGGCCGGCCTGAGATCGGAGACAGGGCGTGTTACGCAGGCCAGGACACGGTGAGGCCTGTGCGCCCAGGGGATTGGCGCACAGGCCCCGTTCGGTCCGTGAGTGCCCGGAGCAGGGAGCCCGGATACGTTCTGGCGTAAGAATACCGCCATACCTGCAAGTTAGCACAACCTTTGCGGGTGTGTCTATTATTGGAAACGCGTATAACGAAAAAATACAGTTCTTATTGTAAACAATAAGGCCGAATTGTCATCAATTAGAAAATGATTTCGCGAAATAGGCTGGTGAATTGCCATTGATTTGGGCGCGCCCCATTGAAGAGGCGCGCCCTGTGTCGAATCAAAAAGCTTTGGCGGAGACAGAGGCCGTGATGCGCCCCAAGGTGAGGCGCCTGCGCGGCAGTGCTATTTGAAGTTGCGGCTGTCCTTGATCTGATCCCAGGCCCAGACCACTTCCTGAAGCTGTTCTTCCTGGCTGCGATCGCCGCCGTTCATGTCCGGGTGAAGCACCTTGATGAGCTTTTTGTAGGCCTTGCGGACCTCGGCCTTGGTCTCGGCGCGCTCGACCTCGAGGATTTCCAGCGCGCGCTTTTCGGTGGGCGGCAGGCGCCGTCCGCTGTTCTGCGCGCCGCGCCCGGGGTTGCGGGTGGCGTTGTCGCCCAGCACCTGATGCGGATCCTCGATGCCCAGCCGCGCCCAGGCGCGGGCCTCGGGGTCGCGATAATCCTTGGTCTTGCGCTCCCACACCTTGTCGGCGCTGTTCTGCGCGTTCATCTCGGCTTCGGTCTTGCCGTCGAAGAAACTCCATTGCGCGTTGTACTCGCGCACGTGGTCCTTGCAGAACCAGTAATATTCATCCAGCACGTCCGGCGCCTTGGGCGCGCGGAACTTGCCCGGCTCTTCGCAACCTTCGTGATCGCAGATACGGGTGGAAGTCTCCTGTTCGCCGGACATGCCACGTCGTCCGCGCGGGTTCTTCTTCTTCGAAGACTTCACCGACATATCGAAACCGAAGGGGTCACTTCTGCTCATGGTCTCACCTTTTCGACTCGGACGAGGGAGTTTAGACAATCCTCAGTCAGTTTGAAGAGGGCAGGAGGCGGAAATTTGTCACGCTCGGCGGAAATCGAAACACGGCTGCGCGAGGCGTTCGCGCCGGCAGAGCTGGATGTGCGAAACGACAGCGGCCGGCATGCGGGCCATGCGGGGGACGATGGCAGTGGCGAGAGCCATTTCCACGTGCGCATGCGGGCGCCGGCACTGGCGGGCATGAGCCGCGTGGCGCGGCACCGGGCGGTACATGCGGCGCTTGGGGCGGAGCTGACGACCGCGATTCATGCGCTGTCGCTCGATCTCGACGGCTGAACGCCGCCGGTCGGGGCGCTACTCGGCGGCGGAGCCTTGCCGCAGCCGGGCGGCGCGGTCGGTCAGCACGCTGCTGGGTCCGTCCAGCGGGGCAGTGCCTTCGACGCCGTTATCGCTGTCGTAGCGCAGGCTGTCGCGCTTTGGCCTGTCCTCTTCCTCGGGCAGCTCGACGTCCGAGGGCGGCGTTTCGTTGACGGGCACGGGGTCTTCGATGGCGGGTGCAGTCGCGTCTTCCGGCTCGACCAGTTCGGGCGCCGCGGCGATGCGCCGGTCCGCAAGCTCCGGCGCCTCCTCGCTCCCGTTGGCACCCGCTGCTCGAGCGCGGCGGAACACCAGCAGATTGCGCCAGACCGTCTGGCTCGATGTGAGGCCGCTGCGCTCTTCGCTGGGCAGGGTTTCGGCGCGCTGATATTCCCAGCCTTCTGCGGCCATTTCGTTCATCAATCGCTCGATGGCAAAGGCAAAGCGCCCCTCGGCCCCCTTCACTCCCCGGGTCTTCTCGCCCCTGGCGGGAGCCGGGACGACCTTGTATTCGTAAATCGCCATAAGACAGCACTTTCGCGTTTCGTTTCCGAAGTCTAGCAGCGTGGTGCGGTGCCGTCACCCCAAAGGAATAACCGGGGAGCGGCTCACGGTTCCGCCCCCCGGCAACGGGTGAAAAAGTGGTTGTCCAGCTACGCGGTTCTATCGGTTTTGACCCGCCTCCGATCTATCCTGAAAGCGGTTCCGAGCGTCTCACGGACCCGGTGGCAAGGGGGTAGCATGGCGGTGGTCATTTCGCCGAGTCATGCATTCCTTACGTCAGGAAAAACGAATGTTAGCGCGGGTCTCTGCTCTCATCCTCTGGTGTCGAGGAAATCCTTGGCGGCGCGGGCGATGACCAGCTCTTCGTTGGTGGGCACGACCATGACCCGCGCGCGGCTCATATCGGTGGAAATCACCGTGTCATTGCGCCCGTTGCGCTCGCGGTCGAGCTCCAGCCCGATCCAGCCCATGCCTTCGCAGACCCGCTCGCGGATCAGGCGCGAATTTTCGCCGATGCCGCCGCAGAAAACCAGCGCGTCGAGCCCGCCGAGCGCGGCGGCCAGCCCGCCCAGCTCGCGGCGGATACGGAAGACGAAATAGTCGATGGCCTCATTCGCCTCGACCGTGCCGGCGGCTTCCAGCGCGCGCATGTCGTTGCTGAGCCCCGAAAGGCCCAGCAGGCCGGATTTCGAATAGAAGAGCTGGCGCACCTCGTCGATGCTCATGCCCTCCTGCTGTACCATGTAAAAGATCACGCCCGGGTCGATCTGCCCGGTGCGTGTGCCCATGGGCAGCCCGTCGAGCGCGGTGAACCCCATGGTCGAGGCAACCGAGCGCCCGCCGATCATGCCGCACATGGACGCACCATTGCCCAGATGCGCGACGATCACCCGGCCCTCGTGGATCAGTGGCGCGATGCGTTTCAGCTCGCCCGAGATGTAATCGTAGCTCAGCCCGTGAAAACCGTAGCGCCGCACGCCCTTGTCGTAATATTCGCGGGGCAGGGCGAAGACGTCGTTCACCTTTGGATGGGTGCGGTGAAAAGCGGTGTCGAAACAGGCGACCTGAAGCGCTTCGGGAAAGGCCTCCACCGCCGCGTCGATGCCGGCGAGATTGTGCGGCTGGTGGATCGGCGCAAAGGGCGAAAGCCGGCGCAGCTCTTCCATGACTTCCGGGGTGAGCACCATGGGCCGGTCGTAGCTCGGCCCGCCATGCACCACGCGGTGACCGACGGCGCTGGCCTTTGCCCTCGGGAACGCCTCGCGCAGCACAGCAAGCGCGGTGGCCAGCGCCGATTTGTGATCGGCGGCTTCGGCGGGCGTCAGGTCGCGGCTGACGGGCGAGCGGCCGGGGCCGAAGCTGGCCTTGAGACGCGGTGCCTTGCCGATGGAGTCAATCTGGCCCACCGCCATCACGGCGGGGGCGCCGGAGATATCGAACAGGCCGAATTTCAGCGAGGAACTGCCGGCATTGAGGGTGAGGGCGACGGGGGTGGTGGTCATGATCTGGCTCTGTTCGTTCCGGAAGGCAGGGGCGCAGGGCGCCGCCCGTGACGACTATTTCCCCGCGGCGGCGCGGGCACAACCGGCGTTCCGCCGCAGGGCATATCAGGGCAGGCGGCTCAGGCGGTGATCGAATAGCCGCCGTCGATCTCGTGCACGCCGCCGGTCAGGTGGCTGGCCTCGCGCGAGGCGAGAAAGGCGGCCATGGCGCCGACGTCCTCGATATCGGCCAGAAGGTGCATCGGCGCGCGCTCGGCGGCGCTCATCAGCAGCTCGTCGAAATGGCCGATGCCCGACGCGGCGCGGGTCTTGAGCGGCCCGGGCGAGAGCGCATGCACCGAGATGCCCTGTTCCCCCAGCTCGGCGGCGGCATAGCGCACGGCGCTTTCCAGCGCCGCCTTGACCGGCCCCATGATGTTGTAATTCTTCACCACACGGGTGGAGCCCGAGAACGACACCGTCAGGCAGGTGCCGCCATCGGGCATCAGCGGCTCGGCCAGCCGGATCATCCGCAAAAAGGAATGAACCGAGACATCCATCGCCAGCTTGAACCCCTCGGCAGAGCTGTCGACGACGCGCCCGTGCAGATCGTCCATCGGGGCGAAGGCGATGGAGTGCAGCAGCGTGTCGAGCGTGCCCCAGCGCGCGCCGATCTCGTCGAACACCGCTTCGAGCTGGCCGGGCTCGCTCACGTTGAGCGGCAGCACGATCTCGGCCTCCAGCTCTTCGGCGAGCGGGCGCACGAAGCGCTCGGCCTTGTCGTTGAGATAGGTGACCGCGATCTCGGCGCCCTGTGCACGCATCGCGCGGGCGCAGCCCCAGGCGATGGAATGCTCATTGGCGATGCCGACAACGAGCGCTTTCTGGCCCTTGAGTGAAAACATGGCGCGTCTCCTGCTGATTCGAGGGTCTGGTCGTCTCCTCCAGCTTCGCAACTAGGCCATGAAGATGAAATTTCTGCGTTGCGGCAAATCAAGGAGTGCCGCGAAAAGGCGGGAAACAGGCCGCGACGCCGCGCCAAAGGTCAGAGGGCAAGCAGCTTTTGACCCAAGGATCAGAAAAAGAGGAGAAAACAGGGGATGGCAGAACACCCCCAAGGTGCTCGCCGGCACGCGGCGTTGCGCTTACGGTGCCCGCCGCCTCTCCTGCATCTCGGTCATGCCGGAGGTGGCGATGACCGGATCGGAGGATTTGCGCACGATCGTGCCGTTGATGCTGAGCGCCACGACCCCGTCCATCTCTGGCAGCTGCGGACGCGTTTCGCCGAGGCCGGCCATGATCGCGGGTTCTCCCCAGCGCGCGGGCCGGGCGACCGGCTTCAGCGAGCGCGGCAGGCCGGCGCAATAGGGCTGCGCACGGGTCCAGGCGATCATGTCCTCGCGCTTGGACCGCGAATGGAACGGCCCCCAGTCGGCGGCCACGCCGCGCATGTTGCGGCTGACCACGCCGTCGCGGGCCACGGTCTTGGCCATGATGCGCAAGCCGCAGCTCAGGTTCAGATTCGGATCCTTGAGCGCCGCGCCGCTGCGCGCCTGACAACCATAAAGCCGCGCCGTCGAGGGCAGGATCTGCAACAGCCCGTACCAGAGGCCGCCGCCGCCCACGGCGGTGGGGCGGTAGGTGCTTTCATGTTTGGCGAGCGCCGAGACCAGCCCGAGCCAGAACGCCTCGCGATCCTCGCGTGTCGCGCTGGGATAGGCCGGGCACCAGGTGGTAATGTCGGCGGGCACGGTCTCGGGCAGGCGCTTGGCGGGCCCGCGCAGTGAGGACAGCACCGTCAGCGACCAGCGGTCGCGGCTGCCGGAGCTGCCCCAGCGGGCTTCGGGGATCGTCATGCGCCGCGCCTGTGGGCGCAGGGAGCTATAGATGGCGTGCACCGAGGGCGTCGGGGGGAGGGGGACCGGATCGGCCGATGCGGCGCCAGCGGATATAAGCAGGGCCAGGATGCTAAGAAATCGCTTAAACATGGGGCAGACGGATGCCACATCCGGCATTGCCGGTAAAGCGCGGCCCCCGATGGTGCAGGGCCGGCTGATCCTGCCGACTGAGGCGGCACCGTTAAACCTTTTTAAATCAATAGGGCAGGGATGAGAATGCAATGCGCGGAATGCCGCCGCTTCTTCGTCGTCGTGCCGCCCTGATCGCGCCCGAATCCCCGGCCAGTCTCGCAGCCATGATGGTTCCGAGTAAGATTCCCGATCTTCGTCCCGCGGTTCGTGCCTTGCGCGCCCGGCTGGGTGTGCAGCGTCGTGCTGACGGTGTGTCAATGAAGACGCGCGTGCGCCCCGAGGACTGCCCGGGCAGCCCGCCGCCACGGGTCGAGATCCCGGTTCGCGACACCCCGCCCGAGGCGGTGCAGTGCGGACGGCTGCGCGCGCAGGGGCGTCACCTCGCAAGGCAGGAGGCCTGGGAGGTGCTGGCGCGCGGCTTGCGCGAGGCGGATGCCGCCCGCGACGCCACCTCTGGCGGCACGTCCGTGGCGCGGCTTCTGGCCGAGGGCGCCTGTTCGGACGCGATGGAGAGCGCGCTGGCCGCTGTCGGACGCGACGATCCCACCGCCGCCCGCGCCAGCCTCTTCGCCCTGCGCGACGCCATCGACGGCGCCGAGCATGAGCCGTGGCTCGCCGCGATGCTGGCGCAGGCGCATCTCGCCGTGGCCAAAGCCTGGGCCGCCCGCGCCGGCGGCCTCCTGCATCGCGATGCCCGGGCACAGCATCTGGAGGCGGCGCAACGGCTCATCGCGCCTTTCGATCCGCTGGAACACGACTCGCCCCTGCTTGCGGCCCTGCGCTGCGGGCTGCTCGATCTCGACCCATATCCGCAGCAGCGGGTGGTCGACGATTACGAGGATCTGATCGACCTCAACCCCGCCTGTCCCGACCACCTGCGCGCGCTCGGGCGTGACCTGACCCCGCAGCGCTTCGGCGACTGGGAGCGGCTCGACCGCGAGGCGCGGCGCACCGCCGGGCACACGGCGGATATCTGGGGGCTGGGCGGCTATGCTTGGGTCTGGTTCGACGCGCTGGCGAACGATGCGCCGGGCGGGTTCGCGCAGGTGGATGCCGAGCTCTTCGCCGAGGGGCTGCACGATATCCTGCATCGCCGCCCCGACCAGCATATGGCCAACCTGCTGGCCGCCTATTGCGGGCTGACGCTCTCGGGCGCCGCCGTGCCGGGCTCGGCCCGGGCCCGCATCGCCGGCTGTTTCGGCTGGATCGCGCAGGACCATCTGCGCGAGGTGCATCCCGAGCTCTGGGCCGGTGCCCGCCCCGTCCGGGGCACCACCGATGGCGGCGAGCGGCTGCGGCTGGGCCAGGCCCGCGCGCTCTCGGCGCTGGCAGAGCATTTCGCCCATCAGCTGGCACGCGGCCGGCAGGTGCGCTTTGCCGAGACCGGCATCATGCTGAGCCCCTCGCCCTGTGCTGCCTGCACCCTTGCTCCCTGTTCCGCTCTGGCGTATCCCCGTCGCGATCAGCGAGACGAGGATGCGCCATGCTTGACCTGAGCTTCGAGACCCCCAAACCCAAGGTCATCGCCGGGGCCAAATACGATTGGGAACTGGTGATCGGCATGGAGGTGCATGCCCAGGTCGCCTCCGAGGCCAAGCTGTTCTCGGGGGCCTCGACCAAATTCGGCGCCGAGCCGAACAGCAATGTCAGCTTCGTGGACGCGGCCATGCCCGGCATGCTGCCGGTCATCAACGAATTCTGCGTCGAGCAGGCGGTGCGCACCGGGCTGGGGCTGAAGGCAGAGATCAACCTGAAATCCGCCTTCGACCGCAAGAACTATTTCTACCCCGATCTGCCGCAGGGCTATCAGATCTCGCAGCTTTATCACCCGATTGTCGGCGAGGGCGAGGTGATCGTGGATATGGAGCCGGGCATCGCCCGCCTCGTGCGCATCGAGCGGATCCATATCGAGCAGGATGCCGGCAAGTCGATCCACGACATGGATCCGAACATGTCCTTCGTCGATCTCAACCGCACCGGCGTGGCGCTGATGGAGATCGTCTCGCGCCCCGACATTCGCGGGCCCGAAGAGGCCGCCGCCTATGTGTCGAAGCTGCGCCAGATCCTGCGTTATCTCGGCACCTGCGACGGCAATATGCAGAACGGCAACCTGCGGGCCGACGTGAACGTTTCGGTCTGCCGCCCCGGCCAGTACGAGAAATATCAGGAAACGCAGGATTTCAGCCATCTCGGCACGCGCTGCGAGATCAAGAACATGAACTCCATGCGCTTTATCCAGGCCGCCATCGATTACGAGGCGCGCCGCCAGATCGCCATTCTGGAGGCCGGCGGCTCGGTCGATCAGGAAACCCGGCTCTACGATCCGGACAAGGGCGAGACGCGGTCGATGCGCTCCAAGGAAGAGGCGCATGATTACCGCTACTTCCCCGATCCCGACCTGCTGCCGCTGGAGATCGAACAGGCCTGGGTGGACGATATCGCCGCCAACCTGCCCGAGCTGCCGGATGCCAAGAAGGCGCGGTTCGTGGGCGATTTCGGCCTGTCGGAATACGATGCCGGCGTGCTGACCGCCGAGGTGGCGAATGCCGCCTATTTCGAAGAGGTCGCGGGCGAGGCGGGCGACGGCAAGCTTGCCGCCAACTGGGTGATCAACGAGCTCTTCGGTCGCCTCAAGAAGGAGGACCATGCCATCGAGGACAGCCCGGTCTCGCCGGCGCAGCTTGCGGGCATAATCCGGTTGATCAAGTCGGACGCGATTTCCGGCAAGATCGCCAAGGATCTGTTCGAGATCGTCTATACCGAGGGCGGCGACCCGGAAAAGATCGTCGAAGAGCGCGGCATGAAGCAGGTGACCGATACCGGTGCCATCGAAACCGCCGTCGACGAGATCATCGCCGCCAACCCGGCGCAGGTGGAAAAGGCCAAGCAGAACCCCAAGCTCGCGGGCTGGTTCGTCGGTCAGGTGATGAAGGCCACCGGCGGCAAGGCCAACCCGAAGGCGGTGAACGAGATCGTCTCGAAAAAGCTCGCGCAGTAACGATCCTGCCGGGCTGGGCCGGCGCCGCGTGACGGCGCTGGCGGACCCATTTACTCAGGCCGAATAAAGGAGCCGCGCCCGGACCGGGCGCGGCTCTTGGCTTTACGAGAGCAGCCGCGTCACCATCTCGGTCACGTCGCGCGACAGGCCCGGCTTGGCCGCGATACGCTCCAGTTCGGCCTGCATCAGCGCCTGACGTTGCGTGTCGTAGCGTTTCCAGGTCTGGAAGACCGAGCACATGCGCGCCGTGGTCTGCGGGTTCTTTTCGTCCAGCCTGATCAGCCAATCCGCCAGCAGCTTGTAGCCGCTGCCATCCTTGGCGTGAAAGCCCGCGTGGTTCATCGCCAGCGAGCCCATCACCGCGCGGAAACGGTTGGGGTTCTTCCAGTCGAAATCCGCCCGCTCGGTCAGTGCGCCGGCGCGGGTCGCGGCATTTTCCGGCGCCGTGGCGGCGACCTGAAGCGCGAACCATTTGTCCATCACCAGCCGGTCATCTTTCCACTGCGCCTCGAACGCGGCCAGCGCGGTCTCTTCGGCGCCGGCCGAGATCAGGCAGCTCAGCGCGCTGAGCTGCATCGTCATATTGTCGGCGGCATCGTATTGCGCCTGTGCTGCCTTGCCGCCGTCGAGCCGGGTTTGCAGTGCCAGCACCGCGTTGCCCAGAGCGCGCTTGCCGGATTGCTCGGCATCGGGGCTGTAGGCGGCGGTGACCGCGCTTTCCTCGCGCAGCGCCGGCAGCAGGGCGGACCAGCGCTCTGCCATGGCGTTTTTCAGCGCCTCGGTGGCGGCATAGATCGCGTCCGGATCGGGCGTCACGCCCCTGGCGTGCAGCATCTGCACCAGCTCGGATTGCGTCGGCAGCGACAGCATCAGCGCGCGGAAGGCCGGATCGAGATCGGCGTCGCGCACCACCTGTTCCAGCGCGTCGATCCAGGCGGTGTCCGGCCCGGCGCCCTCGGTGATCATCGCGTAGAGGCAGGCGCGGGCGAGATCGCGGCTCGCCTCCCAGCGGTTGAATGCGTCGGTGTCATGGGCCAGCAGAAAGCGCTTTTCCTCCGGCGCGGTCTCGCGCTCCAGCACCACCGGTGCGGAAAAGCCGCGCAGGATCGAGGGCACCGGCTTGCTGCTCAGCCCGTCGAAGCTGAAGCTCTGCTCGGCCTCTGTCATCTCCAGCACCGTGGTCGGCACCACCTCGTCGCCATTGGGGTTCAGCAGCCCCACCGCGATGGGCAGCACCTGCGGCGCCTTCTCGGACTGGCCGGGGGTGGGCGGCGTGTGCTGCTTGAAGGTCAGCGTATAGACCCCGTCGGCATGATCTTCCGTCACGCTCAGATGCGGGGTGCCGGATTGCGAGTACCAGCGCTTGAATTGCGCCAGATCGCGGCCTGTAGCGTCCTCGAACACCTTCAGCCAGTCCTCGATCGTCGCCGCGTCGCCATCGTGGCGCTCGAAATAGAGATCCAGCGCCTTGGCGTAATCCTCGTCTCCCACCAGCCGCTTGAGCATGCCGATCACCTCGGCGCCTTTCTCATAGACCGTGGCGGTGTAGAAATTGTTGATCTCCTGAAAGCTCTCGGGCCGTACAGGGTGCGAGAGCGGCCCCTGATCCTCGGGGAACTGGCGCGCGCGCAGGTCGATCACGTCGGAGATCCGCTTCACCTCGGCCGAGCGCATGTCGGAGGTGAACTGGCTGTCGCGGAACACCGTCAGCCCTTCTTTCAGACAAAGCTGGAACCAGTCGCGGCAGGTGATGCGGTTGCCGGTCCAGTTGTGGAAATACTCATGCGCGATAATCGCCTCGATGCGCTCGAAATTCGCATCGGTCGAGGTCTCGGGAGAGGCGAGAACGCAGGAAGAGTTGAAAATGTTCAACCCCTTGTTCTCCATCGCGCCCATATTGAAGTCGTCGACCGCAACGATGTTGAAAATGTCCAGGTCGTATTCGCGCCCATAGACCTCTTCATCCCATTTCATCGAGGCTTTCAGTGCCTCCATGCCAAAGGCGCATTTGTCCTCGTCGCCGGGGCGGACCCAGATGTTCAGCTCCACCGTCTTGCCGGATCTGGTGGTGAATTCTCCGGGATGGTTCACCAGATCGCCGGCCACCAGCGCAAAGAGATAGGCCGGTTTCGGCCAGGGATCGTGCCATTCCGCCCAGCCTTCGCCGCTGTCGGTGGGGTTGCCGTTCGACAGCTTGACCTTTTCATCGCCCTCGATGCGCACGGTGAAGGTGGCCATCACATCGGGCCGGTCGGGGTAATAGGTAATCTTGCGAAAGCCTTCCGCCTCGCATTGCGTGCAATACATGCCGTTCGACATGTAAAGCCCTTCAAGCGCGAAGTTTTCCGCCGGCGCGATCTCGACTTCCGACTCCCAGAGGAACGGGCCGGAGGGCACCTTGCAGCGCAGACCCTGCGGCGTGATCTCGGGTGCGACCTCTTCGCCGTCGATGGCGGCGCGGATCAGGTTCAGCTCCTCGCCATGCAGAAAGAATTCCTGTTCCGGCGCGTTCGGGTTCGGCACGAAATGGATGCGCGATTTGACCCTTGTGGCATTGGGCGCCAGCGCCACGGTGAGATGCACATCCGCCACCTGCCAGCCGAAGGGGGTGTAATCCTTGAGATAGATGGTCTGGGGGCTCGCGTCTTTCATGTCTCTCATCCTCGGGGCTGGGGCGGCGCCGGAACCGGGCCGGCTGCCAAAGTGTTAGGCTTATGAGAGACGGGCGGCAACCGCGCGCCCGGGAAAAATCGAAAGGAGGGGACCATGTCGGCA
Source organism: Salipiger abyssi (assembly GCF_001975705.1). Taxonomy (NCBI): domain Bacteria; kingdom Pseudomonadati; phylum Pseudomonadota; class Alphaproteobacteria; order Rhodobacterales; family Roseobacteraceae; genus Salipiger; species Salipiger abyssi. Next base: position 2,954,638 of record NZ_CP015093.1, read on the forward strand.
CCCGACACCAATCTCAAGAAACAGGAACGTCAACATCGCGCGCCGCTCTGGGGCATCTGGGCCGGGCTCGGCCTTGTCGCGCTGCTCTTTCTCGGCTGGCTCGGCTGGGTCATGGCCAATGGCGACGCACCCGAAGCGCAGGGCACGGTGACGGACGATTTCACCGGCCAGTCGGAGCAGGTGAATGAGGATGCGGCGGTCGAGCGCGACGCCCAAGAGCTGAACACGGCGCCCGCTGGCGCGGATTGACGGCACGGCCCGATAGGGACCGTTCTTAATTTGTTCTTTACCTTTTGCGGCCCGTCCGGCAGGTTTCCCCTGTGGTGACGCTGGAGGGGCCGATGCGCCGTTTCGAAGAGATTGTTGATATCGCCGCCGAGCGCAAAGGCGGGCGGGACGCCGTGCTTGCGGGCATTCCCAAGCCGAAATCGCCCGACGAGATCGCCGCCGTCCCCGATGACCGCTGGCTTGCGGGCATGGCGCGGGGGATCTTTCAGGCCGGGATAAGCTGGACCGTGGTCGAGAACAAATGGCCGGAGATCGAAGAGGCGTTTCGCGGCTTCGATGTGGGCGCGCTGTCGATGATGTCGGAAGACTGGTTCGACGCGCTCGTCGCCGACAGGCGGGTGATCCGCTCGGCGCCCAAGATCGCCGCCATTCGCGACAACGCGGCGTTCCTGCGTCGCCTCGCCGAGGACGGCACGCCCTTCGGGCGCCGCGTGGCGGACTGGCCCGAGGCGGACTTCGCCGGGCTGCTCGACTGGCTCAAGCGCGACGGGTCGCGTCTTGGCGGCGGGACGGCGGCCTATCTCCTGCGCAGCATGGGCAAGGACAGCTTCATTCTCAGTCAGGACGTGGTGGCGCGGCTGGTGGCAGAGGGGGTGATCGACAAGGCACCGACATCGCGCAGGGCGATGCAGGCGGTGCAGCAGGCCTTCAACACCTGGCGCGAGGAAAGCGGCGCGACGCTCACCACGATCAGCCGCGTGCTGGCGCAGAGCATCGGATAGAGGGCGGGGCGGTTACGCCCGCGTCTACTCCGCCGCCAGCCGGGTGCCCTGCATCGCGCCCACCAGCCGTGCACCGGCCTCGCCCGAGAGATAGGCCAGCCGCCCGCCGCTCACCGTGGCCTCGATCTCGCGCGTGGCCTCGTTGACCACCACGAAATCCGCCCGCTTGCCCCAGTCCAGCGTACCCCGGTCGGCGAGCCCCATGATCTCTGCCGGCACGCGGGAGATCATGTCCCAGGCCTGCGGCAGCGTGCGCAGCCCGCGCTCCACCAGCTCCCAGGCCGCCTGCGCCAGACAGGGGTAGTGGTAGTCGGAAACCAGCGCGTCGCAGAGCCCGCGCGCCACCAGATGCGTCGCCGAGACATTTCCCGATTGTGAGCCGCCACGCACCACGTTGGGCGCGCCCATCAGCACCGGATCGTTGCAGGCGCGCGCCAGTTTCGCCGCCGCTGCCGTGGTCGGGAACTCGGCGATGCGGGCGCCGATGATGCGGTAATATTCCCGCGTCTCGCCATCGGGATCGTCATGGCTGCCATAGCGGACACCCATCGCGTCAAAGGCCTCGGCCAGCGCGCAGAGATGGCGCGGCACGTCGCGCCGCTGCTCCTGCGCCGCGCGCAGCACGGCGACGAACTCGTCGACGCTGCGCCCGCCGCGCTCGGCCCAGCCGGCGACCTTCAGCGGCGCGCTCTCCACCGCCGCCAGCGTCTCGGGCAGGTGGTTGTTGAAGATCACATAGCCGATGCCGTGCCGCCGGATCGCCGCCAGAAGACGCGCGCGGGTCTCGGGCATATGGGTCTCGCAGCGGATCTGGAGACGCAGATCGGTGAGCGCGCGGGGCCGGTAGGCATCGAGCGCCGCCATCACGGCCTCGGCGAAATCCGGGCCGCGCATGCCGCCTTCCCAGCTCCAGCATTGCGCCAGCCAGGCGGTGGTCACCCCGTGTGCCGCCGCCTCGCGGTCGGTCGAGCGCAGCCCGGCCTCGATGGGAAAGGGCGCGGAGGGGCGCGGCGCGATATGGCGCTCGAAGGCGTCGCCATGCAGGTCGATGATGCCGGGCAGGATCAGATAGCCCGACATGTCCACCTCGGGCAGGGGGCCTTTGGTGATCACGCCATCCGCAACCACCAGCGAGCGCTTTTGCAGCGCGCCGCCGCGCAGGATGGTGGCGCCGGTCAGGCGCAGGGGAGGAAGCAAGACCGTCATGCCCGTGTACCGCTCATTACTTTTCCACAGGATGTACCGGGGCTAGATGTCACCCGCATGACGATTGTTTACGAGGCGTCCTCCGGCGCGACGGTCAGTGCCACCCGGTCGCCGGCGAACCAGGTCAGCCCGTATTCCACCGGTTGTCCCTCCGGGTCGATATTGACGCTCTCGCTGCGTAGGAGCGGCGCGCCTTCGCGGGTGGCCAGATGCAGCGCCTGGGTGGGGCTCGCGGCTTCGGCGGTGAGCCGGGTGCGGGCGCGGGTGTAATCGGTCACGCCGTTGCGGCGCAGCGCCTCGGTCACCGAGGAGGTCTCGCGCAGCGTGTCGGCGAGGCCGGGCAGGCGCTCGGCGGGAAAGCAGCTGAAGAAATGCGCGATGGGGGCGCCTTCGGCGAGCGACAGCCCCTCGTAGACGATGACCGGCGCGCCCGGGGGCAGGGCGAGCGCCTCGGCCTCGGCTGTGTCGGCGGGCCGGGTCTCGACCCGCAGCACGCGCTTTTCCGGCAGCCGGCCGGTGGCGCGGATGTTGCGGTGAAAGCGCACGCGCGCGCCGATGGCGTAATCGAGCGGCGTTGCCGTCACGAACACGCCGGCGCCGCGACGGCTGTGCACCAGCCCGCGTTCGGCGAGATCCGCCAGCGCCCGGCGGGCGGTGTGGCGGTTGACGCCGAAGCGCGCGGAAAGCTCCGCCTCGGTCGGCAGCTTGTCGCCGGCGCGGTAGAGGTGGCGGGCGATCTCGCCCTCCAGCTCGGCGGCGATGGATTTCCAGATCGGGGTGCGGGGCATCTTTGCTCTGTCTGTGTTGCTCTGTCTCTGCGGGGCGCCTCTGTCGGCGCTGTCATCGAAATTTCATGCGCGCCCGCTTGCGCTTTGATGCGAGTCGGGCCTATGATTTGTCTAGTTGTATATAACCTTAGACAAATCGGCAAGGTTGTCCAGATGAGCATGACGGATGTCGGAAACGAAGCCCGCAGGGGCTGGATGGGGCTGCTGGCCCGGGTGCCGGCGCCACGGCTTGCGGCGCAGCTTGAGGGACTTGGCGAGCTGCCGGGCTTTGACTGGCTGCGCGTGCCGGAAGTGGGCGGTGTGATGGTGCGGGGCCGCATGGGCGGCACCGGCGCGCCGTTCAATCTCGGCGAGATGACGGTGACGCGCTGTGCGCTGCGGCTGGAGAGCGGCGAGGTTGGGCACGCCTATGTGCAGGGCCGCGACAAGGCCCATGCGGAGCGCGCCGCGCTGGTCGATGCGCTGATGCAGGGCGACCGGGCTGAAGAGCTGCGCGCGGCGGTGCTGGCGCCGCTGGAGGCGGCGGAGGCCGAGACGCGCCGGGCCCGGGCGGCCCGGGCGGCGGCGACGAAGGTGGATTTCTTCACCATGGTGCGGGGGGAGGCGTGATGCGGGACGATGTGCTTTCCGGCGGGTTCGCCGAGGCGCCGGTCGAGGCGGCGCGCGCCTTTCGCGCGGCACTGGAGGCCATGGCACGGCCGGGAACCATTCATACGGTGAGCGGCGCGGCGGCGCCCGCACCGGTCTCGGTGGCGGCCTCGGTGCTGCTGCTGACGCTCTGCGACCGCGAGACGCCGCTTTATCTGGCGCCGGGGCACGATGGCGATGCGGTGCGCGACTGGGTCGCCTTCCACATCGGCGCGCCGCTGGTGGGGCCGGGCGAGGCGATGTTCGCCCTGGGGGGCTGGGAGGCGCTGAAGCCGCTCGACGCCTACCGGATCGGCACGCCGGACTATCCCGACCGCTCGGTGACGCTGATCGCCGAGCTGCCCGGGCTGGCGGCAGAGGGGGCGCGGCTGACCGGGCCGGGGATCCGCGAGGCGGCGTTTCTGTCGCTGCCGGAGACCCGTGCCTTCCGTGCCAACCGGGCGCTCTTCCCGCTGGGCTGGGACTGTTTCCTTTCGGCGGGCGACCGGATCGCGGCGCTGCCGCGCACAACCATTGTGGAGGCGCTCTAATGTATGTGGCGGTAAAGGGCGGCGAGCAGGCCATCGACGCGGCGCATGACTGGCTGGCCGAGGAGCGGCGCGGCGACCTGGCGGTGGCGGAGCTGACGCTGGCGCAGATCCGAGAGCAGATGAGCCTCGCGGTGAACCGGGTGATGGCCGAGGGCTCGCTTTACGATCCGGATCTCGCGGCGCTGGCGATCAAGCAGGCGCGGGGCGATCTGATCGAGGCGATCTTTCTGATCCGCGCCTATCGCACGACGCTGCCACGTATCGGGCATTCGCGTGCCGTCGACACCGGCGCCATGCGTTGCGACCGCCGCATCAGCGCGACCTTCAAGGACGCGCCGGGCGGGCAGGTGCTGGGGCCGACCTTCGATTACACCCACCGGTTGCTGGATTTCAAACTTGCGGCGGATGGAGAGTTGCCGGAGGCGACAGAGAGCGCGCCGTCGGAGGCGCCGATGCCGCGGATCACCGAATTTCTGAACAAGGACGGGCTGATCCAGGACGAGGCGGCGAGCGACGAGCTGCCGCCCGATATGACGCGGCAGCCGATGGACTACCCGGCCAACCGGGCGCTGCGCTTGCAGGCGTTGACGCGGGGCGACGAGGGGTTCGTACTGGGCATGGCCTATTCCACCCAGCGCGGCTACGGGCGCAACCACCCGTTTGTGGGCGAGCTGCGCATCGGCGCGGTGGAGGTGGAGATGGAGGTGCCCGAGCTGGGCTTCGAGATCTGCATCGGCGAGGTGGTGCTGACCGAATGCGAGACGGTGAACCAGTTCGCCGGTTCCAAGACCGAGCCGCCGCAATTCACCCGTGGCTACGGGCTGGTCTTTGGTCAGACCGAGCGCAAGGCGATCTCCATGGCGCTGGTCGACCGGGCGCTGCGCTGGCAGGAGCTGGGCGAGGACAATCTCGGCGCGCCGGCGCAGGACGAGGAATTCGTGCTGGCGCATGCGGACAACATCCAGGCGAGCGGCTTTCTCGAACATATCAAGCTGCCGCATTACGTGGATTTCCAATCCGAGCTGGAGCTGGTGCGCCGGATGCGGGCCGGCGCGACAGGCGCGATGCGGGAGGCGGCGGAATGACGTGCATGTCGCTGTCCCCCTCCCCAGCCCTCCCCCTTGCCGGTGGAGGGAGCTTTGGCAACCCGGCGTTAACCATGGTGCCGTCAGCCTGCTGTCGGGCCCTCCCCCGGATCGGGGGAGGGTTTGGGAGGGGGATGGAGAGCGGCAGCGGAGGCCGGGCCATGCGGCAGAGCTTTTTCCAGACCTATGACGCGCGGATCCTGCGGCAGGTGCCGACGCCGGCGGAGGCACAGCTTTGGCAGGCGCTGCGCCGGCGGCAACTGGGCGGTGCGAAGTTTCGCCGTCAGGCACCGGTGGGGCCGTGGCTGCTGCCGTTTGTCTGCGCCAGGGCACGGCTGGCGGTGGTGCTTTACGACGACGCGACTGTGCGTGCCGAGGCGCAGGAGATGCATTCCGGGCTGCGGGCGCGCGGCTGGCGTGTGCTGTGGCTGGCCGAAGACGCGGTCTGCGCCGATCCCGCGGGCGCGCTGACAACCATCGAAGAGGCGCTGAACAATGACTGAGCAAGCTTACAACTTCGCCTATCTCGACGAGCAGACCAAGCGGATGATCCGCCGCGCGATCCTCAAGGGCGTCGCGATCCCCGGCTATCAGGTGCCCTTTGCCAGCCGCGAGATGCCCATGCCCTATGGCTGGGGCACCGGCGGCGTGCAGGTCACCGCCGCCTGCCTGACCCCTTCGGACACGCTCAAGGTCATCGACCAGGGCGCCGACGACACCACAAATGCCGTCTCGATCCGCAAGTTCTTTCAGCGCACCGCGCAGGTGGCGGTGACCGAACATACTGAGGAGGCGAGCCTCATCCAGACCCGCCACCGCATCCCCGAGACACCGCTCACCGAAGGGCAGATCCTCGTCTATCAGGTGCCGATCCCGGAGCCGCTGCGCTTTCTGGAACCACGCGAGACCGAGACCCGCAAGATGCACGCGCTCGAGGAATACGGGCTCATGCATGTAAAGCTCTACGAGGACATCGCCCATAACGGCGAGATCTCCACCGCCTATGCCTATCCGGTGAAGGTCGAGGGCCGCTATGTGATGGACCCGTCGCCGATCCCGAAATTCGACAACCCGCGACTGGAAAGCGCCGCGATCCAGCTCTTCGGCGCCGGGCGCGAACAGCGGATCTATGCGATCCCGCCCTATACGCAGGTGGTGAGCCTCGATTTCGAGGATTATCCGTTCGAGGCCAGCAAGGCCGATCACCCCTGCGATCTTTGCGGCTGCGGGACGAGCTATCTCGACGAGGTGATCGTCGACGATGCGGGCGGGCGGATGTTCGTCTGCTCGGATACGGATTTCTGTGCCACGCGGCGCGCTGACGGGCATCGCGGGCGGCTTTCGGGCGAGGATTTGGCGGAGGAGCTGGCATGACACCGCTGTTGCAGGTGAAGGGCGTTACCAAACGCTATGGCGCGCGGCTGGGCTGCGGCGATGTGAGTTTCGATCTCTGGCCCGGCGAGGTGATGGGGATCGTGGGCGAGAGCGGCTCGGGCAAATCGACCCTGCTGAGCTGCCTTGCCGGACATCTGAGCCCCGATGCGGGCGAGGTGATCTTCGACACCCGCGCTGAGGGGCCGCGCGATGTGCTGGGCATGTCGGAACCGGCGCGGCGCATGCTCGGGCGCACCGACTGGGCCTTCGTGCATCAGAACCCGCGCGACGGGCTGCGCATGGGGGTGAGCGCCGGGGCCAATGTGGGCGAGCGGCTGATGGCGGTGGGCGCCCGGCATTACGGGCAGATCCGCGAGCAGGCGGTCGACTGGCTGGGCCGGGTGGAGATCGCCGCCGACCGGGTGGACGACCGCCCACGAGCCTTTTCCGGTGGCATGCAACAGCGCTTGCAGATCGCGCGCAATCTGGTGACCGGCCCGAGGCTTGTCTTCATGGACGAGCCCACCGGCGGGCTCGATGTCTCGGTGCAGGCGCGGCTGCTGGATCTGTTGCGCGGGCTGGTGCGCGAGATGGGGTTGAGCGCCATCATCGTGACTCATGATCTGGCGGTGGTGCGGCTGCTTGCCGACCGGCTGATGGTGATGAAAGGCGGCCATGTGGTCGAGACCGGGCTCACCGATCAGGTGCTGGACGATCCGCAGCACGGCTATACCCAGCTTCTGGTGTCGAGCGTGTTGCAGGTCTGAATGGGGCGTTGCCCCTCGCGCGCCGGGGCGCGCTCCCCCGCGTATTTTGCAAAGAGAAGAAGATCATGATCGAGCTGAGCGATGTGTCGAAGAGCTTTGTCCTGCACAATCAGGGCGATGCGGTGATCCCGGTGATGGCGGGGGCGGCGCTTTCGGTGGCGCCGGGGGAATGCGTGGCGCTGGTGGGCAATTCCGGCGCGGGCAAATCCACGCTGATGCGGATGATCTATGGCAATTACCTGGCCGGCGGCGGGGCGATCCGGGTGGGCGATGTGGACGTCGCCCGGGCCGAGCCACGCGAGATCCTGAGGATGCGGCGCGAGGTGCTGGGCTATGTCAGCCAGTTCCTGCGCGTGGTGCCACGGGTGCCGGCGCTCGATGTGGTGGCCGAGCCGGTGCTGGCGGCGGGCGGCTCACATGCCGAGGCAGAGGCGCGGGCCCGGGATCTGCTGGCGCGGCTCAATGTGCCGGAGCGGCTCTGGACGCTGTCGCCAACGACCTTCTCAGGCGGCGAGCAGCAGCGGGTGAACATCGCGCGCGGCTTTGCGCATCTGTTTCCGGCGATGCTGCTCGACGAGCCCACGGCCAGCCTCGACGCCACCAACCGTGCGGTGGTGCTGGCGCTGATCGCAGAAGCCAAGGCGCGCGGTGCCGCCATCGTGGGGATCTTTCACGATGCCGAGGCGCGGGCGCAGGTCTGCGACCGCGAGGTGGATGTGAGCGGCTTTGCACCGGAGCGTGCGGCATGACCGGACGGTTTTACGCGGTGGTCGGGCCTTCGGGCGCCGGCAAGGACACGCTGATGGAGGCGGCGGCAGAACGGTTGCCCGGGCTGCATCTGGCGCGGCGCGTGATCACGCGCCCGGCCAGCGCCGGCGGTGAGGATTTCGAGGGCGTCAGCGAGGCGGAATTCGACGCGCGGTTGGCGGCGGGGGATTTCGCGCTGCACTGGGCCGCGCATGGGCTGCGCTACGGGGTGCCGGCCACGGTCAACACGGTGCTGGGGCAGGGGCGCCCGGTGCTTTGCAACCTGTCGCGCGCGGTCCTTCCGCAGGCGGCGGCGCGGTTTCCCGGCATGGCGGTGCTGCATGTCACCGCGCGACCGGAGGTTCTGGCGGAGCGGCTTGCCGGCCGGGGGCGCGAGACGGTCGAGGAGATCGCCCGCAGGCTTGCGCGTCAGGGCGCGGCGCTGCCCGAGGGGCTGCCGGCATATGAGATCGACAATTCCGGCGCGCTGGAGGCGGCGGTGACGCGGCTCCTCGCGCTGCTTCAGCCGGCGAGGGCGTAGCGGTGCAGAATATGGAACCGGCCGTCCGGTGCCTCGCCAAAGAGCACCAGCGCGCCGACCCGGAAGGGGCGCGGCAGCAGCGGCGTCAGCACCGGCTCCAGGGCCTCGGCGGTTTGCGCTGCATCCTCGGCGGAGAGCCGGCCCGACAGGGTGAGGTGGAAGCGGAATTCCTCCATCACGTAAGGGTAGCCCCAACGCGCGAGGTTCTCTTCCTGCGCAGGCGAGAGCCGCGCCTTGCGGCGGCGCTCCAGCTCGGCCTCGGTGGGCGGGGCGCGGTGCGTGTCGAGTGCGCGCACCGTCTCGGCGGCGAGCGCGGCGAGGGCCGTGGTGTCGCCTTCGGGCGTGAGCGCGAGGAACGAGCCGAGCCGCGACAGGGTCAGCCCCGGCATCTCGACGGGGGCAAGCCGGGCGGCGAGCGCGGCCAGATCGGCCTCCAGCGCGGCGCGGCTGCCGGTGAGGCGGAAGGGCGGCTTCAACGTGCCATGAAAGCCGTATTTGCGCGGCGTGGCGGTGATCTCGGCCACCGGGCGCGGCAGGCCGGGCAGCTCGGGGTGGGCGCAGGGTGTGCCGGTCGCGGCATCCCAGCCAAGCCAGCTTGCGCAGAACTCGGCAAAGGGCCCGGGCTCGGGCGCGTAGTAGATCGCGAAACGGGAATAATCGGTCATGGGCGCGGACATAAGCGTCTCATGTCACGGAATGATGACGGAGCAAAGGGCAGGACATGGGCGAGATGAGTATGGGCCACATCCAGGCAACGGGCGAGCTGGTGCTGGCAAATGCGCGGATCGTGCTGGAGCGCGAGGTGATCCGGGGCAGTGTGCTGATCCGCGACGGGCGGATCGCGGCGGTGGATACGGGCGCGGCGCCGGCTGGGGCGGTGGATTGCGAGGGCGATCTGATCATTCCCGGACTGATCGAGCTGCACACCGACAATCTCGAACGCCATATCCAGCCGCGCCCCAAGGTCGACTGGCCGCATGCGGCGGCGATCCTGGCGCATGACGGCGAGCTGGCCTCTGTGGGCATCACCACGGTGTTCGACGCGATGCGTGTGGGCTCGGTGATTTCGGGCGGGCGGACGGATTACCGCAAATATGCGCGTCCGCTGGCCAGCGAGCTGATGCAGGCACGCGCCAAGGGCATGCTGCGGATCAGCCATTTTCTGCATCTGCGCGCCGAGGTCTGTTCGGAGACGCTGCTCGACGAGCTGGCGGAGTTCGGCGAGGCCGACCGGGTGGGAATCCTGTCGATCATGGATCACACGCCGGGGCAGCGGCAGTTTCGCGACCTTTCGAAGCTCAAGGAATATGTCTGCGGCAAGCACGGGCTGTCGGAAGACGAATTCGCCGATCACATTGCCAATCTGCGCGCGATTCACGCGCGGCTGGGTGCGGCGCATGAGGCCGGCGCGGTTGCTGCGGCGCAAAAGCTGGGGGCGGTGCTGGCCAGCCACGACGACACGGTTGCTGACCATGTGCAGGTGAGCGCAGGCCATGGCGTGCGGCTGGCGGAGTTCCCGACCACGGTGGAGGCGGCGCAGGCCTGTCACGATCACGGCATCGCGGTGATGATGGGCGCGCCGAACCTGATCCGGGGCGGCTCGCATTCCGGCAATGTGGCTGCGGCGGAGCTGGCCGAGAAGGGGCTGCTCGACATTCTGTCTTCGGACTATGTGCCTTCGGCGCTGATGACAGCGGCGTTCCAGCTTGCCGATCTCTGGGACGACCTGCCGCGCGCGATTGCCACGGTCACGGCCACGCCGGCGCGGGCCACCGGGCTCGTCGATCGCGGGGTGATCGCCGAGGGGCTGTTTGCCGATCTGGTGCGCGTCGCGCATCTCGACGGCGTGCCGGTCATTCGCGGTGTCTGGAGCCACGGGCGTCAGGTGGGCTGAGCCGGTTTTTATCCCGGCGGGACCAGCGCCTTCGCCGCCGCCGCCCGCACCGCGCGGGTGAGTGGCGTCAGCGCGCCGGCCACCAGCCGGTTGACCTGCCAGTAAAGCGCAACCTCGCGCGGATGGCCCGGCAACAGCGCCACCAGTTCGCCACGGGCAAGGGGTTCGGAGACCAGGGCCTCCGGGTTCAGCCCCCAGCCAAGCCCGAGCCGCGCCGCCTCGACAAAGCCCTGTGAGGAGGGCAGGCGGTGCACGGGCGGAGACAGCGCCTGTCCGGTCACCTCGCGCAGCCAGTCGTGCTGGAGCGCATCCTTGGCGTTGAATTGCAGCATCGGCGCGTGGGCCAAGGCTTCCGCATCGGCGCCGCCGGGGAAATGCCGCGCCATGTACTCCGGCGAACAGGTGGCGACGTAGCGCAGGCTGCCGAGCGCAAGGCTGTCGCAGCCCTGCACCGGGCGCGCATGGGCGGTGATCGCTGCCGAGACCTCGCCCCGGCGCAGCCAGTCGGCGGAATGCGACTCGTCGTCGAGCGCGATATCGAAGAGCATCTCCTGCCCGGCGAGCGCCGGCAGGAACCAGACCGAGAGGCTGTCGGCATTGACCGCGAGCCGCAGCCGGGCGGGGGTGCCGGGCAGCGCCAGATCGCGCGCCAGCGCCGCGTCGAGCAGCGCGATATCCGAGGCGTGCCGTGCCAGCCGCGCCCCGGCCGGCGTTGCCGTGCAGGGGCTGCCGCGCTGGATCAGCGCGGTGCCGATCCGGTCCTCCAGCGCCTTGATCCGCTGCGACACCGCCGAGGGCGTCACATGCAGTGCCCGTGCCGCCGCCTCGAAGGCGCCGAGACGCAGGACCGCGTCGAGCGCGGCGAGCTGTGCGGGATCGAATGACATTAGAAATTCTTAACAGAATAAAAATTCTTTAACTAGGGTGTTCCGACTGCCGCGTGCTAGGCCATCCCTCGCAAGAGCAAAGACAAAAGGCGGGGCAAGGACATGCAGGCGGCGATATCGGGTTTTGCGCTGGGGCTTTCACTGATCCTGGCCATCGGCGCGCAGAATGCCTTTGTGCTGCGGCAGGGACTCTCCGGTGCGCATGTCTTTGCGGTCTGCCTGCTCTGCGCGCTCTCGGATGCGGTGCTGATCGCCGCCGGGGTCGCGGGGTTCGGATCGCTCACCGCCGCGCTGCCGGGGCTGGAGGCGGCGATGCGCTGGCTCGGCGCGGGCTTTCTGCTCTGCTACGGCGCGCGCACGCTCTATTCTGCCTGGCGCGGCGGCGAGAGCCTGCGCGCCGGCGTCGCCGCCGGCAGCCTGCGCGCGGCGCTGCTGACCTGCCTGGCGCTGACCTGGCTCAACCCGCATGTCTATCTCGACACGGTGGTGCTTTTGGGGGCTGTCTCGGCGCAATACGACAACCGCCTGGGCTTTGCGCTGGGCGCCATGAGCGCCTCGGTCGTGTTCTTCTTTACCCTCGGCTACGGTGCCCGGGCGCTGGCGCCGGTCTTTGCCAGACCCGCCGCCTGGCGGGCCCTCGATCTGGGGATCGGGCTGACCATGTGGGCCATCGCGGCGAAGTTGATCACGGGCTAAGACGTGGCGTCGGCGGCGCTTTCGCCTTGCGCTGCGCCGGAGGTACGCTAACAGTCATCTACATGACCACCGCCGTATCGACCCCCGTCCGGGGGATTTTCTGGATGATCGTGACGGGGCTTTGCTTCGTCACCGTGACGGCCCTCGTGAAGACGCTGGGCGGGCGCGTGCCCGCCGCCGAGTCGGCTTTCCTGCGCTATCTTCTGGGGCTGGTGTTTCTGCTGCCGGCCTGGCGCAGCCTGCGCGATCTGCGGCTGACACGCCGGCAGATGGGGCTGACGGCGCTGCGCGGAGCGGTGCATACGCTGGGGGTGATCTGCTGGTTCTTTGCGATGAGCCGCATTCCCATCGCCGAGGTCACGGCGATGAACTATCTCACGCCGGTCTATGTCACGATCCTCGCGGTGTTTTTCCTCGGCGAGCGGCTGGCGGTGCGCCGGATCATGGCCATCGTCGCGGCTTTGGGCGGCGCGCTGCTGATCCTGCGCCCGGGCTTCCGCGAGCTCGATCCCGGGCATTTCGCGATGCTGACCACGGCTTTCATGTTCTCGATCTCCTACCTGATCGCCAAGATCGTCTCGGGCGAGATGAGCGCGACCATCGTCGTCGCGCTGCTGTCTGTGGCTGTGACCATCGGGCTCTTGCCCTTTGCGCTGGCGGTCTGGGTCACCCCCTCGCTGACCGATCTGGCGATCCTCTTCGGCGTCGCCTGTTTCGCCACCGGCGGGCACTATTCCATGACGCTTGCCTTCGCCGCGGCGCCGGTGACGGTGACCCAGCCGGTCACCTTCCTGCAACTGGTCTGGTCGGTCCTGCTGGGCGCGATGTTCTTTGCCGAGCCCGTCGATATCTGGGTGGTCGCCGGCGGGTCGGTGATCATGGGGGCGGTGCTCTTCATCACCTGGCGCGAGGCGGTGCTTAAGCGGCGCATCTCGCCCGCGGGCCCTGAAACCCAGGCCTGAAAGGCATCGGAAACGATCCGTTTCCAATTCCAGAAAAATCCACATCCGTTGCCAAGTTTCGCCTTATTTCACCGCGAAAGTCGAAGCCGACGTAAGGTCAATTCTGGTCAATGGAGAGTATGATGTTTGCCGATAACAAACTGACCGAAGATATGAACGAAGTCCGCGATTTCCTTCTGAACGAGCGCGCCAAGGTGCTGTCGGATACCGAATGGCGGTTCCGGATGCGCGGCTACGGCTACAACCTGCGCCGCACCGATGGCGGCATGGAAGTGGCGCGTCTGCCGCAGAACCGGGTGCTCGGCACGCTGGAGCTGTAAGCGCCCGAATGCGCCGAACAGGTACCACGGTTTTTATTGATTGATGAGTCAATCAACGTGATTTAGCCTTTCCGCGATGTGTTTTCGCGGAGGGGCCTATGCCCAGAATGGGACAGGAGCCGAAACGCCGCGCGGCGCTTCTGGCAGCGACGGTGGAAGAGGTGGGCCGCGCGGGCTCGCTCGACGTGACCGTCGGGCAGATCGCGCGCCGCGCCGGGATGTCGCCGGCGCTGGCGCATCACTATTTCGGCGGCAAGGCGGATATCTTTCTCGCCGCCATGCGCCAGATCCTCAGCGATTACGGCGCCGAGGTGCGTGCCGCGCTGAAGGCCGCCCCCGAGGGGCAGCGGCTCGACGCGCTGATCGCGGCCAATTTCTCTGAAAGCTGTTTTGCCCCGGCCACCGTCTCGGCGTGGCTGAACTTCTACGTGCTGGCCCGCCGCGATGCGCAGGCCGCACGGCTGCTGCGCGTCTATCAGGCGCGGCTGCATTCCAACCTCGTGCATGCGCTGCGGCCCGGCGCTGCCGACGCCCAGCTTGCCGCGCGCCGGATCGCGGCGCTGATCGACGGGGTCTATCTGCGCGCCGCGCTCTCGGGCGACGGCGTGGCGGGCGCTGCGGCGGAGGTGATCGCCGCCGCCCATGCGCTGGCGGATGCGGGGTGAGCGGGCAGGCCGAATATGTCATTGTCGGCGCCGGCTCGGCGGGCTGCGCGCTGGCCTACCGGCTGGCCGAGGCCGGGCGGTCGGTCATCGTCGTGGAGTTCGGCGGCAGCGATGCGGGGCCGTTCATCCAGATGCCGGGCGCGCTCTCCTATCCGATGAACATGCCGCGCTATGACTGGGGGTTCGTGTCAGAGCCCGAGCCGCATCTGGGCGGGCGGGTGCTGGCGGTGCCGCGCGGCAAGGTGCTGGGCGGGTCGTCCTCGATCAACGGCATGGTCTATGTGCGCGGCCATGCCTGCGATTACGATCACTGGCGCGAGGCCGGCGCCAGCGGCTGGGGCTATGCGGATGTGCTGCCCTATTTCAAGCGGATGGAGCATTGGCACGATGGCGGTCATGGCGGCGATCCGGGCTGGCGCGGCCGCTCCGGCCCGCTGCATGTGACACGCGGCGGCCGGCGCAACCCGCTGGTGCGCGCCTTTGTCGAGGCCGGACGGCAGGCGGGTTATCCGGTGACCGGCGATTACAACGGCGCGCAGCAGGAGGGCTTTGGCGCCTTCGACATGACGGTCTGGCGCGGGCGGCGCTGGTCGGCGGCGAACGCCTATCTGCGCCCGGCGCAGCGGCTGGGCGCGCGGGTGCTGCGCGGTCTGGCGACGCGGGTGGTGATCGAGCAAGGCCGCGCCACCGGGGTGGAAATCGCCACGCCGCGCGGCGCGCAGCTGATCCGGGCGACGCGCGAGGTGATCCTCGCGGCCTCGTCGATCAACACGCCGAAGCTGCTGATGCTTTCGGGGGTGGGGCCGGGCGCGCAGCTTGCCGGGCACGGCCTGCCGGTGCTGGCCGACCGTGCCGGGGTGGGGCAGAACCTTCAGGATCACATGGAGATCTATCTCCAGATGGCGGCGCGGCTGCCGGTGAGCCTCTACCGCCACTGGAACCCGCTGGGCAAGGCGCTGGTCGGCGCGCAATGGCTGCTGACGCGGCGTGGCCCGGGCGCCTCGAACCAGTTCGAGAGCGCGGGCTTCATCCGCTCGCGCGCCGGGGTGGCCTATCCCGATATCCAGTTCCATTTCCTGCCGCTGGCGGTGCGCTACGACGGCAGGGCCGCCGCCGAGGGGCACGGGTTTCAGGCCCATGTCGGGCCGATGCGTTCGCCCTCGCGCGGGTCGGTCACCCTGCGCTCCGCCGATCCCGCCACCCCGCCGCGCATCCGCTTCAACTACATGAGCCACGCGCAGGATTGGGAGGATTTCCGCGCCTGCATCCGGCTCACCCGCGAGATCTTTGCGCAGGAGGCCTTTGCGCCCTTTGCCGGGCACGAGATCCAGCCCGGGGCCGGCGTGCAGAGCGAGGACGAGATGAACGCGTTCCTGCGCGCCCATGTGGAAAGCGCCTATCACCCCTGCGGCACCTGCCGGATGGGGCGGGCGGACGATCCCGGCGCGGTGGTCGATCCGGAGGCGCGGGTGATCGGGGTGGAGCGGCTGCGCGTCGCCGACAGCTCGGTCTTTCCGCGCATTCCCAACGGCAATCTCAACGCGCCCTCGATCATGGTGGGCGAGAAGGTCGCCGATCACCTGCTCGGGCGCCGTTTGCCGCCGGAGAACGCCGTGCCCTGGATGCATCCCGACTGGCAGAGCGCGCAGCGCTGAGGGCGCCGGCTGCGGCGATATGGCGTTAAGCTCTTTCGACAAATCGTCTTGAAAACCGCGCCCGGGGCGCAGAGATCATGGGCTATGTTAAGACTTTGTTCAGCCCTTGTTCTGCTGCTCGGCCTCGCGGTCGCGGCAGAGGCCGGCCCCTCGGGGCGGCTGCATGTGATCGACGGCGACACGCTCGATGTGGGCGGCACGCGGGTGCGTCTGCACGGGATCGACGCGCCGGAGGCCGAACAGATGTGCGGCGGCGACGGTGTGTCGATGTGGGGCTGCGGCGCCTGGGTGAGCGGCGAAGTCCGCGCGCGCTATGACGGGCGCCGGGCGCGCTGCGAGACGTTGGACACCGACCGCTACGGTCGCGCGGTGGCTCGCTGCACGGTCGGCGGCAGGGATATGGGGCGCAGTCTTGTGCAGGCGGGGCTGGCCTTTGCCTACCGGCGATATTCCATGGACTACGATCTTGATGAAAAGCGCGCGGCGGTGCAGGGGCGCGGCCTGCATGGCGCGGGCGTGCAGTCTCCGGCGGCGTTCCGCGCGGCGGCGCGCAAGGGGGCGGCGGCGGTCAATGCCGCCAAGGCGCCGCAGGGCTGTGTGATCAAGGGCAATATCTCGCGCGACGGCAAGCGCATCTACCATATGCCCGGGCAGACATACTACGAGGCGACGCGTATCAATCCTGCGCGGGGCGAACGCTGGTTCTGCTCCGAGGCAGAGGCGCGGGCGGCGGGCTGGCGCAGGGCGAAACGCTGAGCGGAAAGTCGCGGCGGTTTGATCCCGGTCAAGGTGGTGCCTCGGCGCCCGTGCAAGCCTGTGATCCGGCGTAACGGACCACACAGGAGGAGACGCAATATGTCCCATGTCCCGCATGAGCTTGCCGACGAATTTCCGGACCATGCCGCACGCATCTCGGCGCTGAAACAGAGCGACAAGCGCTTTGCGCATCTCATGGAGAAATATCACGAAATCAATCGCGAGGTGCATCGGGCAGAGACCAATCTGGTGCCGATGGACGCGCTTGCGGAAAACGATCTGCGCAAGCGTCGCGCGGCGCTGAAGGACGAGCTCTACGCGATCCTGAGTGCCGAGCCCGCCGCCTGAGCCGGGCATGCGTCCGGCGCCTTTCCCGGGCGCCGGAGGTTTACTCCAGCAGCGCCTCGATCCGGGTGACGATGGGCTCTGAGAGCGGACGCGTGGTGGCGCCCCAGCCCTCGACGAAACCGCCATCCGGCCCGATCAGCGCCTTGTTGAAATTCCACCCCGGCTCGAACCCCTGCGCCGCGAGCCAGCGATAGAGCGGATGCGCGTCCTCGCCGGTGACGCGGGTGATCGTGGTCATCGGCAGATCGAGGGCGAAATTCAGCTCGCAGAACGCCTTGACCTCTTCCTCGCTGCCGAGCTCCTGGCGGAAATCGTCCGACGGCACCGCCAGCACCACCAGCCCGCGGTCGCGATAGCGGTCGTAGAGCGCCTGCAACCCGTCATATTGCGGGGTGAAGCCGCAGCGCGAGGCGGTGTTGACCACCAGCACCGGCTGCCCGGTCCAGCGGTCGAGCGAGAGCGTGCCGCCGTCGATGCTGTCGAAGGCGAAGCTTTGCGCCGCAAGTGCGGGCAGGGCGAGGGTGAGGGCGGCGAGCGTGGCGAGGATGCGGATCATGGGCGAGCTCCTTTTGTCGGGAAATAGGGCGCGGTGGGCGAAATCAATGGCACTGGTCAGCGCGTCGCGGCGGGCGTATCCTGAGGGTTCAGGAGGTGTGCCATGGCCGGAGGCTGGAGCCGCGACGGAGCGGTAAGCGAACAGATCGAAGCGTCGATTTCCGACGAGCTGGAGCGCATGCGCGGGCGCCGCGCGCCGGTGGGCGAGAGCCTGACCGAATGCGCCGAATGCGGTGAGGAGATCCCCGAGAAGCGCCGCATCGCGATCCCGGGGGTGAAGCTCTGCATCGACTGCCAGCAGGAGCGCGACGGGGCGTACCGCGCACGCGGCGGGGTCAACCGGCGCGGCTCGAAGGATTCGCAGCTGAAGTGATCCGGCGGTGCGGGCGCGCGGCGCCCGCGCATGTCGTCTCACCCCCGGCCTGTGGCCGGGGGCTCGGGTGGGCGCTTTTGATTGGTATTGCGCCCTGGATGGCGGCGGTCCGGCATGTTGCGGGGAACGGGGAATTCTGCTGAGAGGCGTCTGAGGGGCTGGTCTGCCCTCAGAGCGCCGGTTCCAGTGTCGGGGCGAGTCTGCGAAGCCTCAAGGACAGGCCGCGCGAGGCGCGCGGTCGGCTGCGCCGATCCTTGACCCTTCGCAGACTCACCCGGTTGGGGTCAGATCCCCTGAGGCACCATGAAGACCCGGCCGATGCGCGGATCGCTGGGATGGTGAAAGCAGCCGGGCGTGCCTTTGGGATCGAGCCGCGTGCACTCTGTGGCAAAGGCCGCATAGAGCACCTCGAAGGCCGGGTCCGTGTCTGTGATCCGCTGCCAGCCCTGCGCTTCCATGTCTTTGGCTAGGCTTTCGAAGCTCTTTCCGAAATTGTCCCTGGGCGGGTAGGGCGCGCCGAGGCCCAGCTCATAGACCAGACGCACGGGTGCGAAGCGCGCCCCGTCGAGCGTCATCTGATAGGACGCCTGGCGATGGCGCCTTGCGTAATCCTCGGGATGCAGCCGGCGCGCGGCCTCGACCGCGCACCAGCCTTTCAGCAATGCCCAGGAGGGGGCGTTCACCCCTCCATCGCCTCCAGCTCGTCGATGAAGCCCTCGATCATGCCGAGGCCCTTGTCCCAGAATTTCGGATCGCTCGCGTCGAGGCCGAAGGGGGCCAGCAATGCGCTGTGATGTTTCGAGCCGCCCGCCTTGAGCATGTCGAAATACTTGTCCTGGAAGCCCTCGGGATTTTCCTCGTAGACCGCGTAGAGCGCGTTCACCAGCCCGTCGCCGAAGGCATAGGCGTAGACATAGAAGGGCGAATGCACGAAATGCGGGATATAGGCCCAGAAGGTCTCGTAGCCCGGCATGAACTCGAAAACCGGGCCGAGGCTTTCCGCCTGCACCGACATCCACAGCGCGTTGATGTCGTCGGGGGTGAGCTCGCCGCCGCGCCGGGCCTCGTGCAGCTTGCATTCGAAATCGTAAAAGGCGATCTGCCGGACCACGGTGTTGATCATATCCTCGACCTTGCCGGCGAGCATGACCTTGCGCTCCTTGGGATCGGTCGCCTTGTCGAGCATGGCGCGGAAGGTCAGCATCTCGCCGAACACGCTTGCCGTCTCGGCCAGGGTCAGCGGGGTGGAGGCCAACATCTCGCCCTGACCGGCGGCCAGCACCTGATGCACGCCGTGGCCCAGCTCATGCGCCAGCGTCATCACGTCGCGCGGTTTGCCGAGATAGTTCAGCATCACGTAAGGATGCACCTCGGTCACCGTGGGGTGGGCAAAGGCGCCCGGGGCCTTGCCCGGCTTCACCGCGGCGTCGATCCAGCCCTTGGTGAAGAAGGGCTGCGCGATCTCGGCCATGCGCGGATCGAACCCGGCATAGGCCTCCATCACCGTCTTTTGCGCCTCGTCCCAGCCGACGATGCGGTCGCTCTCCATCGGCAGCGGCGCGTTGCGGTCCCAGACCTGCATCGTGTCGAGCCCCAGCCATTTCGCCTTGAGCGCGTAATAGCGATGCGACAGGCGCGGATAGGCGGCGACCACCGCGTCGCGCAGCGCTTCGACGACCTCGGGCTCCACATCGTTCGAAAGGTGCCGGCCCATCTGCGCCGAGGGCATGCCGCGCCAGCGGTCCATGATCTCCTTTTCCTTGGCCTGGGTGTTGTGGACCCGGGCGAAGGTGCG
The DNA here is from genome assembly GCF_001975705.1 of Salipiger abyssi. Lineage (NCBI taxonomy): Bacteria > Pseudomonadati > Pseudomonadota > Alphaproteobacteria > Rhodobacterales > Roseobacteraceae > Salipiger > Salipiger abyssi. The sequence continues at coordinate 2,974,240 of NZ_CP015093.1, forward strand.
CAGGTTCTGCCCGAAGACCCGCGCCAGCTCGTGCGCGGCGGCCTCGCGCTTGGAGCGGTCCTGCTCGGTCAGCAGGGTGAGGGTGGATTCGATCGACAGGGTCTCGCCATCGACGGTGAATTCCAGCCCCGCGATGGTCTCGTCGAAGAGCTTCATCCAGGCGTCGCCCACCACGCCCATATCGTGCAGGAAGCGCTCCAGCTCGTCGGAGAGCTGATAGGGTTTCATCGCGCGGATGCGGTCGAAGGCGGGCTTGTAGCGCGCCAGATCGTCATCGGCGGCGAAGAGCGCGTCATAGGTCGCGTCCTCGATGGCGTTCAGCTCGAGCGTGAAGAAGACCAGCGGCGTGGTGTAGATCGTCACCTTTTCCTGAAGGTCGGAGAGGAACTTGGTGCGTTCGGCATCGGTGGATTGCTGATAATAGCGCAGCCCGGCATAGGACATCAGCCGCCCTCCGATGGTCTCGATCTTTTCGTGACGCTGCACCATTTCGAGAAAGCCCGTCGCGTCGAGCCCGGCCATCTTGCCCTCGTAATCGGCGGCAAAGCGCGCGCAGGCATCTTCCAGCCAGTCGAGATCGCGCTTCAGCTCGGGCGCGTCGGGGGCGGCGTAGAGGTCGGTCAGGTCCCATTCCGGCAGATCGCCCAGGTCGCGGCCTCCGGCAGAGGCGTTGGCGTCGAAAAGCGGGCGGGAGGCGGGAAAGGCGGTCTGCATGGGATCCTCACATCTGTTTCCCCAAGACATAGGGGCGTGCCCGCCCGGATGGCAATGGCGCCGCGCGGATTTTGCGCCGGGCGCCGGGGCGGCGACCCGAGACTTTCGGCGCTGTTCACGCGGATTCGGGCAAAAATCTTTCGACGGCGGGGTGTGAGCGGTTAGAGTTTTTTCAGTGCCCCGTGAGGAGAGGGGCGTTTGGTGAATGTGCGATTTCGGGAGGAGACGATCATGACACAGAAACCCATTCTCTACGGTGCCGTCGGCATTCTGGTGGGCTTTGTCGGCGGCATCGCGATCGGCAGCGCCACCAGTCAGAGCCGGGTCGGCGAGGCGGTGAGCCAGGCGCTGGCGCCCGCGCAAGAGGCGAGCGAGAGCGCCGCGGCATCGCAGCAGGAGGCGCTGACCGGGCTGGGTGAGCGCATCGCGGCGCTGGAAGCGGCGATCTCCGAGGAGGAGGACGGCAGCGACCTGACGGCGCGGCTCGACGCGCTGGAAACCGGCATGCAAGAGCGGCTCGATGCCCTGTCGGAGCAGGCCGAGGCGCAGTCGCAGGCGGTGCGGGGCGCGCTGGCGGATCTCTCCGGCGGCATGGAGGAGGCGGCGCAGATCGCCGCCGCCGCCGTGGCGACACGCAGCGGGGGTGTCGGCAATGACGGCGGCGGCCCGGCAGCGGAGGGGATGATGGTCACCGACCCGCTGGGCGTCGGCGAGACGGCGCTTTTCGACGAGGGCCGGGTGCGGGCCTTTGTCTCGCGGCTCGATCCGCAGGGCGGCTCGGTGAGGCTGGCGGTCAATGGCGCGCTGGTGGCGCTCGGCGCCGGCGGGTCGGCGCCGGTGGCGGGCGGCGATTGCTCGGTCGCGGTGATGGCGCTGCGGGACGGGCGTGTCACGCTCGGGTCGGATTGCGGCACCGGCGAGAGCGTAGAAGCGGCGCCCGCCGAGGCGGGCAAGGTGCCGGAGGAGGGCTATCGCCCGGGCCATATGGTGCGGCTCGCCGACGGGGCGCTGCGCGTCTATGTCTCGGGGCTGGCGGCGGACGGCTCGGCGGCGCGGCTGGCGGTGAACGGGATCGAGACGGAGATGGTCGCGACCGGATCGGCGCTGGAGGTCGAGGTCGACGGCAAGGCCTGCTCGGTCACGGTAACCGGTGTCGGCGGCGGGCTCGTCGGGCTGGAGGGCGCGTGCGGCTGAGCCCGGGCCGGTGGTTCTGAACCGCGCCCTGCGGCGTCAGCCATAGGCGGCGAGCATGTCGCGCAGATCGGCCAGCGTATTGGCCTCCTGTGCCGGCTTGTCGCGGCGCCAGCGCGCCATGCGGGGAAAGCGCAGCGCGAGGCCGGATTTGTGGCGCGGGCTGGGCTGAATGCCCTCGAAGGCGATCTCGAAGACCAGCTCGGGCCGCACCTGCCGCACCGGGCCGAAGCGTTGCAGCGTGTTGCGCCGCACCCATGTGGTGATCTCGTTGAACTCGGCATCGGTGAGGCCGGAATAGGCTTTGGTGAAAGGCACCAGATCGTTGCCGTCCCAGGCGGCAAAGGTGAAATCGGTGAAGAGGTTGGCGCGGCGCCCGTGGCCCTGCTGGGCATAGATCATCACCGCGTCGACGCTGAGCGGATCGAGCTTCCATTTCCACCAGTCGCCCTTTTTGCGCCCGGCGAGATAGGGGGCGTCCAGCCGCTTCAGCATGAGCCCCTCGGCGCGCTGCTCGCGGGCGGTGGCGCGGGTGGCGGCCAGCGCCTCCCAGCTGTCGAACGTGATGCGCGGCGAGGCGCGCAGCGGCGCGTCCGGCGGCAGATCGGCGAGCAGCGTATCGAGCATGGCGCGGCGTTCGGCAAAGGGGCGGTCGCGGATGTCCTGACCCGCCGCCTCCAGCAGATCATAGGCCAGAAGGATCACGGGGGCGTCCTTCAGCAGCTTTTTCGGCACGGTCTTGCGCCCGATGCGCTTTTGCAGCGCGTTGAACGGCAGGGGCTGGGTGCCGTCCCAGGCGACGAGCTCGCCGTCGAACACATGGCCGGGCGGCAGGAAATCCGGGACGCGGGCGAATTCCGGAAAGCGGTCGGTCATCAGCTCTTCGCCGCGCGACCAGACGTGATGGGCGCCGCCGCGCAGGATGAGCTGGCCACGGATGCCGTCCCATTTCCATTCCGCCAGCCAGTCCTCGGGCGCGCCGAGCGCCTCGGGCGCGCTGTCGAGCTGATAGGCGAGGTAGAAGGGATAGGGCCGGCTGTCATCGGCCTGCGGGTCGGGCGCCTCGATCAGCGCCTGCCAGGTGGTGGTTTGCGGTGTCCAGTCGCCCATCAGCCGCAGCGCCAGCGCCGCCTCGTCCTGCCCGGTGGCCTGCGCCAGCGCGCGGGTCATGAGCTTGCGGCTGACGCCGATGCGGAAGCCGCCGGTGATCAGCTTGTTGAAGAGAAAGCGCCCGGTCTCGTCGAGCCCGTCCCAGGCGGCGAGGATCTGTGCCTTGCGGATGTCCTGATCGACTTGAGAAAGATCGACCAGAATATTGATCCAATGGGATAATGTCTGCTCCGAGGGGGATGAGGGCGGCGGCAGGACCAGGGCGATGGTCTCGGCCAGATCGCCGACCACCGGATAGCTTTCCTCGACCAGCCAGAGCGGCAGCCCGGCGCGTTCGGCGGCCCATTCGCGTAGCTGCGTGGTGGTGACCGCGCGTTTCGGGCGCCGCCCGGAGAAGAGCGCGATGGTCCAGAGCCGGTCCTCCTCTGGCGCGTTTCTGAAGTATTCCGCCAAAGCCGCTGTTTTTACAGAGGTTTTCGTGCTCTGGTCGATGGCTTTAAAGAGCCGGGAGAAGGCTTTCACGCGGCATCCTCCCCGGATGTGGCGGAGTCGTCTTCCTCGCCGCCGAACTCGGTCGGCACGACCTGTGCGTCATAGCCCTGCGTCGCCAGCCAGCGGCTGAAAATTTCGGTGTAACCATGCGTGACAAATATCTTTTCCGCGCCGGTCTCGCGAATGGCGGTATGCAGCTCGCCCCAATCCGCATGGTCGGAGAGCACAAAGCCCCGGTCGGCGCCGCGCCGCCGGCGCACCCCGCGCAGCCGCATCCAGCCCGAGGCCATACCGGTGGCCGCTCGCCCGAAACGCCGCGCCCAGGTCGATCCCAGCGCCGAGGGCGGCGCGATCACCATGGCGCCGGGATGGGCTTTGACATCGAGATCTGGCGTTGCGTGCGTCGTTTCGGGCAGCGCATAGCCCTGCGACCGCAGCACCGCATTGGTGTTCTCCACCGCACCATGGGTGAGGATCGGGCCGATCTCCGGATCGAGCAGCGCCAGCAGTCGCTGCGCCTTGCCGAGCGAATAGGCCCCGAGGATCGAGGCGCGGCCCGCGTCGGCATTGACCGCCCACCAGCCGTTGATCTCGGCGGCGATCTCCTGCTGCGGGCGCCAGGTGAAGACCGGCAGGCCAAAGGTGCATTCGGTGATGAAGGCGTGACAGCGCACCGGCTCGAATGCCTCGCAGAGCCCGTCCGGCGCCAGCTTGTAATCGCCCGAGACCACCCAGATCTCGCCACCCACCTCCACCCGGATCTGCGCCGAGCCGGGGATGTGGCCGGCGGGGTGAAAGCTCACCGTGGCGCCGCCGATGCGGCGGCGCTCGCCAAAGCGGATGGTGTCGAGCGCGACCTCGCCCAGCCGGTGGCGGATCACCGGGGCGGCGGGTTCGGTGGCGAGATAGGCGTCATGGCCGGGGCGGGCGTGATCCGCGTGGCCATGGGTGATCAACGCCCGGTCGACCGGGCGCCACGGGTCGATGTGGAAATCCCCCGCCGGGCAATAGATGCCCCTGTCGGTAAAGGTCAGAACCGCTGCGCTCATGCGCCGCAACCTAGCACGGCGCGTCGCGCGGGCCAGATCAGGCGCTCAGCGCTTCCTGGCCGTCGCAGGGGCGGCCTTCGAAGACCTCCACCATCTGCCGCGTGATGTGGCGGCGGGTCGCGGCGTCCTCCATCAGCACCTCGTGCCGTCCGTTCGGCACCGTCTCCAGATGCCCGCCGGGCCAGGCCGCCATGCGGGCGATGATCCGGGGCACATCTACGATACGCTCATTGGCGCCGACAAAGGCGATACAGGGCATCGCGGGCGAGGGCATTCGCGCCAGCGCCAGGCATTCCGCCAGCGCCTGATGCAGCCAGCGCAGCGAGGGGCCGCCGAGCTGGAGGTCGGTGATCGCGTTCACCTGCCGCTGCATATAGTCCCAGCCCTCGCGGTCGCCGGTGAGCTGGTTGGTCTCGAAGGTCTCGGTCGCGACATAGCTCGCCGGGCCGGTGGAGGGGGTGTAGACATGGCTCAGCCCGACCCGCGCGCTGCCCCATCCCAGTGCCCAGGCGGCGGAGCGCAGCGGCCCCGGCAGGCGAATCCCCCACATCGGGCCGGTGAAGGCGCAGGCGGCCACCGGCAGCCCCTCATGCAGGGCGCGCAGCCCGATGCAGCCGCCCATGGAATGCGCGGCGAGGTAGAAGGGGCGCGGCAGCGCCAGCGCGGCGGCGGCGTCGAGCACCGCGGCCACATCGGTCTGGTAGTCGTGGAACATGTCCACATGGCCGACGCGCCCGTCGGGCAGCATGCGGTCGGCGAGCCCCTGGCCGCGCCAGTCCACCGTCAGCGTATGATAGCCCATCTCGGCGAAATCGCCGGCGACACGGCCGTATTTCTCGACATATTCCGTGCGCCCGGGGAACATCAGCACTGTCCCCTTGGCCTCCGGCGCCTCCTGCGGCCCGGGATAATGGGCCACGCGGATGCGCAGCCCGTCCTCGGTCTGCATCCAGTAGGCGCGGGCACCGACCGGGCCATCGGCCAGCTCGGCATGGAAGGGCGCGTCTTTCATCATGTCAGGAAAAAACTCCACCGAGGCGCATCGCGGCGCCCATATCACCATCAATCGAAAGCCGGCCCGACATGAAGGCGCTCGTCGGATTCAGAGAGCCCTCGATGATCTGCCGGAATGTGCCGCTATCGGCGGTCAGCGTGACATCGGCGGCCTCGTCGCCCGCGCGGGCGCCATTGGCATCCACAAGGATGCTGCCTTCGCCCTCGATCACGAATTTGGCCACGCCGTCAAAACCCCGCCCATCCAGCTTTGCGTTCAGCGCCTCGACCGCCGCGGTCACGATGTCGCTCATTCCTTGGTCCTTCCTTCACGAAATCCTGTGCTGGCATTCCAGCATGTTCAGGGTACACTCGGAAGCATGAGCATGGGTCGAAGCAAGATCAAATCTACCGTAGCGGCGTTTTCCGCCCTAGTCATGTTTTCCATACCCGTCTCTGTCGCCGCGCAGGACCGGGCGGGAGAGCTGCTGGAAGAGCTCGGCGCCGCCGAGTCGGAGGCGCAGGCGCAGCGGTTGGAAAAGGCGCTTTATCTGGAGTGGTCGAAATCCGGATCTGCGGCGATGGACCTGCTGCTCAAGCGCGGGCAGGATGCGCTGGAGGTGACCGATACCGCCTCGGCGCTGGATCATCTGACCGCGCTCACCGACCACGCGCCGGAGTTTGCCGAGGGCTGGCACGCGCTGGCGCTGGCCTATTATCAGGCCGAGATGTTCGGCCCGGCGATGGATGCGCTGGAGCATGTGCTGGCGCTGAATCCCCAGCATTTCGGGGCGTTGCGCGGGGTGGCGGCGGTGCATGAGCAGCTTGGCAACGATACGCTTGCCTATGACGCCTATACGCAGGTACTGGAGCTGCGACCGTTTGACGAAGAGGTGACCGAGGCACTGGAGCGGCTCGCGGGCCGGGTGCAGGGCATCGAAATCTGAACCTCTGACAAAAGAACAGGGCGGTACCATGCCCCAGCGCGCACGGGTTGCGGCCGTTCTCGGCCCGACCAATACAGGCAAGACCCATTACGCCATCGAGAGGATGCTGGCGCATCGCACAGGCATGATCGGCCTGCCGCTGCGCCTGCTTGCCCGCGAGGTCTATGACAAGGTGGTCGCGGCGCGCGGCCCCTCGGTGGTGGCGCTGGTCACCGGCGAGGAGCGCATCGTGCCGCCGCGCGCCGCCTATTGGGTCTGCACCGTCGAGGCGATGCCCGAGGGGCTGGGCTGCGATTTCGTCGCCATCGACGAGATCCAGCTTTGCGCCGATCCAGAGCGCGGCCATGTCTTCACCGACCGGCTGCTGCGCATGCGCGGGCAGCACGAGACGCTGTTTCTGGGCTCCGACACGATGCGCGGCCCGATTGCGGCGCTGGTGAAGGGCTGCGAATTCATGCGTCGCGAGCGGATGAGCCAATTGAGCTATATTGGTTCGAAAAAGATAAGCCGCATGCCTGCACGCTCGGCCATCGTCGGGTTTTCGGTCGATAATGTCTATGCCATCGCCGAGCTGATCCGGCGCACCAAAGGCGGTGCCGCGGTGGTGATGGGGGCGCTCAGCCCGCGCACGCGCAATGCGCAGGTGGATCTCTACCAGAATGGCGAGGTCGATTATCTCGTGGCCACCGATGCCATCGGTATGGGGCTCAATCTCGATATCGACCATGTGGCGTTCTCCTCGCTCAACAAGTTCGACGGGCGGCGGATGCGCGAGTTGCAGCCCAACGAGCTGGCGCAGATCGCCGGGCGCGCGGGCCGGGGGATGAAGCCCGGCACCTTCGGCACCACCGGCGATGCCGGCCAGATCCCCGAGGACTGGGTGGAGGCGATCTGCAATCACAACTTCACGCCGCTGCGCAAGCTCAACTGGCGCAACCCGAATCTGCGCTTCGGCTCGATCCCGGCGCTGATCGACTCACTGGAGCAGGCGCCGCAGGACGAATGGCTCGTCAAGGCGCGCGAGGCCGACGACCTGCAAGTGCTGAAGTCGCTGGGGCAGGAGGCCGAGGTGCTGGCGCGGGCCGGCAATCCGGCCTCGGTGCAGCTCTTGTGGGATGTCTGCCGGATTCCGGATTTCCGGGGAATCAGCCACGCGGAACACTCTGGCCTGTTGCAGGTTATCTTTCAGCACCTGCACGAACGCGGTACGATACCGCATGATTTCATGGCGCGGCAGGTCAAGCGGATCGACCGCACCGATGGCGATATCGACGCGCTGTCGAAGCGGTTGGCATATATCCGCACATGGACCTATGTGGCGCAGCGGCGCGGCTGGGTCGATGACGAAAGCCATTGGCGCGAGGCAACCCGCGCGGTAGAAGACGCTCTATCCGATGCGCTTCATGCGCGTCTGACGCAAAGATTTGTAGATCGGCGGACATCCGTATTGCTCCGCCGGTTGAAGCAGAAGGAGGCCCTCTTGGCCGAGGTGAACGACAAGGGTGAAGTGACCGTCGAAGGCGAATTCGTCGGTCGGCTGGAAGGGTTCCGGTTCCGGCAGGATCAGGGCGCGACAGGGCAGGAGGCGAAGACGCTGAAGCAGGCGTCTCTCCAGGCGCTGGCACCGCATTTCCATCTGCGGGCGGACCGGTTCTACAACGCGCCGGATACCGAGATCGATTTCACCGAGCAGGGTGGTCTGATGTGGGGCGAGCAGGCGGTGGGCCGGCTTGCCAAGGGGGACGACGCGCTGAAACCGCGCGTGGTGGCCTTTGTCGACGAGATCGCCGGGCCGGATGTGATCCAGAAGGTGGAACGCCGCCTTCAGCATTTCATCGACCGCAAGATTGCCGCGCAGTTCGAGCCGCTGCTGAATCTCCAGCGCGACGAGACGCTGACCGGTTTGGCGCGGGGCTTTGCCTTCCGCATGGTCGAGGCGATGGGCATCATCCCGCGCGGTCAGGTGGCCGACGAGGTCAAGCAGCTCGACCAGGACGCGCGCGGCGCGCTGCGCAAGCACGGCATGCGCTTCGGCCAGTACACGATCTTCATGCCGCTGCTGCTGAAGCCGGCGCCGACCCGGCTGCGGCTGGTGCTCTGGTCGCTCTTCACCGATCTCGACACCTTCCCCGAGGCGCCGCCGCCGGGGCTGGTGACGGTGCCGAATATCCGCGACGTGCCGATGCAGCATTACACGCTGGCGGGCTACCGCCCGGCGGGCGAGCGCGCGATCCGCATCGACATGCTGGAGCGTCTGGCAGATCTCTTGCGCGCGCAGGACAGCCGCGGCGGGTTCGAGGCCAATCCCGATATGCTCTCGATCACCGGCATGACGCTGGACCAGTTCGCCGACCTCATGCAGGGGCTGGGTTACAAGGCCGAGAAGGGCGAGCGCGAGAAGGTGCGCAGCGCCGATCAGGTCGTGACCGAGGAGTCTCAACCCTCTGGCGAACCGGCTGAAAATGAGCCCGTCATGGATGCGGCGCAGGAGGAGGAGAACACCCCCGCCGCCGCGCCCGATGCCGCCGACACACCGCCTGCCGCCGATGCGGTGCCGGGCGCCGAGGGGTATGACGACGAGGGCGTCGCGCCGGTCGCCGAAGACCCGGAGGCCGTCGAGGTCGACGATCACATCCCCGAGGCCGACGATACCGATCTGCTGCCGGGCAGCGCGCCCGACGAAGCGCTGGCCGGCCCCGAGATCGAGGCGTTCTATACCTTCACCTGGGGCGGCAACCGCAATCGCGGCCCGCGCCGCGAAGGCGGGCGTGACGGTGGCCGTGGCGAGCGCCAGCATGCCAAGGGCGGCGGTCCGCGCGGCAAGGGCGGCGCGCCCAAGGGCAAGGGTGGTAAGCCTGGCAAGGGTAAGCCGCAGGGCCAGAAGGGCGCCAAGACCTACGAATCGCGTCCCCGCAAGGAGGACAAGATCGACCCGGACAACCCCTTTGCCGCCGCGCTCATGGGGTTCAAGGGCAAGTCGTAAGTGGCTGACGCTCCCGCCGTTCCCGCCAAGCTGCGCATCGACAAATGGCTCTGGCAGGCCCGCTTCTTCAAGACGCGGAGCCTTGCCGCCAAGGCCGTGTCGGGCGGGTTGCGGGTCAACGGGCTCGGCGTGTCGAAACCGGCCTTTGCCGTGGGGCCGGGCGATGTGTTGACCTTTGCACAGGGGCGCGTTGTGCGGGTGATCCGCGTGGTGGCGCTCGGCACGCGACGCGGGCCGGCACCGGAGGCGCAGGCGCTGTACGATGACCTCGACCCGCCGGCCGCGCGCCCGCCGCAACCGGTCGAGCCGCCGGCGCCGCGCTATGAGGGCGGGGGCCGCCCGACCAAGCGCGACAGACGTGCGCTCGATGCGCGCCGGGATATGCTTGAATGATCCGGCGGGCTGGATTAGCTAGACGCCCTAGACGCTAAAGCCTCATATGGACGGATCGCCATGACTTATGTGGTCACTGAGAACTGCATCGCCTGCAAATACACCGACTGCGTCGAAGTCTGCCCCGTGGATTGCTTCTACGAGGGTGAGAACACGCTGGTGATCCATCCCGACGAATGCATCGACTGCGGCGTCTGCGAGCCGGAATGCCCGGCGGATGCGATTCGGCCCGATACCGAGCCGGACATGGAGAAATGGGTCGAGTTCAATCGCAAGTATTCCGAGATGTGGCCGGTGATCATCTCGAAGAAAGACCCGATGCCCGACGCCGACGAGCGCGACGGCGAAGAGGGCAAGATGGAGAAATACTTCTCCGAGGCGCCGGGCGAGGGCGGCTGAGCCGCGATTCGGCGCTTGCCTGCAAAAGCGGTTGCTTTCGGGGCAGGAACAATCTGCAATAAGTTGAATCCATGGGGATTCTCTGCTTCCGCCATTGTTCTGGGAAACGCCTTTCATTTGTGCTATAATGTTTGGCACACATGACGGATCCATGCACACACGACCGGGGCGCTCGGCGCACGGGGGAATAGCGAAGACGCGCAAGTTTTCAGGCGAACGGGATGCAACGCATATCCGTCCGTCTTTTCTGTCGCTGTGTGGTATGGTTTGGCTGCTGAGGACGCTGTTGAATGACCAAAACCAAGAAAAACGAATTCCGCCCGAATGATTACGTGGTCTACCCTGCGCATGGCGTGGGTCAGATCATGTCGATCGAGGAGCAGGAAGTCGCCGGCATGAAGCTGGAACTGTTTGTGATCTCCTTCGAGAAGGACAAGATGACCCTGCGGGTGCCCACCCACAAGGCGACCGAAATCGGCATGCGCTCGCTCTCCACGCCCGACGTTGTCAGCCAGGCGATGAAGACGCTGAAGGGCAAGGCTAAGGTCAAGCGGGCCATGTGGTCGCGCCGCGCGCAGGAATACGAACAAAAGATCAATTCCGGCGATCTGATCGCCATCGCCGAAGTGGTGCGCGACCTGCACCGCGCCGACGATCAGCGCGAGCAGAGCTATTCCGAACGTCAGCTTTACGAAGCGGCGCTGGAGCGGCTGACCCGTGAGGTTGCCGCCGTCTCCGGTGGCGACGAGGTCGCTGCCGCGCGCCAGGTCGACGAGGTTCTGGGGCTGCGCGCCGCCTGAACTTCTGTCAGAGAGACAATGGAAAAGCGGGCTTCTGGCCCGCTTTTTTTGTTTTGGTGCCGCGGTGGGCAGATCGCCTACCCTACGGCTGAGTGTTGCCCGGCGCGGAACAAGGCCGCAGGCCGCCTCTCACACACCGCTAAGCGATGTGTTGCCGGCAGGCGTTTGCAAGCAAACGCCGAGAGCCGCGCCATCGCCGGCCCGTTCCGTCGCACCAAAGGTGCGCCGTTAATAATCGGCACGCCTCGGGCGTGACGGTCTGGCGATCTGTTGACGTCAATGCAAAGTGTCGAGGTCATTCGGATTTGGCCGGGATAAATCGAGAGGCTCAAAGCTAAGGTCGCCACCCCACGGGCCGGCGATGGCGCGGCTCACCCGAGCGTGAAGCCGTAGGGTGGGCAATCTGCCCACCGCCCCCCTTATGCCGCGTCGTTCTTCTGTTCCGCCAGCGCCGTGTAAAGCGCCGTTTCCAGCTCTTTCTCCAGCTCCTGCGCGCGTTTGATATAGGCTTCGTTCTTCGCCGACGGGATGTTCGGATCCCAGAGCTGCGCCAGCTCGCGCACCGTCTCGCGGTCGTGGTGATAGAAGGTCTCCTGCGCGATGGCGGCCTCGTATTCCGTCATCCCCACCTCTTCGAGCACATAGCGCCCGGCGCGCAGCGAGCTGTCGAACATCTCGCGCACGATCTTGTCGGCGCCGGCCTGGTAGAGCTCATAGACATGGGTGCGGTCATGGGCGCGGGCGACGATGAACACGTCTTCGCGCATCCGGCGGGCAAAGCGCACCAGCTTGGTGGTGGATTTCGGATCGTCGAGCCCGGCCACCAGCACCTTGGCATCCTTGATTCCCGCCGCATGCAGCAGCTCGGGACGGGTCGGGTCGCCGAAGAAGCCGCGATAGCCGAAGCGGCGCATGAGCTCGATGGTCTGCATGTCGTGGTCGATCACCACGGTCTTGTAGCCCGAGCTTTGCACCAGCCGGTTCACGATCTGCCCGAAGCGCCCGATGCCGGCGATGATGATCGGCCCGTCCGCCTCGACCTTGTCGGCGGGCTGGGCATCGCGCGCCTCGTCGATCTGGCGCGAGGCGCGATCGTAGAGGATGAAGAGCAGCGGCGTGATCAGCATCGACAGCGCCACCACCAGCAGCAGCCGCTGGCCGAGCGCCTCGGTGAAGATATTGAGTTGCAGCGCGAAGGAGATCAGCACGAAGCCGAACTCACCCGCCTGCGCCAGCGACAGGGTGAAGAGCAGCCGCCCGCGTCGGCGCAGCCGGAACGCCAGCGCCAGCCCGTGCAGGATCGCGCCCTTCACCACGATCAGCCCCAGCGCCAGCCCGAGGATGGTCATCGGCTCGCGCATGAAGGCGCCGATGTCGATGCCGGCGCCGACGGTGATGAAGAACAGCCCCAGCAGCAGCCCCTTGAACGGTTCGATATCCGACTCGAGCTGATGGCGGAATTCCGAGTTGGCCAGCACCACGCCGGCCAGAAAGGTGCCGAGCGCCGGCGACAGGCCCACCAGCTCCATCAGAAAGGCGATGCCCACCACGATCAGCAGCGCCACGGCGGTGAACATCTCGGGCAGGCGGGCGGAGTTGATATGCCGGAAGAGTGGCCGGGCGCCGTAGATCCCAGCCAAAATGATCAGTGCCACGGCGGCCAGTGTCACCAGCGCCACGCCCCAGCCCGGCAGCCCCTCGACCAGCGACAGGCCGTGATGAACGTCGGCGGCCTCGGCCACCGGGCGCTGGATCGAGCCGTCGGGCCCGAGGCTGGCCGTGGTCTCGACCGCCAGCAGCGGCAGCACCACCAGCATCGGGATCACCGCGATATCCTGCGTCAGCAGCACCGAAAAGGCCGAGCGCCCGCCCGAGGATTGCATCAGCCCCTTTTCGCTGAGCGTTTGCAGCACGATGGCGGTGGACGACAGGGCAAAGACCATGCCGCAGGCCAGCGCCGTGGGCCAGCTCAGCCCCATCGCCATCGCCGCGGCCATGACCGCGAACATGGTCAGCAGGATCTGCGAGCCGCCGAGCCCCACCAGCCTGTGCCGCATGTCCCAGAGCGCGCGCGGCTCCAGCTCCAGCCCGATGATGAAGAGCATCATCACCACGCCGAACTCGGCGAAATGGCGCAGATCCTCGGTCGCGGCGACGAGGTGCAGAACGGGGCCGATGATGATGCCGGCAAGCAGATAGCCCAGGACGGAGCCGAGCCCGAGCCGAGCCGCGATCGGCACGGCGATCACCGCGGCGGCAAGATAAACCGAGGCCTGAAAAAGAAATCCGTCCATAGCTGTCCCGTTTCACTCCATCCGCAACATGATGTGCCAGCCGACCGGCCAATGACAACAGCTGTCGCGCGCGTCCTGTGCGCATCTATGCCCAATACGATAACAAACGCTTGAAAGTGCAGCGGCCTCCCTGCGCCGATACAAGGGGGCAGCTTGACGCAGGCGCCGGGCAGGCGTAAGGCGCTGCGCGTGGCGCTTTGTTACCGGATTGCGGGCCACGTTAAACAAGCCGCTAAAGAGGTCGGACGAAAGCCCCTTTCGCTTGACCGCGGGTGGGGCTTTTTTCAATTGCGGCGTTGGGGCGCCGCGGAGGGACGATACATGACGACCAAGGGACGACGCACCCAGGCGGTGCACGGGGGCACGCAGCGCAGCCAGTGGGGCGAGATGAGCGAGGCGATTTTCCTCACTCAGGGTTTTGCCTATGACAGCGCCGAGCAGGCGGAGGCGCGCTTTATCCAGGCGGGGCCGGACGAATACATCTATGCCCGCTACGGCAATCCGACTGTGGCGATGTTCGAAAAGCGCATCGCGCTGCTCGAAGGCGCCGAGGATGCCTTTGCCACCGCTTCCGGCATGGCGGCGGTGAACGGGGCGCTGGTGTCGATGCTGCGCGCCGGCGATCGGGTGGTCGCGGCACGGGCGCTGTTCGGCTCCTGCCTCTACATTCTCGAAGAGATCCTGCCGCGCTTCGGCGTCGAGGTGGTCTTTGTCGATGGCGCCGATCTGGCGCAGTGGGAGGCGGCGCTGGCGCCCGGCGCCAAGGCGGTGTTCTTCGAGAGCATGGCCAACCCGACGCTGGAGCTGGTCGATATCGAGGGCGTGGCCAAGCTCGCCCATGCCGCCGGTGCGCTGGTGGTGGTCGACAACGTGTTCTCCACCCCGGTCTATTCGAAGGCCATCGCGCAGGGCGCCGATGCGGTGGTCTATTCCGCCACCAAACATATCGACGGGCAGGGACGGGCGCTCGGCGGGGTGATTCTCGGCACGCGGGAGTTCATCCGCAAGACCGTCGAGCCCTATATGAAGCACACCGGTGGCTCGATGAGCCCGTTCACCGCCTGGATCATGCTCAAGGGGCTCGAAACGCTCGAGCTGCGGGTGCGGGCGCAGACGGCCTCTGCCGGGGCCATCGCCGAGGCGGTCTCGGGTCATGGCAAGGTGACGCTGGTCAGCTATCCCGGGCTCGACAGCCATCCGCAGCGCGCGCTGGCGCAGCGCCAGCTCGGCGGGGCGGGGGGCACGGTGGTGTCCTTCGAGATCGACGGTGGCAAGGAGGCGGCGTTCCGCTTCTGCAACGCGCTGGAGATCGTGCTGATCTCGAACAATCTCGGCGACGCCAAGACCATCGCGACCCATCCGGCGACGACCACGCATCAGCGCCTGACGCCGGAGCAGCGCGCCGGGCTGGGCATCTCTGACGGATTGATCCGCCTTTCGGTCGGAATCGAGGCGACGGAGGATCTCGTTGCCGATATTCTCCAGGCACTCGACGCCGTCTGAGGGCGCTCGGAAAAATCGGCGTTCACCGCCTCGGAGGGAAATAAAAGTTGGACCTGCGGCGCATTATTCCTATCTCTGCCTTGGGGAAAGGGTCTGAGAGGAACCTGTGATGAACGTCTTTACGCCGGAAATCGACCGCAAGCCCAGCCAGGAAGAGGCCGCGGCAGCGCTCGCGCTGCTGCGCCGCTATACGGACAAGGCGCAGGATGCCGAGATCGCGGCGCTCGATCCGGCGCTGGCGGTGCTGCGTGACGGTGTCGCCTATCCGGATCTGTCGCGCGACTATCCGGAGGGCTTCACGGTTGATGCGGCGTATCGCGCCACGCTGCCCGACCTTCAGAACGGCCCCGCCTCGCTGATCCGGGGCGAGAACCGGGCGATCCAGCATGTGGGGATCTCGAATTTCCGCCTGCCGATCCGCTACCGCACCCGCGACAATGGCGAGCTGATGCTGGAGACCTCGGTCACCGGCACCGTGAGCCTTGATGCGGACAAGAAGGGCATCAACATGTCGCGCATCATGCGCAGCTTTTATGCCCATGCGGAAAAGACCTTTTCCTTCGAGGTGATCGAGGCGGCGCTGGACGATTACAAGACCGATCTGGAAAGCTTCGACGCACGGATCGAGATGCGGTTTTCCTTCCCGGTGAAGGTCGAGAGCCTGCGCTCGGGGCTTCAGGGCTATCAATATTACGATATCGCGCTGGAGCTGGTGGAAACCGCCGGCGTGCGCCGCAAGATCCTGCATCTGGATTATGTCTACAGCTCGACCTGCCCCTGTTCGCTGGAGCTCTCCGAACATGCGCGCCGCGCGCGCGGGCAACTGGCGACGCCGCATTCGCAGCGCTCGGTGGCGCGGATCTCGGTCGAGATGAAGGAGGGCGGCTGTCTGTGGTTCGAGGATCTCATCGGGCTCTGCCGCAAGGCGGTGCCGACCGAGACCCAGGTGATGGTGAAACGCGAGGACGAACAGGCCTTTGCCGAGCTCAACGCCGCCAATCCGATCTTTGTCGAAGACGCCGCGCGGCTTTTCGCCGAGCAGCTCCAGGCGGATCCGCGCATCGGCGATTTCCGCGTGCTGGCGAGCCATCAGGAGAGCCTGCATTCCCACGATGCGGTATCGGTTCTGACCGAAGGCACCACATTTGCCAATGACAGCCTCGATCCGCGTCTGTTCTCGACGCTGATTCACGCCGGCTGATACCGCGAACGCCGCTGGAATTCCGTGCGCCGCCCGTCTGGGCGGCGCATTTCTTGTGCAGGTTGCTGCGTTGCAGCAAAACGTGATCGGCCCGTTCAGGAAAGCTTCAGGATTTGCCGTAAGTTTGGGGGCGGGAGGAAACCGAAACGAGCGGAGGTTTCCGGAATGAGCGCACAGAACGTCCAGATCGCCATGGGGCGCACGCCCCTGAGACAGAAGATCGACATGTATTTCACCAATCTCGGGCTGGGGCTGAACCCGTATGCCCTGCGTCGCGCCCGCATGCGCGAGATCATCTCTCTGGAGATGAAGAGCGACGCCCAGCTCGCCCGCATGGGTCTCAGCCGCGACGAGATCCTGCCGCATGTGTTCCGGGATCTGCTGTCGGTGTGACCGGCTTGGTCGTCCGTTTGGCGTTTCATGGGGCTGCCGACCCTTTGGCGCTCTTGTCATGAAGGTCCGTTTAGAGGCCTTGGTCCCCTTGCTGGGCCGCGTCTACGCTACGACTGGATTCGTCCGGTCCCAGTCCTAAGCGGTCGGCAGTGCCGGACGTTGGAAACTCTTGGTGATCGTCGAATAGGAAAGGTAGGCGCTCGAAATCTCAGAAGCATTAAATAGAGCCAATAGCCCAAGGATATAGCTTCACTTTAAGGTTAGACGATCTATTGTGATATGCTCTGGCTCGTGATCCGCATCCCATTCGGCGCGAATAATGTCCACGTTTTCGAGATCGTCGCACACACGTCGGATCACACTCTCTATTTTTGGCTCTATGTCCGCTTCGGAGGATAATTTATGGACCTTATAAGGCTCCGGAATCTTCAAAAACGGTATCGGCTTCCAGCGATGCACACTCTTACGGGTAAAGGAGAATGGAGCTATATGAAGCGCCGTACTTCCCAAGCCCTCCGATGCTTCGAATATATCAATCTCTTGGTCGATGATCACGCTGTTGAAGTAAATCTTCACTTGTAGCTCTTTGGCTAAAAGATGACACTCAATCATGTCAAGCTGTCTCGTGTCACGCATGGAGTAAAAGAAGTACATATAGTCCCTTCCTTCCCTCCCGAAATGATCATTCGGAAAGGGTGTCTTCCTGAACTCCGCATGCTCCAAAGTATCTATGACACACTCCTCAAAGAGTGCGACCAAACGTTCGAAGGCTTTTTTCTCTAAGCTAACATTTTTCGGCATCAGTGATCGTTTTCTTCATAATCGCTCTCATCGGGCACGCTGGCGTCGGAGCCACCTGCTGTTCCAGCGCCGCAAGGACAGCATCGTCGCACGGGTCACAATAGTTGACAACAAGGCCACCTGCCACATTGGCTTTGGCAAGTTGCTTCCAGATCGTCAATCTGACGTCAACAGACATACACAACGCTATTGGAAACGCGATGCCAGGCGCGAGAGTGTGGTCAGAGGGGACAGCTTGCACCAGGATGGGAGCAGCGAGCCCAGGTTAGCCCTTCGCCCCGAGAAGCGGACCTTAGTCTAGCCAACGTGGAACGATCGGTGTTTGGACGAAGCGCTTAAAGTGATAGAGGGCACCGCAGGTAGAGCACTCCAACGCCGCCTCATTAGGACTATGAATGAATCAAACTGTCGATATTAAGGTACAGGCCGATTTGTGCCTTAAGTCACTTGAAGCAATACTGCCATTCGCTGATTCTGCCGGCATCGCGACCCACTACGAAGACGCCTACGATGAGTGGGAAGAAATCGTCCAAACGCTATACGCTTCTTTTGTTTTAAGGCCTTTGTGCGATAGCGGAATTATATGGGACGTTAAACAGTTCCGCCGCCTCGGCTTCGAGACTGACAGTGGAGCAAGAGGTGAAATCCTCGTCGACCTCGCCTCTCAGACGTACTTTATCTTTGATATTGCTAAATTCGGGGGCAACCAGATGCGATTGGTTCTCCGCCCGAGAGATCACATAGCTCAAGATACTCTAGCCAGGATCGAAGACTGTGAAAGTTTTCGAGTGGAATTCCTGCCCCCTCCTTAGGCTTCGTTTAATTCCCCAACCGCGCACGGCAATACCAGCCAAAACAATTTTGGAGCCAAACCACCGATCTCTGAGTTCTGTCTGCATCGCGCTTTGGGGAGTGGCCCGAGCAACGCAAGGTTCGCTTCCTCCGATTGGCCGCCGAACAATGAGACAAATACGCCATGTATCGCGAACGTCAGGAAGGTCCGCATAGCGGGCGTAGCCTCCGAACGGAGCGAATGGCTGCTCACTCCGTTATTCCGCGCCCTTCATCGGCCATGGCCGCTTTCGGTTCGCAAGTGACGCCATGGCACACAAGACGCAATGTGAACCGCGTCTTCCGCGCACGGGCCGAGGCCGTCTCCACGGCAATCCGCCCTCCGCCGCTTGACAGCCGCGAAGGGGCAGGCCAACGCTGCGCGCATGTTCGACATACGCCCCGTCGCCTATGTGATCGGCCTGCTGGTCGCCACGCTCGGCGCCACCATGTTTCTGCCGATGCTCGTGGATATCGCCGAAGGGCGGGGCGAGTGGCATGTGTTCCTCGAAACCGGCCTGGTGACCATGCTCACCGGAGGGCTCATCTCGCTGGCCTGCGCCAATGCGGTGAAACAGGGGCTGACGCTGCAACAGACCTTTCTGTTGACCGTGGGCGTCTGGGCGGCGCTGCCGCTCTTCGGCGGGCTTCCCTTCATCTTCGGCGCCACCGAGGCGAGCTTTACCGACGCCTATTTCGAGGCCATGTCGGGGCTCACCACCACCGGCTCCACGGTGTTCTCGGGGCTCGATACGCTGCCCAAGGGGCTGCTTCTGTGGCGCGGCATCCTGCAATGGCTGGGCGGCATCGGCATCATCGTCGTCGCCATGGTGTTCCTGCCCGAGCTGCGGGTGGGCGGCATGCAGGTCTTCCGCTCCGAGGCCTTTGAGACTATGGGCAAGATCCTGCCCCGCGCGACCCAAATCGCCTCGTCGATCTCGACCATCTATGTGGCGCTGACGCTGGCCTGTGCGGTGGCCTACCTATTGTGTGGGATGAACCCGTTCGACGCCACGGTGCATGCGCTCACCACGCTCTCGACCGGCGGTTTCGCCAATTACGACGCCAGTTTCGGCGCGTTTTCAGGGCCGGCGGAATATGTTGCCTCGGTCTTTATGATCCTCGCGGCGTTGCCCTTCGTGCGCTATGTGCAGATGCTCAACGGCAATCGCATCGCGATCTGGCGCGACAGCCAGGTGCGGGTATTTCTCTACACCATCGGAGCGCTGGTCGCGGTGATGGTGGTGACGCTGCTGTCGATCTTTCCGCACCACCCGGAACAGGCGGTGCGCGAGGCGCTGTTCAATATCACCTCGATCATCTCGGGCACCGGCTATGCCTCGGTGGACTACATGGGCTGGGGCCCGTTCCTGATCACGCTGTTCTTCTTCATCGGGCTGATCGGCGGCTGCGCCGGCTCGACCGCCTGTTCGGTCAAGATTTTCCGCTATCAGATCCTCTTCGCGTCGATCGCGGTTCAGCTGAAGCGGATCCGCGCGCCGCATGGGGTCTTTGCGCCGCGCTTTCAGGGGCGCACGGTCGATGACGAGACGCTCTATTCGGTGCTCGCCTTCTTTGGCTTCTTCGTGGTGTCGCTGGGGGTGCTGGCGGTGGGGCTGGGGATGACCGGGCTCGATTTCATCACCTCGCTCTCGGGCGCGGCGACGGCGCTGGCCAATGTCGGGCCGGGGCTCGGCGACATGATCGGGCCGGCGGGCAATTTCGCCGAGATCAACGATACCGCGAAATGGATGCTGGCCTTTGCCATGCTGACCGGACGGCTCGAGGTCATGGCGGTCTTCACGCTCTTCACGCTGCGCTTCTGGCGCGCCTGAGAGGGGGCGGGCAGGGGAGGCCGCCCCGCGAACGGGGCGGCGCTGCCTCAGTTCAGCAGGCCGGCATGGCGCAGCGCATCGTCGAGCCGCGCGCGGGTCGGTTTGGTGACCGGCAGCAGCGGCAGGCGCATCTCTTCGCTGCACAGCCCAAGCCGCGCCATGGCGTATTTCGCACCGCAGAGCCCCGGCTCGGCAAAGATCGCCTGATGCAGCGGCATCAGCCGGTCCTGAAGGGTCAGCGCCTTGCCGTAATCTCCGGCCAGCGTCGCCTCCTGAAGCTCCGAGCAGAGCTTCGGCGCGACATTAGCGGTGACCGAGATGCAGCCGGTGCCGCCCTGGGCGTTGAACCCGTGCGCGGTCGCGTCCTCGCCCGAGAGCTGGATGAACTCCGGTCCGCAGGTGATGCGCTGCGCACAGACCCGCGCCAGATCGCCGGTGGCGTCCTTGACGCCGATGATGCGCGGCAGCTTCGCCAGCTCGCCCATGGTGGCGGGGGTCATGTCCACCGCCGAGCGACCGGGAATGTTGTAGATCACGATCGGGATCTCGGCGCAGTCGTGCAGCGCGGTGAAATGCGCGATCATGCCGGCCTGGGTCGGCTTGTTGTAATAGGGCGTCACCACCAGCGCCACATCGGCGCCGACCTTCTCGGCGAACTGCACAAAGCGGATCGCCTCGTCGGTATTGTTCGACCCGGCGCCCGCGATCACCGGCACGCGGCCGCCGGCGGCGGCGACCACGCAGGCGATCACCGCCTCGTGCTCGGTATGGGTGAGGGTGGGGCTTTCGCCCGTGGTGCCCACCGGCACCAGCCCGTGGCTGCCCTGTTCCACATGCCAGTCGACCAGACGTTTGAGCGTGTCGAAATCCACTGCGCCGTCCTTGAACGGCGTGACCAGGGCAGGCATTGACCCTTTCAACATGACACGCTCCTTTGCTTCTGTTTCTATCTCAGGCGGAACACCGCAACCTGCCGGGAATGTGAATTGGACGCGTTCCGGCGGCACGGTATCCTCTGGCACGCGTCTATTCCTTTTCAGATCGGAAATTGCAAGCTCATGTCGCGCCTCTGCGCCCTTCTCCTCCTGATCGTCACGACCTTACCGGCCAGCGCCCAGCAGGACAGGCCGCTGGCACAGGCCATGCATGCCATGCGCGGCGGCAACTGGGCCGCCGCCCTGATCGATTCGCGCGGCGACGGTCAGGCGGCGCTCGACGTGATCCTGTGGCATTACCTGCGGTCGAGCCGGGGCGACCCCGGCCAGATCATGGATTTCATCGCCCGCAATCCCGACTGGCCGGGCATGCCCTATCTGCGCGAAAAGAGCGAGATTGCGATCTCGGAATCCGGCGACGCCGGCATCGTGCGCGCGTTTTTCCAAGGCTACCGTCCGCAGACCGGCGCCGGGGCGCTGGCACTGGCGCGCGCCTATCGGGCCGAGGGCGAGACCGGCGCCGCCGAAGCCGAGGTGGTGATGGCCTGGCGCACCCTGCCGCTGTCGTCCGAGGAGCGTCAGAGCTTTCTGTCTCAATGGGGCACGCTGCTAGAGCCGCATCACGAGGCGCGGCTCGACATGGCGCTGTGGAAGGGTTGGGAATCCAACGCCCGCGCCATGATCCCGCTGGTGAGCGAGGGCTGGCAGACGCTGGCGGAGGCGCGAATCGCGCTCCGGGACATGGAGGCCGGGGTCGATGCCCGCATCGAGGCGGTGCCCGATGCGCTCAAGGATCATCCCGGGCTCGCCTATGAGCGCTTTCTCTGGCGGGTGCGCAAGGGCCGCGACGCGGATGCGGTCGCGCTGCTGCTGGCGCATTCGCAGAGCGCCGAGACCTTGGGCGAGCCCTGGGCCTGGGCCGGGCGTCGCGACGATCTCGCTCATGCGCTGATGCTGGAGGGAAACTATCGCGAGGCCTATCGCGTCGCCTCCAGCCACCATCTCAGCGAGGGCGCAAATTTTGCCGCGCTGGAATGGCTCTCGGGCTATCTGGCGCTGCGCTTCCTCGACGATCCGCAAACCGCGCTGGCGCATTTCCGCGGCCATGGCGAAGAGGTCGACACGCCGATCTCGCTGGGCCGTGCCGGCTACTGGACGGGCCGGGCGCTGGAGGCGATGGGCGACAGCGAGGGCGCGATGACCGCCTACAAGCAGGGCGCGCGCTGGCAGACCTCCTTCTACGGGCTGCTGGCCGCCGAAAAGGCCGGTCTGCCCGCCGATCCCGGCCTCTCGGGCACCGAGGAGTTTCCCGACTGGCGCGAGGCGCCCTTTACCCAGTCGAGCGTCTACAAGGCGGCGATCCTGCTGCTGGCCTCGGGCGAGCTGAGCCTCGGAGAGCGCTTCCTGACGCATCTGGCGGAGGGGCTCGACCGCCAGCAGATCGGCCAGATGGGGGACATGCTCGCCGAGATGGGTCGTCCGCATGTGCAGGTGATGCTGGGCAAGCGCGCCGCGCGCTACGGCATCGAGCTGCCGAAACCCTATTACGCGCTGCACCCCGATATCTTGAAAACCGAGTTTCCGGTGCCGAAAGAGATGGTGCTGGCCATCGCGCGGCGCGAATCCGAGTTCGATCCGACTGTCGTCTCCGGCGCCGGCGCGCGCGGGCTTATGCAGCTCATGCCGGGCACCGCCAAGGAGGTCTCGGGCTGGCTCAATATCGCCTATTCCCACGACGGGCTGACCGAAGATCCCGCCTATAACGCGCGGCTGGGCTCGGCCTATCTCGCGAGCCTCGCGCGGCGCTTCGACGGCAATGCGGTGATGATGGCGGCGGGCTACAATGCCGGGCCGTCGCGTCCGATCCGCTGGATGGAGCAGTTCGGCGACCCGCGAAAGGGCGAGATCGACGTGGTGGACTGGATCGAGATGATCCCCTTCAACGAGACCCGCAACTACGTGATGCGCGTCACCGAGAGCCTGCCGGTCTATCGCGCCCGGCTGGGCCGCGACCCGCTGCCGGTGCCGTTCAGCCAGGAACTGACGGGCAATACGCTGCTGGCGACGGACTGAGCGCCGCGCCCGGGCTCAGCCGAGGGCCCGGCGCAGGATCTCCATCACGCCTTCGGCGGTCTCGGCGCTCTGCACGAAATCGAGCAGCGAGGCATCGGCAAAGCCCTCATCGGCGATATGGTGCAGCAGCGCCTTGAGCGGGCCCCAGAAGCCTTCGGAATCGAGCAGCACGATGGGCTTGTCATGCAGGCCGAGCTGGCGCCAGGTCAGCACTTCGAAGAACTCGTCGAGGCTGCCGGCACCGCCGGGCATCACCACGATGGCATCGGCATTCATCACCATGACCTTCTTGCGCTCATGCATGGTCTCGGTGACGACAAAGCGGGTGAGATCGGTCTTGCCGACCTCGCGTTGCAGCAGGTGCGTGGGGATCACGCCGAAGGTCTCGCCGCCGCCCGCCTGCGCCGCCCGCGCGACGATGCCCATCAGGCCGACATCGCCGGCGCCATAGACCAGCCGCCAGTTTTCAGCGGCAAGCGCGTGCCCCAGCGATTCGGCGGCGCCTGCATAGGCGGCAGAGCGGCCCGGACGGGAGCCGCAATAGACACAGACGGATTTGGGGGTCATGGCGCGGGAGATTCCAATTTGCCGTTTTGACCGGTGATAGCGGGATTGCTATAGGTTCTCAACCGCGCTGCATTGCGGCGCGCCGGGGACATAAGGGACGAGATGGACACAAAGCTTCTGGGCTGGGGAATTCTGGGCGCCGTGGCGCTGACCGCCGCGCTCTATCTCGGCGGGGTGATCGGCCCGGCGACGGTCCCCGTCGCGCCGCCCGAGCCCGCGCCGGAAACGGCGGAGAGCGCTCCCACCCCCGCCGCGCCCGAGGCCGATCCGTCTCCCGCGGCACCGGCGGAAACCGCCGCCGTCGAAACCGTGGCGCAGCCCGGCACCGATGCGCCCGCACCGCAGCTCGCCCCCGTACCGCCGCGCTTCGATCTGGTGCGCGCCGATCCCGGCGGCCAGACGCTGATCGCCGGCAGCGCCGCGCCCGGCGCCGAGGTCACCGTGGTGCTGGACGGCGCGGCGCAGCCCTCGGCGCCTGCCGATGCCAGCGGGCGTTTCGCGCAGTTCCTCGATCTGCCGTCCTCGCCCGAGCCGCGCGTGCTGCGTCTCAGGATGGTCTGGCAGGGGCAGGAGATCGAATCCGAAGGGGAGGTGATCCTGGCGCCGCCCGCGCCGCCGCCCGCCGCCGGCGCGTCGGATGTCGTCGCCGATGCTCCGCCACCGATGGAGACCGCGCCCGATGCGGAGGCACCCGAGACCGATGCCGCCGCGGAGACCGGCACCGCCGCCGTGCTGCTCTCCAGCGCCGAAGGGGTGGAGGTGCTGCAACCCTCCGCGCCCACCGCGCCGGGCGAGGTGGCGATCGACGCCATCACCTATGACAATGCCGGCGGGGTGACGCTGTCGGGCCGGGGCAGCGCCGAGTCCGAGCTGCGCATCTATCTCGACAACCGCTCCGTCGCCACCGCGCGGGTGCCCGAGAGCGGTCGCTGGCGCGCCGCGCTGCCACAGGTCGAGAGCGGCACCTATACGCTGCGGGTCGACCAGATCGACGCCGCGGGCGAGGTCAGCGCCCGCGCCGAAAGCCCCTTCCTGCGCGAGGATCCCGAACGGCTCGCCGCCGCCAGCGACGCCGCCGATCCCGGTGCCGCGCCGCTGCGGGCGGTGACCGTGCAGCCCGGCCACACGCTCTGGGCACTGGCCCGCGACCGCTATGGCGAGGGCATGGCCTATGTGAAGCTCTTCGAGGCCAATCGCGACCAGATCCGCGATCCCGACCTGATCTATCCCGGGCAGGTCTTCGACATGCCGGACTGACCCCGGGCTTTCATCTTTCCGGCAAATACTCCCTCGCTCCCGCCGTTCCGGGTGCGCCTTCGGGGCAGCCGTGCCCCGGACGGGACCCGGCCATGCTCTGGCACCTGCCGCCCGACAGGGGTATGGGACAGCCGAGCCCAGCCACGAGGATCGCCATGCCCACCGACAGCACAGCCGAGATCGCCCGCGAGGAACGCCGCTCGGGCTGGCGCACAATCCGCCGGGTCGGTCCCTATCTCTGGCCCGAGGGCCAGACCTGGGTGAAGCGCCGGGTGGTGATCGCGCTGGGCTTCCTGCTGCTTGCCAAGCTGATCGCCGTGGGCACGCCGATCCTCTACAAGCGCGCCGTCGACAGCCTCTCGGGCGACGTGCCCGACCTGATGCTCGGCGCGGTGGGGCTGACGGTGGCCTACGGGCTGGCGCGGCTGATGAATGTCGGCTTTCAGCAACTGCGCGATGCGGTCTTTGCCCGGGTCGGGCAGCGCGCGCTGCGGCGGCTGGCGCTCGAGACCTTCACTCACATCCACCGGTTGAGCCTGCGCTACCACATCACCCGCAAGACCGGCGGGCTGTCGCGTATCATCGAGCGCGGGGTGAAGGGGGTGGAGTTCCTGCTGCGCTTCCTGCTCTTCAGCGTCGGCCCGCTGATCATCGAGCTTTTGCTGGTGGCGGGGGTGCTCTTCGTGCTCTTCGACGTCTGGTATCTGGCGGTGGTGGCGGTGACCATCGCGCTCTATGTCTGGTTCACCTTCAAGGTCACCGAATGGCGCGTGCGCCTGCGCCGCACGATGAACGAGCAGGACACCGACGCCAACCAGAAGGCGATCGACAGCCTGCTGAATTTCGAGACGGTGAAATATTTCGGCGCCGAGACCCGCGAGGCGGCGCGCTACGATGCCGCCATGCGCGGCTACGAAGCGGCGGCGGTCAAGACCAGCACCTCGCTCGCCATGCTGAATTTCGGCCAGTCCCTGCTGATCACCTCGGGGCTGGTGATCGT